>CAZGIK010000017.1:0-36882 GCA_964525755.1 uncultured Verrucomicrobiota bacterium
CTATCGGGACCGATCGGGCTCGCGGGCTCGCCCCTCCACCGCGCCTTGCGCCCCTACTCCCCCCTCCGCTCCCCGACGCCCAGCCGCACCTCGGCGCCGTTGGCCCGGATGTCCGGCACGTACATCGCGCCGGCGACCACCGGAAGGGCATGAAACTGCCCCGGCACCTCGGCCCGCATCGCATAGCGGATCTCCCAGATGCCCGCCGGCAACCGGTCGATGAACAACGCCGCCTTCCGGTCGCGCCACTCGGGATACACCCCGCGGGACCCGCCCGCGAAGTCGGTCGTCGGCCGATCCCCGGTCGCCCGACCCGCCACCGCCGGCCGCAACGCCCGCGCCATCAACCATCCACCACTCCGCGCCTCCACCGCCTCCAGCCCGGCCGGCTTCAGGTCCTCGAGCATCAGGTATTCCAAGTCGTGCGGTGATTCCACCGTCACCACCACCTCCACCCGGTCGCCCGACGAAACCACGGCCCCGTCGGGAATCGCCACCCGGTCCTCCACCACCCCCTTCAACAGGGTGGGACGGGGCACGAGGCGGAAGTAGTCGCGACGGACAAACAACCCGTTCCCCGCCGCCGCCACCGGTTCCTCGGTGCTGAAGAACTCCGCCGAGGCGGTCAGGTAGATGGGCGATGTCCCGCCGAGCCGACGGATCCGCACCCGGTTGGTGGCGGTGATGCGATCCTCGGGAACGGACCATTCCGAGGCGAAGGTGGCGGGGTCGCGGCCCGACACCCGGCGTCGTCCCACCTCGCGTCCGTTCACCTCGACGGCGTACTCCAGGTCGGCCACCGCCTCGCCCGACACCCGGAGGTGGTCGTTGAGTGCGAGGATCGCCAGGGCGGTGTCGCGCGTGTTGTTCCAGCGGGCCGCCCGGCGGTTCCCGAGCATCCAGCGGACGGTCGACCCGACGAGCGGATGGGCCGGGTCCACGGCCAGCAGGGCCCGCAGGGTGAAGGCGGTGGACTCGACCGCGCCGTGCGACCAGCGTCGCCACCCGACGGTCTCCCCCCAGTGGGTCACCGTCGATGCGGCGTCGGGCGTGCGTCCCGCGCCCGGGGCGATCGCCGAGGAGACCAGATCGCCCCGGCGGATCCCGTTCTCGAGGTTTCGCGCCAGCACCCGAGCCTCCTCAACCCGACCGGACCGGTGGGCCGCCAGGGTCAGCAGGGCCCGGGTCATCGGGTTGAGGTCGTCCCGGCGCTCGAAGCAGCGGGCAAACGCCTGGGCCTCTTCCGGCGTTCCACCCACTCCCCCGCGGCCATCGCCGTGCACCGCCAGCGCGTGCAGCATCCATGCCTGCTGGTCGGGCTGGTCCTCGAACTCCGCCAGACGCGCCCGCAGCCAGTCGGCCGAAGTCCCATGGTCCAACGGGTCGGTGTCGATCCCCGCCGCCCGCGCCTCGGCCAGACCCCAGACCACGTACGCGGTCATCCAGGCGTCGGCTTCCCCACCTGCCCACCAGCCCCACGAACCGTCGGGGCGGCGCAGGTCCCGAAGCCTCCCGAGGCCGGCGGCCACCATGTCGTCGAGCTTCAGGAGATCCCGCCGTCCACCCGGATGGGTGACACCGGTCGGGGCCGGGCCGATCCCGCCGAACGCCCCCGCCATGACCGCCTCCGGATCAAGTCCGAGATCCCGCAGGGTGCGCCGGACCACCACCGCCGGCAGGAACCGGCTGAGCGTCTGCTCGGTGCAGCCGTACGGGTAGTCGGCGAGGTACGGCAGGGCATCGAGCAGGGCCACCGCCCGGCTCGGGGTGACCCGCACGGCGAACCGCGTGGTGCCCGGCCGACGTTCCTCCGGGAGCACCAGGACCGCCTCGGCATCGCCGGCCGACGCTTCGGCAGAGACGGCGACGAGCTTCTCCAGGCCGTGATCCTCGATCGGCAACACCCGTTCCATGGCATCGGCATGTCCCCCCGCGCGGCCGGTGACCCGGAACCGAAGCGACCCCGCGGCGGCGGGCCGGACGCGCCATTCCACCCGCACCGTGCCACCGGGCGGGACCGTCACCCGGGCCGCAGCGCCGGACTGCTCCGAGTCCTCCACCCGATGCCCCGTGACGTCGGCGCCATCGACCTCGGGCACTACGTCGACCGACAGCGAGCCGGCCGTGTGGTTGTCGACCAGCGCCCCGAGCCACGCCTCGTCGCCGACCACGAGGAACCGGGGGGTCTGCAACCGGACCATCAGCGGCTGACGCGTCCGGGTCTCCGCCCTTCCCTTCCCCACCGAGCCCTCCCGGGTCACGGCCCGGGCGGTCGCCCGCCATCGGGTCAGCGACTCGGGCAACCGCACCGTCACCTCGGCCGTCCCATCCGCCCCGGTCACGACATCCGGTCGCCAGAAGGCGGTGCTGCGGAAATCCGACCGCACCACCACCACCGGCTCCGCCCCCGCCTCCTCGCCCCCCATCGCCCGGTCGGCCACCGCCATCGCGGCCGGCATCGGCGCCGCCATGGCCTCCATGGCCAATCCATCGCCCATCGCCAGCGAACGTCCCCGCCGGGCCAACACGTTGACCTTGGCGCCTCCCCGCCCCGCCACCAGGCCGTAGCGGGCTGCCAAAACCGGCATCGCGAAGGCGTCCGCCTCGATCCCCTCCATCTCCATGGGACCCGCCAGGTCCCGCTCGTCGCGGATTCCGCCCCGGGCGTCACGCACCAGCTTCAGGTAGGGCTGGCGGTTGAAGCTGCCGTCGATCCGGGTGCGGGACGGGCGTTGTCCGCCGAAGAAGAACTCGCGCGGATCCGGAGCCAGCTCGGGCTGGATGGCGAACACGCTGTCGTCGACCAGCGCCAACCCCACCTCCGCCGCCACCGGATTCCCGGCATGGTCCCGCGTCACCACCCGCAACCGGGCCTCGTCGCGGGGCTCGTGGACGGCCCGGTCGGGCGTCACCTCGACCGACAGGAACCGCGACTCGGGCGGCACCTGCACGTTCTCCTCATCGCCCAGCACCTGCCGGTCGCGAACCATGACGGCGCCCAGCCAGAAGTTGGGCACATGCTCCGGACCCACCGGGATCTCCACCAGCCGGGCCCGCCCGCTGAACTCGAGCACCTGGTGGCTGATCGCCCCGTCGAGGTCGGTGGTGAACAGGACCCAACGCCCGGGGCCGTCGACCGCCACCATCACCGGAAGGGTGCGCCCCACCGAGACGGCGGCGGCATCGACCAGCAACTCCACCCCGTCGGCCCGGTATCCCAGCTCGCGGGTTCCCGGGCCGCCGGCCCAGACGGTTCCCTCGGCGGTCACCGCCGGCTCGAAGGGACGCGGACGGGCATCGGGTGGCGGCGGCGCCGTCGCGTTCCCCGGGGAACTCCATGCGATCCGATAGAACCCGTCCTTCTCCGGCGTGAACTCCCAGCGGGCGAGCCCGTTCGTGCCCAGGCGCAACGTCTCCATCCGGACCTCCTCCGCCTCATACCCACGCGACTTCAACCGCCACGGCGCCCCGCCCGCATCGGGCGGGGGCGGCCACACGTTGCCGGGGGAACGCAGCCGTTCCAGCGCCTCACCCCCGACCTCCCGCCCCTGCGGATCCCACCACACCTCGCGCCACGCCTCCCGCGTCACCCGGACCCGCCCCTCCACCGAAACCGGGTTCCCGTTGGCATCCTGCCCGCGGACCTCCACCGGCACCCGTTCGCCCGGCCGGGGCACCCGACGTCCCGGCTGCACCCGGACGAAATACCTCTGTCGGGTCACCCGCACGGTCGACGTTCCCGCGACCTCCCGTCGGGAGGCGTCGGTCACCCGGGCCTCGATGCGGAACTCGACATCCCCGCCGGCCGCCTCGGTGGGCAACCGCAGCACGGCGCGCCCCCCGGCATCGGTGCGCAGCGTCTCGCGGCGTACTTCCATCGAACGCGACGACCACCCGGGCATCCGGCCCGCCATTTCCCCGACGCCACCGGCCCGCATCCACGGGTAGGGCATCGGCTCGGGCCACCCGGGATGCCAGTCGGCCTGCCGCACCACGACCTCCACCTCCGCATCGGCCACCGGCCCGCCGAAGTAGTAGTCGGCCCGGATGGTCGCCTCGACCGTCTCGCCCAGCTTGAACGCGCGCGGACGGACCGCGCCGTCGGGCCCGGCCTCGGTGGCCGTCTCCACCGCCACCTCGAACTCGGGCAGGCGGTATTCCTCCAGCCGGAACAGCGGGGAGGATCCCAGCGGATCCCCACGGCCCGCGCGGCCATCGAAGCGGATGGAATACATCCCCAAGGGGGCGTCCGGCCCGGGCACCAACTCCCCCCAGGCGGACCCAAAGTCGTTCAGCCGGACCGTCCCGTTGGTGACCGCGGCCCCGCGCGGGTCGGTGATCTCGTAGTGCAGTTCGGCCCCGGCCGGGGTCCGGTCCACCCCGCCCGCCCGCCGCCGCGCGGTGAGCTTCCACGAGAGGGTTTCCCCGGGCCGCACCGCCGGACGGTCGGTGTAGACGTACAGCTTCCACTCCTCGCCGGGCTCGCCCCACCCGGCGACCCACGACCGGGCCAGCGCGGTCCGCCCGCCGGATTCCGCCGCGACCAGCAGCTCGCCATCGCGCCCGTCGAGGTCGAACCGCACCACGCCATCCGCCCCGGAGGTCGCCCGACGGGTCTCGAGGGTGAACGTTCCGTTGCCCGCCGGACGGCGATGCACCAGCACCACCCGCGCATCGGGCACCGGACGTCCGGTCGTCGCGTCGGTCACCCAGGCGAGGGTGGTCCTGCCCGCCAGGCGCAGGGTGACGGCGGCATCGGTCACCAGCAAGAGTTCGCGCGCCCGCTGGCTGCCGCCGCGGACCTCGACCAGATACGCCCCGGGCTGCAACCGGTTGGTCAACGTCACCGGGCGGTCCATCGCCAGGCGTAGTCCCCCGTCGGCTCCGTCCACGATCCCGGTCGCCACCGGTCCGGACACCGGGTCCGGATGGTCCGCCACCCAGGCGTCGAGCGACTGCCGGGGGTCGGCCCGGAGAATCCCTGCGGGCAGGTCGATCGGATGGATGGCGTACCGCAGGGTCCCGACGTTCCTCCACTGGAGATGGAACTGCACCTCGCTGTCCGGGAGGAAGGTTCCCGGGACCGCCACGCCAACGGACTCGCGCCGGATCTCGGCGGCGCGGTCGCGGGCGTTTCGCCAGTGCCGGGATTCCCCCTCGGCGTGGGTCCGCACGAGTTCCTCGTACCGCTCCAGCGCCCGGGCCGGGTCGGGCCCCCGCATCCAGGAGTCCTCCTGCAGGACCAGCCGACCCGACCGTTCCAGCCATTGGGCGAGGGCGAACAGGGCGTCGTCATGCCAGTCCGTATCCCGCCCCGCCGCCAGCGCCGCCTCGAAATCGTCCTCGACCAGGTACAGGGCCCGTTCGTCGGGCGGGCCGAAATGCGACAGGGCCAGGGCGCGGAGATGCCGGGCGCGGGCGATGTCCACCGGGTCGCGGGCCACGGCGACGGCGTTGTTGAGGATCTCCAGGGGGAGGTCCTGCCGGTATCCGCGCCGCCTGCCGGCCGGCTCGGCAAGTTTCCACACGATGTCGAGGTACCGGACGCGGGCCCGATCGAGGTCGCTCTGCCCAGCCCACCAGTCGAGCGCCGCCATCAGTCGGGTCTGGGTCCAGTCCCACGGATCGCCCCGACGCCGGTGCAGGTCGCCCATCGATTCCTGGGCGCCGGCCCAGACCGCGTCGCGTTCCGCCTCCGGCAGGTCCCCGGGGAAGGCGCGGTCCAGGTCGCGCAGGGCGGATTCCACCGCCTCGGTCCGGAGGTTGCCGGATTCCGCGCGCCACCGGGTGTCGGGGGCCCGGAACGCCACCCAGCGAGCCTCGTCCGGTGGGAGGTTGGTCGGAGCCGCGGCATACACCGCAGCCGCCCGGGCATAGGAGCCCTCCGCAAACCACCGTTCGGCGGCAGCCCGGTCGGCGGCCCAGTCCGCGCGCAGCCCGGGCAACCCGGCCATCATCAGGACCCCACGCCACATCCACACCCAAAAAGCCTGCGTCTTCATGCGTTCCTCCCACCCGATGCCCCCGGGATTCCGGCGGGCTTGCTTGCATGGAAGACTAACGGGCCGGCCGGAGAATCCTTAGCCAAAAACTGCCTACCACCGCCCGTCGCGGGCCGGGAAATCCCGCCGATACCGCTTCAGCAGCCGCTCGGGATCATTGGGCACGAGGTAGATCTTCTGGCGCAGCTTCCGGCGTTCACCCGGACGCAGGCCGTCGATCCGCGGGTCGCTGTGCAGGCACACGTACACGCCCTCGAACAGCTCATGGGTCCGGTCGCTGGCCGTGGCCAGGATCCAGTTTCCGTCCGCCGACACACACCCGATCAGGCCGTTCACCGGCGGCTCCGGGCAGATCGGACGCGGATTGGCGTCCTCCCGTGCGGTGTGGGCCGGCACGTACACCTGGCCGCCGCGGTAGCGTGCCTCCACGGTGCGCGGCAGCTGGTCGAGGAACCGCAACCCCTCACGGGTGAATAGGAAGCTTCGACCCGTATACCCCGCCTGGTCCCGTCCGGTGAACGCCGCCACCCGGATGCACGCCGGCTGGAACCATTGCGCCGGCCAGTGGGACGCACCGCGGTTCCGCAGATCGAACCGGATGTCGATCTCGTCCGTGCCCGCCCGCACCTCGTGCCGCACCTCCACCCCGCCGTCGAGGGTGGTCAGGAACTTCAACCGGCGCCCGTCGCGGGAAGCGGACAGGAGCCGGGTGCGATGCGGCAGCGTGGTGGCACTCCAGTCCCGATCCCATCCCCCAGCCCGGCAGAAGGCCTCGAGGTACCACACTTCCATGCCCTCGGGCGGCAGGTTCGGATGGCGCAGGGTGAGGACGTTGTTGGTCCAGCCCAGCTGGAACCCGGGCCCGGCAGCCCGCGCCGGGACCGCCCCCGCCAGCATCCCCCATCCCACCAGCACCCCCGCGAGGAGCCGCAGCCAGGCAAGGGGGCCGGTTGCGACGGCAGTCATGGGACGGACCTTCCTACCGGACGGGTTTCGGCTGCGCGGCCCGGAACTCCTCGGGAGTGACCGCCCTCGCCTCGTGGGTGAACACGAACACCCCGCGCTTGTTCCCCACCACGATGTCCGGGAGCTGGTCGCCGTTGTAGTCGCGCGCCATCACCTGCGTGCCGGTGCCGGAGGCGTCGTCGATGCGATGCGGCACCCAGTCCACCGCCCCGCCCAGCCCGCGCTGGAGCTGGAACCAGTACAGCACCGCGGGTGCATTCGGCTCGGGATCACCCGACGGCCCGTGCGCCCAGAACCGCTTGCCGGTCACCAGGTCCATCAGCCCGTCGCCGTCGACGTCCACCAGGTCGATGGCATGGATCTGGGAGAACTTCACCCCGTAGCGGTTCTCGGAGACCTCCTTGTTCATGAAGATGTGCTCGCGGAACCGGATCTCGCCGTCCTCGCGGTACTGCTCGTACCACGCCAGGCCGAACCCGTGGGCGGCGAGGCTGGTGATCACGTCGTTGAAGCCGTCGCCGTTCACGTCGTAGGCGTACATCTGCGCCCCGCCGATGCCGAAGGTCACCGGATGGTGCTTCCATACCGGATCCCCCTCCGTCGACGCCGGCTGTTCCCACCATCCGTCCTTCTCGAGCAGGTCGAGCCGGCCATCCCCGTTCACGTCGCCCACCCCCAGGCCGTGGGTGAACTTGTGGTACTTGTTGTCCGGGCTGATGGCATGCCAGCGGAAGGGCGCGGTGGGGTTCTTGGGATCGGGCTCGGCATAGCCGTAGGTGCCCTTGGAGGCGCAGACGATCTCCGGACGGCCGTCGCCGGTGATGTCGGTGAAGGTGGGGGACTCGTTGTCGGTCACGTCGAGCGCCACATAGCGCTGCCACGGCCCGCCCCGGCCCTTCGGGTTCTCGTACCAGAAGGATTCCGCCCCGGGGAACCCGAGGATCAGGATGTCGGTCCAGCCGTCCCCGTTGAAGTCGTGGGTGAAGGCGATGAAATTGTCGGAGTACTCGTTCTCGTTGCCGAGGAATCCCTTGTATCCGGCGAACTCGACCGGCTGCCCGTCGCGCTGGCTCTTCGAAACCCGGGTGGCCGGGGCGTACTCGTGCCGGACCTTGAACTCGGGCCCCTCGTACCAGAACGGCCCCGCCACCACGTCCATCTTGCCGTCGCGGTTGATGTCGCCAAAGGCCGCCCCCTCGGACCAGAACTGGTCGCTGAGCTGCTGCTTGCGGAAGGTGTGGAGCCGCGGCCCCTCGGCCCCCTGCAACGCCCCGGCCAGAACCGGGAGCGCCAGGACAAGGAGCACGGAACGGAGGCAGGAGGTTCGCAGGGTCGGGTGGGTCGGCATGGAGGTATGTCGTCGGTGGGGGACCCGACGGTCAAGCCGCGAGTCCTGGACGGGGCTTCCGACGCGACGCCGGGCCGGCGCATTCAGGCCCTGTCCGCCCATCCGCTGCCGCCATCGTCGCGGGCTTTTTCCGCTTTGCCGCTTGCCGCGCCAAAAACGCGGTCCGTAGGGTGGCAACCGTGGCGCGCGCCAACCCCACATCCGCACCCCCGCACCGTCCGGGCCTGGGCGACCTCATCGGCTGGGGCCTGCTCCTGGCCGCGGTGGTCATCGCCCTGGCCCTGTTCACCTACGACCGGCACGACCTCGCCGCCAACGCCTACCCGCCCAACCCGGCGATCCACAACTTCATGGGCCTGTTCGGCGCCCGGATGGCGGCCGGACTGTTCTTCCTCGTCGGCGCCGCCGCCTACACCCTGCCGGTGCTGCTGGTCGCCTTCGGCCTCGCCGGGTTCGTCGAAAGCCTCCGCTACCTCCGCAACTGGCGCGCCCTGGCCGGCTGCGCCGGCCTGCTGGTGGCGGTGTCGGGCCTCCTCGACCTCACCAACGGCTGGCTCCCCGCCCTCGGGCTCCAGGGCGACACGCTCTCGGCCGGCGGCCTGCTCGGCTGGAGCCTCAACCGCTACGTCTTCGCCACCTTCTTCAACCGCACCGGCGCCAGCCTGATCTACGGCGTCCTCTACCTGGTCAGCCTCCTCCTCCTCACCGACTTCCACCTGATCCTCTGGATCCGACGCCTCCTGCACCGCGAACCGCGGACCGATTCGGAACGCCTGGCCGCCGAGGAGGCCTCGCTCCGCAAGCAGGCCCAGCAGATCGCCCGGCAGCAGAAGCGCCTCGAGCGCCGTGCCGCCGGGTTGCGCGGCGGGGATGAGGCGACGGACGACGCCGCCGGGGAAACCGACGACAACGCGGGCCCGGCCGGGGAGGCGGTGGAACCGGCGCCCGCCCCCCAGGGGCTCGGGGCGGACATGCGCCCAATCCCCGAGCCGACGGTCCGCGACCTCAGCGTGCCCCAGGCCCGGGACATCGCCCGGGTGGTGGAGACCGGCGAGACGATCAGCGCCGCCGAGATCACCGCCAGCACGTCCGGGAACGCCGCCCCGCCGGCCTCCGGACGCACCCGTCGCCCGACCACCGCCGAGGTCCTCGGACGCGAACCGGCTCGGGGCGGCGAGGTCGACGGGGCGTCGGAGGTTCCGGAAGCCCCCGATGCCGCGGGCGACGCCGACGGGGCGGCCGCCACGGACCCCGGGGCGGGCGGGTCCGGGGAGGAGGCGGAGGAGGACGAACTGCCGGCCGCCGCCCTGCCCGCCCCGCGGGTGCGCATGCCCGGTCGGCGTCCCAAGCCCATCACGGTCGCCTCCACCCCGCAGATCGGCGACTACACGCTGCCGTCGATGGCCCTGCTGAACCAGCCCGACCTGACCGTCAAGCCCACCGAGACCAAGGAGGAGCTGATGGCCAACGCCCGGCTCATGGTCCAGACCCTCGCCCAGTTCGGGATCGAGGTGGCACCGGGGGACATCACCAAGGGTCCGACGATCACCCGGTACGAGCTGCACCCGGCCCCCGGGGTGAAGCTGGAGAAGATCGCCGCGCTGACCAACAACATGGCCGCCGCCCTCAAGGCCGAGCGGCTCAACATCCTCGCCCCGGTGCCGGGCAAGTCGTCGGTGGGCGTGGAGGTGCCCAACGCGGTCAAGACCAAGGTGATCATGCGCGACCTGCTGGAGTCGCCCGAATGGCGGGCCTCCAAGGCGCGGATCCCCCTCGCCCTCGGCAAGGACGTCTACGGCCACCCCATCATCGCCGACCTCGCCGAGATGCCCCACGTGCTGATCGCCGGCAGCACCGGCTCGGGGAAGTCGGTCTGCATCAACACCATCATCGCCTCCCTCCTCTTCCGCTTCACCCCGGACCAGCTCCGCTTCGTCATGATCGACCCCAAGGTGGTCGAGCTGCAGCAGTACAACGCCCTTCCCCACCTCGTCGTCCCCGTGGTCACCGACCCCAAGAAGGTCATCCTCGCCCTCCGCTGGGTGGTGAACGAGATGGAGAAACGCTACCAGATCTTCGCCCGGGTCGGCGTCCGCAACATCAAGGCCTTCAACGACCGCCCCAAGGACAAGCCGCCGCCGCCCCGCGAACCGGAACTCCCCCTCACCCAGAAGAAGGAAAAGGTCGAGGCCGGCGCCGAGGGCTTCGCCGTCGAGGTCGACGAACAGATCAGCGTCCCCCGCGAGGAGGAGATCGTCATCCCCGAGAAGCTCTCCTACATCGTCGTCATCATCGACGAGCTGGCCGACCTCATGCTGGTCGCCCCGGCGGACGTCGAGATGGCCATCGCCCGGATCACCCAGATGGCCCGCGCCGCCGGCATCCACTGCATCGTCGCCACCCAGCGGCCGTCGGTCGACGTCATCACGGGCGTGATCAAGGCGAACATCCCCGCCCGGATCGCCTTCCAGGTGGCGGCCAAGGTGGACTCTCGAACCATCCTCGACCAGATGGGGGCCGACAAACTCCTGGGCAAGGGCGACATGCTCTACCTCCCGCCCGGATCGGCAAAGCTCATCCGCGCCCAGGGCGCGCTCATCACCGACCAGGAGATCGACGGTGTCGTCGCCCACATCGCCAGCCAGGGCAAGCCCTCGTACGACGTCGAGATCCACCAGGCCCTCCAGAAGGCACCCAGCAGCCTCGGCAGCATGTCGCTCGACCCGGACGAGGCGGTGAGCGACGAGGACGAGGCCCTGCTCCAGAAATGCGTCGAGGTGATCCGCACGGAGAAGAAGGCCAGCGTCTCCCTCCTCCAGCGCCGCCTCAAGCTGGGCTACGGCCGCGCCTCGCGCCTGATGGACGAACTCGAGGACCGCGGGATCGTCGGCCCGAGCAAGGGCGCCGAACCACGGGACATCCTCATCGACCTCGACGGCCAGGGCTTCGACGGCGGCGGCCAGTCGATGGTCTGACCCGACGCCCGACCCGGACATGGAACCGCCCCCCCCTTCCCTTCCCGACACCCCGGGGCCCCGGGCAACGGGGGCTACGCCCCCCCGGCCGCCGTCGCGGCACCGGTGGATGGCCCGGGTCCCAGCCCTGCTGCTGACCGCCACCGCGCTCGCCGACAGCCCCACGGCGGAACATCCGTTCGACCTCCTGGTCCGAGGCGGCCGGGTGGTCGATGGCACCGGCAACCCCGCCCGCCGGGCCGATGTCGCCGTGCGCGACGGGCGGATCGTCGCCCTGGGCCGGATCGATGCCCCCGCCGCCACCGTGATCGATGCCGCCGGCCTGGTGGTCGCCCCGGGATTCATCGACGTCCACACCCACGCCGACGACATCACCGAGGTGCCGCTGGCCGAGAACTTCACCCGCATGGGCGTCACCACGGTGGTGGCCGGGAACTGCGGCTCGTCGGCACCGGACATCAGGGCGTTCTTCGCCGAACTCGACACCCACCCGGCCGCGGTGAACGTCGCCACCCTCGTCGGCCAGGGAACGGTCCGCGGACAGATCATGGGCGGTTCCTTCGCCCGTCCGCCCTCCCCCGACGAACTGGCGCGCATGCAGCAGGAGGTGCGCACCGCCATGGAGGCGGGGGCGGTGGGGCTTTCCACCGGGCTGATCTACCTGCCCGGCACCTTCTCCACCACCGACGAACTCGTCGCCCTCGCCCGGGCGGTGGCGCCGTTCGACGGCGTGTACGCCTCGCACATGCGGAGCGAGGGCCGGGAGATCCTCGATGCGATTGCCGAGGCGGTGCGGATCGGACGCGAGGCCGGGGTCCGGGTGCAGATCTCCCACCTGAAGCTGAGCGGCAACGCCGCCTGGGGACGCACCGACGAGGTGCTCGGGGCGATCGGGGCCGCCCGGGCGGAGGGGGTGGACGTGACCCACGACCAGTACGTCTACACCGCCTCGAGCACGTCGCTGTCCCAGCTCATCCCGGAGTCCTTCCGCGAGGGCGGCGGTTTCCAGTCGAATCTCGACGACCCCGGACGGAAGGCCGCGATGAAGGAGGAGATGCGACGGCGTCTCGCGGCCAATCTCCGGTCGAACTACGCCTACGCGGTCATCGCCAGCCACCGGGCCGACCCGTCCCTCAACGGCGTCGACGTGGTCGAGGCCGCGCGGCGGCGCCGGGGTGCGGACACCCTCGACGACCAGATCGAGACGATCCTGGAGATCCAGGCCGCCGGCGGCGCGAGCGCCGTGTTCCACGGGATCCACGAGGAGGATCTACGGGTCTTCGCCCGGCATCCCAACACCCTGTTCGCATCCGACAGCGGGGTGCGACGGTTCGGCGAGGGCGTGCCGCATCCGCGGGGATACGGCAACGCGGCCCGGGTCCTGGCGCGCTACGTCCGCGAGGAGAAGGTGCTGCAGCTCGAGGACGCCATCCGACGCCTCACCTCCCTTCCGGCCGCCACCTTCGGCCTGCCCGACCGCGGCCAGATCCGCCCCGGGGCATGGGCCGACCTCGTGGTGTTCGACCCGGCCACCGTCCAGGACGTCGCCACCTTCCGCGACCCCCACCAGTACGCCACGGGATTCCGTCGGGTGCTGGTCAACGGGACCGCCGTGGTGGAGGACGACCGGACCACCGGCGCCCGTCCGGGGCACCCCCTCCGGCACCGGAAGAACCCCTGACCCTTCCGGGCTCGCCCCAGCGCGCCGGTGGACCCCTCGGGCCGTGGAGGGATGAGCCCGCGCCAGCGGGCGAGTCCGACGGGGTCCGCAAGGACCCCGCAGGCGTTGGGTGGCCTTGGAGCGTCGGCCCCTGCCGGGCCGATCGGGCTCGCAGGCTCGCCCCAGTGCGCCTCGCGCCCCTCGGGCCGTGGAGGGATGAACCCGCGACAGCGGGTGAGTCCGACGGGGTCCGCAAGGACCCCGCAGTGTTGGGGACCTTGGGGCGTCGGCCCCTTCCGGGGCCGATCGGGCTCGCAGGCTCGCCCCAGCGCGCCTCGCGCCCCTCGGGCCGTGGAGGGATGAGCCCGCGCCAGCGGGTAAGTCCGACGGGGTCCGTCAGGCCCCCCCAGGCGTGAGGCTGGATGTCGTCGGCTACGGCAGGACGGTTACGGGGCGTGCCCGATCCGGAGGATGCGGGTGTCCTTGTTGTTGCCCCATTCCTTGCCGAACTCGATCAGGTACAGGCACCCGTCCGGACCCAGCTCCATGTCCATCGGCCGCTTGATCGTCGTCCCGGGAAGGAAGCGCTGCATCATCAGCTTGCCGTCCGATCCACGGGCGATGCGGTCCCGGGCGTCGAGCTTCACGGCGATGATCCAGTTCCGGGTCCACTCGTAGATGAACAGGGTGTGGTCGAACTCCTTCGGCAGCTTGTTCGGCGAGGGATTGGTCGGGTCGAAGTAGTAGACCGGCCCGGCCATGGCCGTGCGGCCGCCGCTGCCCACCACCGGAAAGCGGGTCGACGGGGCGGCCGGATAGTAGATGAACGCCGGCTGGGCGGGCGGCAGCTCGCGGATCCCCGTGTTGTTGGGCGAATCATTCACCGGCCGTTCGGCGTCGAACAGGGGCGGATTGTCCACCTCCCACGGCGCCGGCGCCGGCGGCCACTCGGACTCCGGCTTGCCATCCTTCTTCGCCTTCTCCCGCGCCTCCCGGGCGTCGATGTGCGCCTGGCGGGCGACGAAATCGATCCGGGCATAGGGCTTGTTGTCGGCCACGAAGAAGGGCCATCCGAAGAACCCAGGCCCGCGCGCCTGGTTCACCTCGTCGAACCCGGCCGGCCCCCGCTTCGGATTCGGACTGCCGGCGTCCGGCCCCACCTCGCCCCAGTACAGGTAGCCGGTCCGCGGATCGACCGAGATCCGGAACGGATTGCGGTTGCCCATCACGTAGACCTCCGGACGGGTCCCCGCGGTGCCCGGCGCGAAGAGGTTGCCGGCCGGGATGTCGTACCCGCCCGACGCCTTGGGAGTGACCCGGAGGATCTTGCCGACCAGGGAATTGGCGTTCGCCGCCGACCGGGAGGCGTCCCACGGATACCGCCCGGGGCGCGGGTCGCTCGGGCTGAACCCGTCGGAATCGAACGGGTTCGTATTGTCCCCGATCGACACGTAGAGGTTGCCCTTGGAATCGAACGCGAGCGAGCCGCCCACATGGCAGCACTGCTCCCGCTGGACGGTCATCTCGAGGATCACCGTCTCGCTGGCGAGGTCGAGGGCGTCGCCCTTCACCGTGAACCGGGACACCCGGATCTTCCCCGCCTTGCCCTGCCCGTCATGGAAGGTCTCCGGGAGCGACCGGTTGAGGTAGAGCCAGCCATTCTCGGCAAACTTCGGGTCGAGCGTGATCCCCAACAACCCCTCCTCCAGCCCCGTGAACACCGGCAGACGGGCGATCTCCACCGTCTTGCGGTCGGATGGCTTCCACATCTTCACCACCCCGGCCCGCTCGGCCCAGAACACCCGCCCGTCCGGAGCCACCGTCAGTTCCATCGGATCCACCACCGTGTCGCGCAACTCGCCGTCGACGCTCCGGTCCTCGTCCAGCACCTCGATCCGGAAGGCGGCCTCCGGCGGAAGCCAGTCGCCACCCGGGGCCGATCCGGCAGATCCGGCGGTCGGGGTCTGGACCTGCTGGGCGGAAAGGGAGGCCGTCGCCAGCAGCCAAAGGCCGGCCAGGGCACGGAAGGGCAATTGCATGGGCGGAGTGGACGACAAAACCGCCCGCGTAATCAAACGTGTTTGCGGGCCGACATGCACCCCGCTGGCCAGCGGGCGTCCGGAATGTCAGGCTGTCACCCCGATGATCCGCCCATCCCTTCGCCTGCCGGCCGGCATCCTGGCCCTGTGGCTGATCCTGCCCGCGGCCCGCGCTGCGGATCCGTCCGACGCCCCCACCTACCCCGTCTGGCGGGCGGCGGTCGAACGCCTGCCGTCCAACCGCGATCTCGCCGACCGCCTCCCCCCGCGCGAACTCTTGCCCCTGAAGCAGTGGACGGACTTCACCGCGGTCCTCGACACCTTCCTCGCCCAATGCCGCACCGGGGCCCTGTCCCGGGCCGACGCCTGGCTCGGGACCCCGCCGCCCGCGGGGTTCCTCGATCCCGACACCGCGTACACGCTGCAGCCCGGCACCCCCTTCCTGCCCTTCGCCGAACGCCTCGCCGTTCCCACCGGAACCCGCGTGCAGTTCCACGGCGACCTCCACGGCGACGTGCACTCGCTCCTTGCCTACCTCGACACCCTGAACCGACGGGGTGATCTCGACGGCTTCCGGGTCGCCCGTCCGGAGGTGCACCTGGTGTTCCTCGGGGACTACACCGACCGCGGCCGCTACGGGGTGGAGGTGCTGTACACCCTGATGCGTCTCCGGCTGGCCAGCCCGGGACAGGTCCACCTCGTCCGCGGGAACCACGAGGACGTCAGCCTGGTGTCCCGATACGGCTTCCTCGCCGAGGTCACCGCGAAGTACGGCCGCGGCATCGACCTGCGTCGGCTGGTCCGGCTCTACGAGTTCCTGCCCGCGGTGCTCTACCTCGCCGGCGGCACCAATGCCGTCCAGTGCAACCACGGCGGAATGGAGCCCGGGTACGACCCGTCCGGGCTGCTCGCGGCCCCGGGCCCGGTGCGGTATCACCTCCTCGGAACCCTCCGCCAGCGCACCCTCCTCGACAGCCGGGCCGCGGCGCCCGATGCCCTCGCCCCGGCCGTCCGGCGGGACCTCGGCATCCACCTGCAGGACTTCGTCCCCGAAAGCCCCACCACCCCGACGGTCCTCGGGTTCCTGTGGAACGACTTCACCGTCCAGCCGGGCGGGCCGGACTTCGCGGTGGATCCGGGCCGGGCCTTCGTCTACGGGGAACGCCTCACGCGCGACCTCCTCGGCCGGGCGGGCGGGTCGGGGCATCGGGTGCGCGCGGTGTTCCGGGGCCACCAGCACGCCGCCTCCCTGAATCCCCTCATGCGACGCCTGATCGCCTCGAGGGGCGTGTTCCGGCACTGGCAGGAAGCCGACGGCCCGGCGTTGGCGACGGCGGACACCGCGGGCCTGCGGGCCCGCCTGGAAACCGCCCCGGAGCGGGCGGTGCCGGACGGGTCGGTGTGGACCTTCAACGTCTCGCCCGACAGCGTGTACGGCACCGGCTGCGGGTTCGCCTTCGACGCGGCCGGGGAACTGCGGGTGGCGGACCGGTGGGAGGACTGGCGGCTGCGGGTCTGGAATCCCGGTGCGGACGGACCGGAATGACGGCTTGACGTGCGGACGGCCGGCTTGGGCAGACTGGGGGCACGCCCATGAAACGTCTTCTCCTGATCGCCTCCCTCGTCCTGGCCGCCTGCTCCCTCCGTGCCGCCGACGACAAGCCGGCCGAGGAGGCAAAGCCGGAAACCTCGGTGTTCGCCGATCCCGCGCTGGAGGCCGCGGTCCGCGAACAGGTGTTCGAGAAGCGCGGCACCGACAAGCCCCTCACCGCGGCCGACGTGGCGAATGTCGCCTTCCTGAACGGCAACTTCCGCGGGGTCCGCAGCCTGTCCGGCCTGGAACATTGCCGCGCCCTGGCCTCGATCGACCTGGCCGGCAACGGGATCGTCGACCTCACCCCGCTCCAGGGTCTGCCCCGTTTGCAGTACCTCAACCTCGCCTCCAACCGGGTCGCCGACCTCACCCCGCTCGGCACCCTGCCCGCCCTCCAGTACGTCCAGCTGGACCACAACGCCGTCACCAACCTCGCCCCGCTCGCGGCCTGCACCAACCTCGCCTCCCTCTACGTCTCCCACAACCGCGTGACCACCCTGGAGCCGATCCTCGGGCTGGCCCGCATGGCCACCCTCTATGCCGATGACAACCGGATCGACTCGGTGGCCGGCATCGACGCCCTCAAGGGCCTGACGTCGGTGTCCCTCTCCGGCAACCGGATCCGCAACATCGCCCCGCTGGCCGGCCTGCGGGCGCCAATGTTCCTGATGCTCGAGCGGAACCGGATCCGGAACATCGGCGGCTTCCACAAGGCGGCGCTGGCCGACCTGGAGGGACCCCAGAACTGGGCCCCGTTCGTCCGCGTCCGCCTCCAAGGCAACTTCCTCAGCCCCGCGGCCCGGCGCCAGGCCTGGGCGCTCAGCGACGCGGGGATGCGGATCGAACAGTGACCGCCCACCCCGGGGAGGGGCGGACAGCCCGCCTAGCCTCCCAGCCGGGCCACCGCCGCGGCACGGTGCAACTGCCCGCACGCGGCGGAAATGTCCCTCCCTCGCGACCGACGGAAATGGGCCACGACCCCGCGCCGCTTCAACACGTCCGCGAATTCCGCCGCCACCGCCTCCCCTGACGCCCGATACCCGCCACCCGGGATCGCGGGATCGCCCGGGTTGAACCGGAGCAGGTTCACATGCATCCGCCGGCCGCCCAGGAGCCCCGCCAGCTGATGCGCCTGTTCCGGCGCGTCGTTGATTCCCGCAAGCAGGCAGTACTGGATGATCACAGGCCGGCCACGCCGCGCCTGGAACCGGTCGGCCGCACCGAGGATGTCGGCAATCGGAAACCGCCGCCCGGCCGGGACCAGCCGGGCCCGGGTCGCATCGTCCGGAGCGTGCAGCGAGACCGCCAACTGGACGCCCCACCCGGTCGCCGCAAGGCCGTCGATCCCCAGCACGATCCCGACCGTGGAGACCGTGATCTGCCGCCAACCGATCCCGCCCAGCGCATTGTCCGCCAAACGCCGGATGGCCGTCCGGACCGCGTCGAGATTCAGCATCGGCTCCCCCATCCCCATGAAGACCACCGTGTGCAGTCTCCGGCCCGACGCCCACGCCTCGCGACGCAGCGCGAGGAACTGCCCGACGATCTCGCCCGCGGTGAGGTTGCGCTCGAATCCGACGCGTGCCGTCGCACAGAAGTCGCAGCCCATCGCACACCCCACCTGCGAGGAGATGCAGCCGGCGGCCCGGTCGGGACGGAGGTCCGGCATCAGCACCGACTCGACCGTCCGACCGTCCCGCAGTCGGAGCAGGAGCTTGGTGGTCCCATCACCGGCAACCTGCCGCGCCGCCACCTCCACCGGAGCCGGACCCAGCTCCGCCCCGATCCGTGCCAGCAGCCCCGCGGGCAGTCCGGCCGGCGCCGGAAACCGGGGGTCGCCGGCCGCATAGTGCGACCGGAGCACCCGCACGGCATGGAAGGGCTTGAAACCCCACGCCGCGAGGCATCGGGCCAGGTCTTCCGGCTCCAGATCCGACAGGGATGCGGACATCCGGCCCATCGACGCAGGGAATTCCCCGCAAGCCAAGCGGTCCGTGCGGCCCGTCTTCCGCAGGATCCCGATGGCAGGCCCCGACCCGGAGGCATTCCCCGGGGACACGATTTGACAGCGGCGGGCCCGGGCACACTGTCTCGCCCGATGAAAAGCCTCCTCCGCCGCATCGCCCTCGGGGCCACCCTCCTCGCCATGAATTCCCTCGCCGCAGCCAACCTCCAGGAAATCCCCCTCCAGGACATCGACGGCAAGTCCACCTCCCTCAAGGCCTTCGACGGCAAGGTCGTCCTGGTGGTCAACGTCGCCTCCAAGTGCGGCTACACCCCACAGTACAAGTCGCTGGAGGCGGTCCATCGCCGCTACCAGGACCGCGGGTTCAGCGTGGTCGGATTCCCCTGCAACGACTTCGGCGCCCAGGAACCGGGCAGCGCCGAGGAGATCAAGACGTTCTGCTCCACCAAGTACGACGTGACCTTCCCGCTCATGGCCAAGCTCCATGTGAAGGGCAAGGACCAGCATCCGTTCTATGCCGCGCTCACCGGCAAGGACTCGCCGTTCCCGGGCGACGTGAAATGGAACTTCGGCAAGTTCCTCATCGGCCGCGACGGCAAGCTCCTCAAGCGCTGGGGCTCGGGCGAGGAACCGGACTCGAAGGAGATCGCCGCCGCCATCGAGGCCGCCCTCGGGAACAAGTAATCCTTCGCCCCCGAAACACACCCCGCCCGGCCCCCGCCGCGGCGGGGTGTCCGTTTTCAGCCCAGGCCCCGTTCCTCGATCTCGTCCTCGTCGAGACCCAGGTAGTGCCCCAACTCATGGAGGTAGGTGATCCGCACCTCCTCGCGAAACGCCCCGTCGTCGCCCCCGGCGAAGTCCCAGAGGTTGTCGAGATACAGGAAGATCCGGGGCGGGATCGGTCCGCGTTCGGACTCCGGAACGCCGAACGGATCCCCCACGAACAGTCCCAGGAGATCCTCAGGCCAGCCGTCGGCCACGATATCCGGTCCCGGCTCCGGCTCGCAGGCGAGGGCCACGTCCCGGCTGCGGTCCCGCAACCCGTCGGGCAACGCCGACGAGGTGGCGTCCACCACCTCGCGGGCCCGTCGCACCAGTTCATCCCATTCCGGCCAGTCCACACCCCCACGCTGCCCGCCTCCGGTGGGAACCGCCAGCCCGGACCCCCCGGGCCCGGAATCCTCCCAACTCCACGCTTGCACCACCGATCCCGGCCGGTAGGGTCGGCCGAAGCACAAACCACTTATGCGCACCGAACTGAAGCCGCTTTCCGTTCTCACATTGGCCGCGCTCCTCGCGACCGGCTGCGCCAGCGCTGAGAAGAAGCTGGGCCGTGGGCTGAACAACCTCACCGAACCCACGCGCATGGGTGAGCTCCAGCGCTCCGTGGAGAAGTCCTTCCTCGAGGATGGCGGCGACGTCGCCATGGGCCACGGCGTGGTCCGCGGCCTCCATCGCACCGTCACCCGGACCGTGGTCGGCGCCTTCGAGGTGGCCACCTTCCCCATCCCCTCCGGCCCCCTCATCCGCCCGGTCAAGCCGGTCTACGCCGACAGCTACAAGCCGCGCGTGATCGACGTGCCGAACCTCCAGACCAGCACGCACATCGGCTTCGACGGCGCGGATGTCGCCCCGTTCGTCCCGGGCAGCCGCTTCCACATCTTCGACTGACAGCCCACCCCGGTTGTCCCGTCCAACAGCGCCGCCCCCGGGTTGGCGCTTTTTTCTTTTCCCATGCGCCGGTTCTCACCCGGAAAGATCAACCTGATCCTCAACGTGCTGGGACGTCGGGCGGACGGGTTCCACGAACTCGAAACCCTCTTCCTCGCCGTCCCCGAGGGGGATGAACTCGAGTTCACCGCCGCCGGTTCGCCCCTGGAGGTGACGTGCGACCGGCCGGAGCTCCCGGTGGACGACTCCAACCTCGTCGTCCGGGCCGCCCGGGCATTCTTCGAGGCCGCGGGGCGCCCGCCCACCGGACACATCCACCTCCGCAAGCGCCTCCCCCTCGCCGCCGGACTGGGCGGCGGCAGCAGCAATGCCGCCCATACCCTCCGCGGACTGGACGAGCTGCACGGACATCCCCTCGCCGCGGCGGATCTCGACCGACTCGCCGCCGGGCTGGGATCGGACGTGAACTTCTTCCTCCAGGACCGGCCCGCCTTGGCCGGGGGACGGGGCGAACGGATCGAGCCGGTCGGGCCCTTCCCGATGCTCTCCGGCTGCGGCCTGTTCCTCTTCCATCCGGGATTCGGCATCGCCACCCCCTGGGCCTTCCGCGCCCTGGCCGGGCATCCGGAAGCCCTGAACGGCCGACCGGGCCGGGCCCGGGAACTGGCCGGACTGCTCGCCGGCACCGACCGCAAGGCCGTCGGGCAGGCCCTCCACAACTCCCTCGAGGCCCCCGCCCTCGCCAAATACCCGGTGCTGGCCCTGTACCAGGAGTTCCTCCGGACACGGGGCGCCTGGGCCACCCTGATGTCCGGCAGCGGATCCACCACCTTCGCCCTCTTCCCGGACATCGGAACCGCCCGGGCCGCGGTGGCCCCGTTCCAGGAGGAGTTCGGCACGACAGGATGGCTCTCCGTGACGACGCTCGCTTGATGCGGGGAACGCCGGCCCGGTAGGGTGCGCGGGTTCCCGGAGCCCAGAACGTCCCGCCGTCCGGCCGTCCCGTTCCCGGAAACGACAACCCGACACCTGTTGACCGCGCCCCGACTCCAGCTCACCGGCATCCGCAAGGCCTTCGGCGCCACCCAGGCGCTCAAGGGCGTCTCCCTGACCCTCGGCGCCGGCGAAGCCCTCGCGCTCATCGGCGAAAACGGCGCCGGCAAGAGCACCCTGATGAAGGTGCTGAGCGGCGCCCATCGGCCCGACGCCGGCCGGATGGGACTCGACGGCCGCCCGTATTCCCCGCGGGACCCGCTCGACGCCCGACGCCAGGGGGTGGCGATGATCTATCAGGAGCTCAACCTCGCCCCCCACCTCACGGTCGAGGAGAACATCCTGCTCGGCGCCGAACCCCACCGGTTCGGATGGCTCGACCGGCGGCGACGCCGGGAAATGGCCCTCGCGGCCCTCGACCAGCTCCACACCGCGATCCCCCCGGACCTGCCGGTGGAGGAACTCACCATCGCCCAGCAGCAGCTGGTGGAGATCGCCCGGGCCCTCGTCGCCCAACCCCGGGTCCTCATCCTCGACGAACCCACCAGCAGCCTCACCGGACCCGACGTCGAGCACCTCTTCGCCGCCCTCGACCGGCTCCGCGCCTCCGGCGTGAGCCTGGTGTACATCAGCCACTTCCTCGAGGAGTGCCAGCGGGTCTGCTCCCGGTTCACCGTGCTCCGCGACGGCGAGAGCGTGGGCGACGGCGACCTGGCCTCCACGCCGGTCGAGCGGATCATCCACTGGATGGTCGGACGCGAGGTCAGCGACCTCTACCCACGCACCCCGCACACGATCGGCGAGCCGGTGCTGGAGGTGCGGGGCCTGGCCGGCCGCGCGAAGCCCGCCGACGCCACGTTCACCGTGCGGTCGGGGGAGATCCTCGGCGTGTTCGGACTCATCGGCGCCGGCCGTACCGAGACCCTGCGGGCGGTGTTCGGACTCGACCCGGTGACCGGCGGCGAGGTCCGGGTGGGCGGGACGGAGAAGACCCGCCGCCCCCCCCACCGGCGCCTCCAGGACGGCGTGGCGCTGCTCAGCGAGGACCGCAAGCAGGAGGGGCTGCTGCTCAACCGGAGCATCGCCGAGAACCTCCTCATCACCCGCCCGGGACCGGTCAGCCGCTGGGGCTTCATCTCGCCGAGCAAGGAACGCCACATGGCCCTCGACTGGATGGAACACCTCGACGTCCGGGCCCATCACGAGGGCCAGCCAGTGGGCGAACTCTCGGGCGGCAACCAGCAGAAGGTCGCCTTCGGCCGCCTCCTCTACCACCAGGCCCGCGTCCTGCTCCTCGACGAACCCACCCGCGGCATCGACGTCGGCAGCAAGGCGGCGATCTACCGGCGGATCGGACGTGCCGCCGAGCAGGGACGGGCGGTGGTCCTGGTCAGCTCCTACCTCCCCGAACTGCTCGGCGTCTGCGACACCATCGCCGTGATGTGCCGCGGCCGGATCATCGCCGTCCGACCCGTCGCCGAGTGGACCGAGCACGCGCTCATCACCGCCGCCATCGGCCAGCCCGATGTCCCCGCATCCGACCCTTCCCCCGATCATGCCTGAACGTCCCTCGATTCCCTGGGCCGACCGGTTGCGCCGCCTGGTGCAGTCCGGCGGCCCGTTCCTCGGCCTCGCCACGGTGTGCCTCCTGCTCGCCTTCACCGAGGCCCGCGAGTTCATCTTCAGCCCCGGCAACCTCAAGACGATCCTCACCCAGACCGTGATCGTGTCGGTGGGCGCCCTCGGGATGACGCTGATCATCATCAGCGGCGGGATCGACCTGTCGGTCGGCTCGGTCGTGGCCTTCACCAGCGTGCTCGCCGCCAAGCTGATGGTGGCCGGGTATTCGCCCTGGATGGGCGGCCTGCTCGCGATCCTCGCCGGCGGCGGGATCGGTCTGGTCAACGGCGGCCTCGTCGCCGGCCTGCGCCTCTCCCCCTTCATCGTCACCCTCGGCATGCTGGGGATCGTCCGTGGCAGCGCCAAATGGCTGGGCCAGAACCAGACCGTCAACCTCCCGCAGGATTCGCCGCTGGCCGGGCTCATGGCCCGACACGCCCCGCGGGAGTTCTTCCCCCTGCCCACCGGTGTCTGGATCGCCCTCGGCCTCGCCGCCGTCATGGCCGTGATCCTCCGGTACAGCGTGTTCGGCCGACACGTCTTCGCCCTCGGCTCCAACGAGGCCACCGCCCGCCTGTGCGGCATCCGGATCGCCCGGACCAAGCTCCTCATCTACGGCCTGTCCGGCCTGTTCTTCGGCCTCGGCGGCCTGTTCCAGCTCTCCCGCCTCACCCAGGGCGACCCCACCGTGGCCATCGGGCTCGAACTCGACATCATCGCCGCCGTCGTCATCGGCGGCGCCAGCCTCAGCGGCGGCTCGGGCAGCATCCTCGGCTCGTTGGTCGGCGCCCTCATGATGGCCGTCCTCCGCAACGGCACCCAGCTCATCGACTGGCCCAACTACGTCCAGGACATCATCATCGGCTCGGTCATCGTGATCGCCGTCGCCCTCGACAAATGGCGCCAAGGCCGCGCCACCTGACCCCCGCCGCTGCGAATAACCGTAGCTGCGGATGCTAATCCGCGGTCTCTCCCCCGCGTAGCTGCGGATGATCATCCGCCGGTGCCCACTCCGCCCGGCTCCTCGCTCCCCTCCGTAGCTGCGGATGATAATCCGCGGGTGTCCACTCCGACTGGCTCCCAGCTCCCCCCCCGTAGCTGCGGACGATAGTCCGCGGTTGTCTGCCCCCCGCTCCGCCCCTCTCCCGCCACCCCCTCCGTGACTTCGTGCCTCCGTGTGAGGCCCATCCGGAACCAGCCCCAACCGATTTCTCACGGAGTCACGGAGACACGGAGAGAAAATCGGGATTGCCCCGCCTCGCAGGAGCTCGGCGTTCCGGAAGACGGGGAGGATTGGCGGGGAAGCGGGAGATCGATTCCGACCCCGACCCCGACGCCGAGGCCACGGGCGTCACTCTGCCTCAAGTACCTCCCCGCCCTTCCGGAGCCGCGAGCTCCCGCGAGCGGATCGGTCCCGTGAGGGACCGACACCCAACCCCTCTCCCCCCCAACTCGTGGCCGCCCGCATGAGACGGCCAGTGCCGCTCCGGGCCCCAAGGCCCACCTGCGGTGGCGCGAGGGTCCCCGCGAGCTCCTTCCAACCGCAGCCCGAATCCGAGCAGCCCCCCGCCCCGTAGCTGCGGATGATCATCCGCGGGTGCCCCATGCTTCGACACCGCTCCGCTCAACTCCTGGCTCCCCCCCCGTAGCTGCGGACGATAGTCCGCGGTTGTCTGCCCCCCGCTCCGCCCGACTCCCGCCACCCCCTCCGTGTCTTCGTGCCTCCGTGTGAGGCCCATCCGGAATCAGCCCCGACCCGATCGCTCACGGAGTCACGGAGTCACGGAGACACGGAGAGAAGACGGAATCGTTCGTACGTACCCATTTTTGCCCACACTCCCCAGCCTCCGGAGCCTCCCGGCATCTGCGGAAATCCGTGGAATCTGCGGACCAAAACGAGTCCTCCCCGATTGCCCCGCCTCGCAGGAGCTCGGCGCTCCGAAAGAGGAGGAGGATTGGCGGGGAAACGGGAGATCGATTCCGATCCCGACCCCGACCCCGACGCCGAGGCCACGGGCGTCACTCTGCCTCAAATCCCTCCCCGCCCATCCGGAGCCGCGAGCTCCCGCGAGCGGATCGGTCCCGTGAGGGACCGACACCCAACCCCATACCGTATCCATGACAGCCCTCGCGAGACGGCCAGTGCCGACTCCGGACCCCGGGCCCCCCTGCGGTGGCGCGAGCGTCCCCGCGAGCACCCTCCCGCCGCAGCCCGAATCCGAGCGGCCCCCGCCCCGTAGCTGCGGATGATAATCCGCGGGTGCCCGGCACCTCGACACCGCTCCGCTCAACTCCCGGCATCCCCTCCGTAGCTGCGGATGATCATCCGCGGGTGTCCGCCCCGTCCGGCTCCCGACATCCCCTCCTTGACCTCGTGCCTCCGGAGCAGCCAGGCACGCTCGGGGCCGACCGATCCGGGGTCCGGGCCACCGCCTTCACCGCCCGTTGCATTGCCGTCCCCTACACGGGATGCCGACGCCGGACTCCGGTCCTGGACGGAACCGACCGCCACGCACCCCGTCAACGCCCCCTGGTTCGCCCTGAAGCCAAGGCTTTTCACTGCCGCACCCGCGATCCATGAGAGATGTTCCGCAGCCTATCCCGCGAAAGCAGATAGCTTTTGACAAGCCGTGCCGCATAGGCGGCTAATGGGTTGTCTAAACAACGTTCCCAGGACCATGGGCGGCGAGAAGAAAACCAACCATTCATGGAGGCCAACCTCGGACGTCTGGTGTGGTTCCAGATCCCGAAGGACTGGGTGCCGCGGATGAAACGGAAACCAGGAATGCCTGCGTGGCTAAGGTAATCCGCTCAAGCGAGCTTGGAGCGGACTTACCGCCGCGCAACGCAGCGGATTATAGAAACCGGAGAAAATGCGTCGAGCAGAAAGAAAGAATGGGCTGAGCGCAGGATATGTGGGGCTCGACGCATTTGAGGTCGGCTCGCCGCCCAGGCCGTGGGAACCAGTCGCTCGAGCGGAAGCTGGGCGATGCGCTGTGGGCCTCGCTGCGCTCGATGAGCCCGACACGCCCCAGCGCCGCTCAGCTTGTCGTTGGGTCAAAACCGGGTAGTGCATGATGGCACCTTTCGGCTTCCTTCTCATCGCGGTCATGGTTGCACTGCCAATCGCGTGGCTGGTGTCCGAGTTCCGCGGAGGTCGTCCCTTGCGGATTTGCCTGGGGATCCTGGCGATTGGACTGATGGCGACGTGCACTTGGGCCGTGAGTAGCGTGCTCACGCGCTTCAACTACAACGCGTGGTATGGGGGCGCGACCGGAGACCTGATCAATACGTCAATTCAGCAGATTGAGGATGGACACCTTGACCGCGTGCTCAAAGTCTGGCGTGGACTCGACCAGCAGTATCGTCCGACCTACGAGAACCGGGCCCACTACGATGAGCTTATCAAGGAGGCGAACGCTCGGATGCGGGACGACGATACAGTTCAGGTTGGATCAGCTTGGGAAGTTTCAACATTCAGCGCTGAGACTTGGCTCGGGCATTGGTCGGACGATCATGGTTATTGGATCGTCATCAATGATATTGGCCGACCTTTCGATGTGCTGCAGTCTGGGCAGCCGCGAGCCAAGGTCCATGATGTTTCGGTTTCGCCGGACTTCCGCGTTCTGAAGTTCAAGGAGGGTGATCAGTGGCAGCACACTCTCACGCTCAAGAACAAATACGAAGGAGACTACGAGTGGTTCAATCTTCAGGAGAGGACATTGTGGCAGACTCGCCCGGTGTACAAGTTGATCCGGGCATCCGAGGAGCAGAAGGCAATAACCCAAAAAGACGGTCCAGCGAATCGAAGCCAGCCGATTCGCGCTGAGACAAATAGATCGTCAGCGGCGGCTGGCTTCGATCGCTGACCTTCGCGTCAGGCAACTTGACCACGCCATGCCCAAGAACGCAGACAGAGACTGGTTTGGATTCTGGGTGCGTTTCGCTTTTGGTGCGGTGATGGGAGCAGCCATCGGTTTGTGGGTTTGGGCACGGCCGGCCTTTCGGTTATACGATTCCAGCCTCGCTGGTGTGATGTGTATCGGCGGCGGCGCAGTGCTGGCCGGCTTGCTCGCGGGATTCGGACGAGAGACCTTCTGGGAGAGTTTCAGACGAAGATCTTGTGTATGGCGATGACTCGGCTTAACCAGTCGCTCCACCGAACCGCCGCCCTGCCTTTCCGACTCGGATGCGCCGGGCTAATCGGACGCCGGATTCGCTGCCGGCGATCGTCCTCGGCGGCGGTCGGCGGCCGGGACGTTAGCCGTGCGCTGCAGCGAACCCGGAATAATGTCGTTATTGGCAATCGCGGCGTCCCGAGTGCCGGGTCGCTGAGCTGAATCGTTGGGCCGACTACGCGCACCGCGAAGCTCGATGGGATGGAGATGAACTCGATTCCGACCCCGACTCCGACGCCGAGGGGACGGGAGTCACGTGGAGGCAGGGGGCGATCGGATCCCGGTCCGGCTTCCAAGGCGGCGTGGCGCGGACGCTTCCCGCCGCAGTCCAGGTTCGCGCCGCGTCCTTTGAGATCTCGGCGTTCTCTGCGGTCAAATCTCTTCGGATTTTCGGTCACAGCCCACCTCGCTGTCGATCCTGCATTCACCCTATACTTTGCCGCCGGACCGTCAGGCATGCTCACCGTCCACTTCCTCGGCGGCGGTTCAGCCTTGGTCGACTCACCGTTCGGCGTTCATTGGAGTGGCGTCACACCAATTTGGACATTGTTGAGCAGCGGGCTTGGAGCCTGTCCGGATCGGCACTCTCCGGTCCACCCGTCCCGCCAGCGGCCTCGCTGAACGTGGTCGCCCGGCGGCATTGACCGCCCGGCCTCGACCCGTAACCTCCCATCATGAACGTGAAGGTTATACTTGAGCAGGGAGAGGACGGCTATTACGTGGCACACTGCCCTGCGCTTCGTTCGTGCTGGTCCCAGGGCCGGACGCGCGACGAAGCACTGGGGAACATCCGCGAGGCAATCGAGTTGTATCTGGAGCCTGATCCGGCACGGCTGCCGCAGGACGGGCAGCATGAGGTGGTGGAGTTGACATGAAACTGCCCCTGCTGGCGGGCCGGGAGGTCCACGGGGCCTTGCGCCGCCTTGGGTTTCAGGAAATCCACCGCAAGGGCAGTCACGTGAAGATGGAGCACGCCGATGGTCGGAGGATTGTCTTCCCGTTTCACGACGAGGTGGATCGTCACACGTTGCGAGGCGCCCTTCGGGACGCGGACATCACCGAGGAGGAGTTCCTTGAGCACCTCCAATGATCAGCGCCATAACAGCAACTCCACCAAACCACCGCCCAGCCCTTCCTTTTCAGTTGCGCACCTCCCGACACGCCGGACACGGCAACCACCGGACCAGCTGAAGCCGGGACTCCCATCAGGGCGGAGCCAAGGTGCCCATCGTGCCCCGGTCAGTCGAAGTCGGAACAGCTCATGAAGTAGTGGCACCGGGGGCAGCGCAGCTTGCACTTCTCGTTGTGCAGCTCATGCCCGCACCGCGGACACCACCGCCAGTACTCACCGGCCTCACCGGGACCGTCCGACCCACCCCGGTCACAGGCCGTCTCGTCCGGGGAACGGGGATCAGGTGATGGATCCATCGCGTGGTCGCCCCCCGGTCCGGCGGAAGGGGAAAGTGGTGGCAGGAGGTGGATTCGAACCACCGAAGGGCGTTGGCCCGACAGATTTACAGTCTGTTCCGATTGACCGCTCCGGCATCCTGCCACCCGGGACCGCCCTTCCGGGCGGGGCGGAATAAAGGCAAACGGACGGGGAGGGCTCAACCTTTTTTTCGGAACGAATGCACGACCTGTTCCCAAACAAGGGCTTGCCCGGGCATGGCGGCGGGAGCTACACGTCCGCGACTTCCGAAATGGGAAAAGCCCTCATCATCGCAGAGAAACCGTCGGTGGCATCCGACATCGCCCGGGCACTCGGAGGCTTCACCAAGGACAAGTCGGGCGACTTCTTCGAGAGCGACCAGTACGTGGTCTCGTCGGCCGTCGGCCACCTGCTGGAGCTGTCGGTCCCCGAGGAACACGAGGTGAAGCGGGGACGCTGGACGTTCGGCGCCCTGCCCCACCTGCCGCCGCGTTTCGACCTCGCGCCGATCGAGAAGAACCAGAACCGCCTCAAGGTGCTGGCCCGGCTGATCAAGCGGAAGGACGTGGACCGGCTGGTCAACGCGTGCGACGCCGGCCGCGAGGGCGAACTGATCTTCCGCAACATCGCCGCCTACACCCAGGCCCGGCAGCCGGTGCAGCGGCTCTGGCTCCAGTCGATGACCCCGGCGGCGATCCGCCAGGGATTCGACCGGCTGCGGTCGGATGCCGACATGCAGCCGCTCGCCGCCGCGTCGCGCTCCCGGGCCGAGGCGGACTGGCTGGTCGGGATCAACGGGACCCGCGCCATGACCGCCTTCAACAGCAAGTCGGGCGGCTTCTACAAGACCACCGTCGGCCGGGTCCAGACCCCCACCCTCGCCATCGTCGTGGAACGGGAGGCCAGGATCCGGCGGTTCGTCGCCCGGGACTACTGGGAGGTGGTCGCCACGTTCGACGCCGCGGCCGGCAGCTATTCCGGACGGTGGTTCGACGAGGGGTTCCGTCGGCCTGACAAGGACGGCGACGCCGAGCTCCGGGCCGAGCGGCTGTGGGACCGGCCCCGGGCGGAGTCGATCCGGGAACGCTGCCTGGGGCATCCGGGCGAGGTGACCGAGGAGAGCCGTCCGGCCACCCAGCTCTCCCCCCTCCTCTACGACCTCACCACCCTCCAGCGGGAGGCCAACTCGCGCTTCGGCTTCAGCGCCAAGAACACCCTCGCGATCGCCCAGGCCCTGTACGAACGCCACAAGGCCCTGACGTATCCCCGGACCGACTCGCGCTACCTGCCCGAGGACTACCTCGGCACCGTCCGCGGCACGCTGGAATCGCTGGGCGGCGGCGACACCGCGGGATCGTCCGGCCCGTACGGCGCCCTCGCCGCCCGGATCCTCACCTCGGGCTGGGTGCATCCCAACAAGCGGATCTTCAACAACGCCAAGGTCAGCGACCACTTCGCCATCATCCCCACCGGCCAGGTGCCCCGGAACCTCACCGACGCCGAGCAGAAGCTCTACGACATGGTGACCCGCCGGTTCCTCGCCGTGTTCTTCCCGGCGGCGGAGTTCCTCGAGACGACCCGGATCACCCGGGTCGCCGGCGAGCCGTTCCGCAGCGTGGGCAAGGTGCTGGTCCAGCCGGGCTGGCTCGAGGTGTACGGCCGCGAGGCCCAGACCGGCAACGAGGCGGCCAACCTCGTCGCCGTCACCCAGGGCGAGGTGGTCCAGACCGCCGACATCGAGGTCAAGGCCAGCCAGACCCGACCGCCGGCCCGGTACACCGAGGCGACCCTCCTCAGCGCCATGGAGGGGGCGGGAAAGCTGGTCGACGACGAGGAACTCCGCGAGGCGATGAGCGAGCGGGGCCTGGGCACCCCGGCCACCCGCGCGTCGATCATCGAGGGACTGCTGGCCGAGGACTACCTCCAGCGCGCCGGACGGGAGCTGGTTCCCACCGCCAAGGCGTTCTCCCTCGTCCAGCTGCTCGACGGGCTCGGGGTCAACGAGCTGACCCGACCCGAACTCACCGGGGAATGGGAGGCCCAGCTCAAGCGGATGGAACGCGGGCAGCTCGACCGCGACCAGTTCATGGGCGAGATCCGCCGCCTCACCGAGAAGATCGTCGCCAAGGCCAAGCAGTACGACAAGGACACCATCCCGGGCGACTTCGGCGTCCTGTCCACCCCCTGCCCGAAATGCGGCGCCGAGGTGCACGAACGCTACCGTGAGTTCCGCTGCAAGGCGTGCGATTTCGCCGTCCGGAAGGTCCTCTCGGGCCGCATGTTCGAACCGTCCGAGGTCGAGACCCTGATCCGCGACCGCCAGGTGGGCCCCCTGCAGGGCTTCCGCAGCCAGAAGGGCTTCCCCTTCGCCGCGGTGATCCGCCTGAGCGACGAGAACGAGGCCCGGTTCGACTTCGGCAACGAACCGCGCGAGGGCGAGGGCGAGGGCGCCGCGCCGGATTTCACCGGCAAGGAATCGCTCGGGCGCTGCCCCAAGTGCGGCGCCAACGTCTACGAGAACGGGATGAACTTCGTCTGCGAGAAGGCGGTCGGACCCGACCGCGCCTGCGACTTCAAGACGGGGGCCGTCATCCTCCAGCAGCCGGTCGATGCCACCCAGGTGCGGAAACTCCTCGCCGAGGGACGGACGGACCTCCTGAAGGAGTTCGTCTCGAAACGCAACGGACGGAAGTTCGAGGCGTTCCTGACGCTCAAGGACGGCAAGGTGGGCTTCGACTTCCCCCCCAGGGAACGCAAGGCGGGCCGCGGGGCGAAGTCCGCCACCCCGGCCCCCAAGGTGGACCTGACCGGCCTCGAGGCGATCGGCACCTGCCCCCGCTGCGGCGGCCGGGTCCTCGAGAGCCCCGAAGCCTACCTGTGCGAACGCACCCAGGCCGACGAACGCCCGTGCCCCTTCAAGATCGGACGGAAGATCCTCGAGCAACCGGTCGACCGCGAACAGGCGGTACGCCTCCTGGAGACCGGACGGAGCGACCTGCTGGAGAAGTTCATCAGCAAGTCGGGCAAACCCTTCGCCGCACGGCTCGTCCTCGGCACCAAGGGCCGCACCAAGGGCAAGGTGGAGTTCGAGTTCCCCGAGGACTGAGAGCCCGATCGACCCCGGCAGGGGACGACACCCTCCGGCCGTAGCCGACGCCGATAGGCGGCCGGTCCCCCTCCTCCCCGCCCACCCTGCGGGGTCCTGGCGGACCCCGTCGGTCTCACCCGCTGGCGCGGGTTCAACCCTCCACGCCCGAGGGGCGCCACGCGCACTGGAGGGGCGAGCCCGCGAGCCCGATCGGTCCCGCGAGGGGCCGACCCCCGATGCTTCCTCGCAACCCCTTGCGGGGTCCTCGCGGACCCCGTCGGACTCGCCCGCGGACGCGGGTTCAACCCTCCACGCCCGAGGGGCGCCACGCGCACTGGAGGGGCGAGCCCGCGAGCCCGATCGGTCCCGCCAGGGGCCAACGCGGATGCGCCTCGCAACCCCTTGCGGGGTCCTGGCGGACCCCGTCGGTCTCACCCGCGGACGCGGGTTCAACCCTCCACGCCCGAGGGGCGCCACGCGCACTGGGGCGAGCCCGCGAGCCCGATCGGTCCCGCGAGGGGCCGACCCCCGATGCTTCCTCGCAACCCCTTGCGGGGTCCTGGCGGACCCCGTCGGACTCGCCCGCGGACGCGGGCTCATCCCTCCACGGCCTGAGGGGCGCCGGGCGCACTGGGGCGAGCCTGCGAGCCCGATCGGTCCCGACAGGGACCAACGCGGATGCGCCTCCCAGCCCTCCACGCCTGAGGGGCGCCACGCGCACTGGAGGGGCGAGCCCGCGAGCCCGATCGGTCCCGCGAGGGGCCGACACCCTCCGCCCCGGGGATCGAATCCCCCCTTCCCCACCCCGCCCCCGGCCGCGTAGGGTCCCGCGCACATTTCGCAGAGAACCTTCCTCGAATCGAACATGAGCCTCGTCGTCGTCGGCACCACCGCCCTGGACTCGATCCGGACCCCCAAGAGCGAGAACCCCCGCCTCCTCGGCGGCTCCGCCAGCCACGCCGCCGTGGCCGCCTCCTTTTTCACCAAACCCCAGCTGGTCGGCGTCGTGGGCGGCGACTTCCCCCGCCGCTACCTCAAGCTCTACGAGAAGCACGGGATCTGCCTGCGCGGACTGGAGCACGTGAAGGACGGCCAGACCTTCCACTGGTCGGGCGAGTATGAGGTGAACATGAACAACCGCCGGACGATCGAGACGGTCCTCGGCGTGATCGAGAACTGGCAGCCGGCACTCCCCGGCGACTACGAGTCCACCCCGTACGTCCTCCTCGCCAACATCTCCCCCCAGGTCCAGCACCGCGTGCTCGACCAGATGACGAAGCCGAAGTTCGTCGTGGCCGACACCATGGACCTCTGGCTGAACATCGCCCTGCCCGAGGTGCTCAGCCTGCTCCGACGGATCGACTGCCTGGTCCTGAACGACAGCGAGGCCCGCCAGCTGGTGGAGGAGGACAACGTGGTCCGCGCCCTGCCGAAGATCCACCGGATGGGCCCCCGCTACGTCATCATCAAGAAGGGGGAACACGGCTCGATCCTCTCCGGCCCCAACGGGATCTTCATCACTCCGGCCTACCCCCTCCGCAAGGTGGTGGACCCCACCGGCGCCGGGGACTCGTTCGTCGGCGGCATGCTGGGCTACCTCGCTTCGCAGAAGAAGGGGTCGGTGGACCAGCACCTCCGCAAGGCCATGGTCCACGGCACCGTGGTGGCCTCGTTCTGCTGTGAGGGCTTCGGACTGAGCGTCACCACGAAGACCCCCCGCGAACGGGTCCTGGCCCGGGTCCGCGAGCTGGAGGCCATCACCCGGTTCTGACGCCGACCCCACCCACCGCACCGTGCGGCTGTCGGTCGTCATCCCCACCCTCGACGAGGCCGCCGAGCTCCCCGTCACCCTCGCCCGGACCGTGCCCCTCGACGGGGTGGCGGAGGTGATTGTCAGCGATGGCGGCAGCACCGATGGCACGCCCGAACTGGCCCGCACCGGCGGAGCGCGCGTGGTGACCGGACCGCCGGGCCGTGGCGGACAGCTCCGACGGGGCGCGCAGGCGGCGGTCGGGGAGGTGGTCGTGTTCCTCCATGCCGACACCTGGCTGCCGGCGGATGCCGCCGGGGTCATCCGCCGCCTGCTGGCGCGGCCGGGCACGGTGGGAGGCGGGTTCCGGAAGGCGTTCCGCGACGGCACCGCGATCATCTGTCTGGCCGCCGCCTGGCGGTCCATGGTCTTCACCCGGGTGACCGGCCGGTTCTTCGGCGACCAGGCGATGTTTGTCCGACGCGATGTGCTGGAGGCGGCGGAGGGGGTGCCGGACGTTCCGCTGATGGAGGAGTTCGAACTGGCGCGGCGGTTGGTCCGACACGGCCGGCTCCGGCTGGCCCCGGCCACGGTCCTGACCTCGGCCCGCCGCTTCGGCTCCCGCGGCCTGCTGCGGACCTGGTGGCTCATGGGACGGATCGAGTACGGCTACTGGCGCGGTGAGCCATTGGATGCGCTCAGCAGGAAGTACCTCGGACGCTGACCGGGGTCGGAGAACCCGGATCCCACTCCGGACTGGCAAACGGCCGCTCATCCGCTAGTCCTATTCCCGCTATGCGGCCCCCTCGCCTGATTTCCCTCCTGGCTTTGTCGGCCCTGTTCGCCACCACCGGTTCGGCCCAGAATCCCGCCCCCCAGCCCCGCGTGCCCACCGCCGGGCCGCTGGCACCGCCCTCGGTGCGACGGGCTCCCGCCGTCCAGGTCCCGCAAACCCCGGTCACCTTCACCCCGCGCGCTGTCGCCGCCCCGGCCCAACCCGCGGTGACCGCCCGCCCCAACGCCCTGCAGTTCGACGCCAAGGAGAAGGTCGTCCAGGTGAAGTCGGGCGAGACCAAGGCCGAGTTCACCTACGCCGTCACCAACACGTCTTCCGACGAGATCACCGTCCTCTCGGTCCACACCTCCTGCGGTTGCACCGCCGCCAAGCTGCCCACCCATCCGAATCCCTGGGTCCTGAAACCGGGCGAGGGCGGGGAGATCGGGGCGACCATGGATGTGACCGGCAAGTACGGGACCGTCACCAAGACCGTCACGGTGGTATCCAGCACCGGCAGCTACCCGCTGCTCGCCAAGGCGGTGCTCCCGGCCGAGGCCTTCGCCCAGATGCAGCGGATGACCGAGCGGTCGCGCAACCTCCAGATCGCCGCCGCCGACCGGCAGGCCGTGTTCCGCGGGAACTGCGCCGACTGCCACGTGACCCCCGCCGTGGGAAAGACGGGCAAGGAACTCTACAACACCGCCTGCGGCATCTGCCACGAGGCCGAACACCGCGGGACCATGGTGCCGCTGCTCCGCGACCGGGAGGGAACCTTCACCCGGGACTACTGGGTCGGGTGGATCCGGAACGGCAAGGAGGGAACCCTGATGCCGGCGTTCGACTCCCGGAAGGGCGGACCGCTCACCGACGAGCAGATGGAGTCCCTCGCGGATTACCTCAGCCGGGACTTCCCCCTCGAAAGCCCGTTGCCCGCCCAACTCGCCCCCGGCACCGCCCCGGCCCTGTGATGGCCACCGGCCGCTTGATCACCTTCGAGGGCGGGGAGGGCGGTGGAAAATCCACCCAAGTCCGACGGCTCGCCGACCGGCTCACCGCGATGGGTGTCCCGGTGCTGGTACTCCGCGAGCCCGGCGGCACCCCGCTGGGCGAGGCGCTCCGAAACCTCCTCAAGCACGACCCCGCCGGACACGGAATGGCGCCGGAGACGGAACTCCTGCTCATGAACGCCTCCCGGTCGGAGCTGGTCCGACGGGTCATCCGGCCCGCCCTCGCCGCGGGAGCCACCGTGCTGTGCGACCGGTTCCTCGACTCCACCCGCGCCTACCAGGGACACGGACGCGGCCTCCCGTCGGACACGATCGAGTCGGTTCTGGACCTCGCGGTGGGTCCCACCCGACCCGACCTCACCTTCTGGCTCCGGGTTCCCCGCGACGTTTCCCGGAGCCGCATCGCCACCCGAACCGGGGAGAGACCCCAACCGGACCGCTTCGAATCCGAGCAGGACGCCTTCTTCGCGAGGGTCGACGCCGGATTCGCCGCCCTGGCCGACGCCGAACCGGATCGGTGGCGGCTGGTCGACGCGACCCAGCCCCCGGAGGCCGTCGGCGAGGCGGTCTGGAGGGCGGTCACGGACCGGTTTCCCGGACTGGTGCCGGGACCGCGTCCGACGAGCTGACATCGGCCGGCCCGACCCGGGCCCCGAGCAACTCCAACTGCGCACGGGCCAGCCGTCGGGCCAACTCGACCTCGGCCGCCGCCAGACCCGACACTCCGGGGTTGACCGAGAACGCCGTGAGCCATTCCTCGCCGACCGACCGGCACCCGGTGGTCTCGCGCAGCCGACGTTCCAGGTCCGCCATGTGCCCCGCCCCGTAGAGCACCCCCACCCCGGCCGGACGGGGCCGCGTCGCATCCCACCGTTCCAGGTCGGCCAGCACCACGTCGTTCCGCTCCCGGATCAGGACCCGAAGCAGGGCCCGCATGTCCTCGGGCACGGACGTCAACTCCGTCAGGTCACCCTCCAGACCGCCCAGGGTCTCGATCAGCACCAGGCGGGTCGTGGCCTGGAGCTTCGGACTGGCCCGTATCAGGCCCACCCCAAAACGGACCAGCCCCCCGATCCAGCCGGAACCGTCCATCATCCCCATGAGCTGTTCCATCTGGGGGACGGCCTCCGGAGCCGACCCCTCCAGCACCGCGCCGAGCTGCTCCAGGCTGAGGTCGCTGTTGTGGAAGTGCGGACGGCGGTAGTCCATCGCATCGAGCTGGAAGGTCAGTCCCAAGGCCTCGGCAAGTGCCGGCTGGAGGGAGTACCCGCCGCCGGAGGCATCCTGGAAACCCGGTTCCGATGCCCCCACTCCTTCGAAGAGGACCACCGCTTGCCGATCCACCCGGGCCTGGAGGGCGGCGTAGTACTCCGGGGTGCCCAGGTGGAGCACCCCGGCCAGGAGGATCCGGCCACCGGCCCGGCCCGGCCGGCGGAACTCCCGGAGGGCCGACTCGAGCCGGATCGTGCCATCCGTGTCGGTCCGGATGCGAAGGTAGGGCGCGCCCGCCGCGGGTGATTCCGACCGCGGACGCCCGGCGCACCCTCCCAGCAAGGTCACCAGCACCAGCCCGACGAGCCACCGGAACTTCCGCAGGTACATCTTCCCCACCCTCCCCCGCCCCCCATCCGCGGGCAAGTCCGCCCCCCCGGGGACCCCACACAGAGGTGACAGACTCCCAGTCCAGGGGGGGCAGCCCCACAGAGGTGACAGACTCCCAGTCCGGGGGGGCAGCCCCACAGGGGTGACAGACTCCCAGTCCGGGGGGGCAGCCCCACAGGGGTGACAGACTCCCAGTCCAAGGGGGGCAGCCCCACA
>CAZGIK010000017.1:36982-103273 GCA_964525755.1 uncultured Verrucomicrobiota bacterium
GGGGGGCAGCCCCACAGGGGTGACAGACTCCCAGTCCAAGGGGGGCAGCCCCACAGAGGTGACAGACTCCCAGTCCAGGGGGGGAGCCCCACAGGGGTGACAGGCTCCCGGTCCGGGGCGTCAGCCGACCGGTGCGGCCGGCAGGTCGAACCGGACCTCGAAGCCGGGATGCGTGTTGCGCGCGGTAACCCGTCCGCCACCGGCCTCGACACAGGCCTTGACGATGGTGAGCCCGAGACCGACACCCCCGGTATCCCGACTCCGGGAGGTGTCCACCCGGTAGAACGGTTCGAAGAGCCGCGGCAGCTCCGATTCCGGCACGCCGGGACCGGAATCGGCCACCGAAAGCCACACCCGGGCGCCCTCGCGTCCACCCCGGATCCTCACCGTCAGCCCCGGACCCGCATGGCGCACGGCATTGCGGACAACATTCCCGATGCCCCGGGCCAGAAGGCGGGCATCACCCACCGTCCGGAGGTCCCCGGGGATCCCGATCTCGACCGGCACCCCGGGCGCCTCGCGGCCGGCCACGGCTGCGGCCACCCGCGCCAGTTCCACCACCTCGGTTCGGGAGGAGGGCTGCTGGATGCCGGCGCGGGAGAACTGCAGCAGGTCCTCGACCAGGGCCGACATCTCCTGAAGCTCCTCCCGGATGTCCTGGACATGGGGGCGGTTTGCCTCGGGCACCCGCTCCTCCAGGATGCCCGATGCCACCTGCATCCGGGCGATCGGCGCACAGAGCTCATGGGCGGTGTCGCCAAGGAAACGTCGCTGTCCCTGCAGCAATGCCGCCAACCGGGCCGACATCCGGTTGATCGCCCCGCCGAGGCGGCCCAGCTCATCGCGGCGTCGCTCATCGAGGGCGACATTGAACTCCCCGTTGGCAATCCGCTCGGTCGCGGCGCTCATCCGACCCAGAGCCCCGGTGATGCTCCGGACAAAGGGCAGCCACCAGAGGACCGACAGGACCAGCACCGCCCCTCCCCCGATCCACCACGGGGTGAAGTCGAAGAACAACCCCCCGGCACTCAGGGTTCGCGACCGGATCACCAGACGTCCCATGGACGGTCGCCCCGTCTCGCCACCCGGCAGGGGCCCCCGCACCAGGACCCAGTAGGCGGTCGGAGTGGTCGTCCGAAGGAACACCCGGGGCGGGCCGAAGTCCGGACGGCGTCCACCGGGAGGGCGCTCGGGGCGCGGCCCCATGGCATCGCCCGGCGACGGGACATCGGACGGCCCCGGTCGACCGGTCCGTCCGGGGCCCTCGCCGGGCGGCTCCCGGCGCAACCCGCCGCGGGCGAACCGCAGCCGGCTGCGGACATCCTCCGGGATCTCCAGGGCCGGACCGGCAACCCGTTCGCCCCGCTCGTTCAGGAGGGCGAACTCGACACCATACGCCGAACCGAACCGCCCGAGTGTCGCCCCCCAGTCACCGGGCGGACGGACCCGCAGTTCGGAGAACAGGAGATCGGCCACCTGTTGCACCCGCCCGCCCGTCGCGCCGGACATGATGGCATCCAGCCGCAGCTCGGACCGGATGAGGAACAGGAAGACACCGGCCAGCAAAACGAGGTTGAGCCCGAGCCAGACCAGGAACCGCGCGTAGAGGGGAAGGCGAAGGCTCATGCGGCTCCCGGGTCGATCAACATGTACCCGGCCCCGCGGAACGTCCGGATGAACTGCGGTTGGCGGGGATCATCGCCCAGCTTGCGCCGGAGCGCGGAGATGTGGACGTCGATGGACCGGTCGAACACCTCGTAGTTCCGGTCGCGGATCTCATCGAGCAACGCCTCCCGGGTCTTCACCCGCCCACGGGCCCGGAGCAGGGCGGTCAGTAGGTCGAACTCGACCGGCGTGAGGGCAATCGCCTGGTCACCAAGGACCGCAGTCCGGGTCTCCGGAACGACCCGCAACGGACCGGACACGAGCTCCTCCGGAGGCGAACCGGCCGCCGAAGCCCGCACGGTCCGCCGCGTGACGGCCCGCAGCCGGGCCAGCAGTTCCCGGGGCGAGAAGGTCTTGGGCAGATAGTCGTCGGCCCCGATCTCCAATCCCACGATCCGGTCCGCCTCATCCCCCCGGGCGGTCAACATCAACACCGGCACATCACTGGAATGCCGGATCCGCTTCAACACCTCGAACCCGTCGAGCCCCGGCAACATCACATCAAGGATCACCGCGCTCCACGCCCCCTCCACCGCCGCCGTCACCCCCTCGGGACCCGTGTGGACCGCCTCCACGGCATAGCCCATCGGCGCCAGATAGTCGGCGATCAGCCGGCAGAGCTTGCGGTCATCGTCGATGACCAACACCCGCTGCGCGGCGGGATCCGGACTGGGGGCGGACGGGGCGGCCACGGGCCGATCCTATCCCGTCCGACACCCCGGGCCGCCAGATTTACCCCGGCTTAACAATTATTCCCACCCGACCGCACCCCGGCTTAACAGACGGGGCGTCGACTGTCCCCATGCACACGGCCCCGTTCCCGGTCTCCCGCCAATCCGGGCGAAACCTGTCCACCCGGAGCCGGTCTTTCCCCACGTCCCCTTTCCTCCCGGAGCGCCGCCGATGAGCGTCGGCATCCCTCCGGGAGATCCACCGAAACACAACCCCATCACTCCATGAAGAAATCCCACATCCTGTTCGCCGTGCTCGCGCTCGGCGCCACCACCACCTGCATCAGCCTCGCCCAGGACGGCAACCGTCCCGAGGGGCGTCCCGAAGGCCCGGGCCCGGGCCGGGGACGTCCCATGATGCCCCTCGTCCAGGCGCTGGACGCGAACGGCGACGGCGAGATCGATGCCGACGAGATCAAGAACGCGGTCGCCGCGCTCAAGGCACTGGACAAGAACAACGACGGCAAGCTGACCCGTGAGGAGTACATGGGCATGCGCCGCGGTCCCGGCGGCCCTGGCGGCCCTGGCGGACAGGGCGGTCCTGGCGGTCCCGGGGGCGAGCGCCGTCGGAACCAGCAGCCCTGAAGAATCGGCCCCGCGGATGCGGGGCCGGTTCCGTCTCCCCCCAAGGTCACACCGCCTGCCCGGCGGCGTGGCCGCTGGCCCAGGCCCACTGGAAGTTGTACCCGCCCAGCCAGCCGGTGATGTCCACCACCTCGCCGATGAAATGGAGGCCCGGCACCCGCCGGGCCTCCATCGTCTTGGAGGACAGCTCGGCGGTGTCCACTCCCCCGACCGTCACCTCGGCCTTCGGATAGCCCTCGTCGCCGGCCGGGAGGATCTCCCACCCGGCGATCCGAGCTGCGAGTTCATCGAGTTCCCGGCGGGCCAACTGCGCCAGCGGACGGCCGGGCGCATGGCGGGCGCACCAGGCCTGCAGGAATCGCTCGGGCCAGTACGGGCGGAGAACCGCCTTGGCGTCCCGCCCCCCGGAACGGGCCGCCTCCAGCAGCTCCCGGGCCTCGACCCCGGGAAGGAGGTCGATCCGGATCGGGGCGCCCGGATCCCGGTGGCTCGAGACCTGCAGGATGGCCGGTCCGCTGAGTCCGCGATGGGTGAAGAGGAGATTCTCGCGGAAGACCGGGGTGCCCGGACCGGTCCGGGTGGCACACTCCAGCGAGAGTCCGCTCAACGGCCCGTACACGGGGGCGTCGTCAGCCCCCCAGGTCAGCGGGACCAGCCCCGGACGGGGATCCACCACCCGGATCCCGAACTGCCCGGCGACCCGATACCCGAAGGGGGTCGCGCCGAGCTTGGGGAACGACAGGCCGCCGGTGGCGATGACCAGGGCCCGCGCGTCGACCTGCCCCCCGGCGGTGGAGAGCACCCAGGCGCCGTCCGGCGTCCGGGCCACCCCGTCGACCCGCACCCCCGTCCGCACCACCACCCCGGCATCGGCACACTCGTCCTCGAGCAACCGCAGGATCTGCTTCGAACTGTGGTCGCAGAAGAGCTGCCCGAGCTTCTTCTCGTGCCACGCGATGCCGTGACGCTCGACCAGGGCGAGGAAATCCGCCGGGGTGTACCGCGCCAGGGCGGACTTGGCGAAGTGGGGGCTTCCGCTGGTGACGTAGTTCGCCGCCGTCGCACCGATGTTCGTGAAATTGCAGCGGCCGCCTCCGGAGATGAGGATCTTGTTCCCCGGGCGGGGATTGTGCTCGAGCACCACCACCCGCCGGCCGCGACGGCCGGCGGTCAGGGCACAGAACAGGCCGGCGGCCCCGCCGCCGACCACCACGACGTCGACGGTCACACCGACGCCGGGCTGGGATGCACGTACGGGGCCCGGTAGGGACGGGCGAGGAGCGCATTCGCCTCGGCATCGCCCCGCACCTCGTGCTTCACCGGATCCCAGTCCAGCTTCCGACCCAGCTGCATCGAAAGGTTCGCCAGGATGCACGCCGCGCTGGAGATGTGACCCTCCTCGATGTCGGCCACCGGACGGGCCCGGCTGGCAATGCAGTCGACCAGGTTCCTCATGTGCCCGCGGATCGCCGGCGCCACGTGCCTCTCCAGGTCCTTCTCATCCCGGTCCTCGGGATACTTGTCGAGCTCCATCACCTGGTCCCGATGCACCACCGGGCCGCCATCGCGGGGGATGTAGTCGTAGCGGAACACGCTCGCCTTCAGCGTGCCCTTTTCGCCGTGGATGATCCCGGCCCACGGATAGTCGGGGTCGGGCATCTTGCCCCAGGTCCGGTGGTTCCAGGTGACCTGGCACTGGTCGAAGTCGAACGTCGCCGTCTGGGTGTCGGAGATGGTCGCCCGGGCGGCCCGGTCGTTCAGGATGCCGCCCCAGGAGGTGACGGATTTCGGCCAGCCGAGACCGAGCATCCAGCGGACCATGTCGAGCATGTGGACGCACATGTCGCCCACGATGCCGTTGCCGTAGTCCATGTAGGCGCGCCAGCCGCGCGGGTGGACGATCCTGTTGTACGGCATCATCGGCGCCGGACCCACCCAGCGCTCGTAGTCGAGATGGTCGGGCGGCGCGGTGTCGGGGGCGGTCTGGACGGTGTCGCGGTTGCGCATGTGCCAGTAGCAGCAGACATCGACACTGATGATCTTGCCGATCGCCCCCGAGTCGATGAACCGCTCCTTGGCCTCGATGAGGTGGGGGGTGCTGCGGCGCTGGGTGCCGATCTGCACCACCCGGCCATGTTTGCGGGCCGCGGCCAGCATCGACTGGCTCTCCAGCACGTCGACCCCGGTGGGCTTCTGGCAGTAGATGTCCATCCCCGCCCGGCAGGCCTCGATCATCGGCAGGGCATGCCAGTGGTCCGGGGTGGCGATCAGGACAAGGTCCAGGTCCTTCTCGGCCAGCATCTCGCGGTAGTCCGAATAGGTGCGGGGCCGTCGGCCCGACCTGTTCTTGGCCGCCGCGATGTCGGCGCACTCGGTGAGCAGGCGACGGTCGACATCGCACAGCGACACCACCTCGGTCGGGGTCACCTGCATCAGCCGCCAGAGGTCGCACTTGCCGTACCAACCCGTGCCGATCAGGCCGACCCGCTTCGGCTTCTCCTGCGCCGCGAAGGTGGTGGGGACGTACTGGGCGGCGGCGGCCAGCGCGAGGGCGGAGGAGCCCTGGTGGAGGAAGGAGCGGCGAGTCATGGGCAACCTGTTAGACGGGTTTGACCTCCACGACAAGCCCGCCGGGGGGCATGGCATCCGGACAACGATCCCTCGCGCGGACCAACGCCCCGCGGCCGGACTCGACCATCGGATCCGCGCCGCCACTGGATCCTTGAACGATCCGGTGGGATTCCGATGCTCGCCCGGTCGCCGGTCACCCCCCTCCGGATGCCGCCCTTCCGAAAAGCCATTCGCCGTGGCCGGACCCTGTCCGGAGGCGCAATCCTTGCCGCCGTGGGGATCGCCCTCGCGGCGGGGGCCGATCCGCCGGGCGCCCCGTGGCGCCTCGGGACCACCCTCGACCTGCCCGACTGGCTGGAGATCGGAGGTGAGCACCGGGTTCGCTATGAGACACTCGACGGGCAGTTCCGCGCCGGATGGAACGGCGGGGACCAGGCCCTGGCCCTGCGGACGTCGATCGAGGCTCGGGTCGGCACCGGGCCGGTGCGCCTGATCGCGGAGGGGCTCGATGCCCGGGAGTACCTGTCCGATGCCGGTTCACCGGTCGACACCACCCGGGTCAACGCCGTGGACCTGCTCCAGGGGCACATGATGTGGGAAACCGGGGAACTGCTGCCCCACGGCGTCACGACGATCCGCGCCGGGCGCCAGACCCTCGATCTCGGCAACCGGCGCCTCGTGGCCCGCAACGCCTACCGGAACACCATCAACGCCTTCACCGGGTTCGATGTCCTCTGGGAACACGACGGCGGCGGATGGATCCGGGCGTTCCATCTCCTGCCGGTGGAGCGACGCCCCGGGGATGCGCCGTCCTTGGGGGACAACCAGATCGCCGCCGACTCCGAGTCCTTCGACCAGCAGTTCTGGGGCGCGTACGGCAGCTGGACGCTGATTCCGGACGGACTTCTCCTCGAGGCCTACCACCTCGGCCTGCACGAGGCCGACAATGGCCGGCTCCGGGGACGTCGGCTCCACACGCCCGGGCTGCGGCTGCATCGTCCCCCGGGTCCCGGAGACTGGGACCTGGAACTGGAGGCCACCGCGCAATGGGGCAGCAGCCGGACCGGGCCGGGCCCCGGATCGCCGCGGCTCGATCACCGGGCCCATCATTGCCACGCCGGCATGGGGTACACCTTCGATGCCGCCGGACGGCCGCGGGTCGGCATCCGGTATGACGCGGCCTCGGGGGACCGGAATCCGGCCGACGGAATCAACGGACGGTTCGACACGCTGTTCGGTGCGCGGCGCTTCGAGTTCGGTCCCACCGGCATCCTCGGTGCCGTGGCCCGCGCCAACCTCCGGTCCCCGGAATACTCGCTCTCGATCCATCCCCTGCCCCGGGTCCGGCTCGACTTCAGCCACCGGTTCCTGTGGCTGGCCGAGGCACGGGACGCCTGGCCCGCCGCCGGTGTGCGGGATCCGTCCGGGGCGGCCGGCACGTCCTTGGGGCAGCAGGTCGAGTTCCGCCTTCGATGGGAGCCCCTGCCCGGGAACCTGCTCGTCGACGCGGGCTACACCCGCCTTTTCGCGGGGGAGTTCGTCGACCGCGCTCCCAATGCCACCGGGGGCGGGGACATCGGCCACGCGTACCTCGAGGTCACGTTCGGGTTCTGACCGGGCCCCGGGCCGACCCCGATTTCCCGATTGCCATCCCGGATCGGCCCCGGAAACTGGGGTCGTTCCACATGAAGACACCGCATCTCGCGTCCCTCGCCCTCGCCCTGGTCTCGATCCCGGCCTTCGCGGCCGGGGTAGGGTATGACGACACCCCGCAGATTCCCGGCCAGAAGTGGAAGGTCCACGACAAGGCCCGTCCGAATCCCCCGGTGGTGACCCCCGCCGAATCGTTCAGCCACGGGGCCGGGGCTCCGGCCGATGCGGTGGTGCTGTTCGACGGCACCGACCTCTCGAAGTGGAAGGGCGGGAAGTGGAAGGTGGAGAACGGCTACATGGAGGTGGTCAAGGGCCAGGGGACGGTCGAGACCCGCGACAAGTTCGGCGACTTCCAGCTGCACATCGAGTGGGCCGCACCGAACCCGCCCCGGGGCGAGAGCCAGGGCCGGGGCAACTCGGGGGTCTTCCTCCACGGCATGTACGAGATCCAGGTGCTCGACGTGTACCAGAACAAGACCTATGCGGACGGCCAGGCGGGCGGCCTGTACGGGCAGTGGGCGCCGCTGGCGAACGCCATGAAGAAGCCGGGCGAGTGGAACACGTACGACATCCTCTTCGAGGGCCCCCGGTTCGACGACGACGGCAAGGTCACCCGGAAGGCCAGCGTGACGGTGATCCACAACGGCGTCGTGCTCCACCACAAGAAGGAGTTCAACAGCCCCACCGGCCACCGCAACGTGCCGGAGTACCGGAAGTACGACGGCACCGGCCCGATCTCCCTCCAGGACCACGGCGACCCGGTCCGCTTCCGCAACATCTGGATCCGCCCGCTCGGCGAGTACGACCGTCCGGAGCAGGACTGAGCGCGCCAAACCGTGAATCCCGTGCCCCTGACCCGCCGCCGCTTCGGCGCCTCGATCCTCGGGGCGGCCGGCGCCGCGCTGGCCGCCCGGGCGGTGGACCCGTTCCATCGGCCCGGCGCCGCCCGCCTCCGCCTCGGCCTCGCCGCCTATTCCTTCCGGGACCACTTCGTCGTTCCCAAGAACGCCCCCGCCGGAACGGCCCCGCGGATGGACATGCCGCGGTTCCTCGACTACTGCGCCGACAACGGCTGCGACGGGGCGGAGCTCACCAGCTACTACTTCCCCGGGGATGCGGACGACGCGTACTTCGCCGCCGTCCGGCGCCACGCCCACGTCCGGGGGGTGACCATCACCGGGACGGCGGTCGGCAACACGTTCACCCATCCGCCCGGCCCCGAGCGGGAGCGGGAGGTCGCCCTGGTGAAGACCTGGATCGCCCGCGCCGCGGTCCTCGGCGCACCCCACATCCGCGTCTTCGCCGGCGAGGCCCACGGGCAGCCGTTGGCCGAGGCGAAGCGGCATTGCATCGGGGCCCTCGAGGAATGCGCGGCCGAGGCCGGCCGCCATGGGATCTTCCTCGGGATCGAGAACCACGGCGGCATCGTGGCCGAGGCCGACGACCTCATCGACATCGTCCGCTCGGTCCGCTCGCCCTGGGTGGGCATCAACCTCGACACGGGCAACTTCCACACGGAGGACCCGTACGCCGACCTCGCCCGGTGCGCCCCCTACGCGGTGAACGTCCAGTACAAGGGCTACATCCGGCCCCGGGGCGCCCGCGCCCAGGGGGCGGCCGACATCGGCCGCACGTTCCGGATCCTCCGCGAGGCCCACTACCAGGGCTGGGTGACGCTGGAGTACGAGTTCGGGGAGGATCCGTTCGTCCGCGTCCCGGCCATGCTGCGCCAGATGCGCGAATTCATGGGGTGACACCCAGCTGGCGCCGCAGGTCCGCCGCGCGGGCAGCAATTCCGTCCCGCAGGTACGCCACCTCCTCCTCGATGTCCCACACTTCCCGGTGGGGACGCCCGGTCAGCGCCGGGCGCACCCCCGCCCAGGCCCGGTCGATGTCGGAGGACAGGACCCCCGGATCGAACACCCGCCCGAGCAGTTCGGTCATCCGCTCCCGCAACCGGTCGCGCTGGCCGGGAACGGCGAACAACGCCTGGGCCACCCGACCGCGAAACCCCGGGTTGACCGGCATGCTCGCCCGTCCCAACAGCTGGTCCATCCCGTGCGGCACGAAACGGAACCGTCCCGTGCCGGGATCGTGATAGAGCCGGTAGTTGTTCGAGTGGAGGCAGTACCCGTCCCAGTGCTCCAGCATCACCTCGAGGGCCGCGAAGGTCAGGAAATGGTCGATGTCGAGCACCTGTTCGAGCGCCTCCAGCCTCTCCCCATCGTCCTCGATCGCACACGCATCCCGGAGGCGGCGGATGTCTGCCGGATCCCACGGGTCCGGCCCGGCATCCCGGTCCAGGTCCTGGTCGATGTCCCGCAGGAACCCGCCGTCGTACAGGTTGCCTCCGGGATCCCCGAAATGCCGTCGGACGAACCGCCGGTCGTATCCCTCCTTCACCACGTAGACCCCGAGGTCCTGCCGGTTCAGGCGGACGAGCGCGTGGGTCACGCGGGCGGTGGGGATTCCGGCCCGGCGGAACACGAGGGAACCGAGCCACTCGTTCATCCGGCTGCGGTCCTGCACCGAGTTGTTGAGGTGCAGCTTCACCAACCCGGCGTGTTCCCGGCCGGGGACGTGCCGGTTGAAGTCCAGGGTGAGGGCCGGCCGGTCGTCGATGCTCCGCCGGCTCCCGGCCGATCCCTTGATCCGGACGGCCACGTCGGGCAACGACACCCCGTCGACCGTCACCCGCGCCCGCACACGGGCCCGGGGCTCCCGGCGCAGCGAGTCCCACGCAGCCGGCTCCAGCTCCAGGTCGAACCGGTGGACCGGGGTGGCAAAGAAGGCGTCCGCCGGATCGGGCGCCGGCGGCGGCTCGGCCCGTCCGACCCACACGGCCAGCAACAGGCCCAGGAGGGAAAAGGATGTCAGGCGGGCGGACATCCGGGGGGCGGGCCGGGCGACGACGACCGCGGATCCGGTCAGGCCGCCTTCGTCGGAATCATCCCGCTCTGGCGGGCGAAGTCGAACAGCCCGCCGGCATCGACCACCGGACGCACCTCGCCGAGGGGCTTCAGCGGATAGACCTTGCCGGTGCCCAGGTGGGTGATGGTGTTGGCGTCGATGTCCACCGTGGCCTCGTCGCCGGTGCGGAAGACCTCGCACAGACGGTCCGCGGTCTCCACCGGGTACAGTTCGCCGGTGGCCACGCAGTTGCGGAAGAAGATCCGGGCGTAGCTCTCCGCCACCACCACGCGGCATTCCGCCGAGCCCATGGCGATCGGGGCATGCTCGCGCGAGCTGCCGCAGCCGAAGTTCCGTCCGGCGATGACGATCGGGTAGCGGCTGTCCAACTGGCCCTCCGCCACGAACCGCTCCGGGTACTGCGCCTCCGGGAGGCCCCACAGGGCGTAGGCCCCCAGCTTCTCGTACTCCTCGGGAATGGTCGGGACCAGGTTGAGGAACTGGGCCGGGATGATCTGGTCGGTGTCGATGTTGTCGCGGACCACATAGACCGGCCCGGTGAACTGCGCTTGCATCGTGGGCGCATGTTCGCGGGCCGCCGGGGTCCAAGGCAACCGGAAAGCCGGCCCGGCCGCGGATGCCGGACCCGGGATCCATCGGGATCCCCTCCCCCCGGCCTTCCCCATCCCGGACGCCTTCGGACTTGGACCGTACGGGGGCTGGGCTACCGTCGGGGCATGCCGGTCCTGGTGAACGTCCGATTGCTGGAGAGGGGTCCCGCCCATCTCACGGGGGAGGTGGACGCCTCCGAGTTTGCCGCGGGGTTCCACGACGAGGTGCTGCGCCTGCCCGAGGCCCTGCACTACGACCTCACGGTGAGCCGCGAGGAGGAGGCCCTGCTGGTTCGGGGCCGGCTGTGGACCACGCTGGAGTTCGACTGCTGCCGCTGCCTGAAGACCTGTCGGCAGCCGCTCGAGGTGCCCGAGGTGGCGGCCCTCCTGCCGCTGGAAGGGGAGGAGGCGGTCGGCCTGGATGGTGATTTTGCCGACTTGACGCCCCAACTGCGGGAGGACACTTTCCTCGGCCTGCCGACCAATCCGTTGTGCAGACCTGAGTGTCGCGGGCTTGCTCCGAAGGCGTCGGCCCGCGATTTGCGTCTCGGGGACCCGCCGGGATCGCCGGAAGCCCCCGCGGAAACACCCTGGGGCGCGCTCGACAAACTGAACCTGTAAACCCGACCAAGCCATGGGCGTCCCGAAACGCAAACCCTCGCGCAGCCGCCAGCGCATGCGCCGTGCCTACAATTCCGTCCTCAAACTCCCGCAGCTGGCCACCTGCCCGCAATGCGCGTCGCCGGCCGTCCCCCACCGGGTCTGCCCCGCCTGCGGGTTCTACAACGGCCGCCAGGTGCTGACCGTCAACGCCCTCGGCTGAACCGCTTGACCGCGCGCCGGGTACCTGTCCCAGGGACCGGCGCGTTTTCTTTTTTTTCATGCGCCTGGCAGTGGACGTCATGGGCGGCGACCACGGCCCGGAGGAGATCCTTCAGGGCGTGCGGCTCGGCCTCGCCGACGCCCCGCTGATCGACCGGCTCTACCTGGTCGGGCGCCCCGGGGAGATCGAACCGGCCCTGGGACGCATCGGCCTGTCCGATCCCCGGATCGAGATCCGCCCCGCCTCGGAGGTCCTCACCATGGAGGACAAGCCGGTGCACGGGCTACGGCGCAAGAAGGACTGCTCCCTCCTCCGGGCGGTCGAACTGGTGAAGGACGGCCTGGCCGACGCCATCATCTCGGCCGGCAACACCGGGGGCATCGTGGCCGCCTCCGCCATCCGCCTCCGCACCCTTCCCGGCGTCGAACGCCCCACCATCGCCTGCATCATGCCGTCGCGCACGGGGGCCTTCGTGCTCGTGGACGGCGGGGCGAACCCGGAGTGCACCCCGGAGAACCTGGTGCAGTTCGCGGTGATGGGCTCGCTCTACGCCCGCGAGATGCTCGGGGTGGACCGTCCCCGGGTGGGGGTGCTGAGCAACGGGACGGAGGAGATCAAGGGAACCGACCTCACCCGCGCCGCCCTCGCCCGGGTGAAGGGGACGGACCTCAACTGCATCGGCTACTGCGAGGGGCACCAGTTGTTCGCCGACGAGGTGGACGTGGTGGTGTGCGACGGGTTCGTGGGCAACATCGTGCTGAAGACGGCCGAGAGCCTGGGCCAGACGGTGCGGCACCTGCTGCGGACCGAGCTCACCGCCACGCCGCTCCGGAAGCTGGGCGCCCTGATCGCCCGACCCGGCCTGCGGGCCATCCGCGACCGCCTCAACCCGGAGATCTACGGCGGCGCCCCCCTCCTGGGCCTCAACGGCAACGTCATCAAGATCCACGGATCCGCCCGCCGGGTGGCCGTCATGCACGCCCTGCGCCAGGGCCAGCGGATCGTCACCACGCGGCTCGGCGAGCAGATCGTCGAGGCCCTCGCCCGCCTTCCCTCGCCCCCCCCACCGCCCCCGGATCCGGCTTCCTGACCATGGCCCCGTTCACACACCCCCGCGCCTCGCGTCCGCACCTGCGGACCGTCTCCATCACCGGCGTCGGGTCGTACGTTCCGGAACGGGTGCTCACCAACCGCGACCTTGAGTCGATCGTGGAGACGACCGACGAGTGGATCACCAGCCGGACCGGGATCCGCGAGCGCCGGCTGGCGGCCGATGACGAGGCGACGTCCGACCTGGCCACCCGCGCGGCCCTGAGGGCGCTCGAGAACGCCCGGCTGGAGCCGGCCGACCTCGACCTGATCGTCGTGGCAACCATCACCCCCGACATGCTATTCCCGAGCACCGCGTGCCTCGTTCAGCGCAAGCTGGGCGCCACCCGGGCGGCGGCGTTCGACATCGAGGCGGCCTGCTCCGGCTTCGTCTACGGCCTGGAGATCGGCGCCAACTTCGTCGCCTCCCACAGCGCCAACAACGTCCTCGTCATCGGCGCCGAGAAGATGTCCTCGGTGATCGACTGGACCGACCGCAACACGTGCGTGCTGTTCGGCGACGGGGCGGGCGCCGCCGTGCTGCAGAACCGCCCGAGCGCCCACGGCCTCCTCACCACCTGCCTGGGGGCCGACGGGGCCAAGGCCGCCCTGCTGGAACAGCCGGCCGGGGGCAGCGCCTGCCCGGCCACCGCGGACTCCGTCGCCCGCCGGCTCCATTTCCTCCGGATGGACGGCAAGGAGACCTTCAAGAACGCGGTCAACGCCATGGTGCAGGCGGCCGGGGAGGCCCTCCGCCGATGCGACCTCACGATCGACCGCATCCGCTGCATCATCCCCCACCAGGCCAACCTCCGCATCCTCTCGGCGGTGGCGGAACGCCTTGGCGCCACCGAGGACCAGCTGTTCATCAACGTGGAACGCTACGGCAACACGAGCGCCGCCAGCGTGGCGATCGCCCTCGACGAGGCGGTGCAGCAGGGCCGGATCCGACGGGGGGACCTGGTCATGATGGTGGTCTTCGGCGCCGGCCTCACCTGGGGCGCCGCCATCATCGAGTGGTGACGGGCGGCGACCCGTCCCCGGCCGCATTCCCGGCGCCCGCATCGGGCTCCCCCGCCCCCGCCGGGCGCAGCGCCGCCCGGGTCACCCGGAGGTCGTCGACCTCGGTCACCGTGATCTCGAACACCCCGGCCGGCACCCGGTCGCCCCGCTGCGGAAACCCGCCCAGCTGGCGCGTGAGCCACCCGCTCACCGTGGACACATCCTCCGCGTCCAGCTCCACGCCCAGCAACTCCTCCAGCTCGTGCAGCGGCAGCAGGCCGTCGAGTTCCCACTCCCGCTCGCCCACCGCCACCAGGCGCGGCTTCTCGTGGTCGAACTCGTCCTGGATCTGCCCGACCAGCTCCTCGAGGATGTTCTCCAGGGTGACCAGCCCGAGCGTGCCGCCGTACTCGTCGACCACGATCGCCAGGTGCAGCTTCCGGTCGAGGAACAGCTGCAGGACCCGCTCCAGGCGCGCGGTGGGCGGCACGTAGATCAGCGGACGGCACACCGCCTGCAGGTCGCCCCCGCGCGCGGCCCGGCCGCGCATCGCCACCAGGTCCTTGAAGTGCACCACCCCCACCGTCCGGTCCGGATTCCCGTCCTCGGCCAGCGGAAACCGCGAGTAGCGGGTCTGCTCGGCCAGCCGCAGGCACTCCGACATGGGGGCGGTGGTGTCGAGCACCGCGATCTCGGTGTGCGGGGTCATGACCTCGCGGACCACGCGCCGGCGAAGGTCGAAGGCGTTGAGCACCAGGTCGCGTCCCACGGCGGTCTCGGCCCCGTGCCGCTCCCGCCCCGCCAGCATCAGCCGGAGCTCCTCCTCGGAATGCGCCCCGCCGTGGCTGTCTCCTCCGTCGACCCCCATCCATCGCAGCACCCGCAGGGACGCGATGTTCAGCACCCAGATGAACGGGTAGGTGAGCCGGAAGAACCCGTGGAGGGGATAGGCCGACCACAACGACGACGGGAGCGGCCGCTTGATGGCGAGGAACTTCGGGGCCTGCTCGCCCACCACGATGTGAAGGAAGGTGATGAGGGTGAAGCCGACCACCACCGCGGTGATGTGGCGGACCCGGTCGGAACCGATCGCCAGGGCGTTGAACACCGGCTCGAGCATCCCCACGAACGCCGGCTCGCCCACCCATCCGAGGGCGAGGCTGGCCAAGGTGATGCCGAGCTGGCAGGCGCTGAGGTAGGGGTCGAGGTGGGTGAGGATGTGCCGGGTGAGCCGCGCGCGGCGGTGGCCCCGGTCGAGCAGGGGCCGCAGCTGGGTCTCGCGGATCTTCACCAGCGCGAACTCGGCCGCCACGAAGAAGCCGTTCACGCCCACCAGGGCCAGCACCAGCGCGAGCTGGAGCACGATGTTCGCCACGCCGTCCATCTCAGGCCGGTGCCTCCCCGAAGATCAGCTGGAGCAGATCCCACAGCGTGACCAGTCCCCGCTCGCGGCCGTCGGGCCCGAGCACGATCGCGAACTGTTCCCCCGCCCGCTGCATGCGACGGAGCGCCTCCTCCACGCGGAGGCCCTCGGCGAGGTACAGGGCGGGCCGGACGAAACCCGCCACCGTCCCGCCCGCACCGGCGGGTTCGGCGTGCAGCACGTCCCGGACGCGGACCACGCCGGCCACCCGACGCGCCCGTCCCACGCCGCGCCACACCGGCAGCCGGCTCAGGTTGTGGTCGCGGCACAACGCGAGCACGTCGGCCACGGGGGCGTCGACCTCCACCGTCACTGCCCCGGCCAGGGGCTTGGTCACCCGGGCGAGCGTGGCCGCCTGGGCGTCGAGCACCCGGTCGATCAGCACGCGTTCGGTCGAGGTGAGGGCCTCGCCGCTGTGGCGCATCATCGCCCGCAGCTCGTCCCGGCTCCCGAACAGCCGCCCGGTGAACTCGCGCCCCCGGGTCCACGCCAGCAGCAGCCGCGCAAACCATCCGGCCACCGCCACCAGCGGCGCCAGGGCGAGGTGCACCAACCGGAAGGGCAGCACGAGGTGGAGGCTGAGGCGGTTGGGATACCGGTGGAACAGGGTCTTCGGGAGCAGGTCGCAGAACAGGTACAGGAACCCAGTGAACGCGAGGAACAGGGGCCAGAACCATCCCGGCCGACCGTGCAGCGCGGCGCGCAGGTCGAGGAACACCAGCACCACCGCGCCGAAGTTCGCCAGGGTGTTCCCCACCAGGATGGTCCACAGGAAGTTCTCCGGGCGCTGGAGGTAGTCCGAGAGCGCGCGGGCCCCGGGACGGCCCTGGCGCACCCACTGCCGGATCCGGAGCCGGCTGAGGGACTGGATGCCGGCCTCCATCCCGGAGAGGAAGAACGACAGGCACAACCAGCCGCCCAGCGCCACCAGGTGCAGCGGCTCGATCACGCGCCCCCTCCCTTCACCCGCTCCACCAGCAGCCCGCGCACCCGGCGTTCATCGGCCTCCTCGACGGTCAGGCGCAGCCCGCGGAACAGGAACTTCTCCCCCACCGACGGCACCACCTCGGCCAACCGCACCACCAACCCCCCGAGCGTGTCGACCTCCTCCACCTCGCCCAGCGCCGGGTGCTCGGGACGGAACTCGTCGAGGGGAAGCGTCCCGCTCGCCCGCCAGCGCCCCGGCCCCAGCCGCTCCAGGACGAACTCGGGCGCCTCACCCTCGCCCCGGATCTCCCCGACCATGCTCTCCAGGATGTCCTCGAGCGTCACCAACCCGGCGACGCCGCCGAACTCGTCCAGGACCACCGCCACCCCCCGGCGCTGCCGTTGCAGGGACTCGAACAGCCGGAGCAGGTTCATGCTCTCGGGAACGAACGACGGGAACTCGATCGCCTCCCAGGCGTCCCCACCCGGATGGAGCAGCAGGGTGCGCGTGTTGAGGATGCCCACCACCGTGTCCGGGGTCTCGTCGTAGAGGGGGATCCGACGGTACGCCGACGCCCTCGCGGCCGCGATCATCTCGGGCAGGGGCAGGTCGTCGGGCAGCATCATCATCTGCGCCCGCGGCCGCATCACGTCGCCCGCGGTCTGCTGGTCGAGGGTCAGGATGCGGAGCAGGATCTCCCGCTCGGAGGACTGGAGCGTCCCCTGCTGGTGGGCCAGGTCGATCAGCTCGGCGTACTCCTCCTCGCTGAATCCGGTCACCGGCTGGATCGACCGCGGCACCCCGGCGCGGAGGATGGTGTCGACCACCGTCTGGGCGACCCGCCGGACCGGCAGGGTGATCCACAGCAGGCCGCGCATGGCCGGCGCCACCCGGAGCGCCCAGGCCTCGGGATCTCGGACGCCGAGGGATTTCGGGGCCACCTCGCACAGCAGGAGGACCAGCAGCAGCAGGGCGGGTCCGGTGACCCAGAGCGGGAGGTCGCCGTGCAGCGTCAGCACCAGCCCGACGGCCACGAGCAGCGAGTTCGCGACCGCGTTGCCGAGGACGATGGTGCCCAGCAGTTCCTGCCACTGGTCCACCAACCGCAGGACCAGCGCCCCGCGCGCCGGGTGACGCTCGGCCAGGTGCCGGGCCCGCCAGCGTCCGAGGGAGAACAATGCAGACTCCGCCAAGGCAAAGAAGAAGCTGGCGACCGCCAACGCCGCGAACAGCGGAACGGCCATGACCACCGGCAAGAGCACCCGGCGCGACTATCAACGGTCCGACCGACCGGAAGCAACCGGAACGAACGGGCCCGGCCGCCTATCGGCGGCGGTGCGCCCACGGCGCATGGGGCTCGACATCGCCCCCGGCCACCCAGCCCAGCAGGCGCCCCTCCCGGGCCACCTCGCACCAGTCCCGGTGCCACCGCAGGACCCGGACCTCGGCACCCTCGGACAGGGTCCCGCCCGGCGCGGCCTCATCGGCCGGCGCGATCCGCACGGCGGCCTCGGACACCACGACCACCGCCGACGGCCCCCGGAACCGGGCCACGGCGGCGAGGGCGGTCCAGGCGCCCAGCGCCAGGGCCAGCCCGGCCGACACCGCCCGGACCCGGGCAGCCCGGGCGCGGAGCGCCGGCGAGAAATGCCCGGCCAGCACCAGCCCCCCCCAGAGCCACCAGGCCCCGGCGGCGAGCCCGGCCCACTCCCCGACGGACAGCGGGCCGGGTCGGAACGGCACCGGGTCCGACGCCTCCAGCTGGCGTCGGACGTACCCGATGTTTCCCCGGATCCCGGCGTCCCGCGGATCGAGCCCCTCCGCCCGGCGCCAGGCCGCCAGCGCCCGGCCCGGCTCGCCGGCCTGGAGGCGGGCGATGCCCAGGTTGTGCAGGGCGGACACCGTGGCGCCGTTGGTGCGGATGAGGTCCTGGTACATGGCGGCGGCCTCGGCGGCCCGTCCCTGGGCCAGCGTCGCGTTGGCCGACAGGAACGCCTGGTCGGCCGGCGCGGCATCCACCCGGCCCGCCGTCCAAAGGACCAGCACCACGATGAGCCCGCGGAATCCGGTCCGACACCCTGCCAACCATCGCGTCATGCCGACGCCTCCCAGGACCGCAGGGCCTGCAGGACCCGGCGCGCCCGTTCGCGTTCATCGGCCGGGACCGATCCGTGCTCGCCGCCCGGCCCGTAGCGGACGGCATCCAGCCATCCGAACAGCGCCTCCACCTCGGCCGCCACCCCGGGATCGAGTCCACGTGGCAGCAGATCGCGCGACACCACCCCGGCGGTCACCGCCGCAGGGGACACCCCGCTGAGCAGGCTGATCCGGTCCCGCAACGCCTCGCGGAGATCCGACGGCGTCAGGCCGGGTGCATCGAGCGATGCCTCGACCGCCGCCGCCCGACGCGCCAGTTCGCGACGCCGCCGCGTGTCGGGATCCAGCGCACGGGAGCGTCGGATCCGCCCGGCCAGCCCGGCCAGCGCCGCCAGGCCCATCGGCAGCGCGGCGAGGGGAACGCCCCACGGCCGCAGGATCCAGGGTTCGGTCTCCCGGCGGACCGGTCCGAGGGACGTCCGGAGCGGCGCCAGCACCGGGGCCGCCGGGGCCTCGGCCCCGGCCATGGGGAGATTCGGCTGGACCGTGGGTTCCGCCTGGCCGGCGGCCGCCGGACGCACCCGCAGCGGAATGGGCCGGGTCCGGGCCACGTCGTATTCCTCCCGCTCCGGGTCGAAGAAGGGAAGTTCGGGCACCGGGATCACCTGCAGGTCCTCCCGCTGCGGCACATAGATGAACTCGTACACCTTGGTTCCGCTCAGCCCCAGCTGGTCGCCCGGCTCGAAGGTGTTGGTGCCCGGGTACACCCGGAAACCCGAGGCCTCGCCGGGACCGGGCAGGTTCAGGCGTTCCAGGGACCCCTCGCCGCTCACCTTCACCCGGACCGTCACCGGATCGCCCACCGACACGTCGAGCGGCGCGGCGCCGGCGGTCATGACGAACCGTCCCACCGCTCCGGCGAACCCCGGCGGCCGTCCCGCCTCGGGCGGATTCAACACCCGGAGGCGGTTGGTCTCGCTGGTGAACCGGAACCGTCGGAGTTCCCCGCCGAAGAAGCTCTGGAAGAACGGATCGTTGAACGCCCCACGCCCCCGGTTGGGCATCGGGAACACCGCGCTCCACGCCACCGGGCCCAGGGCCAGTTCGCCGGCCCGGGCCGCGGTCAGGGCGAGTTCCGACGTGACCACCCCCCAGACCTCGTTACCCACCCGCTCCTGCCCCGCCTGCATCTGCGGACGTCGCCCCACCACGAAGCCGTCCGTGCCCAACTCCGGCACGTCGACATCCTTCGGGCTCACCCGGAAGAGCAGCCGGAGCTTCACCGGAAACGACTGCCCCACGTACACATGCCCGGTCGGCGCCACCAGCTCGACGCGGCCGAACTGGGACAGGTCGAGCCCCCGGGTGACCTGCAGGGTCAGCGGCTCGGTCCGCAGCACGGAACCACCCACCGGGACCTCGATCGACGGGATCCGCACCGTCCCCTCCAGGGTGGGGGTGAGGAGGTAGTTGTGGCTGACGCTGTCGGACCGGCGCCCGTTGGCGATCTGGACCTGGGTGCCCGAGCCGGCGTACTGGACCTGGCAGCCTTCGATCGGCCCGATGCCGGGTGCCGGGACGTTCCCGGCCTCGCTGACGAGCACCTGGAGGTTGGCCGAACCGCCCAGCTCCACCACGTCGCGATCCAGTCGGGCCAGGACACCGGCCGCCGTCAGGCGGACACAGGCCAGCGCGAGCGCCGCGAGACATCCGACCCAGGGTGCCATCCGGAGACCTACCACGTCTTCCTCCGCATGCCGGATGCCCGCGACTCGGGCGGGGTCTGGGCCGGGCGCCAGATGAGGGCCCGCTCCTCGCCCCGCTGCTCGTCGAGCACCTGCTCTGCCTGGCGCACGGTCATCCGCACCACCTCCCCGGGAGCGCCGGCGCCTTCCGACATCCCCTGCCCCTCCCCCTCGCCGCCGGCTCCACGCGGGGACCCGGCCGCCCGCACCCGGCCCGGATCCCCATCCTTCCCGTCCTTCCCGTCCTTCCCGTCCTTCCCGTCCCGGCCCTCGCCCGGCGATGGCTCCCGTCCATCACCCGGCTTCCCGGAACCGTCCTGGCCCGGTTCCCGTCCCGTGTCCGGATCCTTGGAACCCCGTGGATCCGACTCGCTGGCGCGCCCGTCCTGCTTTTCCCCGCCCTCCTGCCCGTCCTTGCCGCCCTGCGGCCGACCCTGCGAATCCTCGCCCTCCCCCCCCTGTTTTCCTTCCTGCCCCTCCTGCCCCTCCTGCCCCTGCTGGTCCTGCGGATCCTGTCCGCCCTGCTGCTCCTTCTGCTCGTCCGAACCCTCCTCGTCGCCCGACTGCGGGTCCTGGTTCTCCGGGGACGGCTGGGGTTGCTGGGCGGGCGGTGGCGGTTGCCCGGCGAGGCGGCTCCGGACGAGTTCCAGGTTCGCCCGGGCGTCCACGTGGGCGGGATCGATCGACAGGGTGGTGGCGAAATGCCGGGCGGCCTCCTCCCACAGGGAACGGCGGGCCGACGGGTCCTCCATCGCCTCGGCCTGGAGGTACCGGCTGTTGCCGAGGTTGTAGAACGCCTCGGACTGGAGCCCGAGGTCGCGGGCCCGCGTGGCCGACTCGAAATGCCGGGCGGCCGACTCGGGATCGCCGGCACGGAAGGCCGAGGTGCCGGCGTTGAACGCCAGGCGGGGATCCTCCGGACGCCCCTGCAGCAGGCGCTCGTACTCGGCCCGGGCGGCCTCGAAGCGTCCGGCGCGATAGGCCTCCTGGGCCGAGCGGATCGACGCCCCGGCCGGCGCCGACATCAGCAGGGCGCACGCCACGAACCATCCCCCGCGGGAGACGGAGGCGCGGCGGCGGAGGGTCTGGTTGCGGTTCGACATCAGGCGGCGATTCCTTCGGGTTCCCGCCGGCGGCGCCGCGGGGTCCGGTGCTCCGGCAGGATAACCTCCAGGGCCATCAAGGCGAGCGCGAGGGCGAGGGGCCACTGGAAGCGCTCCCGCCACTGGCGGACCCGCCCCCCGCTGAACTCCCCCTTGGGCAGCACCGCCAGCCCCCGCTGGTACAGGGTCTCGATCGACCGCGCGTTTTGCAGCGGCAGGTAGAACCCGCCACCCGCCGCCGCCATCTCCTTGAGCAACCCCTCGTTCAACCGGCTCCGCACCGCATTGCCATCCTCGTCCCGGACGAAGACCGGGTTCCCGTACGGGTCGGCCGACCGCAACACCTCCCCCTCCGCACTGCCCACGCCGAGGGTGAATACCCGGATGCCGTCCGCATACGCCGTCCGCGCCGCCTCCACCGCCCCCTCCACGTGGTCCTCGCCGTCGGTGACCACCAGGATCGCCCGCGCCGCCGACGAATCGTCCTGGAACGCCTGCCGGGCCTCGTCGATCGCCTCGCGCAACGCCGTGCCCTGCTCGGGGATGGTGTCGACATCCAGCGCCGCCACGCTCTGGCGGAAGGCGCCCGGGTCGAGCGCCAGCGGGCACTGGAGGAACGCCGTCCCGGCAAAGGCCACCAGCCCAAGCCGGTCGGACTTCGCGACGTCGATCAGGTCGGACGCCGCCATCTTCGCCCGGGCCAGACGGTTCGGCCGCGTGTCCGACGCCGACATCGACCGGGACACGTCGAAGCACAGGACGATGTCGAGACCCGACGCGCGGGTCTCCTCCTCGGTGAACCCCCATCGGGGCCGGGCGAGGGCCAGCAACAGGGTGGCGACGGTCAGCAGGAGCAGCCCGCGCTTGAGGATCTGGCGCGGGACGGAGCGGGCGACGGTGAGCTGCTCGCGGAGACGCCCGCCGATGAACCGCTCCATCGCCGCCTGCTTCTGTCGCCAGGTCCACACGAGGAACACCAGCACGGCCGGGCCGAGTCCGAGCAGGAGCCACAGGTGGAGGGGTTCGGCAAAGGTCATGGCAGCTTCCTCCACACGGTGTTGCCGAGCAGCAGCTCCAGCAGCAGCAGCGCCAGCCCCGGGACCACGAAGTATCCCATCAGCTCCTCCCAGCTCGCATACCGCTCCACCTCGACCTCCGTCTTCTCCATCCGGTCGATCTCCGCATAGATCGACCGCAGCCCGGCCGTGCTCTCCGCCCGGAAATACGCCCCGCCCGTCCGCTCGGCCACCGCCTGGAGCGTGTCCTCGTCGATGTCCACCGCCACCTGCCGGTACACCTTGCGGCCGAGGACATCGGTTCCCACCGGGTAGGGGGCCGAGCCCCGGGTGCCGACGCCGATGGTGTAGACCTTGACCCCGAGGGCCGACGCGGCATCGGCCGCGGTCAGCGGCGCCACGCTGCCGGCGTTGTTCTGCCCGTCGGTCATCACCACCAGGATCCGGCTCCTCGACTCCAGCTCCCGCAGGCGGTTCAGCGCGGTGCTGATGGCCGACCCGATCGCCGTGCCGTTCTCGCGCAGCACCTCGAGCCGGCCGAGGTTCCGTCGGAGGAAGTCATGGTCGAGGGTCGGCGGGGCGGCGATGTACGGCCGGCTGGCGAAGACGACCAGTCCGATCCGGTCGCTCGGCCGGCCGTTAATGAACCGGCGGAGGACGTCCTTCGCCACCTCCACCCGGTTCGCCCGGGCACCCTCCAGCTCGAAGTCCTCGGCCAGCATCGACCCGGAAAGGTCGAGGGCGACCACGATGTCGATGCCGCTGGCCCGGAGCGGCGCCTTGCCGTGCCCGGCCTGCGGACGGGCCAGGCCCAGGATCACCAGCGCCAGCGCCAGCCACCGCAGGTTCACCAGGAAGGCCCCCGCCCGGGATCGCGAGAGCTGGGTGATGCCCTTCACCAGCGTGAGGGAGGAATAGAGGAAGGCCGACTCCCGGCCCGTCCGGCTCCTCAGCCACGCCAGCACCGGGAGCAGCAGGAGCGCCAGCAACCACCACGGATCGGCGAACCTCATGCCGAGTCCTCCCCGTTCATCCCGGCGTCCGCCGTCGGCCGCACCGGGGCGTCCACCAACCGCAGCGCCGAGAGGTGGAGGTCCTCGAGCTCCGGACGCGGCGGACGCACCCCGGCGAACTTCACCAGGTCGCACCGCCCGAGGAAGTCGGAGAGCAGCTCTCGGTCCCCCGGATCCATCCGTCCTTCCGACGCCAGTTCGGCCAGGAACTCCTCGGTGGTCCGGTCGGGCGCCCGCAGCCCGGTCCGGGCCTCGAGGAACTCCCGCACCGCCTCCGACACCGCGTTCACGAACGCCCGGGCATCCCCCAGCAGCTCGAGGGCACCGGCCAGGCGCCGACGGGCCACGTCGCCCGGATCCGGCCCCGACCCGCCGTCGGCCCGGGCCGCGCGCCGCCGCCACCACCACACCGCCGCGCCCGCGAGGCCCAGCCCGGCCAGGGCCGCCGCCACCCAGCCCGCCACCACCCAGGGATCGGTCAGCGGCACCGGTCCGCGGATGTCCCGCAGTCCCTCCGCCGCGGTGGCGGCGAGCAGCCCGGACCCGACCGGAACCCGTTCTGGACCGGGGCGGTTCATCCGTGTCGACGGCGTCGTTCCCGGTTCTCGAAGAACCGGGCGAGGGCCCCGTCATAGGGCTCGTCGGTGCACACCCGGATGGCGTCGATCCCGGCCGACCGGAACAGCCGGTCGAGTTCCTTCTGGGTGCGTTCCGCCCGGGTGGCGAAGGCCTCGAGCCGGCGCGGATCGCTGGTGTTCACCTCCACCACCTCCCCGGTCTCGGCGTCCTGCAGCATCAGCCGGCCCACCGCCGGCAGGGACCGCTCGTACCGGTCCCCGATCTGCACCGCGATCATGTCGTGCTTCCGTCCCGCCTGCCGGAGCAGCGCCAGCGACGGGCGCCCGAGGGTCTCCGAATGGAGCACCCGACGGCGGAGGTGCGACAGGATCTGGCGACGGCCCGGATTGGTCTCGCCGAGGAAATCCGACAGCACGACGACCACCGCGCGGTGGGGAAGGATGCGGGTGACGAACTCGAGGGCCCCGTTGAGGTTGGTGCCCCGGTGGGCCGGGGTCCGGTAGAGGATGTCCCGGACCACGCGCAGCACATGGCGCCGGCCCTTGCGCGGCGGGAGGAAGTGCTCGACCTCCTCGGTGAACAGCACCAGGCCCACCCGGTCCTGGTTGCGGATGGCGCTGAAGGCCAGGACCGACGCGATCTCGGCCGCCAGTTCGCGCTTGGACTGGGTGCCCGACCCGAACAGGCCCGACCCGCTCAGGTCCACCACCAGCATCACCGTCAGTTCCCGCTCCTCGCGGAACTTCTTCACGAACGGATGGTTCATCCGCGCGGTGACGTTCCAGTCGATGGTCCGCACCTCGTCCCCGGGCTGGTATTCGCGGACCTCGTCGAAGTCCATTCCCATGCCCTTGAACGCCGAATGGTACTGTCCGGCGAGCCGGTCGCTGACGAGCCGCCGGGTGCGGATCTCGATCTGCCGGATCTTCTGGAGCAGTTCCTTTGGGATCATGGGGTTGCCCGGGGACACCCGTCCGCGGGAGACCCCACGTTTTTCGCCCCCGCCGGGCGGGTCAAGCCTCGCGGCATCCCCGTCGGAAGATCGTCGTCCCCCCGAGGACCGGCGGCGACGGTCGGCCCTTCCCGGCGGGGGCGGCACGGCGGGCAGGGACGCCGGGCCGCACCGGCGGCCTTCCATCGACACCGGAGACGCCCCCGCGATAGGCTGCCGCCGATGTCCCCCATCCAGCCGGCCCCGGAGACCCTCCGCGCATCCGTGCGCCATCTGGGACCCGGGCTGATCATCTCGGCGGCGATCGTCGGGTCGGGTGAACTGATCGTCACCACCAAGCTCGGGGCCGAGGTGGGGTTCACCCTGCTCTGGTTCATCATCCTGGGCTGCCTCATGAAGGTGTTTCTCCAGGTGGAGTTCGGGCGGTATGCCGTCAGCATGGGACAGACCACCCTGCAGGCCCTCGACTCCGTGCCCGGGCCGCGGTGGAAGGTCTCGTGGCTGGTCTGGTTCTGGATGCTGATGTTCGTGGCCACCTTCTTCCAGGTGGCCGGCATGGTGGGCGGCATCGCCGCCGCCCTGAAGCTCGGCGGCCTCGGCCTGGGCTGGTCGGGCAACGTCTGGGCCCTCCTGATCTGCGGAGTCACCGCCGTGCTCCTGGTCATGGGTCGCTACCGGGTGATCGAGCGGTTCTCCACCCTCATGGTCGCCGGGTTCACCCTGTTCACCGTGGCCGCCGTGGTGGCCCTCCAGTGGACCCCCTACGCCATCTCCGGACAGGACCTCGCGCGCGGCCTGTCGTTCCGTCTGCCGGAGAAGTTCACCGTGGCCTTCGCCGCCTTCGGGATCATCGGCGTGGGCGCCTCGGAGCTGATCTACTACCCGTACTGGTGCCTGGAGAAGGGGTACGCCGCCCATGTGGGCCCGCGCGAGGACACGGAGGAATGGCGGACACGGGCACGGGGATGGCTGCGCGTGCTCAACCTCGACGCCTGGACCTCGATGGTCGTCTACACCACCGCCACGGTGGCATTCTATCTCCTCGGGGCCGCGGTGCTCCATTCGAAGGGCGTACCGGTGACCGACCGCGACCTGATGGCCAACCTGTCCGAGATGTACCGCGAATCCTTCGGGGCCGTCGGCTACTGGGCCTACCTGATCGGGGCGCTGGTGGTGCTGTACTCCACCGTGTTCATCGCCACCGCGTCGAACGGCCGCCTCACGGCCGACCTGATGCAGCTGCTGGGCATCATCCGGGTTCCCACCGACGCCCAGCGGCAACGGATCGTGCGCAACACCTGCGTGGCCCTCCCCGCGGTGTACTTCGTCCTCAACGCCACCCTCGGCGCACCGGTCAGCCTGGTGCTGGTCGGGGCGCTGGCCCAGGCCCTGATGCTGCCGCTGCTCGCCGGGACCACCCTCTACTTCCTCCATCGCCGGGTGGAACCCGCCCTCCGCCCCGGACTCCGCTGGACCGCCTGCCTCTGGATTTCGGCCCTGCTCATGGCTTCGATCGGACTGTACCAGGCGGTGGAGCAGCTCCGGAAATGGCTCGGGTGATCCCCGGCGGAAACCCGACGAAACCGGCCCACCGGTAACCGGTCCGGGGCGGTCCGGGTCTCCGAAAACGTCCCGCATGAACCGCCTCCTCCTTCCCCTCGCCTTCGCCCTCACCCTGGCCCCGGGCCTGATCGCCGCCGACCGGGAGACCGCCCTCCCGCTCAGGGACGCCTTCCGGGAGCACTTCGAGATCGGGGTCGCCGTCAACCGCGGCGTCGTGACCGGGACGGGCTTCCGGCGCGCGGCCGACCTGCTGGAGAAGGACGTCGCCCTCGTGAAGGCCCAGTTCAACCAGATCGTGCCCGAGAACGACCTGAAGTGGGCGCTGGTCCATCCGCGCGCGGGTGCCGACGGATATGACTTCGGGCCGGCCGACGCCTTGGTCGCCTTCGGCGAGGCGAACGGGATGTCGATCGCCGGACACACCCTGGTGTGGCACAGCCAGACGCCCGACTGGGTCTTCGCCGGCACCAACCCGCCGCCGACCCCGGCATCCGACGCCGCGACGCCACCCGCCGGCCGGCGCCGGTTCGGACCCTACGCCGGGCCCCGGGCCTCTCGGGAGGAACTGCTCGGACGGATGCGGGAACACATCCACACGGTGGTCGGCCGCTATCGCGGGCGGATCCGGGAGTGGGACGTGGTCAACGAGGCGTTGGCCGACGGCAATGGCCCCGAGGTGCTCCGCGATTCGCTCTGGCTCCAGATCATCGGCCCGGACTTCATCGCCAAGGCCTTCCAGTTCGCCCACGAGGCCGATCCGAAGGCCATCCTCCGCTACAACGACTACGGCCTGGAGAATCCCGCCAAGCGGAAGCGCCTCCTCACCCTGATCCGCGAACTCCAGGCCCGGGGCGTCCCCGTCCACGCCATCGGCTCCCAGGCCCACCTGAACGTGGAGACCTCGTTCGAGACGATGGACCAGTCCCTCGCCGAGATGCGGACCCTCGGCCTGCCGATCCACATCACGGAACTCGACGTCAACAGCGCCCGACGCGGACAGGGCGGGACCGGGGCGGGGATCGACGCCAACGCGGAGGCGACCCGCGGCGGCGTGGTCGAGGAGGCCGACCGGCGGCTGGCCGACGCCTATGCGGGAATCTTCCGGGCGTTCGTCCGGCATCGCGACGTCATCCCGGTGGTCACGTTCTGGGGGGTGAACGATGCGGTCTCCTGGCGGGCCGCGGGACGTCCCCTGCTGTTCGACGGCGAGAACCGGCCCAAGCCCGCCTTCGACGCCGTGATCGCCGAGGCGCGTCCGGCGGACGGCACCCGCTGACGCCCCGCCCACCGCGCGCCCACCCGTTTTCCAGGAACCCGCATGAACCCGCGCCTCCACCCGCTCCGCCGCGCCGCCCTGCTCGTCCCGGCCCTCGTCGCCCTGTTCCTGCCCCCCGCCCGCGGGGCCGGATGGCAGAAGGAGGTGCTGGTCACCGACTGCGGGAATCCGATGCAGCTCGAGGTGCTGCCCGACGGGCGGATCCTCTACATCGAACGGTTCGGGACCGTGAAGGTCTGGAACCCGGCCACCCGGACCTCGGCCGTGGTCGGCCGCCGCGAGGTCGAGGCCCGGACCAACAGCTCCACCCGCCCGTCCGAAGGCGCCTGGGAATCCGGACTGCTCGGGATCGCCGTCGACCCCGACTTCGGCCGGAACCGGTGGGTGTACCTCCACTATTCCCCACGGGGCGCCGCCGACTTCCGCGTCTCCCGGCTGACGCTGGAGGGCACGCCCCCGGCACTCGTCGACGAGAAGGTCCTCCTCAGCATCCCGGTCGACATGGAGGTCTGCTGCCACTACGCGGGCGGGCTGGGATTCGACGGGGACGGCAACCTGCTGATCGCCACCGGGGACAACACGATCCCGTTCGATGCCGACGCGTTTGCGCCGACCGACTACCGGGAGGGCCGGCGGCTGTACGATGCCGCCCGGACGGCCGGGAATGCCAACGACCTCCGGGGCAAGATCCTGCGCATCCATCCCGAACCGGACGGGTCGGTCCGCATCCCCGACGGCAACCTCTTCCCCCCGGGCACGCCCGGGACCCGTCCGGAGATCTACGTGATGGGCTGCCGGAATCCCTTCCGGTTCAGCTTCGACGTGAAGACGGGCACGTTGTACTTCGGCGACGTGGGCCCGGACGCCCCGGTGCCGCTGGCCGAACGCGGACCGGCCGGATTCGACGAGTTCAACCGCACCCGGACCGCGGGGAACTTCGGCTGGCCCTTCCTCCTCGCCGACAACCGGCCGTATCGGCAGTACGACTTCGGCACCCGGGCTTCCGGTCCCGCCCAGGATCCGGCCCGGCCGGTGAACCTCTCCCCGAACAACACCGGCCCGAAGGAACTTCCACCGGCCCAACCCGCCTGGATGGCCTACCCGGCCGGGCCCTCCGCACGGTTCCCCCTGTTCGGAAGCGGCGGACGATCGGCCTGCGCCGGCCCGGTCTATCATTTCGATCCCGACAAGCCCGCCGCCCACCGGCTGCCGGCCGAGTACGACAACTGCCTGTTCCTCTACGAATGGATGCGAAACTGGATCGTCACCGTGAAGCTGGACCCGGCCGGCGAACGGATGGAGATGAAGCGCTTCGCGCCGGAGATGGAGTTCAGGCGACCGACGGACCTGGAGATCGGCCCCGACGGCGCCCTGTATGTGATCGAGTTCGGCAAGGGCTGGGAGAACAACACGGACGCACGGATCGTCCGGGTCTCGCCCGCCGACTGACCCGGCCGGTCAGCTATCCGACCGCAGTCCCCAGCGCCGGACGCGGGACGCGAACGTGGTCGACCGCATGCCGAGGCGCGCGGCCGCCCCGTCGGGACCATGGATCCGCCCACCCGAAGCCTTGAGTGCGGACCGCATCAGGTCCCGCTCCCGACGGCGCAGGTCGTCGAGCACCCCGGGCGCCACGGCATCCCCGGGCTCCGGTCCGGACGCCCGTTCCATCACCGCAGCCCGACCGGAGGACCCCCGATCGGGCAGCGGGATCACCACCCCGCCCTCCCGCGCGCCGATCACCGCCCGCTCGATGACGTTCTGGAGCTCCCGGACGTTCCCGGGCCAGTCGTGCGCCTGCAACTGCGCCAGCTGGGATCGCCCCAGCCGGAGTCCCCGCACCCCGATCCGGGCGGCCGATTCCCGCAGGAAATGCGCCGCCAGCAGGGGGATGTCCTCCCGACGTTCCCGCAGCGGCGGCAGCTCGATCGGGAACACGCTCAGCCGGTAGTACAGGTCCTCGCGGAAACGTCCGGCCCGCACGCACGCCCGGAGATCGCGGTTGGTCGCCGCCACCACCCGGACATCCACCCGGCGCGTCCGCTCCTCGCCCACCCGCTCCAGGGTCCCTTCCTGCAGCACCCGCAACAGCTTGGCCTGAAGCTCCAGGGGGATCTCCCCGACCTCGTCGAGAAACAGCGTGCCCCGGTCGGCCAGCTCGAACCGTCCCGGACGGTCCCGCACCGCCCCGGTGAACGCCCCGCGGGCGTGCCCGAAGAACTCCGACTCGAACAGTTCGCGCGGGACGCTGGCGCAGTTGACACGGACCAGCGGACCCGTCGCCCGGACCCCCGCCTCGTGCACCGCCTGGGCCACCAGCTCCTTGCCCGTTCCCGACTCCCCCAGCAGCAGCACGCTGGCATCGGTCGGCCCCACGAGCCGAACCTGCTCCAGCACCTTCATGAGCGCCGGACTGGTCCCCACGATCGTCCGACGCTGCTCGCCCAGCACTTCGCGCAACCGGTCGTTCTCCCGCTCCAGCTCCTTCCGGCGCTGGATGCAGCTCAGGGTGCCGATGGTCCCGAGGATGCGGCCCGCGTCATCGCGGTACGGGACCGCCCGGACCTGGATCCAGCTCCGCACCCCGTCGCGCCGCACCAGTTCGTTCTCATACTCCTCCCCACGCCCCCCGAGCCGCTCCTGCAACCGCTCCCGCATCAACCCGTGCAGTTCCGGAGGCGACAACACCTCGTAGCTCACCCGGCCCACCAGCTCCGCCGGACTCCATCCGGTCAGCTCCTCCATCCGCCGGTTGGCATAGACGATCACGCTGTCCGCATTCGTGATCAGAACCCCCTCCCCCAGACTCTCCAGGACCCCCCGGTAGAAATCCTCCCGACGGGTCACCAGACGGTTCAACGCCTCGCGATCCTGCCGCAACCGGTCCAGTTCACCGCCACCCACCGCCTCGGCCAGCCCGTCATCCATGCCCAAACCCTGACCGGACGCCCCCACCGGATTCAATGCATTTGAACCACATCGATGAGCCATATGCATCACATGATGCATCCGAATCGCGTCAAGCATCCGGGGCAACGACCTGCAGGACATTCTCATTACACTCTGTGTCAGCATATTGCGCACTAACCCCCTTCTGGATTCCGGGTTGGCACGATGCCGGCTGGGTCGGCTTCAGCCCGCATCGTCCATGGTGGACGGTTCGGATGAGGAAAGAGAGAGACGACATGATCACGATTCGACGGAGCGGCGAGCGGGGCCACGCGGACCACGGCTGGTTGCGGGCCCGACACAGCTTTTCCTTCGGCGGCTACCACGATCCCCGGCACATGGGGTTCCGGAGCCTGCGGGTGTTGAACGACGACATCATCGCCGGCGGGGGGGGATTCCCCACCCACCCGCATCGGGACATGGAGATCCTGACCTACGTCCTGAGCGGGGCGCTGGAGCATCGCGACTCGATGGGCAACGGCCGGGTGATCCGGGCCGGGGATTTCCAGTACATGGCGGCCGGTTCCGGTGTGGAGCACAGCGAGTTCAACCCCTCCCCCATCGAACCGGTCCACCTGCTGCAGATCTGGATCCGGCCCGATCGCCACGGGGCCCCGCCGCGGTATGCCGAGCGGCCCATGGCCGATGCGACCCCGGGCCGACTGCATCTCGTCGCTTCATCCGACGGGCGGGACGGGTCGATCGCGCTGCATCAGGACGCCGACGTTTGGCTGGCCCGGTTGCGGGCGGGGGATTCCCTGGAGCATCCGGTCCGGCCCGGCCGCGGGGTCTGGGTCCATGTGGCCGAGGGCGGCGCCACAGTGAACGGGGAGACGTTGACCGACGGCGACGCCCTTGCGGTGGAGGATGAGCCCCGGGTCAGCCTGGTTGGACAAGGTCCTTCCCGGGTGCTCCTCTTTGACCACGCCGCACCGACGCCCTCCCGCCCATGAGACGCCCCCTTGTCCTTGTCGGAATCCTCCTCGTCGGGGTAACCTTGGCCCTCTGGCTGGCCCGGGGCGCCCATCGGGGCTGGACCCGGACCACCGTGGCGGTGAAGACACTCGACGAGATCACCGGCATCGAGGCCATCACCTACGAGGACCGCTTCGTCCCGGGAGTGGATTTCCTCGGGGGCGGTCTCGCCATCGGAACCGCACTCCTCGTCGCCTCCCGCTTTGTCGGACGGACCCGTCCGACCTCAACCCCCTGAAACCTCCACACCGCAGAACCCCCATGAACATCCGCCAGTCCCTCACCACCCCCCTCGGTCTCCTCGCCGTCGCCGCCGCCAGCGCCCTGGCCGCCCCGCTGGAATTCAACTTCCAGGATCCCAAGGGCGTGAACAACGCCGTGTTCCGCCTCGACGCCCCGCTCGAGGCGATCAACGGCAGTGCCAGCGGCGTGTCGGGCACCGTCCGCTTCGACCCGTTCCACCCGGAGACCACCACGGGGACGATCGTGGTCGCCGCGGACTCGCTCCACGTGCCCAACCCGGTGATGAAGGAGCACCTCCACGGCGCCCAATGGCTCGACGTGGCCGCCCATCGGGAGATCCGCTTCGCGGTCCGTGAGCTGCGCAACGTGAAGACCGACGGGGACGTCACCACCGCCGACGCCGCCGGAACCTTCAGCCTCCACGGGGTGGACCGCGAGATGACGGTCCCGGTGAAACTCACCTACCTGAAGGACAAGCTCGCCGCCCGGAGCAACGTGCCGGGCGACCTGCTGGTCCTGCGCTCCAGCTTCACCCTCAAGCGGTCGGATTTCGGGATCAATCCCGGCGCCCCGCAGGACAAGGTCTCGGACACCATCGACCTGACCCTCAGCATCGCCGGATCCGCCCCCCGCAAGTGACCCCGGACCTCCCATGAGCACCGTATCGATCGTCTATTTCTCGGGCTCCGGGCACACCGCCCGGATGGCCGAGGCCGTCGCCGAGGGCGCCCGCTCGGTGTCCGGAACCACCGTCCACCTGCTGGCCGTGAAGGGATCCGACATCCATGAGGGGCGGTTCAAGAATGCGGACCTCCTGTCCACCCTGGATGGCAGCGACGCCGTGATCTTCGGATCGCCGACCTACATGGGCGGCCCCGCCGCCCAGTTCAAGGCGTTTGCCGACGCCACCGGCGGCCGCTGGTTCCAGGGGCAGTGGCGGGACAAGCTGGCGGCCGGGTTCACCGTCTCGATGGGCCTGAACGGCGACAAGCTGAGCACCCTGCACTACTTCTTCACCCTCGCCATGCAGCACGGGATGATCTGGGCCGGCCTGCCCGACCTGCCCGGCGGCGCCGACGGCGTCAACCGGCTGGGCAGCCATGCGGGGGCGATGGGGCAGGCGGGACAGGAACCACCCGACGTGGCACCCAACGCCGAGGATCTCCGGACGGGCGCGCGGCTCGGCGAGAGGGTGGCCACAGCCGCCGCCCGCTGGCGGATCGCCTGACCCGGCATTCGGTCCGCGGATCGCCCCGCTCCGGCGGGGCGATCCGGACCCCGCCTCCCGGGCCTTCCCCATCCGGGCTCGCCACCGCGGGGGATCAGGAGTTGGATCCCCCGATGATCCGCCTGCTGGCAGTCCTCGCGGCCGTGATCCTGGGGGCCCCCCTCGTGTCGGCAGAATCCGCGCCCCGCCGCCCGAACATCCTCCTGGCCATCGCGGACGACTGGGGCCACGGACACGCCGGGATCCTCGGGTGCACGTGGGTTTCCACCCCCGCCTTCGACCGGGTCGCCCGCGAGGGACTGCTCTTCCGGTCCGCCTACACGCCGAACGCCAAATGCGCCCCGTCGCGGTCCTGCCTGCTCACCGGACGCAATCCCTGGCAACTGGGCGCGGCCGCCAACCATGTGCCCGAGTTCCCGTCCGGATTCCGGGTCTGGTCCGAGGTCCTGATGGAGAGCGGCTGGTTCGTCGGGCACACCGGCAAGGGCTGGGGGCCCGGGGTGGCCCGCGACGCCTCCGGCGGACCGCGCTCCCTGCTCGGCCGCACCTTCAACGCCCGTCGACTCGCACCGCCGACAACCGGGATCGCCCCCAATGACTACGCCGCGAACTTCCGCGACTTCCTCGAGGCGGCCCCGACCAACCATCCCTGGTGTTTCTGGTACGGGTCATTGGAACCCCACCGGGCGTACCAGTTCGGGTCGGGTTCCCGGGTCGACGATCCCGCAACGCGCCCACCGGACCGGGTGCCGGCCGTCTGGCCCGACATCCCCGAGGTGCGGCAGGACCTTCTCGATTACGCCCGCGAGGTAGGCCATTTCGACCGGCATCTCGGGACGATGCTGGAGGAACTCGACCGGCGGGGCCTCCTGGAAACCACCGTGGTCATTGTCACGTCCGACCACGGCCCGCCGTTCCCGCGGATGAAGGGACAGGCCTACGACGCCTCGAACCACATCCCCCTCGCCATCCGCTGCCCCGGGGGGATTCCCGTCCCGGGACGCGCCGTGGACGATCTGGTGAGCCTGATCGACCTGGCCCCGACCGTCCTCGAAATGGCCGGACTCGACCCGACCCGCTCGGGGATGGCCGCCATGACGGGACGGAGCCTGCTCCCCCTCCTCCGGGAGAACGGCCGGGATCGCCCCCCGTTCCGGGAACACCTCCTGGTCGGGAAGGAACGGCACGACGTGGGACGCCCCGGGGACGCGGGCTACCCGATCCGCGGCATCCATCACGACGGCTGGCTGTATCTTCGCAACCATGCGCCCGACCGTTGGCCGGCCGGGAATCCGGAGACCGGGTACCTCAACTGCGATGGCGGGGAGACCAAGTCGCGGATCTTGGAACGCCACCGCCGGGACCCATCCGATCCCCACTGGGCCCTGTGCTTCGGGCGCCGCCCGGCCGAGGAACTCTACCATGTCGCCGTCGACCCCGACTGCGTTCGCAACCTGGCGGCCGACCCGGACCAAGCCGTGCGTCGGGAATCCCTTCGCAAGCGGATGGAGGACGCCCTCCGGGCGGAGAACGACCCGAGGATGGAAGGACGCGGGGACGAGTTCGATGCGTTCCCCTATGCCGACCCATCGACCCGCGACTTTCACGGGCGTTTCCTGCGCGGCGAACGCCCCCGGGCCGGCTGGGTGAATCCGGGGGATTTCGAACCCCGCGCCATCGAGTAGCCCGACTTCCGCTCTCCCCGCACTCCCCACCCCGCCCGGAGCCGCCGGACGCGGTCGTCAGGCTCCGCGCACCGCCTGCAGGAACGCCGTCATCTCCCGGTCGCTGCCGATGGTGATCCGCAGGCAGTCGTCGATTCCCGGCTGGTCGAACCACCGCACGAGGATGTGCTTCTCACGGAGCCTGGCGAGCCACTCCCGGGCGGGCGCCCCCGGGGGGCGGGCGAGCAGGAAGTTCGCCTGGCTGGGACGCACAGCCCAGCCCAGCCCGGTCAACTCCCGGGCCACCCGGGCACGGGTCGAGCGGACGCGGTCGAAGTTCCGCCGGTAGTACGGCAGGTCATCCAGCGTCGCCGCCGCCGCGACCTGCCCCAACCCGTTCACGTTGTAGCTGTCCCGCACCTTGTGGAGCGCCGCGATCAGTTCGGGATGCCCCACGAAGTACCCCACCCGCTGGAAACACAGGGAATACGCCTTGGAGAAGGTCCGCGACACCAGGACATGCGGATGCCGCAGGGCCAGTTCCATGGCGTGCTCGTCGGCAAAGTCCACATAGGCCTCGTCCAGCACCACCACACCCCGCTGGCGACCGCACAGCAGGTCCAGGTCGGCGGTGGCATATCCGCGCCCGCTCGGGGCGTTGGGCGTGGTGACGAAGGTCAGGGCCGCCCGGAAATCCCATCGCCCGCCGCGCCGCAATGCCGTCGGGTCCGGCAGCGCGAAATCCGGTCCCAGCGGCACCGGGTTGCGGCGCGAACCGTGGGTGTCGGCCAACACCGGATAGAGCGAGTAGCTCGGATGGAAGTACTGCACCACCTCGCGCGAACCGCCGTCCCCGCCTTCCCGGGCGGGTTCGACAAAAGCGCGCACGGCCAGCGCCAGCAGTTCATCCGAACCGTTCCCCACGATCACCTGGGCCGGATCGCATCCATGGAGCCGGGCCAGGCGTTCCCGGACCTCCTGGGCGGAAGGATTCGGGTAGAGGCGGAGCCGGTCGTCGACCGCGGCGCGGATGGCCTTCCGGACCCGGGGTGAGGGCGGGTACGGGTTCTCGTTGGTGTTGAGCTTGATCAGTCCGCGGACCCGCGGTTGTTCGCCGGGGACGTAGGCGTGGAGGCGGCGGACCAGCGGACGGACCAGGCGGGACGGCTTGGGCGACGACATGCGCGCCGGGAGTACCACGGGCCGGGCCCGGCGGCAAACGGGTCCCGGCCCGGAATCCTCCCCGGGCGTCCTACCGCTCCAACCGGATCTCCGCCGAGCGCCCGTGGGCGTCGAGGCCCTCGAGCCCGGCGAAGGTGCGCACCGACGGCAGCGCCCGACGCAACGCCGTCCGACCATACTCCACCACGCTGGTGCGCCGCTGGAACTGGTCGACGGTCAGCCCGGCAAAGGACGCTCCCGCCCCGCCGGTGGGCAGGGTGTGGCTGGGCCCCGCCACGTAGTCGCCCAGCACGGTCGGCGAATCGCTCCCGAGGAAGATGGCCCCGGCGGTCAGGATGCCGGCCGAGACACGCCGCGCATTCCGGGTCATCACCTCGCAGTGCTCGGGCGCCAACCGGTTCACCACCGCGACCCCCGCGGCGATGTCCTTCACCTGCAGGATCCACCCGTTGGCGTCGAGGGCCTTGGCGATGTACTCGCGTCGGGCCAGGCCGGGGAGCTGTCGACGGATCTCGCGTTCCACCGCGGTGGCGAGGCGGGCCGACGGGGTCACCAGCCACACCCGCTCGTGGCCGGAGCCGTGCTCGGCCTGGGCCAGCAGGTCGGCGGCCACCGCGGGCGCCGGTGCGGTGTCATCGGCGAGGACGCACACCTCGCTCGGCCCGGGAAGCAGGTCCACGGCCACATGTCCGAACAGCAGCCGTTTGGCCGCCACCACATAGGCGTTGCCCGGGCCGAAGACCTTCTGGACCCGACGGATGGTGGGCGTGCCCAGGGCCATGGCCGCCACCGCCTGGGCGCCTCCCAGTCGGTAGACCTCGGTGGCCCCGGCCACCCGGGCCGCATGCAGCAGCGCCGGGTTCACCGCGCCATCCCGCCCGCACGGCGTGCAGACCACGATCTCCGGACATCCAGCCACCCGTGCCAGGGTGATCGTCATCAGGGCGGTCGAGACCAGCGGGGCTGTTCCCCCGGGAATGTAGATTCCCACCCGCTGGAACGGGTCGAACTTCTCCCCCACCCGGGCCCCGTGGGCGTTGCGGGATTCCCAGTTGCGCCGGCGGGACCGCCGGGCGAAGGCGGCGATGTTGCGGTGGGCGTCGGCGATCGCCGCCCGCAGCTCCGGCCCCGCCACCAGCGCCGCCTGCAGGAGCTCGGCCCGGGTCAGGGCAAGACGCTCCGGGTCGAGCCGGGCACCGTCGAACCGCTCGGTGAACTCCACCAGCGCCGCATCGCCCCGCCCGCGGACCGCCTCCACGATGGCGCGGGTGCGCTCCTCGATCACCGGATCGAAAAGGCTCGAGGCTCCGGCCGCCTCGTCGATGCGGGAGGCGAACTCGGGGTCGGTGTGGCGGAATCGCTTCATGAGGCCGACACGCTACGCCACGGTTCCGGCCAAAGTCAAAACGCGCGCCGGAACGGGCGGCGTCACGGCCCCTGCCGCAGCCGGAAATACCGGGCCGCATCCGACGCCGGCACCCGCAGTTCCCACGACGTCCCGGCCTGTTCGGGCGTGCCGGCGACCGGCACCCACAGGCCGGTGTAGGGATTCAACGTGGTCTCGACCACCAGCCCATCGGGAACGGTCGGCCAGGTCAACCGGACCTGCCCCCCAGGAACCCCCACGATCCCCAGCACCGGAGCCCCCACGTCGAACGTCCGCACCGCCTCGTTGTCGGCCGGAGTGCCGTCGGGGACGTCGGAGACCGCCAGGGCGGACAGCGCCAGGGAGCCCCAGGCGTCGGCCTGCACCGTCACCGTGGCCCGGGCGGTCGCGCCCGGGGCCAGCGTGCCGAACTGCGCCGTGACCGTCTGCCCGATCACCTCCCAGGTTCCCTGGGTGACGGAGGCCGAAACCAGGGTGAGGCCGATGTCGGCGTTGATCGTGGCCCGGAGCCCGGCGGCCGGCAGCGGACCCCGGTTCTCCACCGACACCTCCACCACCACCGGTTGGCCCAGGCCCGGATCCGGCCCGGCGGTGGAGATCGTCACCCGGAGGTCCGCCTCGGACCCGACCACAAACGACGTGCCGGAAACCCCGGTTCCGTCGGGACTGACCACGGTCAACGGCCCCGTGGCCGCACCGGCCGGCACGCGGGTGAGGATCGAGGTGTCGTCCACGACGATCAGTTCGTTGGCCGCCACCCCGCCGAATCGCACCAGGGTGGCACCGGTGAAGTTGATGCCGTTGACCTGCACCTGGGTTCCCGCCGGGCCGCCCGCGGGCGTGAATCCCGAGACGACAGGCTCGCTGCCGCCCACCTGGAAGACCGGCCCGGCGGCGCTCCCCCCCGGGTGGGTGATGCGGATCGGCCCGGTGGTTGCCCCCGCCGGCACCACCGCCTGGACGCGGGTGTTGTCGACCACCGTGAACGCCGCGGCCACCCCGTTGAAGGTCACCTGGGTGGCCCCGGTGAAGTTCCGGCCGTTCAGCGTCACGGTCGACCCGGGCAACCCCCGGACCGGCGTGTAGCTGGAGAGCGTCGGCGCCACCAGGAACGCCGCGACCGTGGTGTTGGTGCCGGAACCAGTCCACAGGCGGATCGCACCGGTGTTGGCAGCAGCGGGAACGACCACGTTCACGCTGGACGGCCCCACGTTGGTGAACTGGCCCGCCCGCACGCCGCCGATCTCCACCCCCAGCGCACCGGCCAGGCCGCTTCCCGACAGGGTCACCAGCGTGCCGGGCGCGCCCCCGACCGGAGTGAAGCCGTCGATGCGCGGCAGCAGGACGAGGTTGGACAGGGTGAGGTAGGTGCCACCGGGCGAGGTGACCGCGAGCCGGACGCTGTTGGTGATCGCCGGCACGGTGACCACGACGTTGGTCGGCGTGACCACCGACGGCACGGCGGGCACCGTGCCGAACAGCACGCTGGACACCCCCTTGAGGCTCACGCCGGTCAGCGTCAGCACGTCGCCCACCTGCACCGCGGCCGGCGCGAACCGGGTGACCACCGGCTGCAGGTAGAAGTCGCCCAGGGAAACGGCCGATCCGGCGTTGTTGGTGACGGTGATCGGACCCGAGGCGGCGCCGAACGGGATGGTGACGATGAGGTTGGTGCTGGCCGCCACGTCGACCACCGCCGGCACACCGGCGAAGAGGGCCCCGACCCGGAAGTTGGGATCGGAACTGTCGCTGAAATTGGCGCCGTAGATCGCCACCTGGTTCCCGGGGACACCCCGGAACCGGTCGTCGGGCGTCTGCGGCACCGGCAACACCCGCTCGAATCCGCTCACCCGCGGGGCCACCTGGAAGTTGTCGAAGGTCACATCCTGACCCACCGCGGAGAAGACCGAGATCGGCCCGATGGTGGCATCGGGTCCGACGATCACGGCCAGGCCCGTCGTGGTGCGCTCGAGGAGGGTGGCGGATCCGAGTCCGATCCGGACATCGGTCACCCCCCCGAGGTTGGACCCGAGGATGACCACCACGGTCCCCGGACCTCCCCGCCGGGGGGAGAAGCTGTTGATGCGGGGAAACTGGGCCGCGGCCGGCAGGGCAATGGCCAGGAGGAACAGGAGGAACAGGGCGGGACGCTTCAGCATGCAATGCCGGCCGGGTGGGCGGCGGCCGGGACACGCAATGAAAGGGCCCGCACCCGGGGTGTCAAAGCGGATTCAGGGCCCCGGGGCGGTACTTCCGGACCGGCGCCCCAGCGCCTGCCCGAACACGTTCCCGAGGAACGCCCGGATCAGCTGGAGCTCCGCCCGCCCCGCCACGGTGTGCTCCTTCTCGAACTCGGTCCACGCCACGTCGAACCCGGCCTCGCGCAACCGGCCCGCCTGCATCCGCACCGGGTCGATCGGCACCACCTCGTCCCACGTGCCATGGGTCATCAGCACCGGAACCTCCCGGGCACCCGACGGCACCTCGGCCGCCAACCGGTCGGGCTCGTGAATCCATCCGCTGATCCCCACCACCCCGGCCAGCGGCTCCGGGTGCCGAAGCCCCGCATCCAGGGCCATCAGGCAGCCCTGGGAAAACCCCAGCACCGCGATCCGCCCGGCCGGGGTCCCGCCGGCCACCTCCTCGGCCAGCACCGCATGCAGCAGCTCCCGGCTGCGACGGACATCGGCATCCGACACCGCCGGGGCCGACGCCGTCCCGGGCACCAGCGGGCGGGTGAAACCGAACCAGCTGCGCCCGCCGTAGTATTCATCCGGGGCATTCACCAGCCGGTACCGGAGCCACGGGAGGTCCAGCTCGCCCGGCAGCCAGCTCCATCCGGTGGCGGAGTCGCCCAGCCCATGCAGCACCACCAGCAGCGCCGGCGCGCCGGGCTCCCGGGCGGGAATGGTCTCGGAGGACAGGGGGGAAGTCGGGTTCATGGGGATTCGGGAAACTTCGGACGGGCGGCGAGCCGGACGCGGGACGGCGGACCGGAAGGCGTCGACGCGCGGCCGGCGCCCCGCGCCCCGGCCGCGCGGGTCAGGAACTCGGCCTGGCTCCGGCGCAACGGAACCCCCTTGTGGCGCACCGGCGGCGCATACGTGCCATCCGGCCGCAGGACGCGCCCCTTGACGTTGTCCCGCAGGGCGACGGACAGCACCTCCTCGACGATCCGCTCGCGCAACACCCCGTCGTCCACAGGGATGGCCAGCTCGATCCGTCGGAAGAAATTCCGGGGCATCCAGTCGGCGCTGGAGAGGTACACCTCGGGACGTCCGCCGTTGCCGAAGTGCCAGACCCGGCTGTGCTCGAGGAAGCGGTCGACGATGCTGCGGACCTCGATGTTCTCGCTCATCCCCGGCACGCCCGGCCGGAGGCAGCAGATGCCGCGCACGATCAGCCGGATCTCCACCCCGGCACGCGAGGCGCGGTACAGGGCGTCGATCACCTCCTGGTCGACCAGCGAGTTCATTTTCGCCGTGATGTGCGCCGGCAGCCCGTCGCGCGCCACCAGGATCTCCCGCTCAATCAACCCGAGCAGACGTTCGTGCAGCTGGAACGGCGCGACCAGGAGCCGTCGGGTCGGCTGGAACTGGCACAGCCCGGTCAGGAGGTTGAACAGGTCGGTGACGTCCTCACCCAGCTCCGGACGCGCGCTCAGCAGGGAGAGGTCGGTGTAGTGGCGCGCCGTGGCCGGGTTGTAGTTGCCGGTGCCCAGGTGGACGTAGCGGCGGATCCCGTCGTCGTCCCGCCGCACCACCAGCGTGGCCTTGCAGTGGATCTTGTAGCCCACCAGCCCGTAGACCACATGCACCCCCGCCTCCTCCAGGGCCCGGGCCCACCGGATGTTGTTCGCCTCGTCGAACCGCGCCCGGAGCTCCACCACCGCCGTCACCTGCTTGCCGTTGCGCACCGCATCCATCAGCGCCCCCACCACCCGACGGTCCCCGCCGGTCCGGTACAGGGTCTGCTTGATCGCCAGCACATGGGGATCCGCGGCCGCATCCTGCAGGAACCGCACCACCGTCTCGAAACTCTCGTACGGATGGTGCAGCAGCCGGTCGCGGTCCCGGACGGCCGCGAAGAGGTCGGGCACCTCGCGGAGATCCGCCGCCACGGGCGCGATGAACGGCGCATCGCGCAGCTCGGGGGAATGGTCCCCCTCGTACACCGCCATCAGCCGCGTGGGATTGAGCGGACCGTCGATCAGGAACAGGTCGTCCTCCCCCAGGCCCAGGGTGGAGAGCAGCTCGTCCCGGATGTCGGCCGGGCAGTCCCGGTCCAGCTCCAGCCGGACCGCCGCCCCGCGCCGCCGGTTGTGCAGCTCGTCCTCCACCGCCCGGATCAGGTTCGAGACCTCCTCCTCGTCGATGTACAGCTCGCTGTTGCGCGTCACGCGGAACGGCGCCCATCCGCCCACCTCGGTGCCGGGAAACAGGTCGGCCAGATGCTGCCCGATCAGGTCCGCCAGGAACACGAAGTCCCGGCTCCCGTCCTCGCGCGGCAGCCGGATCAGCCGCGGCAACACCCGGGGCACCTGCACGATCGCCAGCCGACGGTCCACCTGGCGCCCCTTCCGCAACGTCACCCGGGTGATGAGGTTCAGCGACTTGTTCTGCACCTGCGGGAAGGGATGGGCCGGATCGACCGCGAGCGGGGTCAGCACCGGATGCACCTGCCGGCGGTAGAACTCGTCCAGCCAGGCCCGGTCGGCATCGCCCACCAGCAGCGGGTCGAGGAACCGGATCCCGTGCCGGGCCAGCGCCGGAACCAGGAGGTCGCGCCAGCAGCCGTACGCATCGTCCACCAGCCGACGCGACCGCCGCAGCACCGCCGACAACGTCTCGCTCGCCGTCAGGCCGTCGGGCGCCCGCTCGACCACCTCGGACTCCACCTGCTGCTTGAGCCCGGCCACCCGCACCTCGAAGAACTCATCGAGGTTGGAGAAGGTGATGCACAGGAACTTCACCCGCTCCAGCAGGGGGACCGTCGGGCTCAGGGCCTCGTCGAGAACCCGCTGGTTGAACTCGAGCCAGGACAGCTCGCGGTTCAGGTACGGCGACTCGCTGCGGATGCTCTTTCGGGCCATGGCCATTCCGGGATCGGGTGGACTCTCGCCAGCGGACGGCTTCCCGCCGTCCGCAGCCGGGCCTAGCGCCGGGTGCGCCCCGCCTTCCGGGCACCGGACACCTTCGGTCCCCGGCCGGGAAACGTCAGCTCGGCCACGCCGGACTTGTCCAACTCGCCGAGCCCGAGGTCGACCATCCGCCGGTACTGGGCCAGGGCGGCCTGGGCCAGGGGCAGGTCGAGCCGCGCCGACCGGGCCAGGTCGCACGCGATCCCGCTGTCCTTCGCCGCATGGGCCGCACTGAAGAAGCAGGCATGGTCGCGGTTCACCATGTCCTCGCCGTCGGTCGCCAGCACCCGGCTGTTCGCCCCGGTCTGCGAGAACACTTCCATCAGCACCTTCAGGTCCAGTCCCAGCGCCGCCCCCAACCCCAACCCCACGGCCAGCCCCGCCGTGTTGATGTTCATCACCATGTTCACCAGCGCCATCACCTGCGCCGCGGTGCCGGTCGGCCCGATGTGCCGCAGCAGCTTGCCGTCGTCGGAAAGCCGGGCCAGCAGCGGCCGGACCTTCCGGAACACCGGGGCCTCCCCGCCGATCATCAGGTAGAGCGTCCCGTTCCGCGCCTGGGTGATGCTCGACGCCATGCACGCCTCCAGGCTGGCGGCCCCGGCCGCGGCGGCCCGGCGGCCAACCTTCTGGTGGATCGCCGGCGAGACCGTGGCGCAGTTGACGAACACCCGCCCCTCGGCCCCGCGCAGCAGGCTGTCGCCCCGCGGGGCAAAGATCCGGTCCATCGCCGCATCGTCGGTCACCACCGTGAAGATCACGTCCGCGGCGGCCGTGACGTCGGCCAGACGCTCCGGCGCCGCCGCCCCCAGCTCCGCCGCCAGCTCCACGGCCGACTCCCGACGCGCATCGTGGACTGCCGTCACCCGAATCCCGGTCTCCCTGAGCCGACGGGCCATGTTCGCGCCCATCCGACCCACCCCGACGAAAGCCACTCGTTTGCTCATGATCGTGTTCCCGTATGCTGCAGTTCCAGTTCCCGGCCACCGTGCCAGAAGTCATCCCGGAATGCACGCGCGAGGTCGGCGGGAACGATGGGGCTATCCCCGACGCAGCCCTGCGACATGCTCGAAGTGGGCATCGGCCGAGATGAGCAGGGCTCCGTGCTCCATGCAGTGCGCGGCGATCCACACATCGTTCATGGGAATCGGGGTGCCCGCGGCACGGAGCCCGTTCCTGACCAGCGCGAAGTACTCCGCCGTACGGCGGGACGGCAGGGTCAACTGGACGCCCGGCTTCCGGAGAAACACGTCCAACTCCCGCCGGTTCTCGGCCTCGCGGCGCCCGCCCCGGAATCCGGTCAACAACTCGCCCAGAACAAAGAACGATAGGTGGATCACCTCGGCCGTGCCCAACACGCCGAGAACACCGACGTCCCCCGCGCGGTAGGCGGCGTAGGCGTTGGTGTCGAGGAAGATGACGTCCATGGTCAGCCTTGCCATTCGGACGGATCCACCCGGTCGAGATCCGCGGTGTTCCGCCGGAACTCGCGCAGGTCTTCTTCGCTCCACGTGCCGCACAGGTCCCGGAACGCATCGGTCCGATCAACACCGTTGACCCGGGCAAGCCCGAGGGCGGTTCGCAGCAGGTCCTGGGCGGCGCTGTTGAGGGACCGACCCTCGGCTCGCGCCCGCTTCTCCAGTTCCAGGGACAGGAGCGGATCCAGCTTGTGCATGGTGATTGATTTCACGGTTCATAATGAACCATCAGATGAACCACGCGTCAACCAGCGCCATGCACCCTCGACCTGACCCGCGACAATCCCCACCCCACAGTGGGACATCTCGCCCCGCCATGTCCCACTTCCGACCCGCCCCGGCGGATCGTGCGCCCCCGTCGCACAGGGGACTTTGTGGGTGTTTCCATTCAAAACCGGCCGATCCGATGCGGCGGCATGGATCGTGCGGAGTTGGGGCCAAGAACATCGGAGACTGGGAATATGGCAAAGGTATTGGGAATTGATTTGGGCACCACGAACTCCTGCATGGCGGTCATGGAAGGCGGGGAGCCGTTGGTGCTGGAGAACTCGGAGGGCAAGCGGACCACGCCCTCCGTGGTGGCATTCACCAAGAGCGGGGAGCGGCTGGTGGGCGATGCGGCCAAGCGCCAGGCGGTCACCAACCCGCGGAACACGGTGTACTCCGTGAAACGCTTCATGGGCCGCAAGTTCGACGAGGTGGCCGAGGAGGTGAAGCGGGTGCCGTACAAGGTGGTGAAGGCCGCCAACGGCGACGCCCACATCGAGGTCGATGTGGACGGCAAGCCGAAGGCGTTCAGCCCCCAGGAGGTCTCGGCGATGATCCTCGCGAAGCTCAAGACCGACGCCGAGATGCGCCTGGGCGAGACCATCACCCAGGCGGTGATCACGGTCCCGGCCTACTTCAACGATTCCCAGCGCCAGGCCACCAAGGACGCCGGACGGATCGCCGGGCTCGAGGTCCTGCGCATCATCAACGAACCCACCGCCGCCTCCCTCGCCTACGGACTCGACAAGAAGAAGGACGAGAAGATCGCCGTGTACGACCTCGGCGGCGGCACCTTCGACATCTCGGTGCTGGAGATCGGCGACGGCGTGTTCGAGGTGAAGGCCACCAACGGCGACACCCACCTCGGGGGCGACGACTGGGACAACGCCCTGATGGACTGGATCCTCGACCAGTTCAAGAAGGACAACGGCATCGACCTGCGCCAGCAACCGGACGCCCTCCAGCGGATCAAGGAGGAGGCCGAGAAGGCGAAGATCGCCCTCTCCAGCTCGCAGCAGTACGACGTCAACCTCCCCTTCATCACCGCCGACGCCAGCGGGCCGAAGCACATCGCCCTGCAGATCAGCCGGGCCAAGCTCGAGCAGCTCTGCGACGCCCTCTTCGAGCGGACCATCACCCCGACCAAGGCCTGCCTGAAGGACGCCGGCGTCAGCACGAGCGAGGTGGATGAGCTGGTGCTGGTCGGCGGCATGACCCGCATGCCCAAGGTGGTCGAGACCGCCCGCGCGCTGGTCAACAAGGCCCCCCACCAGGGCGTCAACCCCGACGAGGTGGTCGCCATCGGCGCCGCCATCCAGGGCGGCGTCCTCAAGGGCGACGTCAAGGACGTGCTCCTGCTCGACGTCACCCCGCTCTCTCTCGGCATCGAGACGCTGGGCGGCGTGTTCACCCGCCTGATCGAGCGCAACACCACCATCCCGACCCGCAAGTCGGAGATCTTCTCCACCGCCGCCGACAGCCAGCCGGGGGTCGAGATCCACGTCCTCCAGGGCGAGCGCCAGTTCGCCCGCGACAACAAGTCGCTCGGCAAGTTCCAGCTCACCGACATCCCGCCCGCCCCCCGCGGCGTGCCCCAGATCGAGGTCACCTTCGACATCGACGCCAACGGCATCCTCAACGTCAGCGCCAAGGATCTCGGCACGAGCAAGGAACAGAAGATCGTCATCACCGCCTCGGGCGGCCTGTCGAAGGACGAGGTCGAGCGGATGCGGAAGGATGCCGAGGCCCATGCCGACGAGGACAAGGCCCGTCGCGAGGAGGTGGAACTCCGCAACGAGGCGGACAACGCCGTCTACCGGACGGAGAAGTTTGTGAAGGAGAACGGCGAGAAGCTCCCCGGCGACCAGAAGGCGTCGCTGGAGACCGCCCTCGGCGAGGCCCGCGAGGCGCTCAAGGGCGACGATGTCGCCGCGATCCGCTCGGCCATGGACAAGCTCAACGAGGGCATGCAGGCCGCCGCGGCCGACCTGTACAAGCGGGCCGGAGAACAGGCCAAGGCCGCCCCGGGGGGCACCCCGGGAGCCGACTCCGCCCAGGACCCGTCCGCCGGCCAGAAGGCCGGGGGCGACGGCCCGATCATCGACGCCGAGGTCGTCGACGAGGACAAGAAGAAGTAGGCGCCCGACCCTTTCGGCCCGCGCCCGCCCCCCCGGGCGGACGCGGGTTTCATCACTGTCCCGGCCGCGGGTGCGGCGGGAACCTGTCACCCAACACGCAGCACACCAAGAACCACAAAACACAGAGTATGGCACTCAACGTGAAACCCCTCGGCGACCGCGTTCTCGTCGAACCCGTCGAGGAAAAGGAAGTCAAGAAGGGCGGGATCATCATCCCCGATTCCGCCAAGGAGAAGCCCACCGAAGGCGTCATCCGCGCCCTCGGCACCGGCAAGAAGGACGACGACGGCAAGGTCCAGCCCTTCGAGGTCAAGGTCGGCGACCGCGTCCTGATCTCCAAGTACGGCGGGACCGAGATCAAGATCGACGGCAAGGAGTACAAGCTCCTCAACGCCGACGACATCCTCGCCGTGATCGTCTGATCGACCCACTTACAACCGTAGAAACCCCAAGAAATACCCATTATGGCAGCCAAGCAGCTTGTTTTTGACGAGAGCGCCCGTCAGCGCCTCCTGAAGGGCGTGGAACTCCTCGCCAAGGCCGTCAAGGCCACCCTCGGTCCCAAGGGCCGCAATGTCGTGATCGACAAGAAGTTCGGTTCTCCCACCGTGACCAAGGACGGCGTGTCCGTGGCCAAGGAGATCGAACTGGCCGACCCGTACGAGAACATGGGCGCCCAGATGGTCCGCGAGGTCGCCAGCAAGACCTCCGACATCGCCGGCGACGGCACCACGACCGCGACCGTGCTCGCCGAGGCCATCTATCGCGAGGGCCTGAAGCACGTCACCGCGGGCGCGAACCCGATCAGCCTCCAGCGCGGCATCCAGAAGGCGGTCGAGGCCGCCGTGGACCAGCTGGCCAAGATCGCCAAGAAGGTGAAGGACAAGGAGGAGATCAAGCAGGTCGCCACCGTGTCCGCCAACTGGGACGCCACCATCGGCGAGATCATCGCCGACGCCATGGACAAGGTGGGCAAGGACGGCACCATCACCGTCGAGGAGGCCAAGTCGATCGAGACCACCCTCGACGTCGTCGAGGGCATGCAGTTCGACAAGGGCTACCTGTCGCCCTACTTCGTGACCAACGCGGAGTCGATGGAGGTGAAGCTGGATGACGGCTACATCCTCATCTACGAGAAGAAGATCTCGAGCCTCAAGGACCTCCTCCCGGTCCTCGAGAAGGTCGCCAAGACCGGCAAGCCGCTCCTGATCATCGCCGAGGAGGTCGAGGGCGAGGCCCTGGCCACCCTGGTGGTGAACAAGCTCCGCGGCACCATCAACGTGTGCGCCGTCAAGGCCCCCGGCTTCGGCGACCGCCGCAAGGCCATGCTCGAGGACATCGCCATCCTCACCGGCGGCAAGTGCATCACCGAGGACCTCGGCATCAAGCTCGAGAACCTGGAGCTGGCCGACCTCGGCCGCGCCAAGAGCATCGTGGTGGAGAAGGAGAACACCACCATCGTCGAGGGCAACGGCAAGTCGTCCGAGATCCAGGGCCGGGTCAACCAGATCCGCCGCCAGATCGAGGAGACCACCAGCGACTACGACCGCGAGAAGCTCCAGGAGCGCCTCGCCAAGCTGGCCGGCGGCGTGGCCGTCATCCACGTCGGCGCCGCCACCGAGACCGAGATGAAGGAGAAGAAGGCCCGCGTCGAGGACGCCCTGCACGCGACCCGCGCGGCCGTCGAGGAGGGCATCGTCGCCGGCGGCGGCGTCGCCCTGCTCCGCACCCTCCCCGCCATCGAGGCGCTCAAGCTGGCGATCCACGACGAGCAGACGGGCGTCGACATCGTCCGCCGCGCCGTCGAGGCCCCGCTCCGCGAGCTGGCCAACAACGCCGGCGTCGAGGGCAGCCTCATCGTCCAGGAGGTCAAGCGCCGCAAGGGCAACGAAGGCTACAACGTCGCCACCGGCGACTACACCGACCTCGTGAAGGCGGGCGTCGTCGACCCGAAGAAGGTGACCCGCTCGGCCCTGCAGAACGCCGCGTCCATCGCCGGCCTCATGCTGACCACCGAGGCGCTCATCACCGAGATCCCGGAGAAGAAGGAGAAGCCCGCCGCGGATCCGCACCACGGCGGCGGCATGGACTACTGAGTCCGGCCGTCCCTTCCCCCCGGACCGGACCTGCGTCCGGTCCCCGCATCCGGCGGTGCCGCCCCCACGGGCGGCACCGCCCTTTTCATGCCCTCCAGAACCCGCTGGCCCCGCGGCGCCCCGGCGGCTTAGTTATCCGCCATGGATCTCCACCACGAGGCGCACCTGGCGGCGGCCCGGCATGTCACGCGACGCCATTTCCTGCGCGACTGCACCACCGGCCTCGGCGGACTCTGGATGGCCTCGCAGGGCCTGGGCGCCCCGCCGTCCGTGGCCCGGGACCCCTCCCGTCCCCTCTCCCCGGCCGCCCCGCACTTCGCCCCGCGCGCCAAACGGGTGATCTTCCTCCACATGGCCGGGGCCCCCAGCCACCTCGAACTGTTCGACCACAAGCCGGAGCTGGCGCGGTTCGACGGCCAGACCTGCCCGGCCGCCTACCTCGAGGGCCGCCGCTTCGCCTTCATCCAGGGAATCCCCCGGCTCCTCGGCCCCCGATACCCCTTCCGCCAGCACGGGCGCACCGGTGCCTGGGTCAGCGACCGCCTCCCCCACTTCGCCCGAATGGTCGACGAGGTCTGCTTCATCAAGAGCCTCCACACCGACCAGTTCAACCACGCCCCCGCCCAGCTGGCCATGCACACCGGCTACGCCACCCTCGGACACCCGTCCCTGGGAGCCTGGGTCGGCTACGGCCTCGGCGCGGCGAACGAGAACCTGCCGGGATTCATCGTCCTCCTCAGCGGCGGCAAGACACCCGACGCCGGCAAGTCCGCCTGGGGCGCCGGCTTCCTCCCCAGCGTCTACCAGGGCGTCCAGTGCCGCAGCCAGGGCGACCCCGTGCTGTACCTCGGGAACCCCGAAGGCGTGCCCCGCGACCTCCGACGCCACGCCCTCGACGCCCTGGCCGACATCAACCGCCGCGCCCATGCCGAGGCGGGCGACCCGGAGACGCTCACCCGGATCGCCCAGTACGAGACCGCCTTCCGCATGCAGGTCGACGCCTCCGAGGCCTTCGACATCTCCCGCGAACCGGACCACGTCCGCTCCCTCTACGGCGTCCGCCCCGGCGAGGAGTCCTTCGCCAACAACTGCCTCCTCGCCCGACGTCTCGCCGAGCGGGGCGTCCGCTACATCCAGCTCTTCCACTGGGGCTGGGACTCCCACGGGGCGAGCGAACGCGAGGCCCTCGACGCCGGGTTCCAGACCCAGTGCACCGACGTGGACCGTCCCATGGCCGCCCTCCTCGCCGACCTCCGGCAGCGCGGGATGCTCGACGACACCCTCGTGGTGTGGGGCGGCGAGTTCGGACGCACCCCCATGCGGGAGAACCGGGGCGGGAACGAGATGCGGTGGGCCGGACGCGACCACAACCCGGGCGCCTTCACCGTGTGGCTGGCGGGCGGCGGGGTGAAGCCGGGATCGTTCGGCGAATCCGACGAACTCGGCTACGAGGCGGTGGTGGACCGCGTGAGCGTGCACGACCTGAAGGCGACCCTGCTCCACCTGCTCGGGTTCGACCATCGCCGCCTCACCTATCCATTCCAGGGACTCGACCAGCGGGTCACCAACGTCACCAAGCCGTCGGAGGTCGTGAAGGGAATCCTCGCCTGACCCCGCCGCCCTGCCCCCCATGCGACGCCCCTTCCCCCCCCTCGCCGCCGCCCTCGCGCTCCTGACGGCCGCGTCCCTCCCGGCCGCCTCCACCCGGGCCGCCACCGAGTTCAACCGCGACATCCGCCCCATCCTCAACCGCCATTGCACCGCCTGCCACGGCGGGGTGAAGCAGGCGGGCGGGGTGTCGTTCGTCCAGCGCGACAAGGCCCTCGCCACCGGCAAGTCCGGCCGCCCCACCGTCGTGCCGGGACAGCCCGACGCATCGGAACTGCTCCGACGCGTCCTGCTGCCGGCATCCGATGACGACCACATGCCCCCGCCCGGCCATGCGGAGGATGGCGGGCCCGGGCCGGCGGAGATCGCCGCCCTCCGCGCGTGGATCGCCGAGGGGGCCGTCTGGGGGGAGCACTGGTCGCTGGAGAAACCGCAGCCGCAACCGCAGCCCGCCGTCTCCAATCCCGACTGGCCCCGGTCCCCGCTCGACCGCTTCATCCTCGCCCGCCTCGACCAGGAGGGACTCCAACCCTCCCCCCCGGCCCCGGACGCCCAGTGGCTCCGGCGCGTCAGCTTCGACCTGACCGGCCTGCCGCCTGATCCCGCCGACGTCGCCCGCCTCGAATCCGGCCACCTCACCCGCGCCGGGGCCGTCGACCGGCTCCTCGCCTCGCCCCACTTCGGCGAACGGTGGGCGGCGCTTTGGATGGACCTCGCAAGGCACGCCGACACCCAAGGGTACGAGAAGGACAACGGCCGCGAGGTGTGGCCGTGGCGGGACTGGCTCATCCGGGCGCTCAACGCCGACATGCCCTTCGACGCGTTCACCCTGCGGGTGCTCGCGGGCGACCTCCTGCCCGACGCCACCCTCGACGACCACGTGGCCACCGGCTTCCATCGCAACACCCAGACCAACACCGAGGGCGGCACCGACGACGAGGAGTACCGCCTCCACGCCGTGATCGACCGGGTCAACACCACATGGACCGTCTGGCAGGGCACCACCTTCGGATGTGTCCAGTGCCACTCGCACCCGTACGACGCCTTCCGCCACGAGGACTACTACCGGTTCCTCGCGTTGTGGAACTCCACCGAGGACGCCGACCTGGGAGACGACTTCCCCCGCCTGCGCGTCCCGCTCGATCCCGCCCGCCATGCCGAGGCCGCCGCGTTGGACCGGGAGATCCGCACCGTCCGAATGGCGCTCAACGAACCCGGCCGGACCCTCGCCCGGGAGACCGCCTGGCAGCCGCTCGCCGGCGTGGAGGCGTCCGGCCCGCCGGAAGCGGTGTTCACCGTCGACGGCCCCGAGGTGCGGGTCGACGGCACCGTTCCCAACGGCGCCACCTTCACCCTCGACCTGCCGGAGGGAACATCCGTCAACGCCCTGCGCCTCGACATCCTCCCCCGCGGCGACGACCCGGCCCGCTGGCCCGAGAACGGCGCCGTGGTCGGCCACCTGTGGATGGAGATCGTGGACCCGGACCGGGTGGCGGCCGCCGCGGCGGAGGCGGAACGGATCCGGGCCGGGGACCGGGCGCTGGCCGAGGCCGACGACAGGGCGGCCGAGGAGGCGAAACGCCTCGGACAGGAACCGCCGCCACGCCACAAGCCCCGGCCGGTGCCCGACGGCATCGAACGGATCCAGTTCAATGCCGTCTTCGCCGACACCCTCACGGGACCGTTCGATCCGGAGGAAAGTCTCCGTCCCGGCGGGCCGGGGGGCGGGGCCTTTCCCAAGCTGTTCGGCCCCCGCTGGCTGGTGTTCGTCCCCCGCGAACCGGTCCGCGCGCCCGATGGCGCCCGGCTCCGGCTCCAGCTGAAGCACGACATCTTCGACAACGAGACGAAGGGTTCGATCGTCCACCACTTCCGCCTCGCCCTCTCCGACAAACCCGACTGGACCCGACTGGCCGGCGACGAGGCCCGTGCCGCCCTCCAGGAACGCCTCGCCGCCCTCCGCGCCCGACGCGAGGCCATCCCCTCCGCCAGCACCCTGGTGATGCGGGAACGGCCGGCCGAGGCCCGGCGGGAGACCCGCGTCTTCCTCCGCGGCAACTTCCTCTCCAAGGACCGCGTGGTGGAGCCGGGCGTGCCGGTCGACATGCCGCCGCTCCCACCGGGTCCGCCGGATCGACTCGCGGCCGCCCGCTGGCTCGTCTCGCCCGACAACCCCCTGACCGCCCGGGTGACCGTGAACCGCATCTGGGCCGAACTGTTCGGGATCGGGATCGTGGAGACGGTCGAGGACTTCGGTTCCACCGGCACCCCGCCCTCCCATCCCGCACTCCTCGACGACCTCGCCATCCGGTTCCAGTCGGAACACCGCTGGAGCTTCAAGGCACTCCTGCGCGAACTCGTCCTGTCGGCCGCCTACGGACAGGATCACCGGGCCACCGCGGAGCTGCTCGAACGGGATCCCCGCAACCGGCTGCTGGCACGCGGCCCGCGGAACCGGCTCTCCGCCGAGATGATCCGCGACCAGGCCCTGGCCGTGGCGGGCCTGCTGAGCCCGCGGATGCACGGCCCGCCCGTCATGCCGCCCCAGCCGGAGGGCGTCTGGCAGGTGGTCTACAGCGGCGCCCGCTGGGAGACACCGGACACCCCGGACCGCCATCGGCGCGCCCTCTACACCTACTGGCGACGGACCAGCCCGTACCCGTCGTTCCTCACCTTCGACGGTTCCAGCCGCGAGGTGTGCACCGCCCGACGGGTGGCGACCAGCACCCCGCTCCAGGCCCTGGTCACCCTGAACGACCCGGTCTACCACGACGCCGCCCGCGGCCTGGCCCACCGGATGCAGACCGCCGCCGACCCGGTCGCGGACCGGATCCGCTGGGGTTGGCGTCGGGTCACCGGAACCGATCCGCAACCGGCGGACCTCGACCGGCTGATGCGGCTGCATGGCGCGGCGCTCGAAAGGTATCGCGACGATCCCGACCTTGCCCGGGCGGCCGCCGGCAACGCGGAGTCGGCCGCCCTGACCCTGGTCGCCAGCACCCTGCTGAACCTCGACGCCGCCCTGACGCGATAGACCCCGGCGGGTCGGCGTCGGCGGGCTTGCGCCCCCGGGCGTTCCGCCCACACTCCGCCCGCCCGCATGACCTCGCTCCTGACCGGATTCGTCCTCGGACACACCCTGCCCGGGGCCGATCACTTCCACCTGGCCGCGCCGCTGGCCGGGTTGCTGGCGGGAGTGGTCCATGTGCTGGCCGGCCCCGACCACCTGGCGGCCGTCGCCCCGCTCGCCGCCCGGGATCACCGGCATCCCGGCGCCGCCGGCCTCCGCTGGGGAATCGGCCACTCCGCCGGCGTCCTCCTGGTCGGCATCCTCCTCGCCGCCCTCGGCGAGGCCCTGCCCCTCAACCGGATCGGCATCGCCGGCGAACGCCTGGTCGGCGTCACCCTCCTGGCCGTGGGCCTGTGGACCCTGCGCCAGGCGCTCCGCCTCCAGGTCCACACCCACGTCCACAGCCACGACGGCGACACCCACGCCCACCTGCACTTCCACTCCCCGGGCCACGTCCACGAACCGGGCACCCGGGCGTCCCACCGCCACGGCCACGCCGCCTTCGGCATCGGAACGCTCCACGGACTCGCCGGCAGCTCGCATTTCCTCGGTGTGCTCCCCGCCCTCGCCCTCCCGTCCCGTCTCCACGCCGCCGGCTACCTGCTGGCGTTCGCCATCGGCACGGTCGCGGCCATGGGGGGATTCGCGTGGACCCTCGGCCGCATCGGCCGACGCCTCGCCACGGGCCAGGAACGCGCCTACCGCAGCCTGCTCTACACGAGCTCAGCCACCGCTTGCTGCATGGGCGTCTGGTGGCTCGCGGGCGCCTGACCCACTCCTCGCGCCTCGCCCACGGGGCGTTTCACCGGGAACAAGACCCCTCGGAGTTTCCGGTCGACCTCTCAGCAGACCGGTGTTGATCAGGTACCTGATCCGGTTCACGGTCAGATCGTGACCTCGATCAACATCCAGGAGGCGAAAACCCACCTGTCGCGCTATGCGCAGCGGGTCAAGGCCGGCGAGACGCTCATCCTCTGTGAGCGGAACAAGCCGATCGCAGAGATCCGACCCATTCCCGCCGAACCAAAGAAGGTGCTGTTGGGACTGTTCAAGGACCAGATCGTGATGGCTGAGGATTTCAACGCCCCCCTGCCCGAATTCGAGCGGGCTGCGGATGCACCGGAATCCGGGGCATGAAGGTCCTGCTGGATACCCAGATCGCCCTCTGGGCATGGGCGGATCCGGACCGGATCCCCGACCCGTTGCGCCAAGCGATCCTGGATCCGCGGAATGAGGTGTACCTGAGCCAGGCGTCCACGTGGGAGATCCAGATCAAGTTCGGCCTTGGACGACTGAAGCTTCCGGACCGTCCTGAACGCTTTCTGCCCGAAGCGATCCTCCGCTCGGGATTCCGCGCCCTTCCGATTCTCGACGAGGCCATCTTCTTCCTGGACCGGTTGCCAAACCATCATCGGGATCCGTTCGACCGCCTGTTGGTCGCCCATTCGATCGTCGGCCACTACCACCTGGCCACCGTGGACGAGCAGATCCTTCGATACCCTTCGCTGGTCGTCGGCTAGCCCGGGTTTCTCACCGGCATTCGTCGCGAGGCGCAGCGAAAGCCCGTCCGGCCAGGCGGCCGAAGCCGTTCGGAGCCGGGCTGTTTGGAGACATACTGTCCAGCCAGGAACGCGCCTACCGCAGCCTGCTCTACACGAGCTCAGCCACCGCCTGCTGCATGGGCGTCTGGTGGCTCGCGGGCGCCTGACCAGCCCTCAGCCGAGTCGCTTGACCAGCTCCAGGCAGTTGGCCCCGTCCTCGCGCCGATAGCTCAACCGGTCGCACAGGCGACGCATCATGTGGATCCCCAACCCGCCGATCGGCCGCTCCGCCAGCGGCACGGTGGTGTCGACCTCCGGCGCAGCGGTGGGGTCGAATGCCACGCCGTCGTCGCAGACCCGGGCGGACACGGACCCGGGCAGCACCTCGAAGCGGACGCCGACCCGGGTCGCCCCGCTGTGATTGACGATGTTCTGGAGATGCTCGGCCAGGGCGTGGTCCAACGCCATCCGCACCCGTTCGGGAAGCTGGCACCCGGCGGCAAACTCCGCCCAGCGCGCGCAGCCCTCGGTCGGCAGCTGGGCGCTGGTGGGCCCGGAGAATTCCGCCATGCCGCCTCCGTCCCGCACTCAGGGCTTCTCGACGATCTGGTCGCGGAACCCCGTCAACTCGAGCACCTCGTCAATCTCCGGCGAGGTGCGCGAGACCAGCAGCATGCGACCCTGCCCCTTCATCTGACGATGATACTGCAGGATGACCCGGATCCCGGCGGAACAGAGGAAGTTCGAGGCGGCCAGGTTGATGAGGATCGTCTGCGCTCCGCCACGCATCGCCTCCAGCACCTCGATCTCGAGCTGGTTGGCCACCGGGCCGTCAACCCGGGCGGGCATGATGAACTCGCATTCGTCTCCGTTGGCTTGGCGTGGGATGTTCATGAATCTGCGGATCGTTCGCCCAACGGGCCCCGGTGGCCAGTTCAAATCCGGGCACCCGGACCGGCGGCAGCGCCCCGGGCCGCCGGTTCCACCGCGCTCCCCGGACACCGCAGGACCAGCAGCGTCAGGTCGTCGGCCGTGCAGTCGGGTCCGGAGAAGTCCGCCACCGCACGCCGGATCGCCGCGATCCATTCCGGCAGCCCACCGGCCGACGGCAGGGACCGCACGGTCTCCACCAGGCGGGCCGTCCCGAACAGCTCCTCGATCCGCGTCAGGCCGGGGCTCTCGGTGACCCCGTCCGTGTAGAGGATCACCGCGTCGCCCGGGGCGAGCTCGATCACCGCCTCCTCGGCCCGCCACACACCCGGCTGAAGCCCGATCAGCGGACCACCCCGCGCGGTCACGCTCTCGACCGTGCCGTCCCGCCGACGGACCAGCGCCGGCGGATGCCCCCCATGGGCCACCACCATCCGTCCAGTCGCCACGTCGTAGACCCCCAGCGCCACGGTCACGAAGAGGAACCCGGGATTGTCCCGCGCGATCGCCTCATTCAGCCGGGCCAGCAGGTCGGCCGGACCGGCGGCGGACAGCGCCAGGTGCCGGGCAAGCGCGTGGACCTGGGTCATGAAGAGCGCCGCCGCCATGCCCTTGCCGGACACGTCCGCCACCGCAAAGGCCAGCCGGCGGTCATCCAGCGGGAAGTAGTCGTAGAAATCCCCGGAAACCTCGAGCGCCGGCACCAGGTCGGCCGCGAGCTCGACCTGCCCCCCCGCCATCCGCACCGGGTCGCGCGGCAGGTAGCTCAGCTGGATCTCGCGGGCCAGGGCGAGCTCGCGCTGCATCCGCTCCTTGACGACCAGCTCGCCGTGGAGCTGCGCGTTCTCCAGCACCGGCGCCACCATCAGAGCCACCGCCGTCAGCAGGTAGAGGTCGTCCGATGAGAACGCCAGGCCGGACCGGGAGCGGTCGAGTTGCAACGCGCCAAACACCCGGCCGCCCTGGGCCTGCAGGGGGACACAGAGCACCGAGTGGATGCCCAGGGCGGCCAGCGTGGCCCCCGCCGCCAGGCTCTGCGCCTGCCGGGCGTCCTCCGCCAGCACCGCCACCGTTTCCTCGAAGACCCGACGGAGCACGGACCGGCTGAAGGCCATCGAGCCGGAGGTCCCTCCACCGCGGCTCACCGCCGCCTGAAGCACCGGCGTGTCGTCGTCCCGACGCAGGGCCAGCGCCCGGTCGGCCTTGGGGAACAGGATCAGGAGATGGTCCAGAAGCCGGCGCAGGACTTCGTCGGGATCCAGCGAACGCCCGAGCTGATGGGCCAGCTGCAGCACCGTCCGGAGCTTGTCCGCCGCGTGGTCGCGGAAGATCTCCTCGTTGGACGTCCCGGCCGCGGTCAGGCTCTGGATGGTCATGTCCGGCTCGGCAACGGCGGCGCCCTCCAGCCGGAGCAGGCTGGCGCCGATGCGCAGGCAGTCCCCGGATCGGAGCCGGGTACGCCGCAGGATCTTCGCCTCGTTGACATAGGTCCCGTTGCTGCTGCCCAGGTCCTCCACAAACACCTGGTCACCCTCCCACGTCAGCCGGGCGTGCCGCCGGCTCACCGCCGCGCTGTCGAGCGTCACCGCCAGGTTCGCCTGTCGGCCAATCACCACCCCGTCGGGGGACGGCGCAATGGTCCGGCCGGCACCGGGCCCGGCCGTGATGAGGACGTTCGACATCGGCCCCGATGCTGCCGGAACCCGGGTTGAAAGCGCCAGCCACAGTCGGGAAAACCCTCGTCGTCGCAGGCGCGCTGGAAAGCCGGTGTCGCGGGCTCTATTCCAAAGATCTGCAGGCAGGTCGAAGCATCCGCGGGCTGACCATCCGGAATCCATTTGCCCGGGAGAAGTGAAGTGGACCCCTCGACCACCATGACGGCTCCACACCGCGCATCATGAAGCGCCCATGAGAACCACACTGACGCTTGATCCGGATGTGGCGGCCAAGGCCCGCGAGGGCTCCGCCCGGCTCAAGAAGCCGTTCAAGGAGGTCGTGAAACGCCGCCCTGCGTATCGGACTGGACCAGGTGCTGGCACCCCCGGCGGCGAAGCCCTACCGCACCCACCCCCGTCCGCTGGGCCTGCAACGGGGCTTCAGCTACGACAACATCGGGGATCTGCTCGCCCGCGCCGAGGGCGAGGACCATCCATGATCCGTGCCGACTTCGCCCGGTTCCCAAGCCTGAAGTGGAGGGATCCGATTCGCGGGGCCTGACCTGCAGCCTCCGCCGCTCACCGCCATTGTTGTCCGGCCCGGGAACTGCTGTGATCGCGCCGTTCCCGCATGGCCACCGCCCCCGCATCCCGTGTCGCCCGGCTCCTCGCCGGTGCCTGCCTCCTGCTCCCGTTGCTCGCCGCCACCCCCTCGGGGCGGGCGCAGGCACCCACCACGTACCGCATCGGCGAGGACGCCGGATCGGTCACGACCCTCGGACCGGACGGCTTCGACATCACCGCCCGCGGCCGCGGCACGGCGATCGGCAACGACCAGTTGATGCTGGCCGCCACCGAGCGGGCCGGTGATTTCGACCTCCAGGTCCGGGTCGACGCCGTGTCGGTCTCGAATCCCTACGTCCGCGCTGGCCTCATGGCCCGGGCCTCGGCCGATGCCAACGCACCCTTCGCCGCCGTGTTCGCCTCAAGCCCGGTGGCGGGCTGCTTCCTGGAGTCGCGCTCCGGCCCGGGCGGCAACCCCGGGCGCCTCTCCATCCCGGGCGGTTTCCCATCGAGCCCGCCCGGAACCTGGCTGCGGTTGCGTCGGACCGGCAGCCAGCTCAGTGGATTCGCGAGCACGGACGGATCGAACTGGACCCTGCTGGGAACGGTGACGGCCAGTCTCCCGGACCGGGTCCTGGTCGGTCCGGCAGTCGCCAGCCAGAACCCCGACATCGCCACCACCGCCCGCCTCCGCGGCCTGGCGGACACCACCTCCACCGCCGAGGCCCCCTTCCTCCACCCGGGAGAGTCCCCCACCCCGTCGAGCCGCCGGACCGGCCTCGTGATCTCGGAGATCCAGTACCACCCCCGTCCGGGCACCAACGGGACGGACGGCCTCGAGTTCGTCGAGATCGCCAACCACGGGAACATCTTCCAGGAACTCACCGGATGGAGCCTGGCCGGGGCGGTGGATTTCCGGTTCCCGGACGGTTTCCGCCTCGAGGTGGGCGACCACGTGGTGGTGGCCGGCAACCCGCAGGCCCTCCAGGCGGCCACCGGACTGCCGATCGTCCTCGGCCCCTGGTCGGGCAGCCTCGACAACGCCGGCGAATCCCTCGAGCTCCGCGACGCCATCGGGGCCATCAAGCTCCAGGTCGCCTGGTCGCCCGATGCCCCCTGGCCGGCCGCGGCGGCGGGCACCGGCCACTCGCTCGTGCTCTCCGCACCGAGCCACGGCGAGGCCGAGCCGCAGGCCTGGTCCGCGAGCCACCACCGCGGCGGTTCCCCGGGACGCCGCGACCCGGCCTCCGACCATCCCGCCGGGCCGGTCGTGATCAACGAGTTTCTCGCCCACACCGACCTCCCCCAGCTCGACTTCATCGAGCTGTACAACCGGTCGGCAACCGAGGTGGACCTGTCCGGATGGATCCTCACGGACAACCCCGGACAACCCCGCTTCCGCATCCCGGACGGCACCCGCCTCCCCGCCGGCGGGTTCGCCGCATGGGACGAGACCGAGCTGGGTTTCCGCCTCGCGGCGTCGGGCGAGACGGTGTTCCTGATCACGCCCGATCAGCGCCGTGTGGCCGATGCGGTCCGGTTCGGCCCCCAGGAGAACGGCGTGTCGACCGGACGCCTCCCGAACGGATCGGACACCTTCCGTCGCCTCGACCAACCCTCGCCCGGGGCGACCAACCTGCGGCGACGTCCCGAGGACCTCGTCGTGAACGAGATCTTCTTCAACCCGCCGGGGGGTGATGCCGACGAGTTCCTCGAGCTGTACCATCGCGGCACCACGCCGGTGAGCCTCGACGGCTGGCGCCTGCGCGGGGGCATCGACTTCGATTTCCCTCCGGGCCTCACCGTCCAGCCGGGCCAATACCTGGTCGTGGCCAAGGACCGCGACCGCCTCCTGTCCAACCACCCCGGCCTGCCCGCCGCCGCCGTCGTCGGCGGCTACTCCGGACAACTCGGCAACGGCGGCGACCTCGTCCGCCTCACCCGCCCCGACACCCTCCTCGGCACCAACGACCTCGGCGAACAGACGGTCGACACGATCCACATCCCCGTCGCCGAGGTCCGCTATGTCGACGGAGGCACCTGGGGCCGATGGAGCGACGGCGGCGGATCGAGCCTGGAACTGGTCGATCCCGACGCCGACCCGGCGCTGGGGGCGAACTGGGCGGATTCCGACGAGACCGCCAAGGGCGAGTGGACCCGGGTGGAGTGGACCGGCCGACTGGACAACGGGAACGCGGCAAACGGGCTGAACCGCCTGTTCCTCGGATTGCTCAACGACGGGGAATGCCAGGTGGACGACATCGAGGTGATCCGGGCCGGGGGGACCAACCTGCTCCAGAATCCCGGGTTCGAGTCGGGCCAGACCGGCTGGCTGCTCTCCGGCAACCACGCCGCGTCGACCCTGAACGCCGATGCCGCCCGCAGCGGAAACATCGGACTGCACCTCCGTGCCGAGGGCGGGCTCGACACCGGGATCAACTCCGTCCGCGGCACCCTCGCCCTCGGGCTCGCCGCCGGTCAGCAGGTGACCCTGCGCGCCTCCGTCCGCTGGCTGAGGGGATGGCCGGAACTGCTGTTCCGCGTGCGCGGGAACTTCGCCGACTTCGCCGCACCCCTCGCCGTGCCCCGCAACCTCGGAACCCCGGGCCGTCCCAACAGCCGCCGCATCGACAACGCGGGCCCCGCCATCCACACCGTCCGCCAGTCCCCCGCCCTCCCCGCCGCCGGCCAACCGGTGCGGGTGGTCGTCTCGGCCGACGACCCGGATGGCATCGCCAACCTCCGCCTGCGCTACCGCCTCGACCCGTCCGCCACGACGTCGGAACTGCCGCTGCGGGACGACGGGCTCGACGGCGACGAGGTCGCGGGCGACGGCCGTCACACCGCGGTCATCCCCGGCCAGTCCACCGCCACGCTGGTGGCCTACACCGTGCGGGCCGACGACGGGGCCGGCGGGATCTCGGTCTGGCCGGCCCAGGCGCCGGTCGACGAGGGACTCATCCGCTGGGGCGACCCGGTGCCGTTTGGCAGCATCCCCCATGTCCACCTCTGGACCACCTCGGTCAACCGCCGCGCCCCGGGCGGCAACGCCCTGAACAACGCCTACCGCCGCGCCACCCTCGTCTACGGCAACACCCGGGTCATCCACGGCGTCCGCTACCGCGACAAGGGCAGCCCCTACCACAACGGCAGCGGCGACCTCACCGCGCTCGCCCCGAAGGACGACCTGCTCCACGGCGTCACCGAACGGGTGTTCGGCCGCACCGGCAACGGCGGCAACGAGGAGACCGGACTCCGTACCCGGGTCGCCAACTGGATCGCCGCGGAGATGGGCATCCCCTCCCTCAACGGCAACTACCAGCGCCTCTACATGAACGGCGCCACCTTCGCCAACATCAGCGAGGACCTCGAGGAACCCGACCACCGCTACGCCCAGCATCACGGCCCGGACGGCGACGAGGGCGACCTGTACAAGATCTCCATCTGGTTCGAGTTCGCCGACAACAACAGCGGCTTCAACCCCACCCAGGCCACCCTCCAGCGATTCGTCTCGGACGGGGAACTCAAGCTGGCCCGCTACCGCTGGAACTGGGAACGCCGGGCACGGCGGTTCCCGGAGAGCGACTACCGGACGGTCTTCGACCTCGTCGAGACCCTCAACTCCCCCAACGACGCCACCTTCGCCCAGCGGGTCCTCCAGCAGGCGGACATCGCCCAGTGGATGGGCGTCTTCGCCTTCCATCGCGTCACCGGCAACTGGGACTCGTGGACGTACAACGTCGGCCAGAACATGTACCTCTACCGACAGCCGGGCCGGCCGGCGGTGCTGTTCCCGTGGGACATCGACTTCGTCCTCGGCCTGGGCGACGGCCCCACCGCCGGCCTCTGGGGGGGGCAGGATCCCATCGCCAACAGCCGGCTGTACGACCAGCCCGCCTTCCGACGGATGCTCTGGCGCGCCCTCTCGCGCGCCGCCGAGGGGCCGATGCTCTCCGGACGGTTCCAGCCGGTGATCGACGCCCATCGGGCCATCCAGCTCCAGAACGGCATCCCCGGCCTGGCCTCCACCACGGGCATCACCAGCTACCTCAACAGCCGCCGCTCGAACATCCTCTCCCGCCGCAACGCGGCCGACGTCGCCGCCCTGGCCATCACCACCAACAACGGCAATCCCGTCACCAGCCCCACCCCCGCCATCACCCTCACCGGCACCGCCCCGTTCCGCGTGGCCGACCTGGAGGTGAACGGCGTCCGCTACCCGGTGACGTGGACCTCGTTCACCGCGTTCTCCCTCACCGTCCCCCTCACCGCCGCCACCAACGACCTCCGGGTGGTCGGACTCGACGAGTCCGGCGAGCCGCTCGGGGATGCCGACACCATCCGGGTGTTCTTCCCGGGCGCCCTGCCGCAGGCCCGCGACTGGGTGGTCCTCAACGAGATCCACTACAACCCGGCGGAACCGGGCACGGGATTCGTCGAGATCCACAACCGCCACCCGTCGGTGCCGTTCCACCTCGGCGGGTACCGGCTCGACGGCGTGGGCTACACCTTCCCGGACACCGCGGTGATCCCCGCCAACGGGTTCCTGGTTCTCGCATCCGACCGGGCGGCGTTCGCCACCCTGTACGGCGCGGCGATTCCCGTGTTCGACGCCTTCCCGGGCCGGCTCGACAACGACGGCGAACGCCTCCGGTTGCTCGCGCCCGATGACGACCGGCCGGTGGGTGAGGTCCGGTACCATGACGACGCCCCGTGGCCCGTCCTGGCCGACGGCCAGGGTCCGTCGCTGCAGCTCATCGATCCCGCCCAGGACACCCGCCGACCCGCCAACTGGATGGCCACCGCCACCAACGCCCCCGGCCGCACCACCCCGGGCGCCGCCAACTCCCTCCGCGCCACCCTGGCCGCGTTCCCCACCGTCTGGATCAACGAGGTCTTCCCCGAGGCGCCCGATGGCGCGCCGGACAATGCCGGCGATGCCGAGCCCTTCCTCGAACTCCACAACCCGGGCACCACCGCCGCCGACCTCGCCGGACTGTGGCTCTCCGACCGCCTCGACACCCCCGAACGCTGGGCGTTCCCCCCGGGCACCACCGTCCCCGCCGGCGGATTCCTCCGGGTGTGGCTCGACGGCGAGGAGAGCGAGTCCGCCCCCGGCCATCTCCACGCCGGATTCCGCCCCGCCGCCGGCACCGGCCTGCTGGTGCTCACCCGACGCCAGGGCAACCCGTCCGCCCCCGCCGTGCTGGACTGGATCGAATACCACGGCCTGCCACCGGGCCGGGGCTTCGGCTCGATCCCCGACGGCGAACCCCACGCCCGACGTCCCCTCTACCGCGCCACCCCGGGCGCCGCCAACGACCCGTTCGTCCCCACGGTCGAGGTCGTCCTCAACGAATTCCTCGCCCAGAACACCGCGGTCAACATCGACCCCGCCGACGGCGACCACGACGACTGGATCGAGCTGTACAACCCGGGCGCGGAACCGGCCGACCTGTCGGGCTACTTCCTCACCGACAACCTCGCCGACCGCACCGCGTCCATGCTCCCCCCGGGAACCATCATCCCCGCCGGCGGCCACCTGCTGGTGTGGGCCGACAACGAGCCGGGCCAGACCGATGTCGCCTCCGGCCGCATCCACGTGGGCTTCAGCCTCAGTCGCGACGGCGAGTCGATCGGCCTGTTCGCTCCCGACGGTTCCCTGGTGGATGCCCACACCTTCGGTCCCCAGGAGGCCAACCGCTCGGTCGGCCGCTTCCCCGACGGCCCGGACGGCGACTGGATCCCGCTCGATGCCCCCACCCCGGGCGAGGCGAACTTCATCCCGGGGGGCAACATCCCGCCCCGCTTCACCCTCGTCCCGCTCCAGACCATCCCGGAGGAGGTCCGTTGGTCCCTGCGCCTCGAGGCGACGGATGCCGATGCCGGCCAGACCCTGCGCTTCAGCCTGGGCGACAACCCGCCGGTCGGCGTGGAACTGGACCCGGAAACCGGGGATCTCAGCTGGACGCCCGATGAACTCCAGGGCCCGGGACGGTACGACATCCTCGTCCGGGTCACCGACTCGGGGGAACCACCCCGCAGCGCCTCCACCCGGGTCCCGGTGCAGGTGAACGAGGCGAACCGGCCGCCGGTCCTCGCCGGGATCCCGCCGTCCACCGTCGGCGAGGGCGAACTCCTCACCCGCAACCTCGCCGGCACCGATCCCGACCGCCCGGCCCAGACACTCACGTTCGGACTCGGACCCGATGCCCCCGCAGGCCTCGCCGTCGACCCCACCACCGGCGTCCTCACCTGGGTGCCGGCGGAGGAGCACGGCCCGGGGACATTCGACGTGACGATCACCCTCACCGATTCCGGATCACCCCCCGCCACCGCCACGGCAGTCGTCCGGATCCACGTGGAGGAACGCGACAACCCGCCGGTCATCGCCCAGCCGGATGCCCAGTCCATCGACGAGGGCTCCGCCTATTCGCTCCAGCTCCGGGGATTCGATCCCGACGGCGCGCCGGTCCGGTATGCCTTCCAGTCGGAACCGCCCGCCGGGCTCTCGCTGGATCCGGTCACCGGTGTCCTCTCCTGGCTTCCCACCGAGGACCAGGGCCCCGGGTCGTATCCGGTGATCGTCCAGGTGACCGAACAGTCCCCCCTCGCCCAGACCGCACAGGCCACCTTCTCCATCCTCGTCCGCGAGGTGAACCAGCGGCCGACCCTCGCCCCGCTGCCCGCGCTCGACCGGGTGGAGGGGGACACCATCGAGTGGACGGTCACCGCATCCGATACCGACCGCCCGGCCCAGGAGCTCTTCTTCGCGATCGAGGGGAACGTCCCGGGCTCGGCCTCAATCGACCCCCGGTCGGGTCACCTCGTCTGGAACCTGCCCGACGACCTCGGGGCGGCGGATCTCGAGCTGGTCGTCCGCGTCACCGACGACGCCGAGACTCCCCTTTCCGACACGCGGCCGTTCCGGGTGCGGGTCCGTCCCCGCTTCAACGTGGTGATCTCGGAGATCCTCCCCCGCCCCGCCACTCCGGGCGGGGAATACCTCGAACTGCACAACCCGTCGGCCGCCACCGCCTGGGACCTCACCGGACTGCAGCTCGTCGGCGATGCGTTCTCGTTCACCTTCCCCGAAGGCACCGTGCTGCCGCCCCTCGGCCAGGTCTGCGTGGCGGCGCGGGCGGATGTGTTTCGCAGCGCCTACGGGACGGCGCCGCCGCTGGCAGGAACATGGACCGGCACCCTCGGGGCGACGGGCGACGACCTCCGACTGCGGGCGCCGGGTGGGGAAGTGCTCGACCGGGTCCGGTTCGCCACCGCCGCCCCCTGGCCGGTGGTGCCCGCCGGCAGCGGGATCGCCCTCCAGCTGATCGACCCCCGCGCCGACAACTCCCGCGCCGGGAACTGGTCGGCCAGCACCACCTACAACGGCCCGCGCCAGCTCGCCACCCTGACCGGGCCCTGGCGCCATCTCCAGACCGGCCCGGCGCCGGCCGGTTGGACCGCCCCCGGGTTCGACGACCGGGGATGGCCCTCGGGCAACGGCCTGTTCTTCGTCGAGTCCGCCGACCTGCCCGCCGCCAAGTCCACCCCGCTCACCCTCGGCCAGTCGGCCTATTACTTCCGATCCACCTTCGTCCTGCCCACCGTCCCGGCCGGGGCCTCGCTGTCCCTCGGGCATGTCCTCGACGATGGCGCGGTGTTCCACCTGAACGGCACGGAACTCACCCGGGTCTCCATGCCGGACGGCCCCATCACCCACGCCACGCTCGCGTCGGCAACCGTCGGCGACGCCGCCTTCGTCGGCCCCATCGCCCTCCCCGCCCAGGCCCTCGTGGCGGGCACGAACGTCCTCGCCGTGGAGGTGCACCAGGCGTCCGCCGGGAGTTCCGACATCGTGTTCGGCGCCGTCCTCGACCTGGTGGGCGGAACCGTGGCGTCGCGGACCCCGGGCGAACCGAACAGCGTCGCCGCACCAATGTCCCCCTTCCCGGACGTCCGCCTGAACGAACTCCAGTCGGTGGCCGGGACCCTGCGCGACCGGCTCGGCGAAGCCGAACCCTGGGTGGAGCTCCTCAACCACGGCGACGAAACCGTCAGCCTCAACGGCTGGACCCTGTCCGGATCGGGAGCCATCACGGCCTGGACCTTCCCGAACGGGGCGAGCCTCGCCCCGGGCCAACGCCGCATCGTGTTCCTCGACGCCGAGCCGGCCGAGTCGACATCCACCGAGTGGCATGCCCACTTCCGCCCGCTCGCCAGCGGCGGCCGGTTGGCCCTCAGCCGACCGGACCCGGTCGGGTCGGGTGTGGTCGACAGCCTCACCTACCCGGCCGCCATCCCGGGCCGTTCCTGGTCGGCCGCCCCCGAGGGACAATCCTTCTCCCACGCCTGGCTGGTACCCACCCCCGGTGCGGCCAACCCGCCGCCGATCGTCTCCAACCCCGTCCTGACGGGCACCTGGACCGGAACCGGCCTGCGGCTCGGATGGGATACCGTCGACGGCGTCACCTACCGCATCGACGCCGCGACGGTCCTCACACCGGGAGCGTGGCAGTCGGTGGAGCGGGTCGTCGGAACGGGCACCCGGGTGGAGGTGGAGGATCCCCTGCCTCCCGACGATGCCCGCTTCTACCGCGTCGTGATCGAGTAGGAGGCCGTCGGACCGGTGGGCGTCAGGACCCCGGGCCCCGGGACGCTCCGAGCACCCACTCCGCCACGATCCGGGCGGAGGTGGCCGGGCGCTCGACCAGCACGGCATGCCCGCCGGCGGCGAGCACCCGGCCGCCACGCCAGCCCGGACAATGCCGGGCCAGCCAGCGGAACACCGTAAGCGTCACGCCGTGCACCACTAGTCGATGGGCGGCGGGGTGAGGTAGG
>CAZGIK010000018.1:0-101519 GCA_964525755.1 uncultured Verrucomicrobiota bacterium
TTTGGCGGTGGGCAAGGCGGGGAGGCCGGAGCATCCCCGTCCCGCGGCCGCGGGACTCCCTCCTCGCGCCTCGCCCCCGGGCCGTTTCCGCGAAAACAGGACCCCTCGGAGTTTCCGGACAGGCTCTCACGCCCATCGGGCTCGTTCGGAGGGGGGCGAGGGGAGTTCGATCCCGATTCCGACCCCGACGCCCGATGCAGTATAGGTCGGCGGACTTGCAGGCTCGGCCCTCCATGAAGGCATCTGCGGGAATCTGCGGATGAAATGGTCTTCGTCCCTTCCCCCCTTCGTTGTTCCCCCCCGGTTTAGAGGCCTCGACGGAGCGAGGCCCTCCGGAGGGAGGCTCGAGGCGGCCTTGACCCCGGGATCGACGGGAAACACGGTCCGCCCCGGAAGCCGCCGAGCGTGTCCACCCCCGCCCCATCCCCCGTCGACGTCCTCCACGAGGACCCCGACCTGCTGGTGGTCGCCAAGCCGGCGGGACTGGTCTGCCACCCCACCAAGGGAGACGCCTGGTCGAGCCTGATCGGCCGGGTCCGACTCCACCTCGGACTCGATGCGGAACCCCAAATGGTCCATCGGCTGGACCGCGAGACGGGCGGGGTGATGGTCTTCGGCAAGACGGCCGAGGCATCCCTCGAGCTGCGCCGGCTCTGGCAGGAGGGCCTCGTCACCAAGGCCTACCAGGCCCTGGTCCACGGCTGGCCCGCCGCCGATGCCGGATGGATCGACGCCCCGCTGGGACGCGACCCGGACAGCCAGCTGGCGATCAAGGACACGGTGCGAAGCGACGGCACCCCGGCCCGCACCCGCTACCGGGTCGAGTCCCGGATCACCCGGCCCGAGGGCCGGTTCGCCCGGGTGCGGGTATGGCTCGACACCGGCCGCAAGCACCAGATCCGCATCCACCTCGCCCACCTCGGCCACCCGATCGTCGGCGACAAGATGTACGGCGGCGACGAGGAGCTGTACCTGGCCTTCGTGAAGCGTCGGCTGACCGATCCGCAGCGGCAGCGGTTGATCCTGCCGCTGCACGCCCTGCATGCGGACCGGATCTGGCTGCCGTGGGGGGGGAGGGAGCGCGAGTTCCGTCGGGACCCGGAGGCGTGGTTTGCCGACTTCGCCCGGGGCGCCGCGGTGCCGTGGTTCCCGGATCCGCATGACCCGATGCGGCCCGGTCCCGATGCCTGAACGGTTCCCCCGTCCGCGGTACCGCCGCGGGGTCCGCGGGCAACCGGACGCCAAGAATTGGCAACCGAACGGGAGCACCCCTTGACGCCGGCCGTATGCTCCGCGCTCGATGAACAAAGGATTGATGCGGGCGGGCCTGGTGGCGGGCGCCCTCCTGGCCGCCGGGGTGACCCGGGCGGGAACCAACGGCTTCGTGGTGCCCCACTTCCGGGGGGCGCCGGGCTCCGGCGTCGCCGGATGGGAGAACTTCACCGTGGCCTCCGGCGGGGCGAACAACCCCCACCTCCCGGGCAGCAACATCGCCGCCACCCTCACGCAGAAGGACCCCAACGCGGTCGTCCTCGGCTCGGGCAACCTCTACAACCAGGACCACCTGTCCGACTTCGAGGTCGCCTACGACGCCGGCACGCCGATTGGCTACGTCGTGCTCCAGGTGAGCAGCCTCGGCAATGAGCTGGACTACGGGTCGGTCCGCCTCAGCTACGAGTCCGGCGGCCAGACCTTCCAGCTCGCCGCCACCCGCACCGAGCTCGCCCGGGTCGGGTTCGGACCGCCCCCGCCCGCCCCGCCCATGGGCGCCGCGGTCTCGTCGAAATGGGAGTGGGACCTCAACGGCCTCGACGCCTCCGCCTTCACCGTCGGGTTCCAGTCGGCCGATGTCAGCGTGAGTCTCGACGCCCTGACGCTGGATGTCGGCGCCCCGGGGACGGTTCCCGAGCCGGGCACCTGGGCGCTGATGGCGGCCGGCGCCGCCGCGCTCGCCCTGGTCACCCGCCGCCGTCAGAATCCGCCCCGGTGAGCGTGTCCGGATCCACCGTCGGCCATCCCCCGGCCGGGGGCCCACCGCGGGTCGCCCGGCTCCTCCGTCGCCTGGCCGCCTGCTGGGCCGGGGCGCTGCTGTTCCTGGGCGGGGTCGCCCAGGAATTCGACCTCGACCTCTCCCCGCCCACCCTCGACCGGTGGATGTATCCGTTCGGTTTCGACGGCGGATCGCGTCCGGTGGCGCCCACTTTCGCGTCGTTCGATCCGCGGTTCGACACGGCCGACGCCCAGTTCCTGCTCGGCTGGGACACCGGCGGCGTGCTGCGCACGAACGCCGGTCCGCGGAACTACCTGCTGCGACGGGTCCGGGTCCGGGCCACCATCGCCCGGGACCAGGCCTTCCACTACGACCCCACGTTCGACACCTACCTCACCTACCTCACCAACGCGCCCGGGCATGTCCCGGACGCGGACCTGGGCCGGCCGGTGGAGCTCTACGGGGTGGGATTCCGGAACGGGTTCACCGCGGAAACCTTCGGCGAGAACACCTTCTTCGGTCCCGTGGGTTCGACCACGGCCGATACGATCTCGATCGGCACCCGCAACGCCTTTGCGGCGATGTTCGACGAGGACGGCGGGCTGCTGGACATCGCCAACCACGTGGGCCAGACCAATGCCGGCTGGACCAACGCGCCCTACGAGGCCCGGCCGTGGGCGGTCGGCACCACCGACGCCGCCCAGCCGGGCGAGCTGGTCCCGGAAGGGGCGGTGTTCCATTTCGACCTCGACCTGTCCGATCCGCTGGTCGTGGCGTACCTGCAGACGGCCCTCGATGCCGGCCGCCTGCGGCTGATGCTCAGCTCGCTCTCCCCCGCCAGCCAGGTCACCCCGGGGGGCACCGGCGGCGGCGGCTCGGGCGCGTACCCGCAATGGGCCACCCGCGAGAACCTCCTCTTCGACCCGCCCGGCCTCGAGATCGAGGGCACCGTGGTGTCCGACACGGATTCCGACGCCGACGGCCTGCCCGACGACTGGGAACGTCACCATTTCGCCAGCCTCGATCCCAAGCCCGGGGACGATCCGGACCACGACGGCCGGGACAACCGCGCCGAGTGGCTGGCCGGCACCGACCCCCGCCGGGCGGCCGACGTCCTCGCGATCGTCGACCGATCCGCCCCGGGCGAGCCGCTCCGCCTCCGGTTCCCGATCGCCCCCGGACGGACGTACCGGGTCGAGGCGAGCTCCGACCTCGACGGATGGGAGCCGCTGGGCGGCACCGTGCGGTTTCCCGAGCCCGGCATCGGGGAGTGGACGGCCGATGAAGGGCTGTCGCCCGACGGCCCCGCCTGGTTCCTCCGGGTCCGGGCCGACTGATCAGAGGCCCGTGGGGTGGTCGACGAACACCCAGGGCACGCCGAACCGCAGCGAGAGCTCGGCGGCGAGGGCCTTCACGCCGAAGGTCTCGGTGGCGTAGTGCCCGGCGTACAGGACGTTGATTCCGAGATCCTCGGCGAGCGCATAGGTCCAGTGGGGGCCTTCGCCGGTGATGAAGGTGTCGACTCCCTCCTTGGCCGCGCGGGCCATGTCCGCCCCGGCCCCGCCGGTGCAGATGCCGATCCGGCGGCAGGTGTCCCCCCCGCCCGGAAGCACCCGGGGCGGGGTCCCGGTGACCCGGGCCAGGCGCTGTTCCAGCTCCGAACGGGCCAGGGGCCGGTCGGGTTCCGACCGCACCCCGATGAACGCGCCCTGGTGCTCGAAGAACGGCTGGGGATGGTCGAGACCCAGGGCCCGGGCCAACTGGGCGGCGTTGCCCAGCTTCGGATGCCCGTCCAACGGCAGGTGCTGGGCGTAGACCGCCAGGTTCGACTCCACCAGCAACCGGAGCATCTCGGCACGACGCCCGGTCCAGGGAACCGTCCGCCCCCAGAACAGCCCGTGATGCACCAGGAGCAGGTCGGCTCCCGCCTCGGCGGCCTTGCGGGCGACGGGAAGTGTCCCGTCCACCGCCGCCGCAATCCGGGTCACCGTTCCCCGGTTCTCGAACTGCAACCCGTTCACGGCACCGTCGTAGTCGGTGAAGGTCGTCGGGTGCAGGAGGTCGTCGGCATGCCGGACAAGGTCGTGGAGGCTTGCGGATGTCATGCGCGGAGCAAAGCACCCGGGGGGACGCCATGAAAGCCCGCGATCACCCCGGATCGGCCGGGGCCGGGGTCGACTCGATCCACCCCCGGAACTCGTTGATCCGGTCGTGGGTGCCCACCACCAGAAGGCGGTCCCCCGGCTCCAGGGTGGTCTGGCCGTCGGGCAGGACCCGACGTTCCCGTCCCCGCTGGATCCCGCAGAGCTGGACCCCGAAGCGCCGGATCAGGTCCAGCTCCTGCAGGGTGCGTCCGCCCGCATGGCTGTCGACCGGGATGCGGACCGTCTCGTTGGTGAGGTCGGCGAAGGCCTCGCCCGGGTCGCCCGGGAGGGTGCCGGCGGTGAGGAGACGCTCGGCCCGGTCGAGCTGGTCCGCCGTGCCGAGCAGCAGCAGGCGGTCTCCCGGGTAGAGCGCCTCGTCGGCCCGGGGATTGGTGAAGACGAACCCCTGGCGGTCGATGCCGATGATCGAGCAGCCGACCTGCTGGCGGAGGCCGATGTCGCGGATGCGACGGCCGCCGAGTTCGGACTGGGGGGGCAGGGGGATCTCGTCGATCTCGAGGTTCCAGGTGTCCGGCTGATCGAGCAGGGGGATGGTGAATCCGGCGCCGCTGGAGGCGTTGCGGAGCTGCGAGCGGAGCTCGACCTCGACGCGGTTGTGCCAGCGGAGGAGGCGGTTCCACGACAGGGAGCCGACCGCGAGGACCGCCGCGGCGACGAGGAGGACGAGCCACGGGGAGGCGCCGCCGAGGGGGAGGAGGGCGAGGAGCCAGGCGACGAGGAGCCCCCCGGCCACCAGCTTCATCGCGCCGAGGACGAGCGGCTGGAGGTTCGGGCGCCGCGGGTTCCCGCGGGTCGCCCCCTCGGCGAGGATCATCAGGATCGCCTCCACGTTCCGCCACAGCGCGAGCAGCGGCCCGAACAGGAGGACGCCGAACCCGGTCCAGAACAGCACCGGAAGGGCCCGCGGAAAGAGCCAGTCCCGACCCACCACCCCCTCCAGCGCCCGGTATCCCGGCTGCCAGAGGAGCAGCAGGGCCGAGATGAACAGGAGATGCAGACCGACCTGTCCGAAACGCCTCCCCGTGAGCTTCCAGATCACACTCCCACCCTGCCGCACCGCGAGCTGGCTCAGGCGGTCGTGGTAGAACTGGACGGCATTCCGGACAAACCCCGGCTCCAGCGCGAGGATCCGGTCGGTGAGGGCGTCGGAATGCCGCATCACGATCGGTCCGGCGAGGGATGTCAGGAGGCTCACCCCCACCGCCACCGCATAGAAGGACTCGGGCAGGGCGGCGGTGGTGACGCCCAGCTGGGCGATCACCAGGCTGAACTCGCCGATGGGTGTCAGGGCCAGGCCGGCCTGGACGGACTGCCGGTTGGGGTTGCCCGCCGCGACCAGGCCGAGGGCGCAGGCGAGGGGGCGTCCGATGAGTGCCAGGGCGGACACCCCGAGGACCAGGGGCCAGACGTCGGCCAGCTGGCGGAAGTTGAGCAGCATGCCGATCGCCACGAAGAACACGGCGCCGAAGGTCTGTCGGAGCGCCTCGAAGCTGCGCTCCACCTCGCGCTTGTAGCGGGTGCCGGCGATGATCGCGCCGAGGACGAAGGCGCCGAGGGCGAGGGAATAGCCGACCCGGGTGGCGAGCCAGGCGAGGGAGAGGGCCAGTCCCACGATGAGGAGCGTCCGCACCTCCAGGTTGCCCTCCCGGGTGAGGGACCGGAGCATCCGCGGGACGACCAACAGGGAGAGGAACAGGAGGAAGACGACGAACGCGCTGAACTTTCCGAGCAGCGGACCGATCGACTGGGCGCCGGCGGCGCCGGTGCCGCCCAGCTGGACGATGGAGGACAGGACGGTGAGCATGACCACGGCGACGACGTCCTCGAGGACGGTCACCCCGAGGGCCATCTGGCCCCAGCGTTCGTGGCTGGAGTTCAGCTCCTCGAGCACCTTGGCGATGATCGCCGAGCTGGAGACCATGAGCATCCCGGCGACGAACAGGCTCTGGGTGGTGGGCCAGCCGAGGGCGATGCCGAGGAGGCGGCAGAGGTTGAGCATCACCAGGGCACCCACCGCCGTGGCGAGCGCCACCGAGAGTCCCAGCCGCTGGAGCCGGCCCAGGCTGAGCCCCAGGCCCACGGAGAAGATGAGGAACACCAGCCCGAACTCGGCCAGCATCTGCACCCGCTCGACGCTCGCCACCAGCTGGAACGGGGGGGTGTGCGGTCCGATGATCATCCCCGCCAGCAGGTAGCCGACCACCGCCGACAGCCCGACGCGTCGGCACAGCCAGCCCACCGCGCCGGCGATCATCGTCACCACTGCCAGGTCCCGGATCAGGTCGCTGCCGCTCACCACCGCCAGCTTGGGGGGCGGACCGGGAGGGCGGGAGGAAATTGTCGACCGCCCCCCACCCGCGGGGCGATCCGCGGCAGACCCGGGGCCAAGGGTTGGGAAAGCGGCGACGGATGATGAATCCGCCGGGAGCGGTGCCGAGACGGCGGGAGGGGCCGGCCCTTCCCGATTGACCGGGGACGCCGGATACCCGAGGGATGGGCCATGAAGAACGGGAGGTCGGTGCTGTGGATCCTGGCGATCGGGCTGGTCGCGCTGATCGTGGCGGGGGTCATCGCCCTCGCCTACTACGTGCCCAAGGCCGTCCAGGCCGGACGCCAGTTCCTCGCCGAGGAACAACAGCGCTCCGGGGTGATGTCGGGCTGGAAGCCTCCCGTCGCCGACGCCGCGCCGACCGCATGGTTTCCGGCGCGCCTCGGGACCTGGGAGCGGACCGCCCTCGAGGAGCGGGCCGTCTGGCCGGACTTCCCGCCCGACTTCACCGGCACGGCGGCGGTGTATCGGAACGGCGGCCGGTCGGTCCGGGTGCTGGTCTTCTCCGTCCGCCCGCTGGAAGCCGAGGCCCTGGAGCAGCGGGTGACCGCGGCGCGCGGGGCCGGGGGCGGGATGCGGACCACCCTCGTCACCCCCACCCGGATGCTGTTCGAACGGTCCAACCCGGCCGGGCGCCTTGAGGTCTGGCGGACCGGCGGCTGGTGGATCCTGTTCGAGGACGCCACCGCGACCGGGCCGTTCGACGGTCTCCCCGAGGCGTTCTTCCGCCACCCGCCCGCGGGCTAGCCCGGATTTCTCACCGACTTTCGTCGCGAGGCGCAGCGAAAGCCGGTCTGACAAGGCGGCCGAAGCGGTTCCGAACCGGGCTGTATGAGCACATACTGTCCGGCGAGGAACGCGAGGCCAACGCCGCCAGGCGGGCTTGCAGCCAGCCGCAGCAGAAAGGGGGTGGGAAATCCGGGCTGGTCACGCCGGCTCGGCGATCAGGTCGTAGTCCGTGTGGCCGATGATCCGGACCTTGGCGAACCCGCCGACCGGCAGCCGGCCGCGGATGTAGACCCGGCCGTCGATGTCCGGGGCGTCGGCCTCGCCGCGGGCGACAAGGTAGCGGCCCCGGAGGCGGGCCGATCCGGTGTCGTCGCCGCGGATCAGGCCGTGTTCCCACGAGCTGACCCGGGCCTTGGCCAGCTCGGCGGCGCTCGCCTCGCCCTCGACCAGCACCTTGAGGGTCCGTCCCACCGCCGCCGCCGAGACCGCCGCCGCCACCTCCCGCTGCACCGCCATGGCCCGGTCCCGACGCTCGGCCCGGATCCGGGGGGGCACCTGCCGGGCCATCTTCCCCGCCACCGTCCCGCCCTCCTGCGAGTAGGTGAACACCCCCAGGCGCTCGAAACGGGTCTCGCGGATGAAGTCCAGCAGGGTCTCGAACTGCGCCTCGGTCTCGCCGGGGAACCCGACGATGAACGTGGTCCGCAACGCGATCCCGGGAACACCGGCCCGGATCCGGGCGATCAGTTCGCGGATGTACCGGCCGTCGGTCTCCCGACGCATCCGCTCCAGCATCCCGTCGTCGATGTGCTGCAGGGGCATGTCGACGTACCGGACCACCTTGCGGCAGTCGGCGATGGCGGCGATCAGCTCGTCGGTCCAGTGCGCCGGATGGGTGTAGAGCAGCCGGACCCAGAAGTCGCCGCGGAGCGAGTTCAGTTCGCGAAGCAGGGTGGCGAGGGTGGTCGCATCGGCCGGGAGCGAACGGGTGGCCTCCTGGAAGCGCTCGGGCGAGGCGATGGCCCGGGAGGCCTTCGGACGGAGATCCAGGCCGTAGTAGGTGGAGTCCTGGGAGATCAGGTTCAGCTCCCGGACGCCGTCGCGGATCAATGCGCGGGCCTCGGACACGACATCCGACTGGGCCCGGCTGCGGTGCGCGCCGCGCATCCGCGGGATGATGCAGAAGCTGCACGGGTGGTTGCATCCCTCGGCGATCTTCACGTAGGCGAAGTGCCGCGGAGTCAGTCGGAACCGCGGGGTGTCGTGGTGGGGGACATAGCTGGGACGCACATGCACCGTCACCGCCGGACCCGACGCCGACGCCGGGGGGGTCACCACGGTGCGGGTCTGTCCGAAGCGTCCGGTCCCCCGGAGCGATTCCTCGGCTGCGGCCGCGGTGGTGTCGGTCGCCGTGTCCAGCGCGGCGATCCCCGCCTTGACCTTGCCGGCACGGGAACGCAGGACGCCGGGCGCGGCCGCGAGCTTGGCGGCGCGGCGACCCAACGCCTCCTCCACCAGGGCCCCGGCCTGCTCGACCTGGTCGATGCCCATGAAGACATCCACCTCGGGCAGCAGCTCGGGCAGCTCCTTCCGGAAACGCTGGGAAAGGCAACCCGACACGATCACGGCCTGGCCCGGCCGGGTCTGGTCGCGGAACTCGGCGGATTCGAGGATCGTGTCGACGCTCTCCTCCTGGGCGGCGTCGATGAACGAGCAGGTGTTCACGATCACCGCATCGGCCTCGGCCGGGTCGTTCACGATCTCCATCCCCCCCTTGAGCAGCGCGCCCAGCATGATCTCGGCGTCCACAAGGTTCTTGGCGCATCCGAGGGAGATCACGCCCACACGGCGCGGCCGGTCGGGGGCGGCGGGCGACTGGGCGGCGGCGGGAACAGGTTTCGTCACGAGGCCGGCAGGATTAGCACCGGCCCCCGGACCCCGCAATCCCCGCGCCGGCGGGCGGGACGGGCCTCACCCCGTCACGAAGCGGTAGCCGACCCCGCGGACCGTGTCGATGAACCGGGCCGCCTTGCCCAGCTTCTCGCGAAGCCGACGGACATGGGTGTCGACCGTCCGGGCGTCGACTTCGCCATGGTCCCGGCTCCAAACCTCCTCCAGGAGCCGGTCGCGCGACTGCACCCGTCCGCGGCGCCGGGCCAACGTGAGCAGCAGGCGGAACTCGGTGGCGGTGATGCCCACCTCCCGTCCATCCACGGTCACCCGGTGGCCCGTGGCATCGATCGCCAACTCGTCGAATACCATCCGGTCCGCCGCCACCTTGTCCTCCCGGCCGCGCTCCAGGCTCCGTCGGATCCGCAACACCAGTTCCCGGGGGCTGAACGGCTTGGTGACATAGTCGTCGGCCCCCAGCTCGAACCCGATCACCCGGTCGAGTTCCGAGGTGCGTCCGCTGACCAGGATCACCGGGATGCCCCGGGTGGCCGGCTCGCGCTGCAGGGCCCGGCAGACCTCGAACCCGTCCATCTCGGGCAGCATGAGGTCGAGGAGGATCAGGTCGGGCTGCTCCTGCAACGCCCGCTGAAGCCCCTCGGAACCCGTCGCCGCCGGCAGCGGCGTGAATCCCGCCTCCCGAAGGGTCGATCCGATCAGGTCCCGCAGGTCGGCCTCGTCTTCAACGATCAACACCTTCGCCATGCACCGGGCATCCTCCCGCGGCAACCCGCCCGCGGCATGGCGCCCGGGTTACGAGTCGGTGACTTCGACGTCGACTGGACGTCGAGATCGCGTCACTTCCCGGAACGCGCCCCACCCCATCGCCTCCCTCCGGAGGGTCTCGCCCCGTCGAGGCCCGGGGTTCCGGGTGGAAACCCATTCCGCTTCGCGGGCCCGCACGCGGGAGCGTGCGGCTCCGGGACCCCTCGGAGTTTCCGGACAGGCTCTAAGGCCTTTCGACGAACCCGTGGTAGAGACCCATGTAGTAGGGGAGCAGGAACACGGTGCCGGCACCCAGGACGTCGCCACTCCCCCCGTAGTCGAGGTCCCACGGGTCGGTGTTCCAGTGGTTGAAGTGGCGGTTCTCGACCGGCAGGACCCGCCCGTCGACCCGACGTCCCCGTCGCCCGGGTTCGGGGGCGTAGAGGTCCTTGCCCTGCTGGGGGCCGAGGAACACCAGGTCGAGGCGATGGCTGTTGCGGAGGGGCCAGTTCAGGCGGTCGAGGGGCAGGCCGTGGAGTGTCGACCGGGAATCCTCGAGCCATTCGTCCCAGGGCTCCACCGGGAACACGCCCCAGCCGTTGGTGATGCTCCGGCCAAGGCCGTGGGCGGCATAGGCGAAGTGGAAGAAGGGGTTCCGCTCGGGGGCCTCGTTGGCCCAGTAGGCGAAGTACGCGTAGCGCACCTGCTCCTTCAGGGCCTCATCCCGCGAGTACCGCAGGAGGTTGTAGAAGCACATGAAGGCCATCTCGTCGTCCGACTGGTTCCCGGAGCCGGGTCCGAAGTGGACCTTGGCGAACATGAGGTTCTGGGCGTAGCCGTGCTTCTCGACCAGCTCGCGGGAGATGGTGTCGTAGCGGGGATCCCCGGTGAGGTGGGAGGCCACGGCGAGGTAGCTGAGGAGGCTCAGGGAGTTGAGGCCGCGCTCGACCCACCAGTCGGGATCCCGGTTGAGCGCCCCGGGTCCGTACACCGCCCAGCGGGTGGGCCGGCCGTCGTGGTCGGTCAGGGCGAAGTCATGCGCGATCAGGTGGTCGGTCAGGTCGCGCACCACGGTCTGGACCCTCTCCTTCTCCGCCTCGGTGCCGGCCACGAGGTCGTGGTAGAGCGGGTAGAAGAAGTAGTGCCCGTCGAGTTCGTCGCTGCTGGTGTCGGACTTCCAGTACCACCGCCCGTCGGCACTGCGCGGCCACCGCGGCTCGTAGGCCTTCCAGAGCCGGTCGCCCTGCTGCGCCTCAAGGTCCCGCGCCAGGCGGCCTTCGTTCGGGTCGGGCCACTCCACGGGACGGATGGTCCGGGCGACATACCCGCGGTCGGGCGCATGCGATCCCCCCTGGGTGACTTCCTGGAGGAACCGGAGGGCCTCGAACGCCTGACGGGCCCGGTCGCCGGCCGCGGGGTCGCCGGTGGCGGCAAAGGCGAAGCATTCGCCCGCGCCATACATCGCGGTCCAGAGCCCGTCGTTGTCGGAATCCTCCGGCGCGGCGCTCGACCGGTCGCCGGGGGTGCGGAGCGGCGCCTCGGCGACATACCCGTAGGGCGTGCGCTTCACGTACCGGGCGATCTCCTCCTCGTAGTGGGCGGCCTTGGCGGCGAGGGTGAAGGGCCGGCGCTCGATCCAGCCCAGCCCGCCCGCCGTCGCAATCCACGCCCCACCCGACGCATCCACCGCCAGGCCGGTGGTCTCGTCGGACGGCAGCCATCGGGGCCCCTGCCGGTAGTGGAAGCCGGATCCGTCCCAGCGGATCACCCCGGACCCGGTGGCCGCCCAGACACTGCCATCGGCCCCGGCGGCCAGGGCGGTGAAGCCGGTCACGGGCAGGCCGTCGCGTCCCTCGAACACGGTCCAAACCTCCCCGGTGCGCCGGGCCAGCCCGGCCGGCAACGCCACCCAGAGCGCCCCCACGGCGTCGACCGCCACCCCGAGCGCCTCCCGGGCCGCCCAGTCACGGCCGGACCCGTCGACCACCGCCATCCGCTCCCACCCCGCGGCGGCCGATCGGAACAGGCCCCCGGCCGACGCCACCACCGCGGTGCCGTCGGGCATCAGGGCCAGCTGACGGATCGCCGGACGCGCGTTCCAGTCCGCGTCGGACACCGACCCGTCGGTCCACCGGACCAGGGCCGACTCCGCGACCACCCAGACCGACCCCTTCCCGCGCACGAGCTGCCGGACCCCGGCCCAGGGAATCGCCACCGTTCCCACCCCGCCGCGGCCGTCGTCGAAACGGAACGGCCCGTCGGCGGCCGCAGTCAGGTCGGAACGCTCCCGCCATTCCGTCCCGGTCCGCTCCTGCCATCGGCCGGCGGCGAACACCCGCACCCGGCCCCCATCCGCCGCCTCCACGAGGGTCACCGGACCCGACGGCAGTCCGTTGGTGGCGTCGCGATGCCGGGCGATCTCCTGGATGAAACGCTGGGCGATGGGCGTCGGCGGGGCGGCGTGGAGACCGAGGGTCAGCAGGAGGACGGCGGCGACGGGCAAGACCCGGGGGTGCATCCCCTCTTCGTGCCTGTCGTCCCGGGGGGATGACAATCCCGCATTCCGGGGGTCCGCGCCACCCCTCAGGCGGTGGGGGAACCGTCGCCAGCGGGCGAGACTTCCCCCGCGGCCCCGGCCTCGACGGAGCGAGGCCCTCCGGAAGGGGCGAAGGGCCAAGGGCGAAGGGCCAAAGGCTGAAAGTGGCGGCGGATGATGAATCCCCCGCGCCCCCCCGGCCTCGACGGAGCGAGGCCCTCCGGGAGAGGCGAAGGGCGGAGGGGTTCCCCCGTCAACGATTACCGACATCGCCTCCACGGCCTGGGGGGCAGCACCGGCGCGATGGGGCGAGCCTGCGAGCCCGATCGGTCCCGCCAGGGACCGACGCCCTCCGCCCGTAGCCGGCGCCGATAGGCGGCCTGGACCGCTTCTCCTTGTCCAAAGTGGTGTCGACGCTTCGCTCTGCCACCGCAGTCGAAATGGGCGCCGTGTGGATGTGGAACGCGGCACCCCTCTTTGCGTTCAGAACTCGGCGGCAAGGCTGTCGGCCGCCACGGCCATCCGGAGACGTCGATGGGCCTCGCGGCCGGGGTCGAATCCCAGGCGGGGCACGCCGTCGACCGCCGCCAGGCTCGTGGAGACCAGGTTGGCCAGCTCCCGGGCCAGCCGCGGGGCGTGCAGCCGACGGTACCGTCGCAGGGCCGCCGGGGTCGGCGCCTCGCCGCCGGCGAGGTGCCGCAGGCAGGCGTCGTCGCGGATCCGGTCGGCGATTTCCTCGGCCCCGTACCAGCCCCGGGCAAGGGCGTACAGGTAGGGCGCCAGCAGGCGGTCGTCGCCCGACGCCGACCGGCACGCGAACGTCAGGCACACCGCCCCCTGCCACTCGGCGAGGTCTTCGGGAAGAATCGCCGCCCCCGGCAACAGGTCCGTCTCCGGCACAGGCAGTCGGTCGATCACCATGGCGAGACCCTGCCGCCCCCCTGTAACGGTCCGGTGACGAACGGGCGAAGAGGTGGCGACTTCCTCATGCCCCCTTCCAGCCGCCCCCCCGGGCCGGGGGCGGTCGGAGCGTCGGGACCGGGTTCCCCGGCCGACGGCTACGGGGGGCGCATTGACAGGCGGGCGGTGCATCGCGGACGGTCGTCCCCAGACGCGGCCTCCCAGCCCGCCGCGACGCCTCCTCGTCCACATGTCACGCGACGCCATCATCGCCGGCCTCCGGGAACTCCTGCAGCGCCAGAAACAGCTCCGCGTGGACGTCCAGGCGGTCGACCTCGACACCCGCCTCGACGCCATCGGCTTCGATTCGCTCTCCATCCTCGACTTCATCTACGACGTCGAGGAGCGCTTCCAGGTGGAGACACCCATGGGGGACCTGGTCCGCATGGAGAAGGTCGCCGACCTGGTGGGCTATCTCGAGGGACGCCTTGCCGGATGAGCCGGTCGACGTCGACCCGACGACGCGGGCAGCCACGGGACCCCGGGTGAACGTCCTCCGTCGTCTCTGGTACCGGACCGAGCTGCTGCTCGCCCGGGGGGTGGTCGGCCTGCTGGTCCTCGCCCCGCTGCCGCTGGTCCTCGCCTTCGCCCGGGTCCTCGGGCGGCTGATCTATCTCCTCTGGGGAACCCGTCGCCGGGTGGCGATCGACAACATCCGCCGGGCGGGGATTGCGGCCGACGAGGCCGCGGTGCGCCGTCTGGCCCGCGAGTCGTTCGAGTCCTTCCTGCTGCTGGTCACCGAGACCCTGGTGGCCCGGCGCCGGCTCAACCGGGAGAACTGGTCCGAGTACGTGACCCTCGACCTGGCCCCGGAGGCCGAGGCGCTGCTGCGGGAACCCGGGCGCGGCCTGATCGTGGCCAGCGGACACCTCGGCAACTGGGAGGTCGCCGCCCGGGCCGTCTCCCAGATCAAGCCCCTGTGCGTCGTCTACCGCCCGGTGAACAACCCGGACCTCGACGCCTGGCTCCACCGGAACCGCAGCGGGGAAAACCTCCGCCTGGTCTCGCGGCTCCGACCCGATCCGCTGCGCTTCCTGCAGGCGCTGAACGGCGGGGAGATCGTGGCGCTCATGATCGACCAGCACGTGTCCGACGGCCGGGTGCAGGTCGACTTCTTCGGACGGCCCGCCTGGACCTCCAAGGCCGTGGCCATGCTCCACTTCACCACCCGCGCCCCGCTCCTCGTGGCGGTCGCCGTCCGCACCGGCCCCCTGCGCTACACCGTCCACGCGGTGGGACCGATCCGGGTGGAGCGGACGGGCGACCGCGAGGCCGACGCCCGGGCGGTGACCCAGGCGATGACGCTGGAGATCGAGAGGCTGGCCCGACGCTTCCCCGGGCAGTACATGTGGGGGCACCGCCGATGGAAAGACCGCTGACCCCCACCGACTGGCCGAGCTTCAGCCTGCTGTTCTTCGCCAGCCAGCCCGCCGAGGGGCAGGCGGGGAAGTTCGACCTCTTCCGCGCCTCCACCCGGTTTGCCGACGAGCACGGTTTCGAGGCGGTCTGGATCCCGGAACGCCATTTCCACGCCTTCGGCGGCCTGTTCCCCAATCCCGCCCTCGCCGCCGTCGTCCTGGCCGAGAGCACCCGACACATCCGCATCCGCGCCGGGAGCGTCGTGATGCCCCTCCACCACCCGGTGCGGGTGGCCGAGGAATGGGCGGTGGTCGACAACCTCTCCGGCGGCCGGGTCGACCTGTCGTTCGCCATCGGCTGGAACCCCAACGACTTCGTCCTCGCCCCCGACCGCTACGCCGAGCGCAAGCAGGTCACCCTCGACGGGATCGCGGCGGTGCGGCGCCTGTGGTCTGGGGCGCCGTGGACCGGCGCCAACGGCCGCGGGGAGGAGGCGTCGGTCGTGGTGCATCCGCTGCCGGTGCAGCGCGAGCTCGCCGTGTGGTTCACCTGCTCGGGCGGGGCCGAGCGTTTCGAGGAGGCGGGCCGCTGGGGCTTCAACGTGCTCACCGCGCTGCTGTTCCAGACCGTCGACGAACTCGCCGCCAAGCTCGCCGCCTACCGGGCCGCCCGCGCCGCCGCCGGCCACCCCGGACCGGGCCGCGTCACCCTCATGCTCCACACGTTCGTGGGACCCGATGAGGACACGGTCCGCGCCACGGTGCGGGAGCCGTTCAAGCGCTACCTGGAGAGCTCGGCCGACCTCTGGCAGGTGGGCGAGGCCCGGCTCAAGGAACTGTCCCCGCGCAAGAAGGCCGACATGCTCGAGTACGCCTTCGAGCGCTACTACCAGAAGACCGGCCTGATGGGATCGGTGGCCGGCTGCGCCCGGATGGTCGAGGCGGTCCGCCGCGCGGGGGTCGACGAGATCGCCTGCCTGATCGACTTCGGCCTGCCGTTCCAGACCATCCTCGACGGCCTGGAAGACCTCGACCGGCTCCGGCAGGGACCGCCCCCCGCCCCATGAGCGTGCGCACCGTGACGACCCGTCGGGTGGTGATCACCGGGTGCGGCGTGGCCTGCGCCCTGGGGCTCGACCCGGACACGTTCTGGCGTCGGCTGCTCGCCGGGGAATCGGGCATCTCCCGACTGCGCCACCTGCCCGACGACAGCCCGCTCCCGGTCCGGATCGCCGGGCAGGTCGACGACACCGGGCTCGCCGCCGGACTGGCCGCCCTCGGGCTCGCCGAGCGGGATCGCAGCGACCAATTGGCGCTGTATGTCGTCGGACGGGCCCTGGCCGATGCCGGATGGCCGGCCGACGGCCGGGAGCCGCTGCCCCACGACCTGGTCATGGGCACCGGGCACGGCACGGTCGCCGCGCTCAACGAGTGCAACGAGACCTTCCGCACCGGCGGCTACCGCAAGCTGCGCCCCACCACGGTCATCCGGCTGATGTTCAACCGGTCCGCCAACCTCGCCTCGATCCGCTTCCGCCTGGAGGGGCCCGCCCACGTGGTCAGCTGCGCCTGCGCCTCGGGATCCATCGCCCTGTCGGACGCTTTCCAGCGGGTGCGGTTCGGACTGGCCGAGGCGGCGGTGGCGGCCTGTGCCGACACCGGCCTCGACCTGCCCACGTTCGCCGCCTGGAACCGGCTGGGAGTGCTGACGACCCATCCCGACCCCGCCACCGCCTCGCGGCCGTTCGACCGGGCCCGCTCCGGTCTGGTGATGGGCGAGGGGGCGGCGGCGTTCGTCCTCGAACCCCTCGAAACCGCCCGCGCCCGCGGGGCCCGCATCCTCGCGGAGGTGGTCGGATCGGGCGGATCCTCCGACGCCCGCCACATCGTCCAGCCGGATCCCGTCGGCCAGGTCCGGGCGGTGCGCCGGGCCCTGTCGGACGCCGGGCTGGAGCCGGCGGCGATCGGCTACGTCAACGCCCACGGCACCGCCACGGAGCTGGCCGACATCGCCGAGGCCCGGACGTTGCAGGAGGTGTTCGGCGAACGCATCGCCGTGTTGCCGGTCTCCAACACCAAGGCGCAGCTCGGACACCTGATGGGCGCCACGGCCGGGGTGGAACTGGTGGCCACCGTGCAGGCGATGGTCCATGGCCTCCTGCCGCCCGCCCGGAACCTCGACGACCCCGACCCCCGCTGCCCCCTCGATTTCGTCCGCGACACCCCCCGCACCGCCACCCCGCTGCACGTCCTGAAGAACAGCTTCGCCTTCGGCGGCACCAACTGCGCCCTCATCCTCCGGCGCTGGACCGGGGAGTAGGAGCGAGGCCCTCCGGAAGAGGCGAAGGGCGAAGGGCCAAAGGCTGAAAGTGGCGGCGGATGATGAATCCGCCGAGGGCCACACTTCCCTCACGCCCATCGGGCTCGTTCGGAGGCGCGCTCGTAGCGGACGCGGATAGGCGGCGGGTACCCGCCCCGATCAGCCCACCGCCAGCAGTTCGACCTCGAACACCAGCGTCGCGTTGGGCGGGATGGCGCCCGGGTACCCCTGCCGACCGTAGGCCAGCTCGGGCGGGATGGTCATCCGCACCTTGTCCCCGACCCGCATCGTGGCCACCCCCTGGTCCCAGCCCGCGATCACCTGCCCGGTGCCGAGCTGGAACTGGAACGGCTCCCGGCGGTCGACCGAACTGTCGAACTTCCCCCCGTCGGTGAACCAGCCGGTGTAGTGGACGGTCACCAGGTCGCCCCGGGCCGGGGTCGCCCCCCCGCCGTCGACGAGCTTCTCGATCTGCAGTTCCGCGGATGCCATTCCCCACCCTCCCCCGACCTCCCCCCGCCGGTCAACGGAAGGCTCGGTCCGAACAGGCTCCGAGCCCTTTCCCCGGTGCGGCATCCGGGCCATGGTGTTGCCGGTTTCCCGATCCACTCCCACATCCCATGCCGATCGACCGCCGTCATTTCCTCGGGGCCGGTGCCACCCTCGCGCTGGCCGGTGCCGTGCCGTCCGTCCTCAACGCCGCCCCGGCCGGGGGCGGCCGACGGGACTTCTCGGTCGACCGCACCTCGATCCGCTACCGGGTGCCCGGGATCGCCCGGGCGTCGCGCCTGATGCTGGTGGCCGACACCCACCTCTTCCGCGACGACGCCCGGGGCGAGCCCTACCGGCAGTACAGCGCGCGGATGGCGGCGGCGTACAACCGCACGCGCCACTTCCAGACCGGCGAGGCCACCGACCCCGAGACCGAGCTGGTCGCCGCCCTGGGTCGGGCCCGGGAGAACCGGGTCGACCGGGTGGCCCTGGTGGGCGACCTGCTCAGCTTTCCCTCCGAGGCCGCGGTGGAATGGGTGCAGGCACGGCTCGCCGACGCCGGGGTGCCCCACCTGTACGTGGCCGGGAACCACGACTGGCACTACGAGGGCATGCCCGGATCCCTGGAGGAACTCCGTTCCACCTGGATCTACCGGCGCCTGCTGCCGCTGTACGACGGGCGGGATCCCCTCGCGGCAGCCTGCGACGTGGGCGAGGTCCGCGTCCTCGCCATCGACAACTCCCACTACGAGATCCTGCCGGTCCAGCTGGAGATGCTCCGGGCCGAGGTCCGGAGCGGACGCCCCCTCTTCCTCCTCGTCCACATCCCGCTGTACGTGCCCGGCCGCCCGGTCGGGTTCGGATGCGGGCATCCGGAGTGGGGTTCGGCATCGGACCGCAACCACGAGCTCGAGCGTCGGCCGCGATGGCCCGCCTCCGGGCACACGGAGGTCACCCTCGCCTTCCATCGCGAGGTCTTCGCCGCCCCGAACCTCCTCGGGATCGGCGCCGGCCACATCCACCGCCCGTCGATCGACCTCTGGCAGGGGGTGCCGCAGTTCGTCACCGAGGCGAATGCGGTCGGCGGGTTCCTCGACATCGAGTTCCTGCCGGCGGTCTGACCCTCACCCGGCCAGCAGGGCCCGGGCCCGGACCAGGGCCTCGTCGACGTTCTCGCACACGTTCTCGCGTCCCACCTCGTCGAGCAGCCCGCCGTTGCTGAGCGTCATGAGCGGCTGGGTATGGGCGCCGGCCAGCAGGAGCCATCCGCCCTTGCGACGGAGGCGGCGGTGGAGTTCCTCGAGCCGGCTGAGCCCGGTGGCGTCCATGGCCATGACCCGGCGCAGCTCGAGGACGAGCACCCGGGGCGGCGTGCCGGCCTGCTCGAGGGTGGTCTCCAATTTGTCGGCCGTGCCGAAGAGGAAGGCGCCGAAGACGTGGTAGACCACGACGCCCGGCGGCACGGCCTTGCCCGATGCCGAGTCCTCGGGGGCGAGCGACGATTCCCGCTCGTCGACCGCCGTGATCTGGGTGGTCTCGCCCACCCGCCGGATGAACAGCACCGCGGCCAGCACCATCCCCACCTCCACGGCCACCGTCAGGTCGACCAGCACGGTGAGGACGAAGCTGGTGAGGAACACCAGGGTGTCGCTGCGGGGCCATCGGCGCAGGCGGGCGAAGTTGTGCCACTCGCCCATGTTGAGGGCCACCACCACCAGGACGGCGCTGAGCACCGGCAGGGGCACGTGACGGGCGAGCGGGGCCGCCACCAGGACGATGCCGAGGATGGTGAGGGCGTGGATCACCCCCGCCACGGGGGTCCGGGCCCCGCACCGGATGTTCGCCGCGGTCCGGGCCAGCGCCCCGGTGGCCGGCAATCCCCCGAAGAGCCCGCTCCCGATGTTCGCCAGCCCCTGCGCGATCAGCTCGGTGTTGGAATCGTGGCGGTCCTCGATCATCCCGTCGGCCACCACCGCGCACAGTAGCGACTCGATCGCCGCCAGCATGGCGATGGTGAACGCCGGCCGGACCAGCCCGGAAAGGGCCCCCCAGTCGATCGCCGGAAACGCCGGCGCCGGCAGCCCGCGCGGGATGGCATCGGGCCCGAACCGGCTGCCGAGGGTCTCGATGCCCGTGTCGACACCCGCCATCCCCAACCCGAACACCACGAGCGTCCCCAGCACCACCGCGACGATGGCGGGCGGCACCCGACGTCCCCACGACCCGGGCCAGAGTCGGATGAGGGCCAGGGCGGCCACGGCGAGGGCGATGGACGGGCCGTGGGCCGTGCCGAGGTGGGCCCCGATGACCTTGAGCTTCGGGAGGAACGCCGCCGGCACCGCGACCCCTTCCGGCAGGTGGAGGCCGAGGAAGTCCTTGAACTGGGTGGAGAAGATGTAGACCGCGATCCCGGCGGTGAACCCGCCGATGACCGGCACCGGGATGTACTTGATCATCACCCCCAGCCGGGCCACCCCCATCAACACCAGGATGACCCCGGCCATCAGGGTGCACACCACCAGGCTGGCGATGCCGTACTGGGTGGCGACCCCCACCACCACCGGGATGAAGGCCGCGGTGGGACCGCCGATCTGGACCCGCGACCCGCCCAGGGCCGACACGAGGAACCCGGCCACCACCGCCGTCACGATCCCCACCGCGGGGGTGCGTTCCGACGCGATCCCGAGGGCCATCGAGAGGGACAGGGCGATGATGCCGACCGTGAGCCCGGCGGTCAGGTCGGCGGCAAAATCGGCCGCCCGGTACCCGCGCAGGGTGTCGAGGAGGCGCGGACGAAAGGGCAGGCGAAGGGATGTCTTCAAATCGTCCCCCGACCTCATCGGCGGTGAACCCGGTCGTCAATCCGCATTCACCGCCCCGCCCCACCACGGAACCGCATCCATGCGGCACGGAGCGTTCCAGGGTGACAGGCTCCCTGTCGCGTCGCTCCCCCCCCCCACCACGGTGACAGGCTCCCTGTCGCCACCCCCCGGAACGGCCCCGGGGAAACAGGGTTTCCTCCGGTGCCGCCCGGGTTATCCTCACCGGCGACTCCCATGAGAACCCACGTTTCACGCACCCTGTGGAGGGCCTGCCTGCCCGCCGGACTTCTCGCCACCTGGCTCGCAACCGTCGCCCAGGAGGGCCCCCGCCCGGCGGGCGGGGAGCGGCCGCCGGAACCGCCGCACCGCGAGGCGTCACGGCCGGCGGATGGCCCGCGCGACCGGGACGGCCGCGAGGAGGCGCCTCACCGCCGCCGCCAACCCGACCCCGGCCGGGGCATCCGCGAACGCGGACCGGACCGTCCCGGGGGCGACGTCCGGCTGCATGAACTGGAGGAGCGCCGGAACCACCTTGCCCAGGCCATCGATCACCTGCACGCGGCCGGGATGCACGAACTGGCCGAACAGGCGACCCGCCACCTGGAGGAATTGAACCGCAGGAGCCACCGGTCCGGTCCGGGCACGGCCGATCTCCGGCCGGCCGTCGCCGACCTGAACCGCGCGGTGGAACAGCTCCGCGATGAGTTGCGACAGCTCCGCAAGGAGATGGAGATGCGCCATCGCGGCCCGGACGGGCACTGACCCCAGGCCCTCCCTAGCGGACCCCGGCGGAGGAATCGATGCGGATGCCTCCGCCGGTTGTGCGGACCTTGAGCAGCGGACCGGGAATCACAGGATGCCCCCATCGATCTTGAGGTGGTCTCCGGTGATGTAGGAGGCGTCGGGTGACGCCAGGAACCGGACCGCGGCGGCGACCTCCTCGGGGCGCCCAAACCGCCGCATCGGCACCTGGGCCAGCGCGGCCTGGCGACGTTCGGGACTCATCCCGGTGAGGGCCGGGGTGTCGATGTACCCGGGGCAGACCGCATTCACGGTGATGCCGATCCGCGCCACCTCCTTGGCCAGGGACCGGGTCAGGGCCACCACCCCGGCCTTGGCCGCCGCGTAGTTCGCCTGCCCGGCGGGGGCCATCAGGGCGCTGAGCGAGGCCACGTTCACGATCCGGCCCGACCGCCGCGAGATCATCCCCGACAGGACCGCCTGACACCCGTGGAACACCCCGTCGAGATGCGTCCGCACCACCGAATCCCAGGCCGCAAAATCCATCGTCCCCAGCAGGGCATCGGCATGCTGCCCCGCGTTGTTCACCAGCACGTCCAGCGAACCGGCCCAGCCGGTCACCTCGACCACCACCCGGTCCCAGTCGGCCCGTCGGGTGACATCCAGTTCCACCACCCGGACCCGTCCGGGAAATCCCGCCGCGAGGGTGTCGGCATCCGCCCGACGCTCCCGCACGCCCAGCGCGACGACCGCGTCCGGTTCGCCTTCGAGGAACGCCCTGGCCATGGCCAGTCCGAGTCCGCCGTTCCCGCCGGTGATGAGGATCCCACGTGCCATGCGGGCGGATCCTGACCCGGTCGACCGGCGGGGTGCAAACCTGCCGGGACGCCGGGATCCCCTCCTCCGCCCTACCCCTCGGGCCGTGGAGGGATGAGCCCGCGTCCGCGGGCGAGTCCGACGGGGTCCGCAAGGACCCCGCAGGGGTGGGAAGGCATGAGGGCGTCGATCCCTGGCGGGGCCGAGCGGGCTCGCGGGCTCGCCCAGCCGGACAGGGTCAGGGGCTGGACGTGACGGCGGTGGCGCGAGCGTCCCCGCGAGCCGCTCCGGGGCGGGGGACGGCGGCGTGGGTTCCCGACCGGGCTGACGCGCCGCGTTTCCTGCGGTAGGCTCCCCGGGTGGCTGCGCCCCTCCGATCCATCCCCGGCTGGCGGGTCGCGTGGGGTCTGCTCATCGGGTCGACGGCCGTCGCGGATTCCCCCGCCCCCATCCCCCAGGCCCACGAGCCGGGCATCATTATCCGTCTCCTCGCCGCCGAACCCGACCTGGTTGCCCCGATCGGGCTCGCGATCGGGCCGGACGACCGGATCCATGTGGTCGAGTCCCGCACCCGGCTCCATCCGCGGCCCGGCGTCGTCGGACCGGCCACCGACCGCGTGCTGGTCTTCACCGATGCGGACGGGGATGGCCGGGCGGAGGGGCGGGGGGTGTTCGCCGACGGGTTTCGGCACGCGCTGAACCTGGCGTGCCTTCCCGGAGGGGACCTGGTGCTGGTGTGTGCCTGGGAGGTGTGGCGGCTGGGGGACGACGACGGCGACGGACGGGCGGACCGACGCGAGCGGCTGCTGGAGCTGGCCACGCCCAACACCCATCCGTACAGCGCCCTGCTGGGGGCGGCGGCCGGAGCCCGCGGTTGGCTGTACGTGTCGCGCGGCCACAACGCCGGTCTTCCCTGGCGACTCCGGGATGCCGGCGGGGCCGGGTTCGCCGGGGAAGGCGACGGGGGCGCTGTGGTCCGGTGCCGACTCGACGGCACGGGGCTGGAATCGTTCGCCACAGGGTTCCGCAACCCGTTTGCCCTCGCCCTCGACGCCTCCGGGCGCGTGGTGGCGGCGGACAACGATCCCGACGCCCGGGGTCCCAACCGGCTGCTGCACCTGGTCGCCGGAGGCGACTACGGCTACCGTGCGCGCCATGGCGACGGGGGAACGCATCCGTTCCAGGGATGGGAGGCGGACCGGCCCGGGACCCTGCCGATCGCCGCCGCCCTGGACGAGGCGCCGGCCGGCCTGCTGGACGCCCGCGGCACCGGACTCGCCCTGCCGGGAACCGATTCCCTTCTGGTGACTTCGTGGGCCGGCCACCGGATCGACCGACTTCGGGTCCAGCCGGCCGGAACCTCTTTCACCGCCACCCGCCAGCCCCTGGTGACGGGCGGGCCGGAGTTCCATCCGGTGGCCCTCGCGGTCGACTCCCGCGGGATCGTCCATGTGACCGACTGGGTCCTCGGCGGGTACACCAGCCATTCCCGCGGTCGGCTGTGGTCGATCCGGGGGACATCGCCGGGGACGCCCGATCCCGGCGCCCGCGCCCGGGACCGCCGGGCGTCGCGATCGTTGCGGGAGCTCGAACGGATCGCCGCCACCGGTCCCCGGGGTGGCCGACGGATTCGGGCGGCGTTGGCGGACGCCGACCCGTTCCGGGCCCATGCGGCGTTCCGGGCCCTGGCGCTCCGGTCGCATGGGGAAGTCCGGGCGCGCCTGCGGGCTGACCGGGATCCGCGGATCCGCGCCGCCGCACTGCGGGCCGGTGAGCAGTCCGGCGACACCGATCCCGGTCCCCTGCGCGACGCACTCGGCGATGCCGACCCGGAGGTGCGTCGGACGGCCCTCCTCCTCGCCGGCGAGCGGGGCGATCCCGCCCTGCGCCCCCACCTGGACCGGGCGCTGGAAGGGGTCGGCCTCACCCCCCGGTTGTTCGCCACCCATCGCGCGGCGGTCGAGGCCCTGACCGGCGGCGACCGCGTGGCGGCGGAACGGGAGGCGGAATGGCTCGAGCGGTTCATCGACGACCTGGGGAACCCCGGTCCGGTCCGTGCCCTTGCCCTCACCCGGCTCGTGTCCAACCGGCCCGCCGGGCATCGTCCGCGCCTGGTGGCGGCGCTGGATGACCCGGCGCCCGGGGTCGTCTCCGCCGCCGTCCATGCCCTGGCTGAGGCGTCGGGTCCCGAGGCCGACGCCGCGCTGCGTCGGCTGGCCCGGGATGCCGGGCGTCCGGTGGCGCTCCGGGCCGCGGCGCTGGTGAGCCTGGGCGGACGGCACGACCCGGGCGTGGAGGAACTGCTTTCCCTGCTGGAGGATCCCGAGCCCGACGTGGCGTACGAGGCCGCCCGGCTGCTGCGGTCCCATGTGGCCCACGAGGAACATCCCGGCGTGCGCGAGGCGTTCCTTCGCATGGCCGATGTCCCGGACACGACGCCGCGGGGCGAGGTGGTGCGGATGGCGCTCGGACGGCTGGAGCCGCCGGATTCGCCCGAGGCCTGGGCCCGGGCGCTGGACGGGGACACCGCGGGTAATGCGGAGCGGGGACGTCGGGTGTTCTTCTCCGCCCAGGCGGCCTGCGCCGGCTGCCATCGGGTGGGCGACCACGGCCGGGAGGTGGGTCCTGAGCTGACCCAGGTCGCCCGGTCGCTCGACCGGACCCGGCTGATCCGTTCCATCCTGGAACCGTCCGCCGAGTCCGCGCCGGAATACGAGGGTGGGTACGTCGAGACCCGGGACGGTCCCGTCCACCAGGGCCTGCGGCTCCAGGAAGGGTCCGACGGTTCCGTCGCGCTGTGGGTGCCGGGGACGGGGACCGTCCGGGTGGATGCGGCGGAGGTGGTCGACGCGGGTCCGCTGCCGGGGTCCCTGATGCCCGAGGGCCTTGCCCAGGCCCTCACACCGGCCGAGTTCCGCGACTTGGTCGCCTACCTCGAATCCCTCCGATGACTTCCTCCACCGGGGGAGCGGTGGGGGATCACCCGATCTCCAGCCCGACCGGGCAGTGGTCCGATCCGGTGACATCCGGCCGGATCCAGGCCCGGCGCAGCCGGGGGCGGAGGGCGGCGGAGACGAGGAAATAGTCGATCCGCCAGCCCACGTTCCGTGCGCGGGCATTGGTCATGACGCTCCACCAGGTGTAGTGGCCGGGGCCCTTCTCGAACTCGCGGAAGGTGTCGACAAATCCCGCCGCGACCAGGGCGTCGAACCCGGCGCGTTCCTCGGTGGTGAAGCCGTGGTTGCGGACGTTCGCCTTGGGATGGGCCAGGTCGATCGGCATGTGGGCCACGTTCAGGTCCCCGCCGAACACCACCGGCTTGCGGCGTTCCAGATCCCGGAGGTAGGCGAGGAATGCGCGGTCCCATTCCATGCGGTAGTCGAGGCGTGTCAGGCCGCGCTTCGAGTTCGGGACATAGACACTGACCACGAAGAAGTCGGCCAGCTCCACGGTGAGCACCCGGCCCTCGGCGTCGTGCGCCTCCTGGCCGATGCCCGTCGTCACCGACAGCACGGGCACCCGCGAGAGCACCGCCGTGCCGCTGTACCCCTTCTTGCGGGCCGGGTTCCAGTGGGCGCCGTACCCGGCCGGCCAGGGCGTGTCCACGTCGTCCGGGCCGCACTTCGTCTCCTGGAGGAGCAGGACGTCCGGTTTCTCGTCGTCGAGGAACCCGAGGAAGTTGCGCTTCAGGACCGCCCGGAGGCCGTTGACGTTCCATGAGATGAGCTTCACCGGGGCGGAGAGTGTCGGGCGGGGCGGGATGCGGGGAGGAGATTCGGCCCGGACATCGGGCTGGCCGGCGGGCGGGGGTTGGGGGCAGGATCGGGGCATGGGGCCGTTGCCCGTCAGCCTGGAGAAGCAGGACCGCCTCGCCCAACGCATGGCCGCGTTGGGGGTGCGGGAGGTGGAGCTGGCGGAGTCGTTCGTCCGGTCGGGCGGGCACGGGGGGCAGAACGTGAACAAGGTGGCCACCTGCGTGCAGCTGGTGCACCTGCCCACCGGGCTCCAGGTGAAGTGCCAGGAGACCCGCCAGCAGGGGATGAACCGCTACCTCGCCCGGTGCCTGCTGCTGGACAAGCTCGAGGAACGCCGCCGCGCCCGCGAGGCCGCCATCCGCGACGAGGCCGCCCTGCGGCGACGTCGGAACCGCCGCCCCAGCCGCGCGGCGAAGGCCCGGATGCTGGCCGACAAGGCCCATCGCTCCGCCCGCAAGCAGGCGCGTCGGGTGACGGCCGACTGAGATGCCGCGATGAAGCACCATGGAAAGGCCGGGGTCTCCCGGAGGGGCCTGTTCTCGATCTTCGCCCGCCCGGCCCAGCCGGTCGTGCGGCCCGCGCCGCCGCCCGCGCCGATGCCGCCTTCCGAGCCGGTCCAGGCGCCCGACCCGGGGGTCGTCGCGGTGATCCAGGGACGCTTCTGCATCGCCTACCACGCCTACTGCACGATGTGCTCCGACCGCTGTCCGGAGAGTGGGGCGATCGAGGTGACGGACGGCATCCCGATGGTGGTCCCGGAGAAGTGCACGGGCTGCCGGGTCTGCCACGAGGTCTGTCCGGCGCCGACCAATGCGATCCTCATGGCCCCCCGTCGCCCGCTCCGGGCCAGTTGAGAGCTGTCCGGAACCTTGCGCATCGTGACGGCCTCCGTAGTCTCGGCGGCCGTGCGGGACCTTCTCCAACGCGCCCTCCCCGGCCTGTTTCTCGCGGTGCTGGCCGCGAGCCGCTGGCCCGGGCTGATGCCGCAGAACTTCAGCGCCGTGTACGCGCTGCTCTTCTGCGCCGGCGCCTGGTTCCCGCGACGTCTGGCGTGGTGGGCGCCGCTGGCCACGCTCCTGGCGACCGATCTCGCCCTCAACGTGTTCCACTACCACACCGCGCCCCTGGCCGGGTGGATGCTGGTCAACTACGCGGCCTACGCGGGGTTGATCGCCTTGGGGCGGTGGATCGGACGCGGCGCGCCGCTCGCCGGGCAGGTCGGGGGCAGCCTGCTGGGGGCGATCCTGTTCTATCTCGTCACCAACACCGCCTCCTGGATCGAGCTGCCGGCCTACACCAAGGATCTCCGCGGCTGGATCCAGGCGCTGACCCTCGGCAGCGAGGGTTGGCCGGCCACGTGGACCTTCTTCCGCAACACCCTCACCAGCACCGGCCTGTTCACCACCCTGTTCGGCGCCGCCCACCTCCTGACCCGCCCGACGGAATCCCCGCGTGACAAGGGGGAGGAGGAGGCTCCGAAGGACGGCGAGGAGGCCGCCGAGGAAGCCCCGGCCGCCTGATCCGGACCGGCCTCCGTTCCGCGGCCCCCAACCTCCGCCCCCCATCCCGATGCGCATTGGCGTCCTCAGCGACACCCACGGCCACCTCGATCCCCGGGTGCCCGACCTCTTCCGCGGTGCCGACCACATCCTCCACGCGGGGGACATCGGCTACCCGTCGATCATCCTCGAGCTGGAGACCATCGCCCCGGTCACCGCCGTGCTGGGGAACAACGACGACAGCCGGTTCGACTACCGGGAGACCGAGTTCATCGAGCTCGCCGGCCGCCGCTTCCTGGTCCACCACATCGTCGACCCCCACGCCCCGTCGGAACAGCTCCAGCGCAGCCTGCTCCATCACGCCCCGGAGATCGTCGTGTTCGGCCACACCCACCGGGCCTTCCACGAGGTGATCGACGGCCGCCTGTACTTCAACCCGGGCTACTCGGGTAAACCCCGCCTCAACCTCCGGCGCACCGTCGCCGTGCTGGACGTGGGACCGGACTCGGTCGAGGTGGAGTTCCACGACCTCTGATTCCGGCCGGGCGGGGCCTCACCGCAGCAGGCGCCAGGCGGCGGCGATCCGGCGCAGGTGCTCCATGTGCGCGTCGCCGGTGTCGCCGAGGGTCCGACGCAACCGCAGCCGCCCCTGGTCCGCCGCCGCGAGCTGCCATCGGCCGTCGGGACCGATGTCCGGGGACCGGATCCACTCCAGGCCGGCGGCCGCCCGGAGCCGATCGGCCGTCTCGCCGGTGCTGGCATAATCCCCGGGCACCAGTTCGGAGAACGTCACGACCATCCCCACCTCGCCCCGCGCCGCCCGGACCGCCCAGCGCTCGAATCCGGCCATCTGGGCCGGGTCGGGCACCCGGGTGCCATCGGACGCCACCACATGCCCGGCATACAGCGAGTCGGCCAGGACCAGGTCGGTGATGCGGTCGGCCACCGGCTGCGCCAGCAGCTCCCGCACCGCGCCGTAGCCGGCGCTGAACGACGACACCACCAGCCGGCCCTCCCCCACCGCGTGTCCCCGGGCGGCCCCGGCGTGGGTCCGGACGACTGCGAGCAGCGACTCGAAGGTGCCCGGATCGCGGTACGGGCGGGCGTAGGCCGACGACAACCCCCGCTCGTTCAGCACGACGAGGGCGCCGGGCAGGTCGGAGCGGATGAAGTTCGAGGCCACCAGCGGCGGGTGGCCGTGGAAATGGACGAGGAGATCCAGCCGGGCCGGGGCCTGTGCGGGTGCCGACGTGGGCAGGTAGAGTAACCCTCCCGGCACGGGAATGGCATCCGAAAGCTCCGCCGCCATGGAGTGGAGCGCCATTCCGATGAGCCAGAGCGTCGCCCGGAGCCATCTTCCCGCCACGACGTCGCCCCTCTCGCCGAGGCGGGGCGCTTGGACGGGGCGGTCGGACATCCGGACGACTCTCAGCATAAGTGGCCGTCCGCTCAAGACTCCCCCGGGGGCCCCCGGCCTCGACGGAGCGAGGCCCTCCGGAGGAGGCGCGGGGCCAAGGGCCAAGGGCGAAGGGTTGGAATTGGCGGCGGATGGGAATCCGCCGAATCCGGAGCCGCACGCTCCGGCGCTCGATGGGGCGAGCCTGGGAGCCCGATCGGCCCCGCCGACAGGCGGCCGGTCCCGCTTCGCCGCCCCCTGCGGGGTCCTGGCGGACCCCGTCGGACTCACCCGCTGACGCGGGTTCATCCCTCCACGGTCCGAGGGGCATCGGGCACCCCGCGCCACCGGGAGGCCTCCGATCGCGGATGATCACTCCCGTCGCACCCGGAAGTAGCGCCAGGGGAAGGCGGTCGAGCTCTGGTCGATCAGGGTGAAGATCTGCTCCTCGGCCAGGAACTCCTGGACGGGATCCCAGTCGAGGAGGTCGATCGACGCCTCGAGGACATACCGGACACCCGCCTCGCCCTTGAACCGGAAGCGCACCTCCCCGTTCGCCTCCCGTCGCGGAAGGTTCAACCCCGGGTCCAGCGCCCGGGTGACCACGGTGAACGCCGTCTCCGCAAGGAGCGACGGGCTCGCGTCGTCGCCCACCACGATGCCGATGACATTCGTGCCCGGCACCTCGCCCTCCATCGGCGTCCAGCGGAAGATCCCGTCGTCCGCCGACAGGGTCGCGGTCGGCGGGGCCCCATCGGCGAGACGGAACGTCAGCCGCTGCGGCGGGAGGTCCGCGTCGGACGCCCGGTTGGTGAACACGATCAGGTCGCCCTCGTAGGCGAACCAGTCGGTCGGACGCTCCAGCAGCGGGGCGGAGTTGACCTTGGTCACCTGGATGGCGACCGACTGCCGGGCCGTCAGCGCGGGCTGGCCACCGTCGTCGACCTCCACGGTGACCGTGTGGTCGGATCCGCCCTGGGTCTCCGAGGGGATCCAGCGGAAGGCGCCGGACACCGGATGGATCGTGGCGCCCGGCGGGGCGGGGTCGACCAGCCGGAACCGGAGCGGATTGGCGGGTTGGTCGGGATCGGTGGCGACGGCGGTGAACGCCACCGCGGAACCCTCCGGCACGGAGAGCGGTCCGGACGGGACGGTGAGGGTGGGCGGACGGTTCACCTCGCGGACCTCGATCCGCACCACCGTCTCCGCGGAAAGCGGCGGCTCGCCGTCGTCGGTCACCCACACGGTGACCGGATGGATTCCCGGGCCGGAGGACTCGTCCGTCTGCCACCGGAGCCGGCCGGTGACCGGATCCACCTGTACCCCGGCCGGGCCGGAGCCGAGGGAGAACACCAGGGCGTTGGCCGGCAGGTCGGCGTCGGATGCCGACACCCCCACCTCGACGAGGGCGCCCTCGTCGACCGCGATGTCGGTCACCGGTCCGAACACCGGCGGGGAGTTCCCGGTGGCGAGGGTGGTTGCGTCGGGCACCCCGGGCACCGGCTCCACGTTCCCGGCCGCATCCCGGGCCACCGAGTAGAAGGCGTAGGTGCGCCCGGCCGCGCCGGGGTAGAGGGCCGACGTGGCCCGGGTGCCGGTGAGCCATCGCTCGAACGGTCCGCCATCGGTGGACACGTGGATGTCGAAGCCCGCGACCCCCGATCCACCCCCGTCGTCGCTGCCGGACCAGCGGACCGGCACCAGGGCCGGGCTCACGGCGGGAAGCGCCGCCACCCCGCTGGCGGGCGCGACGGTGTCGGGAAGGCGCTCGTCACGCCGGTACACCAGCGTGTACCGCCCGGTGCTGTCGTGGTCGAACATGTGGACGCGATGCTCGGCCACCGGACGCCGGCCGAGGCCGATGAACGTGCGGTCGGTCGTCCAGGCGTTGATCCCCACGGGCAGTTCCCGGCCGTCGGAACGGACCACCCGCTGGAGGATGAATGCGCCGTCGGCCGGGTCGGGAAGCCGGAGGTACACCCACCCCGACGGCGGGGCGGCGGACAGTTCCACCTCGCGGTCGTCCGCCGTCGGCGGGCCATCGAACACCCCCGACTCCACCACCTCCACCGGCGCGGTGGTCCCGTCGCTCAGGTGGACGGTGTCCGGGAGGTCCCGGTCGTCATCGACATCATTGACGAGGAAATCGGGCCGGCCGTCGTCCATCGGTCCCGGGGCCTGGACCTGGTGGATCAGCTCGTGGATCGCCACCGAGTCGAACACCGACGCCCCCCTCTCCCCGAAGCGGTCCTCGTGCTCGAGGGTGGCCTCGTATCCGATGAAGAGCCCCTGCAGGGACGAGCGCAGCAGCCAGCGGCCGATCGCGATGCCGCCCGGGCCGACGTCGCCGAACGCCACGGTGAGCGACGGCGTCAGGCTGCGCCCGGCGACCTCGGCGGCGAGGATGTCGAAGTCGACCAGCAGGCCCTTGGCGTTGTCGACGATCTCCGGGCGGCCCGAGGTGATCGAGACGTTGCGGGCCACACCGGCGCCGCGGTTCTGCACCATCACCCCGAGGACGAACGGAACCGACGGCTCCACCACGTCGGTGAACGGGTCGTCGGCGAAGACGTCCCGCTGGTGGAAGTACTTCAGGGCCAGCCGGGCGTTCGGGTGGACGTTCACCGGGCCCGGGACGAGTTCCGCGGTCTGGACCAGTCCGCCGACGCGGTACGAGAGGTAGCCGCCCACGAAATACCGGGTGACGGTCTCGGGTGCGGCCTCGTCGCGTGGCAGGATGATCCACCGGGCCGACCCGGTGGTGGCGGGTGGCAGGCGCAGGGCCAGGCCGCCGAGGAGGAACCGGTCCGCGGGGGCCTCGTCCATGGGCTCGAGGCGGGTCAGCTCCGGGTCCAGCACGATGAACCGGTCGCTCGCGTCGTTCCCCTGCTCGTCGAAGACCTGGAGGGTGACGCCGATGTCCTCCAGCGGCAGGTCGTCGGTTTCGTTGACGATCTCGAGGGTGGCGCCGATGGCCTTGCGGGTGACCACGGCCTCCTGCTCGATGACGAGCCGGATCTGGGCGCAGGTGCCGTCCTCCGCCCCGGCGGCGCGGGCCGCGGGGCGGGAGGCCAATGCGGACGGCTCCGCTGCCGGCCGGAGCCGGCTCTCGTACACCACCCGGGGCGGGGCCGAGGGCTCGACGGGCGGGACGGCGAGTCCATCCGACAGGGCGTCGGAAAGCGTCCGCGCCGTGGCGTCGGGATCGAGCAGGGCGGCGGGGACGGCGGCGCGTCCGGTGACCGACCGGTAGAGGGCGGCGGCATCGGGCTGGCCGAGGGCCTCGGCGATGAGGAGGAGGTCGGAAGCCGGGGCGGGTTCCGACGTGCCGCCGCCGCCGCCGCTCGAGCGGCAGATCTGGGGGAGGAGTTCGATCGAGCCGCCCCATTTCGCGAAGCGCTTGGTGTCGGCGCTGCCGTAGGCCACCTCGAACTCGCTCTTCAGCACCACCGGCTCGACGCACGCCTGCCAGGTGAAGCTCGTGCCGCCGGGGCCGCGGGTGTAGGTGAACCCGGCCGACACGCCGGACTCCAGCCCGGTGGCCGTCTCGCCGCCGCCCGAGTAGGTCTGGCCGGTGAGGATGTCGCGGCCCTCGAGGGAGACGGCGCCCTTGCCGCCGACGAAGATCTTGCCCGAGACCTTGCCGTCGATCTGGACGGTGGGGTCCTCGAGGAGGCACTTGGTCTTGAGGGTGCCCTTGAGCGAGCCGCCCACGGCGGCCTCGCCGCCGATCAGCGCGGTGATCTTCGCGTCCAGCGCCACGCCGTCCTGGAAGCCCAGGTCGATGGTCGCCTCGGGGTTGCCGCCCACGATGACCTTCACCTCCGCCTCGAAGCTGCCCTCGGCCTCGAGCTGGAGGCCGGTGACATGCTCCCCGTTCACCTGGGTGCAGCAGGTGCACAGCTTGCCCTTGCCGTTGGCCTTGATCTCGATGCCCCCGAGCTTGAGGAACGAGGTGGTCGACAGCGCGGCGTTCAGCGCCGTCCGCAGCCTGCCGTCGATCTCCGCCTTGAGCCCGACCTCCGGACTGGTGCTGCACCGGGGCGAGAACGTCGACGGATCACACCGGCAATCGGGCGGCTCCGAGTACGTCACCGGGCTGCGGGGACCGATGTCGATCGGGAACCTGTGTCGAGGTCCGGTGCCCGGGCCCGTGGAATAGCCACCGCCGGGCGGCGGCTCGAAGATCCAGCGGTGACGTCCGCCGCCCGGTCCGGACTGTGCGGGACAGGACCCGCGGTCGATCACGGCGACCGGCGCCCAGTAGGCGACGCCGAACGGGCCGCAGATCAGGGCCCAGTCGATCCCGACCGACGGTCCCCGGCATCCGCTGCCCCCGCCCGCGGCCATCGCCGCGCGGCGACCGGCCGCACCCGATGCCGGGGCGTCGCCGGTGTCGATCCGTCGGAAGACCACCGGGACGCTGATGGACGAGGCGGGCGGGATGGCGCCGAGGTCGGCTGTGAGGACCTCAACCGCCCAGCGCGAACCGTCCTCGAACTGGAGCCGGACGTCCTGGGCGGCGATCAGGCCGTGGTTCGTGACCTTCAGTTCGACCCGGTGTTCGGGGGTGGTGATGTCGGAGAGGTCGACCACGCCCGGCTCGATGGTGACCACCGGCACGGGGACGCTCGTCTCGAACACGGTGTCCAGGGTGACGCGGGCGCGTTCCTCGATGTCGATCTCCTCGACCTGCCAGTTGTAGCGGACGAGCTGGGTGCGGAGGAAGGCGAGCTCGTCGTTCACCGTGCCGGGCATCACGCGGATGGTGCGCCGGTAGCTGTCATGGCGCGGGGCGGAGACCTCGAGGTTGTAGGCGCCCTCGGGCAGTCCGGTGAAGGTGACGGTGCCGTCGGTGCCGGTGATCCCGTTGGTCACCAGCGCGCTGGTGTACACGTCGCGCACCGACACCAGGGCGCCGGCCACGTTGACGTGGTTCGTGCCGTAGTAGGACAGCTCGTCCTGGGCCGTGACCCGGAGGTCGCCCCGGGTCTCGGAGACATTGCGGAAGGCGAACGACAGGGCGGCGGCGGCATCGGGATTGCCCACCGCGAGCCGGCCCTCGAACACCTCGAGGGGAAGGTCCCCGCCCGGGGTGAGGAGCAGGGTGACGAGGGTGCTCTCGCCGGGGGCGAGCGACGGGAGCGGACCCGCGGCGGCGGCGTGCAGCCAGGGGGCGTCGGGGAGGGTGAGCTCCAGCGGACCGGAATCCGCCCCGCCCTGGTTGCTCACCCGGAAGGTCACCTGGGTCTGGCCGCCGCGCACCATGCCCGCCTCCAGCCGCGTCGGGCTGGCGGCGAGCCGGGCGTAGGGGGGCTCGACCGAGTAGTCGACCGCGAAGTCACCCACCGCGCCCTCGGCGCTGGTCAGCCGGACGACGAACCGTCCCGAGGCGTCGCGCTCGTCGGTGGCCGCCACCGTGAACTGGAACTCCCGGGTCTCGCCCGCCGAGAGCTGCGTCGGCGGATGGACCACGATGGCCAGGCCGCCGGCGGCCGACACCCGGGCCTCGATCCCGGTCAGGTTCCGTCCGTTCACGTTCGTCACCCGCACCGCCAGGGTGTTGGTCCGGCCGGGCAGGATCCGTGTGGATTGCGTGACCGGTTCGGGTCGGATGAACAGCAGTTCGAACTCGTCCTGCGCGGTGAAGTCGGGCGTGCCCGGATGGGTGGCGCCCACCCGATAGAGGCCGTACTCGGTGGCGAACGGCTCGAACCGCGCGCTGAACCGGCCGTCGCCGTCGGTGATCGCCGCCAGGGTCCGGACCGCCCCCCGGACCTCCACATGGATCGTGACCGGCTCGAACGCCGCCGCGGTCCCGTCGGGACGCACCGCCTCGCCCGCGAGCGGCACCGGGGTGCCGGCGGCGGCGACGTTGACCGTGGTGGAGACGGTGGCGGTGTAGGCCGGCTGGACCGACAGCCGGACCGGCGCCACGCCGACGTTGTTCGACTCGAGCACCTCGGCCACCGACCGCCCGGCGTCGGCTACCACGAACAGGTGCCAGTCACCCACCCCGTCCGGCAGGCCCACGGACAGTTCCTGGCCGAAGGTTTCCCCGGGGGGAAGGATCCCGGCGAACGACACCTCGGCGAGGACGGGATCCGCCTCGTCGAGCACGGCGTCGCGCGAGGCGATCACGCGCTGGAGGAACGGACCGGCGGCGGTGCTGAAGCCCTGGTTCAACAGGCGGAACCCGACCGTCGCCCGGTTCCCGGCCAGCCCGGCTGGCGGCGCCCCGACCTCGGCCACCACCAGGTCCGGCAGGTCGCCGTCGGTGACCGTCAGCGACGCGGCGGCCGGGGCGAACCCCTCCGCCGTGGCCCGGATCCCCACCGGACGGTTCCCGTCCACCGCGCCGTCGTCGACCGTGGCGATCGGGAACGGCACCGACGCCTGGCCGGCCGGGATGACCACCGACGCCGGCACCGTGGCCTCGCCCGTGTCGGACGATTCCAGAGTCACCACCAGGTCGGCGTCGGGCGGGGTGTTGCGGCCGACCACGGCGGTCAACGCCGGGTCGCGCCCCTCGCGCGCCACCCCGCCGGGGATCCGCAGCGTGAGCGCGGGGCCGTCGTCGTCGGTCACCCGGAGGGCGGCGGCGGCCGACCGGGCGAGCGTCGCCCCGGTGAATCCGTCGGACACCTCGACGAACACCTCCACCGTGCGGTCGCCATCGCGTTGCGGGTTGTCGATCACGCCGACCGGCACCGCCACTTCCCGGATGCCGGCGGGCAGGAGGACGAAGGGGGCGACGACGACCGTGGCCGGGTCGGACACCTGCACGCGCAGGCGGACGGGCCGGGCGACGGGACCCGCGCGGCGGATCACGGCGGTGGTGGCGAGCGGTCCCGCCCCCTCGCCGACCGTCTCCCGGTCGAACGCCACCGTGAGGCCGGGATCCTCGTCGTCGCGCACCCGGAGCGCGGCATCGGACGGCAGGTGGTCGGCGGCGGTGGCGGTCACCACCAGGTCGCGGTCGGCCTCGAGGACGTCGTTGTCGAGCGTCACCAGGGTGAACATCACCGAGACCTCCCCGGCGGGGATGACCACCGGGTCGGGGGTCAGCAGGTCGACCCCCGTGGCGCTGATCTGGACCTCCAACGGTTCCGCGGCGGCGGCCTCGCGTCGGATGGTGGCCGGCACGGTGAGTCCCTCACGCACCTCGGGCGCCCCCAGTTCGAGCGCCAGCCGGGACCGGTCGGCATCGAGCACCGTGATCACCGCGAGGCCGTCGGTGAAACCCTCCGCCCGGGCGGTCAGGGTCACCGCCTTGGGGCCGTCCACGACCGCATCGGCCCGGACCGTCGCGTCGAACTCGGCGAACGCCGCACCCGCCGGGAAGGTCAGCCCGTCGGGCACGGTGATCTCGTTGGTGTCGCCCGAGCCCAGGGTCACGTCGAGCGGGGCGTCGAGCGGTCCCGACCGGAACACGCGGGCGCGGATCGTGGGCGGATCGAGATCCTCGGGCGCCGAGGTCACGGGCAGCACGAGGGTGAGCTTGAGGGGGACGAGGGTGTCGTCGGGGGCGATAGCGACGTTGTTGTCCTCACGGGACTCGAACACGACCTCGGCGGCATCGGCGACGAGGCCGATCCGGACCGGGCCGGCCAGGTCGCCGGGGAGGCGCACCCGGTTGGTTCCCAGTCGGGCGGCGCCGGGTTCCAGCGGCTCGTCGAAGGCCAGCACGGCCAGGCGCCGGACCGGTCCGTTGGTGGGCTGGACGGTGAGGTGCGCCGTCCAGCCGGCCGGCACCCCGGCCGCACCGGCGTTCCGGACGCCCCACGCCACGTCGACCAGCTCGCCCGGCAGCCCGAAATCGGGCGCCGTGACCGCGTCGGCCACCAGGTCGGGCAGCGGGGGTGTCGACAGCGGGATGGCCTCGGTGCGGTTGGTGTTGTTGGCGCGGGTGGCCTCGAACTGGTCGGCACGGATGTCGGCGATGGCGGCGAAGACATAGGCGCCGGCGGGCAGGTCGCCGCGGAGCGGCAGGTCGACCACCGCCTCGCGGTCGTAGCGGGCGCCGGGCGCGAGCGGTTCGTTGCCGGACCGGACGCTGTTGACGAGGACCAGCGGACCGGTCGGACCCTCCAGCTGCACCCGGTCGGTCCAGGCGGCGGCGGCCGGTCCGTTGCCGGCGTTGACCACCGTCCAGCGCAGCGTCGCCGGCTCACCCAACCGCCCGGCCGTCACGGTGAACGCGGTGACCGACAGGTCGGCGGCGGTGACGGTCGAGGGAGCGGCCGACAGGGCGACGTTGTTCGCCGGGTCGCCGCCCTCGTCCACCTGGTCGTCGGCATCGACCGCCACCACGAGGTGCCGCGGGCCGGCCTCGACGGCGGGCAGGATGACCCGATGGCTCCGGGTGACCGAGGCCCCGGGCTCGAGGCCTTCGGGGAAGGTCAGCCGGGCGAACCCGCGGGTGTCCGTCCCGTCGGCGCGGGCCGCCAGGGCGAGCGCCTCGACCCACGGACCCACCGCCCGGGTGGACCCGTCGTTGCGGACGGTCCAGGTCACGGTGAGCGGCTGTCCGGCGGGCGCCGGATCGGGAAGGGTCACGTCGACGACCACCAGGTCGGGCGGCGGCGGTGCGGAGACGTCGACCGTCCCGCTGACTCCGTCATTGTTGTCCTCGCGGGCCTCGACGACCTGGGCCGCGGCATCGGTGGTCACCTCGAATCGGTGGGGACCCGGGGCATTGCGGCCGGCGAGCGGCAGGGTGACCCGGAGCCGGTTGGTGTAGGTCTCGCCGGGGCCGAGGGGAATGTCGACGGGTGCCGGGACCGTTCCCATCGTCACCCCGCCCGCCCCGTTGCCGGGAACGAACCGGAGCGCATCCCGCCAGGGGCCCGTGGCCGGCGATCCACCCGCGTTGCGGACCACCCATTCCACGTCCACCGCGTCGCCGAACGCCGCCGTGGCGGGGGCCGTGACCCGGTCGACGACCAGGTCGTTGATCAGGAGCTCGATCGGCTCCGGGGCGGCGATGGAGTTGTTCCCCTCGCCGCGTCCCTCGTCGACCTGCAGGCCGGGATCGGTCCGCACCACCACGAAGCGGGGGCCGGTCAGGTCCCGGGGCAGGATGACGGTCAGGCGCCGCTCCACGCCGGCGCCGGCGGGCAGCGGGGTGTCGACGGTGACCCGGCCCAGCTCGATCCCGTTGAATCCCGACGGATGGGTGGCGAGCAGGACCACCTCGGTCCACGGGGCGCCCGCCGGGGCGTCGCCGGCGTTGCGGCTGGTCCACCGGACCTCGAGCGGCTGGCCGGCCAGCCCGGTGGCCGGCACCTCCACCGCCTCCACCACGAGGTCGGGGAACTGGGGGACCGACAGCGGCGCGAGGACGAAGTCGACCGTGGCCGACCCGGACGCCAGGTCGGCATCGAGGGCGGCGACCGGGTCGAATCCACGCTCCGCCATCCCCGCCACGGACACCCGCCACGCCCCGGCCTCCAGCGGCAGCACATACCGCCCGTCGGCATCGGTCACCGTGGCGAACTGGACCTGCTCCGTCGGCACCAGCGCCGGCGTCCCGTCGGCCGGCCGCAGCACGGCGGCGGGGAGGATCGACCGGGGCAGGCCGTCGGCCGACCACTCCAGACGGGCGACGGCCGGTCCGCCCGCGTCGAAGGACTCCATCCGCACCGCCACCGCCTCGCCGGCGACGAGGTCGATCGTCCCGGTCCGGACGGCCGACCCGCGCGGGTTCCAGTCGTCGATCACCAGCCGGCCGTCGACCCACAGCCGGAGTCCGTCGTCCGTGGTGGCATGGAACGTGTGGGTGCCGGTGGCCGTGGTGGTGAGGGTGCCGGACCAGCGGGCGGAGAAGTTGTCGACGGGAACGCCCCCGCCGGGTCCGCCGTTGTTCCAGGTGAAGTCGATCGACGGATCGAGCCGGACCAGGGTGGGGTCGCCGTCGAGCTCACGGTTCGACCAGTACTCCGCCCGCAGGCCTGTGAGCGTCGACCGGGAGGCCGTGATCTCGACGCCGGCGACCGGTTGGCCGTCGGGGCCGACCACGCGCCCCGCCACCTCGCGGGCGGGCGCCGGGTCGGGTGCGGGCACGGTCTCGAGGCGGATCCCGCCGGCGAAGGTCGCCCGCCAGCCGAGTCCGTCGGCGAGCGGCGGCAGCTCCAGGACCGGGGCCGGGGCCGCCATCTGGCCGGCGGTGACCACCGTGTAGGCGTCGCCGGGACCCGGCTGATGTCCGTCCACCAGCCGGGCGCGGAGGCGTCCGCCGATCCGGGCCGTGCCGGTCACGTGGAGCCGGTCATGGCCCGGGCCCGCGGTCGTGCCGCCGAGTTCGATCTCCAGGGTGCCCCGGCCCGACTGGGCCAGGTCGCCCGCCACGGTGAGGATGCCCGTCGAGGCACCGGGGGCGATCGTTCCCCGGCTGTCGACCGTCCCGGCCAGGGTGCCGCCGCCGGCGAGGGTTCCCGAGGTGTTCTGCAGCGGGGCGGCGAGGGTCAACTGGACGCCCGGATCCACGGTGAGCAGCCCCTCGTTCACGAGGAACTGGCCGGCCCGGCCGAGGAGCGCGGAATGGGCCACGAGGACCTGCCCCTCGTTCCACAGCGGCGCGACCAGTTCCCGGGTGCCTCCGGAGCCCGGTCGGATCTCGATCACCCCGGTCGGGCCGTTGGTGAGCGGGGCGCCGAGGTGGAAGTGCGTGGAATAGCCGCTGTTGGCCGACTCGAGCCGCAGGCGTCCATGGTTCACCAATCCGGCCGGTGCCTGGACCGTGGTGTGGCCCACACCGCCATCGCCCCGGATCCAGACGAACGCGCCCGACGCGACCGATCCCTCCATCCGGGCGCCGTTGCCGCCGAGGAGGAAGTTCCCGCCCGGCCCGGCGCCGGGTCCCCCGACCAGCGTTCCGTTGGGCAGGTACACCCAGCCGGACATCAGCCCGCCCAGGTTCTCGAACCGGCCCCCCGACGCGTTCACGCCGCCGTCGATCCGCAACTCGCCGCCCGCCTGACGGAAGGTTGAGCCTGCCGGATTCAGGAACAGCGTGGCCCCGGGTGCCACGTCGAGGACCCCGTTGTTCACGTGCAGTCCGGCCGCCCGGTCCAGGACCAGGCTCTGGTCCACGTCGACCAGGCCTTCGTTGTGCAGCTGCCCGAAGAGCTCCCGCGTGCCGCCCGAGCCGGTCTGGACGAGGAGCCGCCCGCCCGCGTGGTTGGTGAGGGTGCCGGGGACGGACAGTGAGCTGCGGTAGGAGGAACTGGCCGATTGGAGGCGGAGGGTGCCGCGATTGGCAAAGCCGGCCGGGGTGGCGACGGTGGTGTGGCCGCCGTCGCCGTTGCCCTGGATCACCAGGGTCTGGCCGGGGTGGAGGTCGCCCTCGAAACGGGTCGACGGATGGGTCACCACGAAACTCGCCGGCGCGGAGGCCGCGGGTCCGATCCGGAGGGTCGAGGCGTGGAGGTAGGGCGTGTTCGTGATCACCCCGCCCTGCCAGTCGAACGTGATCGAGCGGCCCGAGAACGACCCGAGGATCGAGAACGCGCCGGACTCCTGGCGGAACGTCTGGCCGGCGCCGGCGAGGGACAGGGAGTTGCCCGGCTGGATGACGAGGTTTCCGCGGTTGAGATGCACCGCGTTCGCCTGTTCCAGCGCGAGGGGATGGCCGATGTCCAGCAGGCCCTCGTTGAGGAGCCGGGCCTGGAGTTCCCGCGCACCCCCGGAACCGGGTTGGATCAGGAGCCGGCCGTCGGCGTGGTTGGTGAGGGTGCCGGGGACGGAGAGAGAACTGCGGTAGGAGGAGTTGGCCGACTGGAGGCGGAGCGTGCCGCGGTTGGCGAAGCCGGCCGGGGTGGTGACGGTGGTGTGGCCGCCGTCATTGTTGCCCTGGATGATGAGGGTCTGGCCGGGGTGGAGGTCGCCCTCGAAGCGGGTCGCCGGATGGGTCACCACGAAACTCGCCGGGGCGGTGGCCGCGGGTCCGATCCGGAGGGTGGAGGCGTGGAGGTACGGCGTGTTTGTGATCACCCCGCCCTGCCAGTCGAACGTGATCGAGCGGCCCGAGAACGACCCGAGGATCGAGAACGCGCCGGACTCCTGGCGGAACGTCTGGCCGGCGCCGGCGAGGGACAGGGAGTTGCCCGGCTGGATGACGAGGTTTCCGCGGTTGAGATGCACCGCGTTCGCCTGTTCCAGCGCGAGGGGATGGCCGATGTCCAGCAGGCCCTCGTTGAGGAGCCGGGCCTGGAGTTCCCGCGCACCCCCGGAACCGGGTTGGATCAGGAGCCGGCCGTCGGCGTGGTTGGTGAGGGTGCCGGGGACGGAGAGAGAACTGCGGTAGGAGGAGTTGGCCGACTGGAGGCGGAGCGTGCCGCGGTTGGCGAAGCCGGCCGGGGTGGTGACGGTGGTGTGGCCGCCGTCATTGTTGCCCTGGATGATGAGGGTCTGGCCGGGGTGGAGGTCGCCCTCGAAGCGGGTCGCCGGATGGGTCACCACGAAACTCGCCGGGGCGGTGGCCGCGGGGCCGATCCGGAGGGTGGAGGCGTGGAGGTACGGCGTGTTCGTGATCAGCCCGCCCTGCCAGTCGAAGGTGATCGAGCGGCCCGAGAACGAGCCGAGGATCGAGAGGTGGCCGTCGGCCTGGTGGAAGATCGAGCCCCCGCCCGACAGGGTGAGGCCGATGCCGGTTCCTACGGTCCAGGCGCCGAGGTTCCGATGCGTGACACCCGGGGCGTCGAGGGTCAGCGGATGGGTGATGTCGACTGTTCCGCGGTTCAGGATGCCGCCGGTGATCTCCCGGGGTCCGCCCGAGCCCGCCCGGACCAGCAGCTGGCCGGTGGAAGCGTTGGTCAGTTGACCCGCGGTGAGGCGGAGCGAGCTGCGGTAGGAGGAGTTGGCCGACTGGAGCCGCAGGGTCCCCTCCACGGTGAAGCCGTCGGTCTCGAGCACCCGATGTCCCGCGGCGTTGCTTCCCTGGAGGAGCAGTTCCTCCCCCGGTCCCACGTTGTTGGCGAGGTCCTCCGGTGGGGGGCATTTCCCGAGGGAACCCGCTGCGTGCAGGGCCTCGATCGTGGGGATTCCGAGGGCGCGGTCATAGAGGCTGAACTCGTCGACCCGTCCGGCGAAGGTCTCGGCGGAACGGCCGGGAATTCCGCCGAGTCGCATCGACACCCCAACCGTCGCGGGAACGGGGCACGGGACGGTGGCCACTTCGACCCCGTCGACGACCACCCGGGCGAGGCCCGATCCGGCGAGGAGGGCGAGGTGATGGAACCCGGCGTCGGCGAGGATGGGTTCCGGGGTGACCCGGTCCGACTGTCCGGGAACGCGCAGGCGGAGCCGTCCGTCCGTCTCCACCCCGAGGGCCCATCCCGCGGTGGCGGACCACACCCAGCCGGGCGCGCCGCCACCGACCGCCGCGGCTGCCGCGTCGTCCCGTCGGACCCAGGCCTCCCACGAGAACGCGCCGCCCAGGGTCCCGGGCTCGAGCGGGAGGTCCGCCCCGGCACCCGGTTCGCCGAAGACGAAGGCCTGCCCGGCGAGACCCGGGCCGTAGCCGGTCCCCGGAAGGAGGACGGCGTCGGGACCCCCGGCGCTGTCACCGGGCATCGACTCCCCCCGCCACCAGCCGACGAGTCCGTCGGGTGGCGCGATGCAGGTCGGTTCGGCGGCGGACGTCGACGGGCCGGCGAGGGCCAGGCCGAGCAGCGGGAAGGACAGGCGGACGGATATCTTCATGGGACCGGGAAACGCTCCGACCCGGTGCGTAGCAGGAACCGTTGCCGTGGGGCGAGTCGCATCCCGCGAAGAGCGAAGGGCTGGGAACGTGGCTGCGGAAAGGTTCGGCGGGAGCCTCGTGCCACCGCGGGGTGGGGCGGACGAGGACCCACCGGACCCCGCGGCCCGTCTCGCCTCCGCGGTGGCAATGCGTCAGCGTCCGGCCCGTGACGGCAAGCTTTCGGGCCCTGGCGCTGATCCCGTGCCTGAACGAGGTGCGGGCGATCGGCCCGTTGGTGGCCGGACTCCGGGCCCTGGGCTGGCCGGTGTGGGTGGTGGACGACGGATCGGTCGACGACACCGGGGCCGCCGCCGCATCGGCCGGCGCCGAGGTCCTCCGCCATCGGCAGTCCCTCGGCAAGGGGGCCTCCCTCCGTGAGGCCTGGGAGGCGGCCCGGGCCCGGGGGTTCGACTGGGCCCTGTGCCTGGATGGCGACGGCCAGCACCTGCCGGAGGAGGCCATCCGGTTTCGCGAGGCGGTGGCCGACGGCAGGCCCCGGCTGGTGGTCGGCAACCGGTTCGCCGACCCGTCCGGAATGCCGCGCATCCGCCGGTGGACCAACCGCTGGATGAGCCGGCGCCTCTCCCGTCTCACCGGCCTGGACCTGCCGGATTCGCAATGCGGCTACCGGCTCGTCCCGCTGGAACCGGTCCCGCGGATGAAACTGGAAACCCGGCACTTCGAGATCGAGTCCGAGCTCCTCGTGGCCGCCGCGCGGGTCGGGCTGCCGGTGGTGTTCGTGCCGGTCACCACCCGCTACGCCGGTGAACGCAGCAAGATCGCCCCCCTGCGCGACGCCTGGCGCTGGTGGCGCTGGTGGCGGTCGGTCAGCGGTCCGGCCGGCACCGGACGAGGGTGAGCCGGAGACCCAGTTCCGACCGGACCTCGGCATCGTCCAGCCCGGCCCGGCGGGCCAGCTCCCGCCATTCGGACGGGCGCCATCCGCGCCGTACCGACAGCAGGCCGTCGTGCCGGAACGCGGGCGGACAACCCAGCAGGGGCAGCAGCACCGACAGGCCGGTGTAGAGCAGCGGACTGCGCTGCATGTCCGACACCACCACGAGCCGGCGCGCCACGCGGGCCGCCTCGGAGAAATGCCGGCACACCGCCGCGTCGTCCGGGAGGTGATGGGTCATGGTCGACGCCACCACGACGTCGAAGGCCTTGTCGGGGAAGGGCAGGTCGCAGGCGTCCCCCACCACGTTGTGGCCGCCGGGATTGAGCGCGGGCAGGTGGGGGTTCAGGTCGAGGCTGGTGAACGTCCATCGCCATCCCCGCCCGTCGGCCCACGCCCCGAGGGCCCGACCCAGGGAACCATCCCCCGCACCCAGCTCGAGGAACGTCAGCTCCCGGCAGGCGTCGGGCGCCAGCGTCCGGGTCACCGCGGTCCGGAACGGCCATTCGAACCGGGTGATCCGGTTCACGCGCGCCAGCCATCGATGGGCATCCCGGACCTCCGCCAGCGTCCGCCCGGGGTCGTCGAAGTATTCGGCTTGCGTGGCCCGCCGCCGCATCAACATGGTCGAAACCCAATCAGACCCATGTCCTCGGAACAAGCACCCGGCACAGCCGCCCGGCCCGGACGCCGCGGCCGGGCCCTCGTCCGGGTCCTCGTCGTCGCCGCCGTGGCGGTCGGGGTCACCCGGCTGCTGACCCGCGGCATGCAGTGGGATGCCCGCCGGCCGGAACCGGCCGGGTTCCGCCGCGGGCTCCTCCACGGCGCCGCCATGCCCCTCGCCTGGCCCGGCCTCCTCGCCGGGCAGGACATCCGGATCTACGCCGACCGCAACACCGGCCGGACGTACAAGCTCGGATACACCCTCGGGGTGAACGCCTGCGGCGCCCTGTTCTTCGGATGGAGCTACCGCCGGATCGCCCGGCTCCGACGGGCCGCCGCCGGGGGTCAGCGGAACGGCCCGCGGTACACCTCGTAGACCGACACCTCCCCGCCGACGAAATACGGCAGGGCGGGCAGCGCGAAGCGGCCGCGGGCCGCATCGAATGCCAGCTCCACCGGCCGCCCCGGGAGGTTCGGGTCGTAGGCCTGGAAGCTCCGCCCCGACGGCGTTTCGTCCACGGCATGCACGACGAGGGCATGGTTCAGGGTGAGACCGGGAAAACGCACCACGTGCACCACCGCCGGATCCCCGGCGGCGATCCGGTCCGCCATCCGGTCGGCTTCCCGGCGCTGATGCCGTCGGCTGAACGGGAAGACCATCCGCCAGTGGCCGCGCTGGACGTAGCTGCGCCACGCCCCCCCCACCGCGGCCTGCATCCGGCCGGCCTCCCGGCGGCTCAGGTCGGCCAGATCGGCATAACCGGGGATCGTCACCGGGGGTTCGTCACCCGATGCCATCCGGTCGGGACGCCGCAGCACGGTCCGGATCCGGCGTTCCAGCTCGTCGGGCGGGATGGGCAACCGGTCGGGTTCGAACCGTGCGTGCCGGAAGAACTGCCGGGCCGCGCGGGCCATGGGGAAGCATCGCAGGGTGTGCTCCGGGGCCGGATCCCGGACCACATGCACCTGCCGGCCCGAGACCGGATCCACCCCGTACACCCAGCGGGTCTCGTTGGCGTAGGCGAAGCCGTCCCCGACGGGATCAAACACCCGCCCGGGACCCGGTCCGGGGCGACCGGCGCAGCCGGTCAGCAGCACGGCGACGAGCAGGAGGAAGGCCGACAGGCTCCGTTCCGTGGCGATGGCTGTCCACGCGGCGACGCCATCGTTGTGCCGGATGATGTGTTGCACCTCGGTATGGTTGACCTCGGTCATGGGAACCGGACGGCATCAGACTTGGGGGGCGTGCCCATGGTAGAAAATCCTGCGGATCGCGCACGATCCGTCCAGACCGCATGTTTCTGAGGGGTCGGATCGGGATGGAGGCTGTGTGTCCCCTGACGGCGGTTCCGGCTTGCGGCGGACGCCGGTGGGCGGCAGACACGCCGCACATGCTCTACGCCCGCTGGCAGCAGGTGGCGGCGGACCGGGCCGGGGACACGGCGCTGGTGGACGTGGCGACGGGCCGCCGCTGGACCTTTGGCGAACTGGCCGGGGACGGCCACCGCCATCCGGTCGGCCCCGCACCGGTGGCCGCGGCCTCCGGCGCCGGTGCCGGGTTCATCCTCGACGTGCTCGCCGCCTGGCGTGCGGGGCGCGTGCTGTGTCCGCTGGAGCCCGGTCAGGCGGCGCCGGAATCGGCGACGCAACTCCCGCCCGGCGTGGCCCATCTCAAGCGGACCTCCGGGTCCACCGGCCTGCCCCGATGGGTTCTCTTCACCGCCGACCAGTTGGCGGCCGATGCCCGGCACATCGTGGACGGGATGGGGTTGCGGCCGGACTGGCCCAACCTGGGGGTGATCTCCCTGGCCCACAGCTACGGGTTCAGCAGCCTGGTGCTCCCGCTCCTCCTCCACGGGATTCCCCTCCACCTCGCCCCGTCGCCGCTCCCCGAGGCCGTCCGCCAGGCCGCCGGCGGCATGGCCCACCTCACCCTGCCCGCCGTCCCCGCCATGTGGCGGACCTGGCACGCGACCCGGTCCGTCCCCCCGAACACCCGCCTCGCCATCTCGGCCGGGGCCCCGCTCCCGGTCGACCTCGAGGAGGCCGTTCACCGCGACACCGGCGTCAAGATCCACAACTTCTACGGGGCGACGGAATGCGGGGGAATCGCCTACGACACCTCCCCGGTCCCGCGGACCGATCCCGCGCTGGTCGGCACCCCTCTGGGCGGGGTGGGGGTTGAGGTCGATGCCGACGGCCTCCTCACCGTGCGGGGGCCGTCGGTGGGGATGGGGGTGTGGCCCGATCCGGATCCCCGGCTCGTCGACGGTGTGTTCCGTCCGGGCGACCTCGCGCGGGTCGGACCTGATGGCGTCCGCCTCCTGGGGCGGTCGGGTGACACCCTCAACGTGGCCGGTCGCAAGCTCGCGCCGGAGACGGTGGAGGAAGTCCTGCGGCGGCATCCTGCGGTCCGCGAATGCGTGGTGCTGGGGCTGCCCGCATCGGATCCCGGCCGGGGCGACACGGTGGCGGCGGTGGTGGCCCTGCGGGAGGAGGTGCCGGTCGCGGACCTGCGGGCGTTTCTCCTCGGCCGACTGCCCGCGTGGCAGGTCCCCCGGCGTTGGAGGATCGAGCCCGGCTTGGCGCCCGACCGGCGGGGGAAGCTGTCCCGGGCTGCGTGGCGGGGGATTCTGGCCGCCGGCGAAGCGTGAGGATGGGGACGAGCGGCCGGCGGACGCCCTGTGTGTGGTGGCGCGAGCGGCCCTGCGAGCCGCTTACTGCGGGCCAAGGGCGCATCCACTGGGGCGAGCCTGCGAGCCCGATCGGTCCCGACAGGAACCGACGCCCTCCGCCCGTAGCCGACGCCGATAGGCGGCCGGTCCCGCTTTGCCCCGTCCAAAGCGGTGTCGACGCTTCGCTCTGCCACCGCAGTCCAAAGGGGCGCCGCGCGATGTGGAGTGCGGCGGGAAGCGTCAGCGCCACGCCGCTTTGGCCGCGCAGCGGGACGCGTGGAGGATCCCGGTGCCGGAGCGGAACCCCGTCACCGAGGACCGAGTCCCGGACGGACGCCCGCGATCGGGGTCATTTCCCGATCACGCCGCGGGTCCGGAGTCGTTCGAGTGCCCAGCGGGCCGCCTCGGCCACCACGGGCTCGGGATCCCCCGCCGCCGCCCGCAACGCATCCTCCGCCCCGGCGTCGCCCACGTTGCCAAGCGCCACGCAGACGTTCCGTCGCAAGCCCCGCCGCTTGGTCCGCCAGAGCGGCGTGCCACGGAACCGCTCCCGGAACCCGTCGTCGTCGAGTGCCAGGAGTTCCAGCAGGGACGGTTGGTCGAGGTCCGGACGGTGATGCGCCCGCAGCAGGGCGCCGGCCCGGGCGAAGCGGTTCCACGGGCAGGCGGCGAGACAGTCGTCGCATCCGAAGATCCGGGCGCCCATCGCCACTCGGAACTCTTCCGGAATGGGTCCCCTGTGCTCGATGGTCAGGTAGGAGAGGCAGCGCCGGGCATCGAGGGTGAAGGGCGCGGGCAGGGCGCCGGTGGGACACGCCTCCAGGCACCGCGTGCAACGCCCGCACCGGTTGGGCTCGGGCGGATCGGGCTCCAGGTCCAGCGTGGTCAGGATCTCGGCGATGAGGAACCAGTTCCCCAGCCCGCGGCTGACCAGCCCGGTGTGGCGTCCCACGAACCCCAGGCCCGCCCGCTGGGCCAGGTCCCGTTCCAGCACCGGGCCGGTGTCGACATACCACAGCGACCGCGTCCCCGGTCCACCCTGCCCATCCATCCACTCCGCCAGCGCCCGCAGGGGGGTGGCCAGGACGTCGTGGTAATCGGCGTGGCGCGCATAGCGGGCCACCTCCCCCACCGGGCCGGCGGCCGGGTGGGGTCGCATTCCCCCGTCGGGAACGGCATAGCTGGCGGCCACGGTGAGGATGCTCCGGGCGCCCGGCAGGACGCGCTGCGGATCGACCCGCTTGTCGGCATTCCGCGCCAGCCAGGCCATGTCGGCGTGCCGCCCCTCGGCGATCGCCTCCAGCAGGCGCGGACCCGACGCCGGCGGATCCGCCGTGGTGATCCGGCACCCGTCGAAACCCAACGCGAGGGCCCGGGTCCGCAGCGCCTCGGTGAGGGTCGGCGTCATGCCTTCCCCGGCGCCGGCGGCGGCGTGGCCGCCTGGGTCGCCCGACGGAAACTGGCCGCGATGAACCGGGCGGTCTCCGCGGCCGACCGGTAGTCCACCCCCACCAGGATGTCGGCCTTCCGGTAGCACGGGATCCTTTCCGCCAGGAGCTCCCGGATGCGGCCGAGCGGATCGGGGGTCTGGAGGAGGGGCCGATGGGTCTGGGTCTTGACCCGATGGAACACCGTTTCCGGCGAGGCGCAGAGGCAGACCACGAGGGCATGGCGCCGCAGGCTGGCGAGGTTGTCGGGGTTCACGGCGAGCCCCCCGCCGGTGGCGATGACCTTGCCCCGGACCTCCTCCAGTTCCCGGCACAGCTCGGATTCCCGCTGCCGGAAGTAGGCCTCGCCCTGCAGCGAGAACAGCTCGGTGATGCGGCATCCCTCGCGCTGCTCGATCAGGCGGTCCGTGTCGAGGAACTCGAAGTGGAGGAGTTCGGCCAACACGTGTCCCACCGTGGTCTTGCCGGCCCCCATGAAGCCGATCAAGGCCACGTTGTGATAGGTGCGCGGGCCGGACATCGCCCGGCGATGCTGGCCCGCCCGGGCCGTCGGACGAAGCCGAAACACAGCCCTCCGGTCAGACCCCGGGCCGGGACGGCTCAGGTCGCCGGGATCATCCGCTGGGCGAACAGGGCGGCGAGGAAGCAGAAGGCGAACACGGGGACGATCTCCGGCACGGGCGGTGCGGCGAGGAGGTCGACGAGGCAGATCCCGGCCAGCAGGCCGGAGACCGTCCGTCCCAGGTTCCGGTGTTCGCGGGCGAAGGTGTGGCGCAGGCAGAGGCCCGCCCAGGCGACGACCAGGGCCGACAGGACCAGGCCCCGGAGGCGGTACTCCTCGTTGTTCACCAGCAGTGCGAGGAGGATCGGCAGGGCCAGGGCCGCGAGGGGCCACAGGGCCATCGGACCCTTCACCGATTCCCGTCGGGCGACGTAGCTCAGTCCGACGATCCACCCGGCCAGCGCCACGGCGCTCCAGACCGCGAGGCCGGTCAGACCGGCCTGGCCGGCCGACGCGGCCACGAGGACGAGGAAGAACCGGCAGGCCGCCATGATGACCGGGGAGAAGGCGATGGCCTTGTGGACCGCGTCGTACAGGACGATCGACCCGACCAGCAGCAGGGTGAACACCGCCGGCACCCAGCCGAGGCAGAGGAGGGGGACCGCCCCGGCGATCATCATGCCCGTCCCGAGCTGCCAGACCAGCGCCTCGCGGATCGCGCCCCGCGGGATGGGGCGTTCCCGTCGGAACTGACGGTCGAACGCCGCGTCGAACGCGTCGTTCAGGTACATGCCGCCCACGTACAGGAGGCTGGCCCCGAGGCAGAGGAGCAGCAGCACCGCCTCGGATCCCCCACCCCCCAGCAGCCAGCCGCACAGGCAGTTGGTCCAGACCGTGGGCAGGTTGGACACACGGCCGAGGACCAGGAGGGTTCGGGCTGTGGGACGGGCGGCGGGCATGCGACGGCGGACGCTAGGAGGCGGCCCGGGAATTGGGAAGGGCGGTCGATCGGCGCCCGGTTCAGGGCGACGGCCGGGCGTCGGCGGGTTGGTAGACGGCGGCCAGCCGCAGCATCAGGACCTCCAGCTGGCGGTAGTACTCCTCCTCGGGCAGGGACGCCTTCCGCACCCGGAGGGCCTCCACCTCGCGTTCCACCGCATCCCGGGCCGCCCGCACCGATGCCGGCAACGCCTGCTCGGCGGCACTCGGGACCAGGTGCACCTGATGCGCCCGCATCCCGTCCGGCACCGCCCCGTCCCGGGCCTGACGCTCCACCCGGAGCCCGCGGAACCAGTCGGCCGGCGTCCCGCGCCCGTCCCCGTCGTCGTCGAGGAGCGCGTGCTCGGTCATCAGGCGGCCGGCGGTCCGGTAGAACTCCGCGGTGCCATGGGCGGCCCGGAGGAAGGCCTCGAGGACGGACACCTGGCCGTCCTGGTCGCGGTCGGCCGCCGGATCCGACAACGCCGCGGCCAGCTGGCCTCCGAACCGGGTGTAGTTCTGCTCGTTGCCCGTCCGGGTGGCGCTCAGGACGATCCGGTTGGTGGCCGCGAGCCCCGGCAGGAACGGCGCGCTCGCGCTGAAGCCGGCCACCACCACCGTGCGCCGCCGGATCGGGGCGAGCCAGCCGGACAGGTCGGCCGGGGAGAGGTCGGGTCCGCGCAGGTTGAACCGCGCCTCCCGCCCGTCGAACGTCCCGTGCCCGACCAGCACCACCCACAGGTCGGCCGGTCCCTCCTTCGGCACCCCCGCCAGCAGCGCCGCGAGGCGGTCCCGATCCGTCTCCGGATCCGACGCCTCCAGTCCCACGACATCCATCCGCGCCCCGCCCGCATCGGCGAGGGTCTTCCAGCGCTGGACCTGCGCCTCGAACTCCATCGCATACTCCGGATCGCCGGCGGCGCCCACGACGACCAGCAGGTGGGCCGCCGGCTCCCCGGGGGTTCCGGCCGGCGGGGTGGCGGGTCCGGGTTCCGGAGCCGACGCGTTCGCGCCGACGTGGATCCCCAGCGCGAGGGCGGTGGTGAGGAGGAGGGTGAATCCGCGTCTCATGGCAATCCTCTCGACCGGCGCAATCCCCATTCGGCCACGAAGCAGGCGAGGGCGAGGGCGAAGAGGAACGGGGTGTGCCAGACCGGCCGCGACCAGTTCTCCATCTCCGGGGCGGCCTTCTGGGGAAGTCTCCGGACCAGCGCCGGCAGGTCGCCGGAGTCCACCATCTCGCCCCCGGTCCGGCGGGCCAGCTCCGCGAGGAGGGCGCGGTTCGGGCTCAGCGACCGGAACTCGGCGGCGGCGAGGTCGGAACTCCAGCCCGCCTCGGCCCGACCCACCTCGGCCCCGGCGGCGTTGGTGACGAAGGCGGTGGCGAGGAATCCGCCTGCGGTGCGGGGCACGAAGGTGGCGGCGTAGAGGCCGGGTTCACCCGGCAGGGGTTCGGCCGCCAGGCGCAGCTCGTTCGTCCCGCCCGCCCCGGCGCCGAAGGCCACCGGCGACACCGCCACGACCACCGACGCGTCGTCGAGCGGCAGGTGTTCCTCGGTGCGGGCGCGGACCTCCAGCCGCACGGCACCGTTGGGATCGGCCGGCACCGGTTCCACCGCCAGTTCCACCCGCTCCGGCGTCTCGGTCACCAGCCACCGCGCCAGCTGGCGCCAGGTGCGGTCCAGGTCCGCCCGGTTCTCCTCGCCCCGCATGCCCCAGCGCCAGAGATCCCCGACGGTCAGGGCCGCCGAGCGTCCCCGGCCGTAGCGCTGGACGACGAGGGCCGGCTGCGAGCGGCCGGCGGCGTCGGTGGCCGATGCGATCACGCTGGCGCCCGGCTTCACGTCGCGCACCGGGTTCACCACCTCGAACGCCGGCATCGCCCCCAGGCGGAGGCGTTCGGTCGCCTCGGTGTCGCGCAGGCGCGCCCAGGCCTGGAGCCAGCCCTCCCGCGCCAGGTCGAACCGCACCGGGGCGCCGTTCGGCTCGGGCGCCCGGTCGAGGTACACCGGCAGCAGGTCCCCCACCGGCGTCCGGTGGTATTCCCCCTGCTGGAACGATTCCATCCCCCCGAGCATCATCAGCCCGCCGCCCCGTTCCGACACGAACCGCTTCAGCAGGGCGGCCTGGTCGGGTCCGAAGAAGGCGCTTTCGAGGTCGTCGAGGATCACCGCGTGGTAGGCGAACAGCTCGGCGGCGGTGCGGGGGAATCCGGACTGCAGTTCCCGTGCGTCCCGGGTGTTCAGCCGGACGAGCACCGGCTGGTCGTACCGCTCGACCTCGGCCCGGTCCTGGTCGCCGAACCCCCGGAAGAGCGGGTTGCTGGTCTCGCCGGCCCGTCCGCGGAAGTCGAACTTCGGCTCGCGCCGGGCCACCCGCAGCAGGCCCACCAGCTGGAGCTGCTCGTCGGACATCAGGGCGCGGTTCAGGAACTTGTACTCCCAGTTCGGCCGACCCGCCACGTAGAGGATCCGGTACGGTCCCCGTCCGCGATTGACCACCACCACCTCGGCGTTGTTGGCCAGGGTGGCCTCGACCGAGTTGGTGGGGGCGATGCCGTCCCGCCATTCCGATTCCAGCCCGACCTCGAGCCGGTAGAACAGCACCCCGACCCGGTCGGGCTTGACCCGGAACCGCACCGGGGCGGGCGTTCCCCCGGATGCCACCTCCACCCGCTCCTCGCCCACCACGCGTCCGGTCACGTCGCGCAGCCGCACCGACACCGCCCGCCCGTCCAGGCCGGTGGCCGAGACGGCGGCCTGCACCGTGACCGGCGCGTCCTCGAACCCCGCCTGGGTCACGGCGACCGACCCCACGGCGATGTCGCCCACCGGGTCGTCCGATCCGAACACCACCGGGTACACCGGCGGCAGGTCGCCCAGGCCGGCGACACCCGATGGCAGGTCGGTGGCGTTGCCGTCGGTGAACAGGAGGATCCCGGCGACGGGCCGGCCGCGGGTCCGGTCGCCCAGCGCGGTCAGGGCGGTTCCCATCGCGGTGGCGCGGCCGGCGAAGTCCAGTTCCGCGAACCCGGGCGTCCGCTGGAATCGGGTGTCGAACAGGTACCGCCGCACCTCGAAATCCTCCGCCAGGTCGGACTGCCATCCGGGAAGGGACGGGTCGACCACCGCGAGCAGCTGTTCGCCGCGGGTGCGTTCCGAACCGGGATCCCGGATGTCCATGCCGGCGCTGTTGTCGGCCAGCAGCGCCAGGACGTTGGCGCCCGGGCGGACCCGTTGTCCGGTCCACTGCGGCTCGAGCAGGCAGAAGGCGAGGGCGGCCAGTCCGAGGAGCTTGAGGGCGATGCCCGTCCACCGGACGCCCCCGGCCGGGGCGCGGCGATAGCTCCACAGCAGCAGTCCCGCCGCGACCGCCCCCACGGCGGCCACCAGCGGCAGCCACTCCCGGGCGGCAAAGCTCAGTCCGCCGCTCACGGCGTCGCCTCCCGTCCCAGTTCCTCGTAGTACCGCCGCACCAGTTCCGCATAGCGGCCGGGAACCGGGTCCCGGTCGATCGGCACCAGGGCCTCCTCGGAGGTCCGTCGCAACAACTCCTCGCGCAGCCGCTGCCGCACCTCCACCAGCGGCTTCACCACCTCGAGCTCCACCACCGCCCAGTCGGGCTTGCGCGCCTCGCGCTTGAAATCCTGCCGCAGGCGCCGCGCCCGCTCCCGCGCCACCGCCACCCCGTTCCGCAGGTCGGGGAAGTCCAGCATCTCCTCGACATCCCGCAGGCGGTCCGACCACGGGGCGAACTCCTCGCCCGTCAACGGCCCGCCCCCGCCCCGTCCCCCGTTCGCCGCCCCCCCGCCGGAACGTCCGCCCCCCTGGCCCGCGAGCAGGCGGTCGAGGTCGAAATCCGGACGTTCCCCACGACCGCCCCCGCCGCCCGCCCCACCGCCGCCGGGCTGTTCGCCGGGCTGACCCGGCTGGCCCGGCTGGCCGGATTGGGCTTGCTGGGACGGTTGACCCGGCTGGCCGGATCCGGCCTGTTCACCGGGCTGGGGTTGCTGGCCCGGTTGACCGGGTTGGCCGGGCTGGGGGGGTTGCGGGTCGCCCGGGGACGGCGGCCCGGGTTGGCCCGGCGTTCCCGCCAGGGGAACGCCCGATGCCGCGGCCGCCTCGCGTTCCAGTTCCGAGGTGAGGGCCTCGAGTTCCCGCTGGGCGAGCCGGAGCGCCTCGGTGTCGTCGCCGAGGACGCTCGACGCGGCCTCCTCGACCCCCTCGCGGAGCCGTTCGATCCCCGCCCGGGCCCGTTCCTCGGCCTCGCGGGCCGGAGGGAGCCAGCCGAGCTGGAGGAGCTCGCCGCTCAGGTCGAGGCTGCGCAGGCCCGGGGGCAGGTCCTCGCTGAAGAACCGTTCGTTGAGGCCGCGCGTGACCAGGCCCCGTTCCGACAGTTCACCGCGGAGCCGGCGCACGGTGCCGGCATCGTCCTGGCTGACGTCCCGCACCGTGTCGTAAAGCTGGCGCGAGAGGAGGGGTTCGACGTTCTCCGCGCCCTGCGACAGCTCGGTGGCCCGGGCCACGAGGTTGGTCATGCGGGCCTGCTGCTCGGCCAGTTCCCGGGTGAGGGCGGACCGGGGATCCTCGCCGGCAAGGCCCTTCGGACGCTGCTCGTCGATGCGCTGCAGGCGCTCGGCCAGCTCCCGCTGCCGCCGTTCCAGTTCGCGCGCCTCGGAACGCATCCCGCGCAGCTGCTCGCCGAACTGGCCCGAGGTCTCCCGGCGCAGTTCGTCGCGCATCTCGCGCAGCTGTTCCTGGGCGCGGGTCCCGGAGGCGAGGGCCTGGGGCACCTGCCCGTCGGCGGCGGCCTCTGCCGCCCGCTGGACCTCGTCCCGTGTCCGGGCCAGCTGCTGCCGCTCGTCCTCCATCCGGGACTGGTTCTCCGGCCGCTCCAGCCGCTGCTGCAGCTCGTCCACGTCGGCCAGCATCTGCTCCTGTTCCTCCTCCAGCCGCTTGAGCCGCCGCTGGAGTTCCTCGCGGGCGGCCTCGGAATCGGCGGCCTGGAGCGCCGCCTGCATCTCCTGGAACTGGCGGTTGAGGTCCTCCTGGCGCTGGGCGAGTTCGCGCAGGCGGTTGAGGACCTGCAGTTCCTCGCGACGGGCGGGATCGGACGGCGCCTGGGCCTGGCTCTCGGTCTCGTACCGGTTCTCGGCGCGCTCCATGTCGAGCTCGTCGATCTGCTGCTGGCGCTGCTCGTTCCCGGCGGACTGGCCCCGGCTGCGGCTGCGGCTGCGGGTGATCTGGAATTCACGGGCCTGGAGCTGCAGCAGGGCCTGGTAGGCCGCCTGCTCGGCGGTGAGCGCCGCACCCAGCCGGGCGGGCGTGCCGTCGGCCGCCTTCAACCCGTCCACCGCCGATTCCATCGCCCGGGTCACCGCCAGCCACAGGGCCTGCGACTCGGCCCCCGAACCGTCGCCCGCGGCCTCCTCCGCCTGGGCGAGCGCGGTTTCCTGGGCCTCGCGGACCACGGCGAGGTCGGGGGCGTAGGCCGGACCCGGTTGCGCGCGGCCGCCGTGGTCGCGCTGGAGTTTCCAGGTGGCGGTGATGACCTGCTTCTGCAACTCGGCCAGCCGGGTGGCGGGCCCGCCCTGCTCACCCTGTTCCCCCTCGCCCTCCCCCTCGCCCTCGTCCCCCTGGGCCTCACGGAAGATCTCCTCGAAATGCCGGACCTCGCCGAAGAACAGGTCGCCGACCGTCCGCCGCACCGCGCCGTCGGGTCCGATGTCGTCGGCCCACGCATGCCATGCCACCAGCTGGTCGGGCTTCACGCCGAGGGTCTCGAGGGCCAGCAGGTGGCGGAAGGTCCGGCGTTCCCGGGCGGGAACGTCCCGGCCCAGGTCCACTGTCACCGGTTCCGCCCCGCCCACGCTGAACGCCAGCCCGTGGCCGAGGACGCCGAAGTCGTCCCAGACCGTCCCCTCGAACCCCAGCTCCTCAAGCGGCGAGGGGCGGACGTCGCCCCGCGGCCGGGCGAGGCGCAGCTCGGGAACCCGGTTGGTCTGGACCTCGACCACAAACTCGGCCGGCACCCGGTTGGTCCGGCCCGCCCGGTCGACCAGGCGGAGGTCGTACCGGGCGCCCGACTCCAGGACGACCGGGGCCAGGAGGGCCACGGCGCGGTTGGTCGCCGGCTGCAGCACCAGCACCGGCTGGTTGGTGTCGCGGGGCACCAGCCGGGCGACCGATACCGGCTGGTTCAGCTGGAGCGTCCAGGCCAGCCGCGTGCCCTCCACGGCGCTGATCCGTCGGGTGTTCTCGATCCGACGCGCCGGCAGGCCGGTGTAGGCCGGGAACTCGAGGTCGGCATCCGCCCGCTCCAGTCGCGGGTACTCGAACACCCGGACCCGGAACTCCCGCGTCGTCCGGCCCCCGTACTCGACCCGGTACGTCAGGTCGCCGGACACGCCGGGCACGCTGCCGCCGAAGACCGGGTCCGACAGGCTCCGGGCGAGGGTCACCCGACGTTCCACGCCGCCGTCGGGGCGGATCACGAGGTCGACCTTCTCCGGCAGCGCGGCCTCGAATCGGGCCATGACCACGAGGCTGGTCCCGCGCTCGAGCTCGGTGTCGCCGGGCGCCACGGTCAGACCGTCCCGGATCGAGGCGACCACCTGTCCGGGGGATGCGGGGGCGGGCAGTCGGACGGCCCCCAGCATCAGGAGGAGGAGGACCAGCAGCGCACCCTGACCGGCCAGCAGGCCGGACAGCTGTCGGGCGGGCACGGCGGCGGGCCAGTCGTGGCCGGCGGCATGCCGTCGGACGGTCTCCAGCACCCGGGACTCCAGGTAGCTCAGGCGGCCGTCGGCCCCCGGACGGAGCCGGGCGGCGGTGAACAGGGCCCCGTCGAGCCCGGGATGGGCCTGCTCGACCCGGCGGACCGCATCGGGCAGGTCGGGGGCGCGGTACACGTGGCGTCCGATGGCGACGATGGCACCGAACAGGGTCAGGCCGGTCACGAGGGCGAAGCCCGGTCCGGGGGCGGCGTCGCGGGCCTGCTGCAGCACCAGGAGCCCGGCCGCCCCCGCCGCCCCGGCGCCCCAGACCCAGGCCAGCTCCCGGGCCAGGCGTTCCAGTCGTCGACGCCGGGCCACCTGCTCCAGCCGGGCCTTCAGGATCGGATCCATCATGGGGTCACCTCCGTCACCGTCGTTGTCCGCCGGGCCGCCACCGCCGCGGCGGCCGTCTCCACCAGCAGCACCAGGACCGTGGCCGCCAGGAACCAGCGCCACAGCTTCTGCCGTCCCTCGGTCGCCGCCGCGGCCCGGGCCTCGCGACGGGCCTCCACAGCGGCCGACGGAGCCGCCGTCCCGTCGCCGAGCGGAACCCCGAGGGCCTCCAGCTGGTCGCCGGCCACTCCCGCGGTGCGGGACTCGGCAGCCGGGACGTTCACCACGAACCGGTTGGTGGCGCGGGCCGACTCGATCCGGTAGACGCCCGGCGCGCGGGTGGCGTCGAACGGCGCCGTCCCGGTCGGGTCCTCGACCGTCGTCCCGTCGGGCAGGCGGATGCGCACCGGCTCGCCCGTCCCCCCGGTGAAGCGCGCCACCGGCACCGCATCGCCCACCTCGAACTGGTCGGGCAACGGCGCCTGCCATCCGCCGCCCAGCTCGAGCAGTGAGATCATCAGCGGCACGAACCGGGTCGAGAGCGCGAGCTGGCTGTCCTCCGGATGCCATCCGGACGTCATCACGACCACCCGCCCCGGACCTGCCGGGACGTCGATCCAGGCCGGGTCGCCCCCGTCGAACCGGGCCACCACGCGGGCCTCCGGCAGCGCGGCGGGATCGATCCGCCGATGCCGCCAGAAGTGGATCCGGGTGAAGTCGCTGTACCGCGGGTCGGCAAAGGGGGCGAGGAGGGGGTGGCGGAAGTCGAGTTCGCCCAGCAGGGCGTGGCCCCCGGTGGACGCTTCCTCCGCCGGGATCGGCGCCGTCCCGAGCAGCGCTCCGAGGGTCGCGCCCATCGACGGTTCCCGCAGCAACACCACGACCATTCCACCCGATGCCAACCGGCCCCGCAGGGCGGCGATCCAGCGGTCGTCGAGGCCGGTCGCCACCACGCTGACCGGGGACCGGGCGAGGACTGTCGGATCCGGGGCCCCCGCCGGGTCCGGCGCCACCAGGTCCACCGCCTGGCGTCCGGCGGCCGGGAGGGCCCGTCCGAGGAAATAGCGCGGCTGCCGGGCGTCGCCCGCGGCCTCGCGGCCGAGGTAGAGCACGGTCGACCGGGCCGGGGCCGGGGGGACCACGTGGATGACATTGTCGAAGGGCGCCCCATCGCCCGAGAGCCCAACCCGGGTGGGCATCGGACCCTCCACCCCCTCCGGGACCGGCAACGCCACCACCCGGCTCTGCCCCGGCGGGACATAGGCCTCAACCGCCGGCCCCACCGGGGTTTCCCCCGTCGGCCCAAGCCACCCGACCGACAGCCGTTCCGTGGTGGCGTCGGGTGAATTCACCAGCCGGAGGCGCACCGCGGGAGTTTCCGCTGCGGGCCCGTCCGGCGCGGCGGCGAGCACCTGGACGCCGGCGTTGCCGGCCGGGGCGGTGAGCGGAACCGGGATCACCCGCACGCCCGGATGCCATTCGTGGGTCTGCAACCGGTCGAGCCGGGCGCCTTCCTGGAGGTCCGACACCAGCAGGATCCGGCGCTCCGCGGCGGCCGCATCCTCGGCGGCCTCGGCCAGCAGGTCGGCGGCGGTGACCAGGGCCGCGCCCAGGTCGGTGCCCGCCCAGCCCGGGGACACGGCGGACAGGCGGGCCGACACGAGGTCCCGACGTTCCCCGGGCGCCGCCCGGCTCCATTCGTCGAAGCCCAGCACCATGCCGGTCGACCGGTCGAAGGTGATCACCGCCACCCGGCCGGGGTCCTCGCGGCGCAGCTCGCGGTCGACCGCCGTCCGTGCCGCCTCCCAGAGTCCCGGGCGCCGCATGCTGGCGCTGGTGTCGACCAGGACGACGGTGTTGCGGGCGGCCGACGGCGGTTCGGCCGGCGGGGCCAGGTCCTTCCAGAACGGCCGGCTGAACCCTGCGGCCAGCAGCAGCAGGGCGAGGGCGCGGAGGAGGAGGAGGAGGAGATGTTCGATGCGGCTCCGCCGGTCGATCCGGGGCGGGGACGGCCGCAGGAACATGAGGGACCCGAACGGAACCCGCTCCCGGGAAGTCCGGCGCACGAGGTGGAACAGCACCGGCGCGGCGACGGCCAGGGCGCCGAGGAAGAAGAGCGGCGCGAGGAAGTTCATCGGCCGCCCCCCTCCCCGCCGGCCCGGCGCATCCGGGCCGACGGCCGGCCGCGCGACTGCAGGTAGCCGTGCAGGGCCCGTTCCACCGGTTCATCGGTGGTCAGCCGCTGCCACGAGGCCCCGAGCCGTCCGCACAGTCCGCGCACCGCCGCGGTGTGTTCCTCCAGCAGCTTCAGGTAGCCGGGCCGGGCGGCGGCCGGATCGACCTGCACCGTCCGTCCGCTCTCCAGATCCTCCAGCACCAGGGGGCCGTCGAGGTCGAGCCGCGCCTCGCGCGGGTCGAGCACCTGGAACACGCACACCTCGTGCCCGGCCGCCGCCAGCAGCGTCAGGCTCCGGTCGAGCGCCTCGATCGGCGCGAGGAAGTCGGAGATCATCACCACCATCCCCCGCTTGCGGAAGATCTCCGCCGCCCGCCGCACCGGGGTCACCAGGTCGGTGGCCCGCCCGCCCGCCGGCTTCTCCAGCGCATGCATCAGCTGCCGCAGATGGCCGGTCCGATGCCGTGCCGGGAGATACTCGCGGATCGACTCGTCGAAGGTCAGCAACCCCACCGCGTCCCCCTGCAGGTGGAGGAAGTACCCGAGGGTGGCCGCCAGGGTGGCCGCGTACTGCGCCTTGGTGTACGCGCCGGATCCGTAGGTCATCGACCGGCTCTGGTCGACCAGCAGCAGGCACCGGAGGTTGGTCTCGTCCTCGAACTTCTTCAGGTAGTACCGGTCGGTCCGCCCGTAGACCTTCCAGTCCAGGTACCGGGGATCATCGCCCGGACTGTACTCGCGGTACTCGGTGAACTCGACCGAGAACCCGTGGTAGGGGCTCCGGTGCAGCCCGCTCCAGAACCCTTCCACCACCACCCGGGCCCGGAGTTCCAGGCTGCGGATGGTCAGCAGCGCCTCCGGCGAGATGAGCCGGGACGCGGCGGCGGGGGTTCCGGGGGCGGCGCTCATGGGACGTTGGGGGCGGGAACGGACTCCAGCAGGCGGCCCACCACGTCGTCGACCCGCACGCCCTCGGCCTCGGCGCGGTAGTTGAGGAGCAGCCGATGCCGCAGGGTCGGCCGGGCCAGCGCCTGCAGGTCCTCGCCCGCCACGTGGGTGCGTCCCCGGAGCAGCGCCCGGGCCTTGGCCCCCAGCACCAGGAACTGCGCCGCCCGGGTGCCCGCACCCCATGTGACCCAGTCGTTGATGAACTCCGGCGTGCCCGGCTGACGCGGACGCGAGGCGGCGGCCAGCCGGACCGCGTGCCGGACCAGCTCCTCCGCCACGGGCACCTCGCGGACCAGTTCGTGGAAGCGGAGCACATCGGCCCCGGTGAACAGCGGCTCGATCGGGGCCGGGCGGCCGGACGTGGTCCGGGTGATCACCGCCACCTCGTCGTCCTCCGGCAGGTAGTCCATCACCACGTTGAACATGAACCGGTCGAGCTGGGCCTCGGGCAGCGGATAGGTGCCCTCCATCTCGATCGGGTTCTGCGTCGCCAGCACGAAGAACGGTTCCTCCAGCGGATGCCGGACGCCGGCGGCCGTCACCTGATGCTCCTGCATCGCCTCCAGCAGCGCCGCCTGGGTCTTCGGCGGCGTCCGGTTGATCTCGTCGGCCAGGATCATGTGGGCGAACACCGGGCCCTTGACGAAGGCCAGCCGGCGTCCGTCGCCGGCGTCCTGCAGGATCTCCGTGCCGGTGATGTCGGCCGGCATGAGGTCGGGCGTGAACTGGATCCGCTGGAACCGGAGGTGGAAGACCTGGGCGATGGACTTCACCAGCAGGGTCTTGGCGAGGCCGGGGGCGCCGGTGATGAGGCAGTGTCCGCCGGCCAGCAGGGCGATGAGGATCTCCTCGATCACGGCGCGCTGGCCCACGATGACCTTGGCCAGCTCGGCATGGATCCGGTCGCGGGCCAGGGCCAGACGCTCCACGGACTCCCGCTGGGCGGTGTCGGATCCGGCCGCGGACACCGCGGCCGCCGGTTGGGTTTCAGGGATGGCGCTCATTCAGTGGGTCATGGCGTAGAAGATGATGTTGATGCCGAGCGGATACGCGATGCGCTCGGAAAAGGTCCGGAAATAGTAGTCGCTCTCGCCCTCGCGCTCCCAGCCGTCGCCGTTGTCGGTGTTGTGGGTGGCGATGACGATGAGCCGGCCCTGGTCGTCGGAGATCCCCCGGTGATGCACCTCGCTCGCGTCGGGCCGCTCCCAGGTGACGCCGTCGTACTCGCTGCGGACGCCCAGGCCGATGTTGGGCACCTGGCCCTTCGACCCGATCTCGAACACCCCGTGGTACAGCGGATGGTCCAACGGGATCTCCCGGAAGGGCCGGTCGGGAAAGACCTGCCGGAACTCGTACTCGACGTTGTCCCAGGCGTCGTCGCCCCAGAAGTCGTCGAGCATCAGGAATCCCCCGTTCAGCAGGTAGCTGCGGAGGGCGGCAGCCTCCTCGGGGCTGAAGCTCAGGTTGCCCGGCTCGCAGATGTAGACGAAGGGGAAGTCCGCCAGCTCGGGATCGGTCAGGTTGACGATCCGCCCGTCCGGATCCACCCGCATCGAGGTCATCTGCTGGAGGCGCCACGAGAGGTTGAGGTCGCTGTCGGGCAGGTCCGTGGCCCATCCGCCGCCGCGTCCCCACCCGCCGCCGCTGTACCGGATGCGGGTGAAGGTGAACACGTCCCTTTCCAGTCCCGGGGTGTTGGTCCAGACCGGGGTCCCGGTGCTGTCGCTGGGCACCTCGCGCGCGGTGCGGACCTCCGCGCGCCGCCCACCCCACCGCCGCCCCCACTGCCCCCACGCCGCCAGCCCGCCCGCCAGCAGGACGAGGAGGAGGAGGATCGGACGGGATCGCATGGGTCTCAGTTCCCTGTCGGGCCGTCGCCCGCGAGCTGTTGGAGCAGTTCGAGGGCCGCCCGGTAGCGCGGCGCCTCCTCGAGGGCCTGGAGCACCGAGCGCCGCGCCCGGGGATCGCCCTGCCGATGCCGGATGCGGGCGAGCTGGAAATGGACCTCGGACGGGTTGGGCGGACGGAGCAGCAGGAGTTTCTCCCAGGCCGACGCCGCCAGCTCCAGCTCGTCGAGGGCCTCGCCGGCGGCGGCGAGATGCCGGTAGGGCACGGGGACGAGGGGATCCACCGCGAGGTACCGCCGGGCGTTGAGCCGCACCGACTCCCAGTCCCCCGCCGTCTCGCCAAGCTCCATCAGGCGCTGGTAGACATCCACCGCCTCCATGTCGCGCTCCGCCACCTGGCGGAGCACGGCCAGCTCGCCCTCGGCGTCGCCCGACCGGCCCAGGGCGCGGGCAAGAAGCCGGCCGGAGCCGTCCGCCCCCACGTCCCCCGGGTAGGCGGTCCACAGCCGACGCAGCACCGGCACCGCCTCGGCCCACCGGCCCTCGTCGGCCAGCCGGGAGGCCTCGAGGCGCAACGCCCAGAAGTTGTCCGGATTCGCCTTCACCCAGCGCTGCCGACGTTCCTCGGCGCCCGGCAGCAGGAGTTCCGGGTCGGGCTCCTCCCATTCCAGTCCACCCCCGAGGGCCCGGGCCGTCTCGCGGGCGTGGTCGGCGAAGTCGCGGTCGAGCTGGTCCATGGGGACGGTGTGCCGGGCCAGGGCGTCGTTGATGAACACGCCCTCCGCCAGGTCGTCGAGGACCGCCCGCAGCTTCTCCATTCCGAAGCGCCCGATGAGGTACTCCACGACCATCGAGGACTCGAAGTAGGCGAACTGGAGGTGGAGGCCGGACTTGGGCATGAGGAACGCGGCGCTCAGGCGCGACACCGGCACGAGATCCTTCCCGAGGATCATCGTCCGGTACTTGGGATCCATGTGCTGGCCCCATGCCGGGTTGGCCTGGCGTTCCTCGTGGACCGAGATCCCCTCGCTCAGCCAGCGGGGCATCCGGTTGCGCGTCTTCTGCAGCGTGATGACGTGGCAGAACTCGTGCCACAGCACCGCCTCCCAGTTCACCGCCCGCCCCTGGTTCACCGCCGGGCTGTTGGCGGTGATCACCTTCCCGAAGCACACCCCGAGGTAGCCCGGGTTGCCCGGCATGCCGAAGGTCCGGACCCCGAAGTCCCGGGAATCGGAGAACACCTCGACCACCACCGGCTCGGCCGGCAGGAGCCCGTACTTCACCCCCACGCGTTCCCGGGCCTCGGACAGCAGCGTGAGCACGCGCCCGGCGTAGAGAGGTGCCTCCGTGCGGTGCATCCGGAGGATGAGGTGCTCGTTGGTGACGGTGACGTAGTTGGTCATCGCGTCGTGGAGGTTCACGAGGTTGAACGCGGTGACGTCATACCCGTCGGCCTCATGCACCTCGTGCGCCAGCCGCCAGCCCTCGGCGTCCCGGCCCAGCCGCAGCAGGTCGCTGGCCAGCTGACCCTTGGCCGCCAGGTGCCCGGGGTCCAGCCCGAGGACCCGCTGCTGGAGCGCGGCCCCCTCGGCAAACCGGTACTTCTGCGACAGCTTCCGCCCGATCAGGTGGTCGACCTCCGGGTTCCCCGACCAGTACCGCAGGGCGGATTCCCGGGCCGTCCGCTCGGCGTCGGCATCGTTGTGCAGGTGGGCCAGCAGCGCCCGGTAGGCCCAGGCCTCCGGATGCCAGGGATTCACCTCCAGCGCCGCGCCCAGCAGCTCGCGGGCGCCGTCGTAGTCCTCGGCATCGATCCGGTGATCCGCCAGGAGCAGGAGCGTCGGCACGTGGCGGGGGTTCAACTCGCGGATGCGCTCGATCGAGGCCATCGCCTCGGCCCGGGATCCGTCGGAAAACGCCCGCGCCCGGCCGTGCAGGAGCTCGACGTCGTCCGGGTACCGGGCCAGGCCCTCGTCGAAATGCCGGGCCGCCAGCGCGGCGTCGTGTTTGGAAAGCGCCAGTTCGCCCGCGGCCAGGAACGCGTCCCGCGGCGGCGGATCGGCCTTGCGGGCCCCGGCGTAGGCCTTGTCGAGGACCTCCTTGGGATCGGCCCCCAGCTCGAGAATCGCCCGTCCGAACACCACGAGGCTGGCGGCGTCGCGGTACATCCACGTCCGGCTGGTCACCAGTTGGGCGATCTCCTCGGTCAGGGCCCGGGCCCGGGCCGTGTCGCCCATCCGCCGATGCGCCTCCCGGGCCAGCCACCGGAGGCGGAGGCTCCGGGGAACCCGATGCACGGCGTTGGTGGCGGCCGACCTCGCCTCCGGATACCGGCCGAGGGTCAGGAGGCTTTCCAGGCGGAGCGCCTGCCAGCCCTCGTCCACGGAATCCTCGGCCAGGGCCTCGCCCGACGTCTTCAGGGCCGCCTCGTAGCGGCCGCGGGCGAAGTCGGCCGTGGCGGCGGTGAAGTCGGCCGCCGGCAGCCGGGAGCCCGCCAGCCATGCCGCCAGCCATCCGGCGAGCCACCAGGGACCCGGCCGGCCGGCCCAAGCCCGGAGGCGCTGGAGGGGGACGGTCACGCGCTACAAATGGCCCCTCTCGCCCCAATGCTCAAGCGGCCCGTTGCGATGGAGACCGGACGCGCGCCGGATTGTTACCCCGGTATCTTCGAAGGGCTCGCGGGTTTCTCACCGTTTCCACTCGTTGAGGGATCGCTCCCCCGGACCGGTGGTCCCGCCGGCCCCGAGGCATTCCAGTGCCTCACCCACGAGGTAGAGCGAACCGGTCACCAGCACCAGGGGGTCGGGGGCGCTCAGGCGCAGCGCCTCGGAGATGGACGCGGTGGACCGGACCGGCCGGGACGGGGACACCGACAGGCACGCGGACCGGAGTTCGCCGGGATCCACGGTACGGCGGCTGGAGACGGGGGTCGTCAGGACCCTGGAACTCGCCGGCACCAGGATGCCGGCCACCGTCCGCCATTCCTTGTCCTCCAGCATCCCGAGGATCAGGGCGGGTTTCCGGCCGGGATGGCCGGCCGACAGGGCCGCCCGCAGCGCCTCGGCGCCGTCCCGGTTGTGGGCGCCGTCGAGCAGGAACACCCGCCCGTCCCGCGTGATCCGCTGCAGGCGTCCCGGCCATTCCACCGTCGCCAACCCCCGCCCGAGCGCGTCGTCATCCACCGGCAGGAGGAACCGCAGGACCCGCACCGCCGCCGCCGCCACGGCGGCGTTGGTCCGCTGATGCGGCCCCTCGAGGGCGACGGTGGCCTGGAGCCGGGCCACCGCCCCGGGTGACACCGCGAGGAAGGGGGCGTCGAGTTCCCGCGCCTTGAACTCCAGGATCGCCAGCGCGTCGGGATCCGCCACCCCGGTCACCACCGGCACCCCCGGCTTGATGATCCCGGCCTTTTCCGACGCGATCGCGGGCAGGGTTCGTCCCAGGACGTCCATGTGGTCCCATCCCACGTGGGTGATCACGCTGGCCAGCGGCGTCACGATGTTGGTCGCGTCCAACCGCCCACCCAATCCGGTCTCCAGCACCGTCAGGTCACAGCCCTGCTCGGCAAACCACAGAAAGGCCATGAGCGTGGTCACCTCGAAGAAGGTGGGGGGATGGTCGAGCCCCGCGGAATCGACCACATCCCGAAGCCGGGCGGTGAGCCGGGCGATGTCGGCCTCGGGAATCTCCCGGCCGTCGACCCGGATGCGTTCCCCGAACCGGACGAGATGGGGGGAGGTGTACAGGCCGACCCGTCGACCGGCGGCCCGGTGGATGGCGGCCAGCATGGCGCAGACCGAGCCCTTGCCGTTTGTGCCGGCCACGTGGATGCAGGGCACCCGCTCATGCGGGTTGCCCAGAGCGGCGGCCAGCCGTCGGGTGGTCTCCAGTCCGGGTCGAAACCCGAACCGGGCCAGCGATTCGAGGTAGGCCAGCGCCTCCACGTAGGTCACACCGCTTTCTCGGGCACCGCCCCCCGGATGTCAAAACGCCCGGCGCCCGGATACAGGGGTGACAGGCACCCTGTCGCCCTGCCATCCACAGAGGTGGTTGGCTGGAATCTGGGTCATCCTGACGCACGTGGGCCGTTGGCCCTGCGGCGATCCTTCCACGGCGGTGACAGGCACCCTGCGCCGGCCCGTCCGCACCCACACACAGGGGTGACAGGCACCCGGTGTCGGCCCCGGGGTGGAGCGTGGACGGGATGGGTCAATGCATCGAAAGGCGCAGCCGGTGGCGGAGGAATCGGTTTGGGGGATGGTGCCCCGGTGGGGTTAGTTGGGCCCATGAAACTGCGCCACTGGCGCTTCGACCTCCAACTGCGCCACACTTGGGCCATCGCCACCGACGTGGGCGGGGGCGGCTCGGGGGGCAAGTCCGTCTATCCCGTGGTCTTCGTGGAGCTGTCCGACCGGGATGGCCGCGTCGGGATCGGCGAGGCGGCGCCCTCCAGCCAGTATCAGGAGAGCCACGCCACGGTGACGGAGTTCCTCGACCGGGTGGACCCACGGCGGCTCTGTTTCGATGACATCCCGGGCAGCATGGCCTACCTCGCGTCGCTGGCCCCGGGTCGCTACCCGGCCAAGTGCGCCCTGAACCTTGCCCTGCTGGATGGCGCAGCGAAGGCCGCAGGGGTCCCGGTTCACCGGTTCCTGGGCCTGGATTTTCATGAGGGTCGGCATCTCTCCTCGTTCACCATCGGCATCGACACGCCGGAGATGATCGGACGGAAGGTCGCCGAGGCTGCCGCCTACCCGGTGCTCAAGATGAAGCTGGGCGGCCCGCAGGACCGGGAGAACTTCGCCGCCCTGAGGCGCGCCGCCCCGGGGAAGACGGTGCGGGTCGATGCCAACGCCGGCTGGACGACCCGGGAGGAGGCCCTCGAACGGATCGAATGGCTTGCGGCCGACGGCCATGTGGAGTTCGTCGAGCAACCCATGCCGCCGGGACTCCCGGACGCGGACTGGGAATGGCTGAAGGCCCGGTCGCCGCTCCCGCTCTTCGGCGATGAACTCTACCAGGGGGCGTCCGATGCCGACCGCTGCGCCCGGTGTGTGCACGGCGTCAACGTGAAGCTGGTGAAGACCGGCGGCATCACCGGGGCCCATGCCGCGCTCACGGCGGCCCGCGCCCGTGGCCTGCGGACCATGATCGGCTGCATGATCGAGTCCTCGGTGCTGATATCCGCCGGTGCCCACCTGGCCGCCCTGGCCGATCATCTCGACCTGGACGGCAACGTGCTGATCACCAACGACCCGTTCACGGGGGTGCGCAACGAGTCCGGGATGATGGCATTTGCCGGGGTCGAACCCCCGACCGGCCTGCAGGTGGCCCCGCGCCCGGTTCGGGCGGATGCGTGCGAGCCAATACCCGAAGGCGAACCCGCCGCCGTCCGTTGAGGGCTGGCCGGACACTCCGGGGGTCCTGGTCTCGCGGAAACGGCCCGGGACCGTCCGGGTTGGGGGCAGGCGCCTACGTGAGCAGCCGCTCCAGATAGACCACGTCGCGCCAGCGACCGAACTTGAACCCCACCTCCCGGAACCGGCCGACCTCCACAAACCCGCACCGGCCGTGGAGGCGGAGGCTGGGGATGTTCTCCGCGTCGATGGCGGCAATGATCGCGTGGGATCCGCGCGCCACGGCGGCCGCGACGAGGGCGGACAGCAGCCGGGAACCGATTCCGTGGCCGCGTGCCCCCTGGGCGACGTAGACCGAGTCCTCCACCGTGAACCGGAAACCCGAGCGTGCTCCGAACGGGTGGAGGGCACCCCAGCCGAGGATCGTGTCGGCCTCCGTGGCCACCAGCACCGGGAACCCATCCCGGAGGTGTTCCGCCAGCCAGTGTTCGCGATCCTCCAGCGTCCGGGGTTCCTCGTCGTACGAGGCGGCGGTGTGGAGGACGGCGTGGTTGTAGATGGCAAGGATGCCCGGACAGTCCTCCCGTCGGGCCGGTCGCACCGCGATGGCACTCACGATGCCGCGAGGCTGCCGCGCCTCAGCTCCACCCGGCAAGCAGCGCCTGCCGCCGGGCGCGGGCGTCGAGGACCTGCGCACAGGTCTCCCATGGAACCTTCTGGATGCGGTCGTACCGCACCTCGAACGGGTGGCGGTTGGGAACGGCGTCAATGGTTCTCCGGGCGCGTTCTTCATGCCCCAAGGCGACCTCCACCCAGACATCCTCGAGCACATCCGGGATTTGTCCGAACAATTGGTAGATGCTCTCCAGCCGGCTGGAGAGCAGGTCGTGAACCCGATCCTCGACCGAATCGCGATAGCGCATGTTGTAAACCCAGACCTCCTCGCGGAGCTGTCCGATCCGCTGGATCCGCCCCTTGCGCTGCTCAAGCCGGGTGGGGTTCCAAGGCAGGTCAAGGTTGATGAGGGTTCCCAAGCGCTGGAGGTTCAATCCCTCGCTCGCGGCATCGGTGCCGAGGATCAGTCGCAAGGTGCCCCGGCGGACCTTCTCCTTGAGGACATCCCGCTCCGCCCGGAGAAAATCCCCGTCACGCAGGATGCCCGAGCGCCCGCCCCCCGCATAAATGCCGATCTCCTCCCCCGCGAGGATCCCCGACAGCTCGTTCCCCAGCCACCAGATGCTGTCGAAATACTGCGAGAAGACGATGCACCCGGACCCAAGCCAACCCTCGTCCATCAGGCGGCGCCGGACCTCCCCAAACTTGGGATCGGGTTCCCGGCTGGATTTCAGGGCATCGAGGAAGGCTTCCAGTTTCTCCCGCTCGGCCGGTGTCAGAGTCCGGAGCTGATCCGGGACCGGTCCCGGCCCCGTTTCCCCATCGCCATCATCCTCGTCATCCCACTCCGGAACGCCCTCCCAGTCCGACAGCATCTTCTCCACCGTGATACGCCCGGCGGCGATGGAGCTTCCGACCCGTCGCAGGAGAAGGGTCTTGAGGAATCCCGCACCCCGGGCCCGTGTGGCCAGCATCCGGCAGAATTCGCCGGCCAATGCGTAGGCGCTCTGCAGATAGAGCGGGAGGCGGATGGACTCGGCGTCCCCCTCGCCGAAGAGCCGGACACGGACCGGGCGCAGATACGTTTCGCCGGTGGACGGGTCGATGGTGTTTTCGAGGAACTCCCGGGTCCGACGGACCACATGCCGGAGGATCGGCGAGTGTTCGCGACCCAGGACCGGCGCCAATCGCCGGACACGGGCCCGGTCGGGGGGGCGCAGTTCCTCCAGGCGCTCCGGCGGCACCTCCGTCACCTCGTCCCCCACCCCCATCGCCCGCCGCAGCTCGCTGAAGTCCCGGCCTTCCGAGGCGGGCGGGAGCGGGTTCCGCAGCCAGCGCCAGGTCCTGGTCTCCGTCGCCGTGGCATCATCCCCCTCCAGTCGCAGTCCACCCGTGACCAGCCGGACCGCATCCGCCGTGCGCCGCCACTCGCTGAACTCGTTGCCCAGGACATGCGGTGCCCCCCGGGCAAGAATCCCCAGCAGGTCCCAGACCTCCACCGGGTTCAACTGGACGGGGGTCGCCGTGGCGAGGAGCAGGCTCCGGGTCCTCGGGGCGAGGTCCCACAGGAAGGACATCAGGTTGTTCGGCTCGACCGGCTCGTCCTCGCAACCGGGGCCCAGGTTCCGCCGGCGCGCCCGATGGGCCTCGTCGACCACGACGCACTCGAACCGCATCTGACGCAGCGCTGCAGCCACCTCCGAGTGGGTGCGGATGACCAGTCCCTGGGAGACAATCCCGATCCGGCGCGGGCACTGACGGATCCCGGCCGGGCCGGACACGGGATGCTCGATGCCGTTCTCGTCGACCCACTGCCGGCCGTTCCAGACGGCCGACGGGATGTCCAGCAGACCACGTAACTCGTCCTGCCACTGCCAGAGAAGCGTCCGCGGGGCGAGCACCAGGACCGGGCGATCCCCCCACAGGGCCATCAACTGTGCCGCCATGGCGAGCTGCAGGGTCTTCCCAAGGCCCACCTGGTCGGCGAGGACAAACCGGGCGCCGTGCGGACCCCGATGTGCCTCGAAGGCGAGGTGGACGAAGTACTTCTGATGCTCCCAGAGCCCGCCCTCCCGTCGATACACCGGGGCCTCGATGACCGGCGCCGCCGGTTCGGGTTCCCGGCGCCAGGCGTCCACCGCGGGGATGACGACCCGCCGGGACAGGCGTTCCAGATCCTCGACCACAAAGTCGGCGAGGGGCGTGGCGTGGGGGTGGTTCCAGAGCGCGTTGAATTCCTCCGACACCCACGCCACCGCCTCCGGGGAATCATCCTCCCAGACCAGCTCGTAGTTCAGCGCCCAGCCGTTCTCCGTCTCGTTGGCACTGCCCATGAACGCGGTCTGCCGCCCGTCCGCCAAGGTGATCACACCGGCCTTCCCGTGGATCAGCCCGAAGTGGGCATCGGGCAGCACCCGCACCTGCAGCCGGCCACTCCGGAGGAATCCATGGAGTCGGGTGAACCGGTCCCGCGCGCCATCGCCCAGGTTCTCCGGGCCGGTCCCGCACCACTCCCGACGCAGGGCCAGCTGGGCGGCCCGGGCGGTCTCGACATCGCGGACGTCCAGCTGCGAATTGCAGATCACCCGCACCGGACCCGACATCGACTCGAGCGCCTCGGCCGCCACCTCGAGGATCCCCGAGCTGAAGTACCCGGCGATCCGGTCGTACGCCCGTGCCCCCTCCAGCCGTGGCGACAGGAACGACCGGTCTAGCCGTTGGCGTCGGGAGGAGAACCGGTGGATCACGGCTTTCGGGCGGTCCGGCGGGGTGCCGGGCCGGGGGGGGGGGCGACCCGGGTCGCCTTGGAGGCCGCCTCGTCCGTCGCCTGTTTCACAACCTCGACGAAATTCAACGCCGGCAGGGTCAGGATCCCGTGGACCGACCGCGCGGTCACGTTCGCCACCATCTCCCGCACCGCCCCGTAGAGCAGGCCCAGCCCGTTCACGACGGCGAGGGACTCGCGACGCTCCGCGGGAAACTCGTCGTGCACCTCCACCAGTCCCTGGACGGCGGCCTCGATCTCGTAGTGGAACGGCTGGCGGGGATCGAGACTGCGGACCAACACCTCCAACAGAAGGTGCCACTGGCGCTCCTGCCCCTCCACCCGCTCGAACCGCACCTTGGGAACCAGCTCGGGACGGTTCTTCGCCGAACCGTCCGGCACGGCCTGAACCCGCAGGCGGGTGAAATCGTATCCCTTAAGCTGCAAGGGCGAGACCGGCGTGCTCATTGTCCTCCTCCTTCCTCGACGGAGCCTCGGCCCCGCTCCACCCGTTCCATCGGATCCCGAACACTTCTCCCGCCGGGTCGGAGGTCAACACACGGAATCCTCCTCCCACCGACCGGTATCGCCGCAGCTGATCCCACTTGGGTTCCATCTTCAGCCGCTCCAAGGCCCGGGTCACCACCTCGCGGACCTTCGCGTCATAGATCGGCTCCTGGATCTGACCGGTCTCCCATCGCTTCACCGTGGTCGGATTCACTCCCACGAGCTTCGCCAGCACCGTCTGGGTCCAGCCCAGCCGGCGCCGATAGTCCCGGAATTCCCAAGCCTCCAGCAGCCCGTGCTTCCGGCGATAGGCATCCACGGTCGCCCGGTACAACGGATCCGTCTGCCCCTTGGCCAGGCAGGTCCATCCGCACCCCGCGCACTGCGATACCCGGGCGGGCACCCGGAAGGTCTCCCCCCGGAACTCCTGTTCCACTTCCGCCGTCGTCTCGCGGAACTCCCCCTTCCGACACTTGAGGCAAATCATGGCTTCTTCCTTCCCTTCGGCCGGTCCGGGTGGAGCCGCACATGCAGGTAGTGCGGCTCGCCGGACGCGTCCTTGATGATCACAAACTTCAGATAAACCCGCTTCTGCAGACGGTCGCTGAACCAACTGTACGCCCAGAGCTCCTCTTCCTCGATCCCGGGTTCGTACGATTTCTGGGGGGGCCGGGTCCCGGCGTAGCATTCAACAGGGCTCCCGGATCGGATCTCCGTCAGCAGGCCCGGCAGGCAGTCCCAGAGTTCGTCCTCGCCGGCGAACCCCATCTCGTCGAGGTCAGCCGACAGGTGCTTGTCGACGCCGACCTGACATCTTTCCGCCCCGAGGGCCGCCAAGGCTTCTCCGACCCGGCGGATGATCTCCCGTGGCGACGGCCGATGGGACGCTGTTCGGCGCGAGTCCCTCATGGAAGGGGCGGTGCATGGCGGTAACATATGCTACCGCCACTGGTGCGGGTCAACTGCGGCCTACACATGGTCGTTCTCCAGGGCGCCGGCAACGAGCGTGGCGGCGGCAGCGTCTTCGCGCCAGTGGGGAAGCGGGGCGGTCACGCGGGAGAGGTAGCGGAGGACCTCGATCAGGGTACGGCGACGGTCCCAGTAGTCCGGGACCTCGTTCCGCAGCCAGTTGCGGCCGTCGCCGGCCTCGCCGGTCCGGACGGCTTCGCGGACGGCGAACAGGGCGTGCCGGACCAGCGTGGCGCCGAAGCCGGAATCGCCCAGTTCCCGGGCGGCGAACTCGGTGGCGGTCCGAAGGCGGACGGCGTTGGCCTTGGCGCTGGCGAGGAGCGCCGTGTACTCCGCCAGGCCGAAGCCCCGGGCCAGTTCCTGGTACACCCCGGCCCGGTGCTCCCCGTGGCCCTCGATCTCCAGACCCTTGAGGTAGAAGCGTTCCGGCGGGGTGAGCGTCCGCCAGACAGGCGACTCCAGCCCGCGCGGCACCAGGTGGTCGCAGGCGGTTCGGACGGCATCGGCGATGATCGCCTCCACCGGGGACTTCCTCGACCGGTCCCGGGGCTTGGTCAGCTCGTGGACGATGTCGAAATCCTCCACCCGCCGGTACTGGGTGAGCACGCGGAGCGCGGCGGCGTAGGCGGCCAGCTGGTAGTCGGTGTCGCCGAAGTTCGGCTCCTCCACCCCCGCTGCCGCCGGAGCGTCCAGCTCCAGCATCGCGTCCATCTGCCGTCGCACCTCGGCCTCCACCTGCGGATACAGCTCGTCGAGGAACGCCGTCGCCTCGGCGGTCTGCCGCCGGAGCACCAGCAGCACCGTCCCCTGCACGTAGTTGCCCTCCTTGAGGGCCGAGTCCGTCTCCGTGGCCACGCACCACGCCGCTGTCACCCGGAGGCCCGACGCCCACAGGATCAACGCCAGGTCCGCCCACACCGCGGCATCCTGGTGGGTGAACATCACCACCTGCATCCCGTCCTCCGGCATGTGCCGGGCCAGGTTCGCGTAGCAGTCCACCATGCTCCGCCGGAACGTCTCGTCCGCCCCCGTCACCGCCAGGGCGCGGCGGGTGTCGGAATACCAATCAGCGGACTCCCGAGCGAGGCGTTCTCCGGTCCAACACAGGAAGAATGCTGCCAGCTCGTGGTAATTCACCGCATCTGCGTAAGGGGGATCGGTAACCCAAAGATCGCACACCCATTGAACGCTTCGCGCATCGGCGGGCGACACCTGACCGGCACCATGAATTCGGGCGGACTTTAGGTTGAGCAAGAACGCCGTCTCCACGGCCGAGACGGCTCGGGTGCCGAAGTTGTTAAGGGTGTTGAGCGCCTGATTGGCAAACACATGGTCGACCAACTCTTTACCCACCGTGGCACTCCACCCCGACAACCGTGCGTTGTGATCCATGGCGCGTTGCAATCCCAACAAGCCGGCAACACGCCCAATACGGTGTGGTAGGTCTGCACTCGCCACGTTCAACAATCCACCCACCAACAACTGCCGCGGATTGAACAGATGATGCCAATGCGTCCACCCCCGCTCGCGAATCGGCTGTTCGGTGTTGTATCCCGGTTCAATCCGTCGGCTGGGGAGGAAGCCCTGGGCCTGCCAGTCGGCGAAGCGTTCGCGGAGGAGTCGGAGGACCTTGTCTTCGCGTCGCAGGTCGTCGGCATCGGGGGCGGCATACCGGCGCTCGCTCCGCTCCCGGCCGTCAGACCCGGTCCAGGTCCGCACCCAGCGGATGGCGTAGAGGCGTTCCTGGAAGACGTCGTCGGGCCGGGGGACGAGGTCGTCATTGGTCCACGGGCGCAGGCCGTAGCCGTCGTCGCGGTCGCCGCGCACCACCTTGAGCGGCGTGGACTGGCCGCAGTGGGGGCAGACCAGGGCGGATTCGCGGACGGTGCCGGCGGCCTTGGCGGCGGCCAGGTCGGCGGGGGGGACGTCGGACTCGATCACCAGGTCGAACCGGCGGCCGTCGGGGTCGGGTCGGAGCCGGGCTATGCACCGGGTCTTCTCACCGATGAGCCACGAGGGGGCGAGGGGGATGCTCCAGCCGCATTCCGGGCAGCGGGTCTCGACACAGTAGAGGTAGGCGTCGGCCCGTTCCCCGGCGGCGTTGTGTTCGATGCCCCATTCGGTGACCTGGCGGTCCACCGCCTCGTACACCCGGCGCTGGGCCTGGCGGACGGCCTCGGCGGTCTCCGGGCCCCCGCCCACGATGTTGAGGGCGGCCCAGGTGAGGAGGGCGGCCACGGGGTTGAGGTCCGACCCATGGGCCTCGCAACCGATGCGTGCCGCCTCGAACGGGACGCTGCCGCCGCCGCAGAAGGCGTCGCCCACCCGGGGCACGTGGCCGAAGCGGCGCCGGCCCAGCTCGGCAACCAGTTCCGGAAGGCTGGCGGCGGTGGTGCCGAGGTGGGCGTTGATGTCGGCCCAGGCCGCGGGCGACGGGCCGTCGAGATGCTCGGGCCGGCAGCACAGGGCGAGTTTCCCGTCATAGGGCAGGCGGTCGAAGACCCGTCCCTCGAGCTCCTCGTCCAGCCGACGCAGTTCGGCGCGAAGTGCCCGACGGCGGGCCGGGTCCGACTCCGCGGCCGCGCGGGCGGCAAGGTCGTCCCGTTCCCGGCGTTCCTCGTCGGTGAGGCGTTCCAGGCGCTCCGCCCCGGAGAACGTCTTGTCCTTCCGCCGGCGCAGCCCCTCGGCGTCCATGGTCAGGAGCTGCAGGAAGACCTCGCGATCCCGGCGGGGGTTGTCGGTCGCGGGGAGGAGCAGTCCGAGGAGGGTGGCGCGGATGAGGATGAGCGGCTTGCGTCCCCACCATTTGCCGAGGCCGGTGAGCGTCTGCGAGGCGTTGGCCTTGCGTTCCTTGTAGCTCTCGCGGGAGAGGCGGGAGATGGGGAACTGGTGCTCGATGAAGGAGGTCATGCGTCGGGGGCGGGGGGCTCAGTGGCTTCGTCGGGTCCGGATTCGGAGCGGGTGAGGCCAATGAACACGAAACCCGGTATCCGTTAACAACGGGGAGGCCGGTTCAACTTTTGTTAACAGCGGGTGCCGGACGGCGGGGGGTGGCGGTTCGGCGGGGGGCCTTCCGCTTCGGGGCTTGGACGGGCTCCGAATAGGATTGCGGTCCGCCCGGTGGCGGATGTGGGACCGGGGAAGCTTCGCCGGAGCGTTCGTGGAGGAGCTGGAAGAACTCGGTGACCGGAGTGGCCGGCTGGTCGGAGACGGGATTCTCGGTGAGGGCGTAGCGGAGGGCGCGACGCCAGCCGCGACCGCGGCCCGCGATGGCGTGGCCGGTGGCGGCATTGGTCATGGTGAAGAGCCACCAGCGTTCCTCCGGGGCGAGGCCCGACCAGTTGCGGAGGGCGACGGGGATGAGGGCCGGGTCGGCCTCCTCGATGGCCCAGGCGAGGACGACGAGTTCCTTGCCCAGGAGGCGGGAGAGGATGTTGTCCCCGGAGCGCCAGTGTCCGGCCCGCAGGCCCTGGCGGCGGAGGCGGGTGTTGAAGGCGATCCGAACCTCCTCGGCAATGCGGTTCCACTTCTCCCGGGCGAGGATGACCCGGACCTTGTCGTCCTCGCCGCCGAGGGCGAGGTGCAGGCGGCGGCGCTCCGGGTTCTCCTCCCAGGTCAGGTGCTCGCTGACCAGGACCGGATCCCGGTTGCCATCGGGAATGGTCACACGGAAATGGTGTTCCGACTCCCCGGGGAGAAATCCGAAGCCCTCCGCCTTGGGTGGGACGGGATTCATTGCACCACCTCCCCGGACGGCAGCTGGGTCCGGATCTCGGCCACCCAGTCGAGCAACCCCTGGCCGGTCTCGAAGCGGAGATGGGTCATCTCCATGGCGACCTCGCCGTCGGGCACCCAACCCCGGAGCAGACCGACGGCGGCCTCCAGTTGGTCGGGGGTGAGGGCGAGCTGTTCGTCGGCGCTGACCTGTCCCCACTGCATCCCGGTGACATCGATCCGCGCCCCCAGTGCGGTGGCATGGTGCTGACGGAGCAGTCGGAGGAGCTCGTAGGACTCCCGCGTGGTCCGGGGCGCATGGCGACGTTTCCACGTGGCGGGCTTGGCCGGATCGACCCGGAATCCGTCGTCACGGCTCCAGTCGATGTCCACCCGGAGGGGTTCCGAGACGATGCCCTCCCTTTCGGCGACGCCGAGGACGCAGACGGTTCCCGGGGGTACGGGAAACGGGCCGTCGTAGGACCCGCCCGACGCGCGGGGATCCGACCCGTCGGTGGTGTAGCGGATCGGCGCATCCGGGGCGGCGCGCAGCTCGACCCTGTGCTGATCGCCCTGCCGATAGACCCGGTGGCGGAGGGTGATGCGGTTGGTCCACGACACCGGCTCCCCGGTCTGGTGTCCTCCGGACGAATCGACGCAGAGGAAGGAGAGCCGCAGCTCGCGGGTGTTGAACCCGCGGGGATCGGGCACCTGGCTCGAGCCGGTCGTGGCCCGTTCGCCCCCGACCTCGAAATGCAGGACATCGCCATGCAGGGGCAGGAGGCGCAGGCGGACCTCGCCGGACTCGTCGTCGCGGGACACCAGCTGGACCTGCACGGAGGTGTCCGGCTGGGGGAAGGGCGGTTTCTCGACGTACCCGCCGTCCTCCCGCCAGATGTCCCGGTGGACGAGGTCCTCCTTGAGGCGGTCGAGGGCATCCGGGTGATGCCATTGCCAGCGGATGTTGGTGGCCGCCCGCTTCCGCACCTCGGACCAGGGGAGGCTCTTCACCGTGAAGAGGCGTTCCTCGCACTTGCGGCGGAAGGTGTCGGACGAGACATCCTCGGTGAACTTCTGCTTCTGCAGGAGGGTCTCCCGGATCTGCTGCTCGCCCCGGTACTGGTTGTCGCGGAACTGCATGTTGAAGTCCGACGACATGAGGGCCTCCCCATGGGGGTAGGTGAGCCGGCTGAAGGTCTCCCGGGCGGCGCTGAGGAGGCGAAGCTCGATCTTCTCCGCGAGCTCGCGGGCCCCGACCAACTGGGGGTCATTGTCCGGGACCCGCTCGGCCCGCATCTCGTCGAGGATCGCGTGGATCGCCCGGAGCTCGGCGGCGACGTCCAGCAGGTTCTCAAGGGTGCCACGGTCGCCGGAGAGGAAGAGGATGCGGTTCTTGAAATCCAGCTGCTTCCAGAACCGTTCGAGGTCCGGGTGGAGACGTCCACCGGGCGACGGCTCGTACAGCACCAGGGTGACCTTGTCCTGGGTGATGGAGAGCTCGTCGATAGCCGGCAGAACGGTCACCTCCTGGTAGCAGTCCTTCTGGGTGGGAGCGAAGGTGGCCGCCAACCGGGTCCGGAGTTCCCGGAGCGAGGACTCCCGGTTGTAGGACTCGGCGGTGGTCTTGAGCTTGGCGACGAGGTTCTGGACGTTCTTGAAGAACAGCTTTCCCTCGCGGGAGGAGTGGAGGTACCAGGCCTTGGTGGTGAGTGTTCCGAGGACGTCCTTGGGCAGGCGGGCGAGATTGCGCCCGGGCTCGCACAGGAAGGAGATCACCTCGGGCAGCGAGAGGCCGAGGAGGGCGTTGGGGACATTCGCAAGCGAGGCGACGAGGAGCAGTCGGCAGGCGTCCTGGGCGTCGGTACCGCCGCCGAGATTGGTGTCGACAATCTCGGCGATGGCCCTTCCGCCCGAGGCGATGTCGTGGCTGATGGCGTTCTCGAGGGTGGGATTGATGTTCCGGATCTCCCCGAGGGTTTCCGGATCATTGAGGTCGAGGTCGTGGGCGGCGATGAGGAAGCGGTGCGAGGCCCCTCCGCCCTTGGGATCAAACAGCCGGGCGGCGATGGTCCGCATGAGGCGGATGAGCCCGCGGGTCTGCTGGAACCCGGGATTCTCGCGGAACCGCGCGTAGAGGTCCCGGAGTGAGGGGTGGAACGGATAGGATTCCAGGATCGCCGCTGCCGTCTTCTCCGGGGAGGCGTTGGTGATGTCCATCTGCCGGGCGTCCCGGACGGCCTGGGCATAGGCCGCCGCCACCTCGCGGATCTCACCGGTGTTGGGAAGCTCCCGGAAAAGGCGCTTGCGGAGGATGTGGTACAGCTCGTCGGTATTCATCCCCACCGGCTCGAGCGTCATGGCGGACCGGTGGACCTCCCCCTCGAGGTTCAGGAGGGCCTTGTTGAGCTGCTCGCTGCCCGCCGCGTAGTTGGCGCGGAGGTCTGAAATGACCACCGCCACGTTGGACAACTCCCCCTTTCCGACTGCAACGAGGAGATTGGACAGGGCGGTGGTGGTGACCTCGGCGAGGTCCGAGTTGCCGATCTGCTTGGAGCGGGCGTCCTGGAGGTAGGGCGGCAGCTCGTCGAGCAGGATCAGGAGCGGTTCCCCACGGAGGAGATTGACCCAGGCGGACTGGCCCGGGGCCGAGAGGGGGGAGTAGTAGTCCTTGAAGAGGTCCCTCCGGCCCAGCTGGGTGGCGATGGCGCCCCAGATCCCCAACGGCTCGTCGCTTTCCCGTCCCGAGAACGCCACCACCCGGACGGGGCCGACCGACGGCAGCGGAAAAGCGTCTCCGATGACGCGGGCGCGCAGTTCCGGGTTCCGGGCCAGCAGGCCGAGGACCAGCATGTTGTGGGTCTTCCCGCCCCCCATCGCCTGGGTGAGTTTGAAGACGCCCTGGGCTGATCTTCCCTCAAACCGCCGGAACGCCTCCTGCACGAGGCGGGTCATGCCATCCGTCAGATAGTTCTCCTCGAAGAAGGCCGCCGCATCGATCCGGTCCTGGATCAGGTCGGTCAGGTCCAGGACGGTGTCGCGCTTGGTCGGGTCGAAGACACTCGGCCGGGGAACGCACAGCTGGGACAGGGGTTTCATCGGAAGGACTGAAATGGCTCCGCCGGAGCCTCCCCCGGGACCACGGGCTCCGGCAACCGCCAATCGGCCCGGTCCATCCGTCGGTCACGCCTCATTCCCCGGGTCCCGCGATCTCCAGCACCTGCCCGTCGGCCAACAACCGCGCCCGAAGCCGGTCGTAGGGAACCCGCTGGACCGGAAGCTCCGCCTCGATGGCCAGCACGGCGGCGGTGGCGGCGGACTGGCCGAGGATCATGAACACCGGTTCCATCCGGATGGACCCGAACGCCACATGGGAGGCCGACACGCAGACCGGGACCAGAAGGTTGGTCACCTCGCCTTCCCGGGGCACCAGGGCACCATAGCTGACGGGATACGGCCCCGGCGTGGGCACGCCGAGGTCGCCCTCGTTCTGCACGAAACCCTCCGGGGTCACGTAACGCTGCACGTTGTGCGAATCGATGGTGTAGGAACCCATCCCCACCGGCTCCGGGGTGGGCCGTCGACGCAGCAGCTCGTGTTCGGTCATCACCTGTCGCCCCACCATCCGACGGGCCTCGCGGACGTAGATCTGGTGCGGCCAATGTCCGTTGTCGACGAACTCGTCCCGTGCCAGGCCCCACCGGGCCATCCGGGTACGGACTTCCGCGGGAACCCTTGGATCATTGGCGAGGAAATGGAACCAGCCGAGCTGGTAACGGCGATGTTCCTCGAGGATCTCCCGTCGCCTCCCATAGTCGGCCTCCGGGTACTCGTAGTTCATCCCGATGTTGTCTGTGCTCATCGGGCCATGGTTGTTGGTGTCGGTCTTGCGGTTCGGGATGGGGTCGAACTTGTCGAAGGTCTCCCTCCAGCCGGCCTCGAGGATCCGAAGAAGGAGGGTGTACTGGTCGGGGTCGTAGCCCTCGGGTCGGGGAAAGGGGACGCGGTTGTCCGGGTGGTCGGTCAGGCACACCCGGTAGCAGTAGGCCTGCACCCGGTGGTCGGCGGACCCGAACTCCCCGGGCGGTTCCGGACTGATCCGGGGCAACAGGCCGCTCGTCGGGTCGCCGGGCACCCGATACGGACTGATTCCGCCCGGCAGGACCCCGAAGTGATGCCGGTGGTGCAGCACCCCGGTCTGTACTCCGGCCCATTTCTCCCCGTACTTGGCCTGCCCCTCCCGCCCCACCCGGTACGAGACCCCCGCCGCGGCCATCAGGTCGCCCTCGTAGGTGGCATCGAGGAAGACCCGGCCGCGGAACTCACGTCCGGAATGCATCCGGACGCTGCGGATGCGGCCGTCGAGCACGGTGACCCCGGCGGCACGGTCGAGCCACTCGTCCCGGTGGACGGGTATCCGGTGTTCCCGGACGAGATCCTCGAAGACCTGTTCGGCGACGTGGGGTTCGAAGATCCACATGGTCCGCTGGGCACCGTCGATCGCCGGCGTCCCCTGCCCGCGGTTGCCGTAGGCGGTGCGTTCCTGCCATCGCCAGGCGGACGGCTCCCGGTAGTGGCGCCAGACCCGGTGATAGAACTCCCGGGCCAGTCCCCCGATCACCGACTTGTCACCGGTATCGGTCCAACCGAGTCCACCGCTCGAAAGCCCGCCCAGATGACGGTCCGGCCCCACGATCACGGCCGACCGCCCCATCCGGACCGCCTGGGCCGCCGCCATCACCCCGGCCGCCGTCCCTCCGTAGACCACCACGTCCGCCACCACGGGCGGCGGTGAGGCGTCGGCGGCCCGGAGCACGGTCCCGATCCAGAGGGCCAGCCATCGCCAGCCACCCAACGCGGCGGTCGAACGGGGAGTTCTCATGCCCCCCGGCATACCGCGTCGCCGTCGCCCCGGGCGAGACCCAATCGGGTGGGGATGCCCCCGACAGGCTGCCTGTCACCCCTGTCCCGCCCCAGACACCGCCCCCGGGGGTGCCTGTCACCTTTGTTGAGCCCCAAACCCTGCCTCGGGGGTGTCTGTCACCCGGGTGCCCTCGCCCCCACCAGGGTGCCTGTCACCCCTGTCCAGCCCGAGGCCCTGCCCGCGGGGGTGTCTGTCACCCTTGTGGAGCCCCCGCCTACCGGGGTGCCTGTCACCTGGGAACGGTCGCGCCGGGGGGCACATCGGGCTTGGTCCGGACACCGGCCGGGGGGAAGCTCCCTCCGCACCCGCCATGAAACGCCTCCTGATGTCCCTGCTGGTCGCGATCGGATCGGCCGGCCTTCCCGCCCACGGCCAGCCGGGCGTTCTGACCCGCCAGTTCGTCTACCATTCGGCCCCGTTCCCCGAGTGCCACGCGTCCACATTGGTGGAAACCCCGGCGGGGCTGGTCGCCGCATGGTTCGGGGGCACCCGGGAGAAACATCCCGACGTGGGCATCTGGGTCTCGCGCCTCGAACGCGGCGTCTGGAGTGCCCCGGTCGAGGTGGCCGACGGCGTCCAGCCCTCCGGGGAACGTCACCCGTGCTGGAATCCGGTCCTCTTCCAGCCCCGTACCGGCCCCCTCCAGCTGTACTACAAGGTCGGCCCCAGCCCGTCGACCTGGTGGGGAATGGTCCGGACCTCATCCGATGCCGGCCGGACCTGGTCCGATGCCCGTCGACTCCCCGAGGGCATCCTCGGTCCGATCAAGAACAAGCCGGTGCAGCTGGGTGACGGGACGATCCTGTCGCCGACCAGCACCGAGGACGACGGGTGGCGGGTGCACTTCGAGCGGAGCGTCGACGGGGGTGCCACATGGTCCCGGACCGGTCCGCTCAACGACGGACGGGAGATCGGGGCCATCCAGCCGAGCGTGCTTCTGCACCCGGGAGGACGCCTTCAGGCGTTGGGAAGGAGCCGGCAGGGCCGGGTGTTCGAGATCGGGTCGGAGGACGCCGGACGGACCTGGGGTCCGATGACCCTCACGGCGCTGCCCAACCCCAACTCCGGAACCGACGCGGTCACCCTGGCCGACGGCCGCCACCTTCTGGTGTACAACCACACCCCGCGGGGCCGCAGCCCCCTGAATGTCGCGATCAGCACCGACGGGCGGACCTGGCAGGCGGCCGCCGTCCTCGAGGACCAACCGGGCGAGTACTCCTACCCGGCCGTGATCCAGTCGGCCGATGGGCATGTCCACATCACCTACACCCATCGACGGCAGCGGATCCGCCATGTGGAACTCGACCCGGCCCGGCTGCGGCTGCGTCCGATCGTCGACGGCCGTTGGCCGGAATGAAGGCCGGGTGTCGGTCCCTGACGGGACCGATCGGACTCGCGAGCTCATCCCTCCCGGGGAGCGGGGTGGAAAGGGGGGCTCGGCGTGGGTTTCACCGCGAGCCGCCTCCGGCGCCTTGCACCGCCAAGGAACCATTGCCGGGCATCGGCCGGCGCTTCAGGCTGGCGTGGCCGACCCAAAATGAGCGCCCGTTTGTCGATCTCGGAAGTCGTTGCCACGCTGCGCGGGGGCGCGACGGAGCACGAAGTGGTGGCCACCGCCGAATCGCGTCCGGGAGCCGGCGACCGGGTGGAGGTCACGGTGGACGTGTTCCTCCGCCCGGTGGACCTCCTCCACAAGGAGCGCCACCTGCGCGCGGACTGGCTTCCGTCGGCCCAGCACACCCATGAGAACGTCCCCTCGGAGGAGGTGTCGGACTACGTCCGGGAGGTGTTCGCGGCGTGGGTGCGCAAGGTTCGTCAGGCGGTCGACGCGCACGAGGCCACCCGGCTCGGGATCTGACCCGGAACGGCTCTCAGCCCACGACCTCGGCCGGGAGGAAGAAGCGGTCGACCTCGATCCGGGCGTTCTCCGTGGAATCGGAGGCGTGGACCATGTTGCGCATGTTGTCGGTGCCGAGGTCGCCGCGAATGGTTCCCGGGGCCGCCTTGCGCGAATCGGTGGGGCCGAGGAGGTCGCGGACTGTGGCGACGGCGTTGTCGCCCTCCAGCACGAGGGCCAGGACCGGACGCGCCTTCATGAAGGCGACGATGTCGGGGAAGAACGGGCGGTCCTTCACGTGGGCGTAGTGCTCGGCGAGGAGGTCGTCGGTCAGGCGGAGCATCTTGGCGGCGACCGGACGGAGGCCGGCGCCGGCGAAGCGCCGGAGGACCTCGCCGGCGAGGTTCTTCTCCATGCAGTCCGGCTTGCAGAGGATGAGCGTGCGTTCCATCGGGCCGCGACTCATGCCACACGCCGGAAACCGGCACAACGGGGAATCGGGAAATGAAAAGGGTCCGCCGGCCTTGCCTGCCGGCGGACCCCCGTTGTCGACGCCTCGGGCGTCGTCAGCGCAGACGGTAAAACTTCTGCGCCCCGTCGGGCGTCACCTCGAACGGGCTTGTGGCACCGGCCACCGGGGTGAACGGGCCGTCGAACGAGTCCGACACCTCCAGCGTTCCCGCGTCGGTCCAGGTGAGGATCACCTTGCCGTCGGTCAGCGTCACGCCCACCGGACCGCCCTCGGCGACCGTTCCGCCCAGGTCGACGACCTGGAGGTTGTCGAAGATCGTGAAGTTCGCCTCGGCGCCGATCGACGCGAAGGTGTCCATGTGGCCGAGCATCAGGGTGCCGCTGGACACGGACCCCACGTTCTCCTTGGTCAGGATGGTGGCGCCGTTGATGAGGAGGGTCAGCATGCGGTTCTGCTGACGGATCTCCACGTCCACCCAGGCTCCGGCGGCCGCACCGTTGGCCGCGTAGGGCGGCGTGCGGAAGATGCCGGCCAGTTCCGAGGCGGGCCGGGCGACGAACGTCGGGGCCACGGCGGGATCGGCCGACTCATAGAGGACATAGCTCCGTCCGCCGCTGCCGCTGCCGTCCGACTCGACGGCGAACCAGAGCCCGTCGCCACCCGGGGTGCCATGGCGGTTCACCGCGGAGCCCCCGTGGTTCACCCCGAAGATCGAGTGCTCGGTGGTCCCGGCGGCGAAGCTGTCGAAGGTGAGGTACATGTTGAACCGCACCGCGTAGTTGCCGCTGAACACCCGGTCCTTCAGGTAGAGGTTGAGGGCGGCGGCGCCGGAGGCGGACGGTTCATCCTTGTTGACCGTCACCTTGAGCCCGGTGGTCGACCCGCCGGGGGAATTCGGCGCGGCGGCCACACCGTCGAAGGAATAGTCGTACCCGAACTGTGCCCGGAAGTCGTCGAAGCCGTTGCCCGAGCTGAACACGAGGTTCCACGCGCCCGAGACGTCGGTGTCGAAACCCTCGGCGAAGAGGACCGGAAGGTCCTCGCGCTCGTCATCGCGGAGACGGACCGACGCCGTGGCGTTCGGTCCGGGGCCGTACCCGGCACCTGCGACCACCGCCACCTCGATCGTCTCCGCTCCCTCGACCAGCGCGTCGTCGGTCGGAAAGAGCTCGATGTCGAAACTGGACGCGCCGGCCGGGATGAGCACCGACGTGACCCCGCCGGTGTAGTCGGAAGCGCCAGCGGTGCCGCCGAACTGGAGGTTGACCGCCAGATTCGATTCGGTGGTCCCCTCGCGCGTCACCCGGATCACCGCGCGGTCCTCGAAGTCCCGCTCGTACATCTCGCCGTCGACCAGCTCGATGTTCACCGCCGCGGTGTCGCCGTCGTCCAGCAGCGTGCCGAACCCGAACATGCGGGCGCCGACCTCGTACACCCCGGGCGTTCCAAGCAGCACCAGGTTGAGGGTCTCGTCGCTTTCGCCCAGGGTGTCATTCAACGGGGTGATGACGACGTCGACCGACGAGGCACCGGCCGGGATGGTCGTGCTGAACATGCCTTCGCCCGCCGCGGTGAGCGCGGCGGTGTCGAAATCGGCGCCCGGGACGGCCTGTCCGGCGAAGCGGAACTTCACGGTCAGCGGCGCCGACGTGTCGCCGGTCCGGTCGATCGTGAAGGTCAGCGTGTCCGTTCCCGGCTCGGCCCCGGTGGCGTCGGTGGCTTCCACGCCAACCTGCGGCAGCGGCGGCACGACGGAGAGGTCGACGACGCGGACGTTGTCGTAGATCACAAAGTTGTCCTCGGCCGGGTTGGCGATGGAGTTGAAGATGTCCATGTACCCGAGCATCGGGGTGCCGGACTCGAACCCGGAGAAGTTCTCGTAGTCGGCGATCACGAAGCCGTTGAGCGACCAGACGATCCTGCCGTTCTCCTGTCGGACCTCGCCCTGCACCCACTGTTTGCCCGGCATGGCGAGGGTCTCGAACGGGGGCGAGGGGAAGATGAAGTTCAAGGGGTATTCGGCTGGGTTCTGGGCGAAGCCCTCGTTCTCGGCCGTGCCGCTGCCGTCGCGGTCGAGGAAGCCGCCGTCGAAGAAGGTCTGCTCCACCGGCGAGTTGCCGAACTGGCCGACGTAGGTGCGATAGTCCCGGGCGGCGCCACCCTCGCCGGTCACCGCGAAGAACACGCCGTCACTGTCCGGCGACAGCGGCCAGATGACCTTGTCACCCGCATGGTTGAGGCCTGCCAGGGCGAACTCGGTGGACCCGGAACCTCCGTACGGTCCGCCGTTGTAGTTGATCCACATGTCGAAGCGCAGGGCGAAGGTGCCCGACACGCTGACGTCCTTGGGGAACAGGCTCACCGCAGCCCGTTCGGCCGGTTCGACGTTGTTCACCGAGAGCCGGACACCGCGGGTGGTGCCTCCCGTGGAATTCGGGGCGGCGGGGATCCCGACGGTGCTGTAGTCGTAGTTGAAGGTCGCCTCGAAGTCGCTCACCCCCGAGACATCCCCGGCGGCGGCGTCGAAGACGTTCCATCGGGCGGCGCTGTCGGTGTCGAAGTCGTCGCTGAACACGACGCCCTGGGCCTGGGACGCGAGGGGGACCGCCGGCAGGAGCGCGGCGGCCGCCAGCCCGCGCCAGAACGCGGAATTGCGATTGCTGATCATGGTTCTTGGAGGTTGATGACGGACGAAGCCGGCGGGACGGGGCTTGGGCAGGTCCTCCCCGGCTGACTCCGGCGTTCCAGACTGGTTACGGGGTGCCGGGCTGTCAACCCGACCTCCCCTTCCCCGAGGCTGCCCCACGCCCCGGGCGGCCCCAATACCCCTTTCGTCTACCGCCCCCGGCCGGATTGGGCCTTGCCGGCGGGGTCGGCGGGGGGTTTCTGGAAGACGACGCGCATGGAGCCCGCCCCCTCAAGCCGTCGCCGGCCCCCCGGCGCCTTCACCCTGATCGAGCTGCTGGTGGTGATCGCCATCATCGCCATCCTCGCCGGCATGCTCCTCCCGGCCCTCAGCAAGGCCAAGGAGAAGGCCATCCGCCTGACCTGCATGAACAACATCAAGCAGCTCGGGCTGGGATGCATCATGTACTCCGACGACAACCCCGAGGGCCGGTACACCCCGCTGCGGAGCTATTTCGACGACGACATCAACTTCCTCTACCCGAAGTACGTGCCGGCGCTCCGTTCGTTCGTCTGTCCGGCCACGCGCAACAACGTGCGGACCAACCGGGCGGTCGACCGGGTGAGCGGGGAGGACGCCGGGCTGAGGGATCTCCAGGATGTGGCCCGGGGGCCATGGTTCACCAACGGGTTCAGCTACGAGATCTACGGCCACATGGGGGCCGTGGCGGAGGAGCCCCGCGCCACCCCCAAGACCCAGGCCAACGTCCTCTCCTGGGTTCATCGGAACAGCTCCTTCGGCCTCCGCGGCACCAAGCCGGGCCCGGCCAACATCTGGATCTTCGTCGATGCCGATGAGGATGCGGTCTTCCAGGGTCGTGCCGCGCTGAACGACCGTCCGGACCCCCTCGACAACCACAAGGGCCGTGGCCACAACGCGGTCTTCGTGGACGGGCACGCCGAGTGGATCAACCCGAAGCAGTTCCGCTACCGGCTCGAGCTGTCCCAGGACATCGGCGCCCAGCCCTGATTCTCCCCGGGGGTGGATCCGCTCCGAGGCGCGACCGGTCGCATGTGGCGGCGGATGGTGAATCCGCCGGGGGCTGGTCAGGCGAACGTCTCGACCGGCAGGCCGGTCTGCTCCCGGACCCGGCCCGCCAGGGCCTCCAGCTCCCCGGGGGTCAGGCGGGTGGCCCAGGTTTCCGGCGTGGGCCGGGCCACGGTGTAGGCATGCACCGCCCGGATCTTCCCCCCCGCCGCGACAATCTCCCGGAGCCGACCGCAGTACGCCGACAGTTCCCCGTCCGACATCATCTCCCCGCGGATCCGCAGGAACATGGTCTGGATGATGATCGGACGGACCTGTGCCGTGAGCGTCAGGTTGCGGAGGATGCGGTCGAAACGGATGTGCGAGCGGTTGACCGATCGGAAGTACGGCTCCGTCCCGGCATCGAGCTTTCCCCAGATCTCCCCCTGATGAGCGTCCATCAGCTCGAGGCCGCGGCGGACCGTCCCCTTGTCGAGGCCGGCGGCGTCGGTGATCAGGACGATCTTGGTCGCGTCGAGCCCGTGGGCGCGCTTGGCCTCCACCGCCACCCGGACGCACGCCTCGAAGTCCGGCACCATGGTCGGCTCGCCATCTCCGCTGAACGCGAGGTCGCGCACCACCCGGGTCAGCGGGGCGCCCTCGGCGAAGCGGGGATGCCGGGCCAGATCCCCGGAATGCGCCAGCCGGATCATCTGGTCCAGCTCCCCGGCCAGCACCGCGAGGTCCAGCTCACGGGTCCGGGGGGGCACCCGACGGTCCACGCAGCAGTAGACGCAGTCGAAGTTGCAGACCTTGTCGGGGTTGAGGTTCAGTCCGATGGACAGTCCCCGCGACCTTCGGGAGATCACCGGGTAGACGTAGGTGAAGTGCTCGAAGTCACGGGAATGGTCCCGCACGCTGGCCCACTGGCTGGAGACGACCGGATCGGTCATGGGCGGACCCTAGCCCCCATTCCGTCCGGGGGCAGGCCGAAAGACGGCTCCCGGTTTGCGGCCGGCGACCGGCCCGCCATCATTCCCGGGCCGGATTCCGGGGACAGACGATACCGGACCGGCGGGAACAGGATTGGGCATGGAGTTCAAAGACTACTACCAGATCCTCGGGGTCGACCGGAAAGCCGGCCCCGAGGAGATCAAGAAGGCCTACCGCAAGATGGCCCGGAAGTATCATCCGGACGTGGCCAAGGAGAAGGGGGCGGAAGACCGGTTCAAGGAGGTCAACGAGGCCTATGAGGTTCTCGGCGACCCGGAGAACCGTCGGAAGTACGACACCCTCGGCGCCAACTGGAAGCAGGGCGCCGGGTTCCAGCCGCCGCCCGGATGGCAGGGCCGGACCGGGGCCGGCCGGCCGGGACCGGAACGCGATTTCCACTTTGGCGGCACCGGTTTCAGCGACTTTTTCGAGCAGTTCTTCGGCGGACGCTTCTCCGGGCAGGATTTTCCGGGGTCCGGCCCGTCCCGGGGTTCCGGGCGGGGCTTTTCCCAGCGGGGCGCGGACATCGAGGGCGACCTGGCGGTCAGTCTCGACGAGGCCCTCCGCGGGTCGGTCCGGTCCATCTCCCTCCGGTCCACCGATCCCGACACCGGGGCCGGGACGACCGAGACGTTCAAGGTCCGGATTCCCGCCGGGGTGCGGGAGGGACAGGTGATCCGGGTGGGCGGGAAGGGGGGAGCCGGTCCGGGCGGGGCGGGCGACCTGTTCCTCCGGGTACGGCTGTCGCCCCATCCGGATTTCCGGGTCGAGGGTGCCGACCTGTCGACCGAGGTGGAGGTCCCGGCGTGGGCGGCGGTGCTGGGCACCACCGTGCGGGTGGGCACGCTGGAGGGTTCGGTGCAGGTGCGGATCCCGCCCGGCACCAGCCCGGGTCAGCGGTTGCGCGTCCGTGGGCAGGGCCTGCCGGCGGAGGGCGGCAGCCGGGGGGACCTGCTGGTGACGGTCGCCGTCACCCTCCCGCGCGAACTCACCCCCGCCCAGCGCACCGCCTGGGAACAGGTGGCGGCCGCCAGCGGCGGGTGATCAGCCCCCCCGAAGCATCCGGTCAGTGCGTCAGGGCGTAGAAGACGATGTTGATTCCCATGGGGAAGGAGGATTTCTCCGAGAAGTTCTCGAAGAACCATTCGCTGATCCCCTCCTCCTCCCAGCCGTCGCTCAGGTCGGTGTTCCAGCACACCAGGACCATGATCCGACCCTGGTCATCGAGGTAGGCCCGGTAGTCGGCCGGTTGGGGTTCCTCGTAGCTGATCTCGAACTCCCAGGTCCGCCGCGGCCCCGGGTCGTCCCGGGTGGCATGGGCCGAATCCTCGCTCGGCACCTGCGGCTTCTCCCCGAGGACGAACGGCTGGTTGAAGATCGGATGCTCCTGCGGGAGGGAGACCCATTTCCGGTCGGGAAACACCTTCCGCAGTTCGCCCTCGAGATGGTTCCACATCCGGTCGCCCCAGAAGTCGTCGATCATCAGGAAGCCGCCGCCGAGCAGATACTCCCGCAGCGCCCGCGCCTCCCGGTCGCCCAGGTCGAGGCTCCGCGGGTCGATCATGAAGGCGAACGGGAAGTCGCGGAGGCGGGGATCGTCCACGTCGAGGATCAGCCCGTCCGGGTTCACCTTCAGGGAGGTGAGTTCCTCCAGCCGATGGGAGAAGTTCAGGTCGGCGGCCGGATAGTCCCCGCGCCAGCCGCCCCGTCCCCGGGAGTTGTAGCGGAGGCGGACGAAGGTGAAGACATCCGACTGGTAGGCGGGCGGCACGGTCCATTCGGGGACGCCGGCCCGGTCGGCGGCCGGTGAGAAGCGGGAGGAGAGGGACCGGTCCATCCGGCCCCGTTGGGCATGCAACAGGCCACCCGCGAGGCCCAACAGCGCGGCCAGCGCCACCGCCACGGCGCCCCGGGAACGGATTCTGGGTCGTGGGGGATGCATCGGACGGCGAGACTACCGGACCGGGTTGCGACCGGAAACAGCGGAAATCGAGCTCCTTGCGGGGCGGGCTAGCGGCGTCCGGCGGCGATCCGGTCGAGCACCTGACGGAGATCCGTGGGTCGGACCGGCCGGGGAAGGCAGTCGGCAGCGCCCGCTTCCAGCCAGGCGGCGCGCTCGTTGGCGGATGACGCGGGCGACACCACGACGACCGGCAGGGAGTCGACGGCCCAGCGGCGTCGGACCTCGGCCAACCGGGTCCGGGAGGCGGGGTCGGGCGCGGGCAGATCGACCATCACCACATCCCACCGGGGCGGACTGTCCGGGCCCGGCTCCTCGCCCACGCCCGCGGCGACCGTCCGGCTCCCGAGCGACCCGATCAGGCCCGCCAGGTAACGTCCGCCGACGGGATCGGGATCCACCAGCAGCACCCGAAGCGGTCCGGCGGCCGGGGTTGCTGTCGGGGCAGCCGGAGTGGGTCCGTCGGTCCGGGAGGCGTCGCCACGGGGCTGTTCCAGGGGCAGCTCGAACCAGAAGACCGATCCCTTGCCCGGCGCGCCGAATCCGTCGAGCTGGCCGCCGAGCGACTCGATGCTCTGCCGGGCCATGGCCAGCCCCAGCCGGCCGCCGTCCCCGGCGGCGCCGGCCGGCTGGAACATCCGCCCGCGGTCCCCCTCCGAGAAGCCGACCCCGGAGTCGCGGACGCTCAGCCGCAGGGTCCATCCGCCGGTCGCACGCGGCACGGTGGCCGCCTCGATGTCGATCCGGCCGCGCAGGGTGAACTTGACCGCGTTGTCGAGCAGGCACGCCAGGACCCGTCGGAAGCGCCGCGCATCCACCCGGGCCCATCCCGGCACGGTGGGATCCACCTGGCATCGGAAATCGAGGCCCTTGTCCCGGGCGCGCTTCTCATGGCGCTCGGCCTGCGAGCGGATCAGTTGGCGGATGTCCACATCCGTCAGCTCCGGCGCGGCGGCCCCCGGGTCGACATCGGCGAGCTCCAGCATGTCCCCCACCACCCCCATCGCCGCCGCGGCCCGTTCGCGCAACTGGAGGACGGTGTCGGGAGCCGTCGCCGGTCCGGGGGCATCGGACAGCCGGTCGGCGAGGTCGACCACGTCGGCGATGGGCTCGCGGAGTTCCCGGCTCATGCTGGCGAGGAACTCGGAACGCGAGCGGGCGGCGGACTGGGCGGCGAGCGAGGCCTGGCGGAGGCCGGCGGTGGTGGATTCCAGCTCCGCCAGGGCCGTCTCGTAGCGGCCCACGGCCCGCATCCGGATCCAGCGGAACACCGCGCCGATGGCGATCCCGGTGGCGCCGCCGATGCCGAAGTGCCATCGCCACTGCGCCGGCTCGGCCCGCAGGCCCAGCCAGGCGCCGCCCGCCGCCGCCACCAGCACCACCGACCAGAACCAGGCCGGACGCAGGAGGATGGACCCGGCGGCCACGGCCAGCAGCATGAGATTGGTCGCCTGGACGATCTCGCCGCTCCAGTGGAGGTGGGCGAGGCAGTTCACCAGGGCCAGGCCCAGGATCGCCGTCGTCACCGGATGCCCGCTCCCGGGCCGGAGCCCGCGTCGTCGCACCCAGGTGTACACCCCGAGCAGCACCGCGCTGGTCCCGGCTGCGAGGCAGGTCATGGCGGTGCGGTAACCCTCGGGCAGCAGCGACTCGTGGGCGACCGCGAGCAGGGCGTACAGCACCCCGAGCCAGAGGGCCACCGCCGGTACGGCTTCCCGCACGGCGCGGTCGGACGCATGGGCAAGACGTTCCCCGGAAACTCTGGGAGGGCGTTCCATGGCGTGTCGGGAACCCTGCCCGGGGATCCGGGTGGATCCGGGGCGGGGGAGAATTTCGCCGCTCACCCTCCTGATTCCCCCCGGCGCTGGCAACCGGAATGGTGCCGGGACACCGGCTCCGGCACGCGTTCTGGGCCCGTCGCCGCAAGACGTGACACGCCCGGCACCTCCCCGCCATCCCGGCCCGGCCCCCCATCCTTGCCCCGGAGGGACGGCCTGGGGGAGGATCCGCCCATGCGAACCCCATCCCGGTGGACCGGCCTCGGCCTCGGCGTCGCCCTTGTCCTCGTCCTGGCTGGCTGCGCCGGCCGGTCCGGCTCCGGGGGGCAGGCCCGTTGGTGGAAGGGCAACCTGCACACCCATTCCCTCTGGAGCGACGGCGACGACTACCCGGAGATGATCGCCGCCTGGTACCGGGAACAGGGATACCATTTCCTCTCCGTCTCCGACCACAACGTGATGCAGTCGGGCGAGCGCTGGTTCCCGCTCCGGAACGGCCGGGGCGACGGCCGGGTGCTGGAGAAGTACCTGGCGGCTTGGGGCGACGGCTGGGTGGAACGGCGGAACCGTGACGGACAGGCCGAGGTCCGGCTGCGTCCGCTGGAGGAGTACCGGGGTCGGGTGGAGGTTCCCGGGCAGTTCCTGCTGATCGCCGGCGAGGAGATCACCGACCGGCACCTGACCGCCCCCCTCCACCTCAACGCCCACAACCTCGTCCGCCCCATCGCCGCCCAGGGAGGGTCGAACGTGGTGGATGTCCTGCAGCGGAACGTCGACGCCGTCCTCGCCCAGCGGGCCGAGACCGGCCAGCCGATGTTCCCCCACATCAACCATCCCAACTTCGGCTGGGCCATCACGGCCGAGGAACTCATGCAGATCCGCGGCGAGCAGTTCTTCGAGGTCTACAACGGGCATCCGGCGGTCCACAACGAGGGCGATGCCGGACATCCCGGCACCGAGCGCATGTGGGACATCGCCCTCACGTGGCGCCTGGCGTTCCTCGGGCTCGGTCCGATGTATGGTCTGGCGACGGACGACGGGCACAACTATCACACCAACGGCGTGCACCTCAGCAACCCGGGCCGCGGATGGGTCCGGGTCCGGTCCCGCCGGCTGGACGCCGCGGATCTCGTCGCCGCGTTGGAGGCCGGCGACTTCTACTCCAGCAGCGGCGTGGAGCTGCGGGATGTCCGCCGCGGACCGGACCGGCTCCGGGTGGAGATCGATCCCCGGCCGGGCGTGACCTACCGGGTGGAGTTCATCGGCACCCGGCGCGGATTCAACGCCGCCAGCGAACCGCTGGTCGGGGCCGGCGGGATCCCGCTGCGCGTCACCCAACGATACTCCCCCGATGTCGGCGCGGTGCTCGCGGTCGTGGACGGGACCGAGGCGGAGTACCGGCTCCGTGGGGACGAACTCTACGTCCGCGCCCGCATCACCTCGTCGCGTCCGAAGGACAATCCCGGCCGTCCGGGCGAGATGGAGATGGCGTGGACCCAGCCGCTGGTGCCGCCGGGGCCCGTCTCCGCGGTTGCCCGGGGACCCCTCCCGGTCGAGGATCGCCATCGCTGATGCCGCTCCTGGAGATCCGCAACCTGCAGCTGGAGTTCGAGCGCGATGGCCGCTCGGTCCGGGCGGTCGACGGCGTGTCGTTGCAGGTGGATGCCGGGGAGACGGTCGGCCTGGTGGGCGAGAGCGGATGCGGAAAGAGCATCACCGCCCAGAGCATCGGCCGTCTCCTGCCCAGCCCGCCGGCGAGATATGTCGGCGGGGAGATCCTCCTCGATGGACAACCGGTGCTGGCCCTGGGCCCGGACGCCCTGCGCCGCCTCCGGGGACGGGTGGTCAGCTACGTGTTCCAGGAACCCGGCTCCGCCCTCAACCCGGTCCTCCGGGTGGGACGCCAGATCCTCGAGTCGCTCCAGGTGAACCGGCCCGAACACGCCACCGATGCCGAGGTGGTGGCGCTCCTGCGGCAGGTCGGGATTCCCGCGCCCGAGGCGCGGGCCCGTGACTATCCGCACCAGCTCTCGGGGGGAATGCAGCAGCGGGTGATGATCGCCATGGCCCTGGCGGCGGAACCGCGCCTGCTGGTGGCCGATGAACCGACCACCGCGCTCGACGTCACCATCCAGGCCCAGATCCTCGACCTGCTGGTCGCCCTCCGGCAGCGCCGGGGCATGGCCATCCTGCTGATCACCCACAATCTCGCCCTGCTGGGGGGGCTGGCCGACCGCATCGTGGTGATGTACGCGGGGCAGGTGGTGGAGGAGGGGCCGGCCGATGCGGTCCTGAGGCGGCCGTTCCATCCGTACACCCGGGCGCTGCTCCGGGCGTTGCCCGAGCTGGGACGTCCCGCCGACCGGCTGGAGGCGATTCCCGGCTCGGTGCCGCCCCTGGGCCGATGGCCCGCCGGGTGCCGCTTCGCCCCCCGTTGCCCCATCGCGCGGGACACCTGCCACCGGGACGCCCCCGAACTCCTCCCGATCGCCCCCGGACACACCGTCCGCTGCCCCCATACCGACCGTCCCGAATGACCCCCCCGCTGCTCGAAGTCGAAGGCCTGTCGGTCCGGTTCCCCGCGCGGTCCGGTCCATGGAGTCGCACCACGGGATGGGTGCATGCGGTCGAGGACGTGAGCCTGGCGGTGGCCCCGGGCGAGACCCTGGGGCTGGTGGGCGAGAGCGGCTGCGGGAAGAGCACCCTGGGCCGCGCGATCCTCCGCCTGGTGGAACCGGTGGCCGGCCGGATCCGGTTCGACGGCGAGGACATCACCCGGCTGGGCGGGGCCGCCCTGCGGGCGAAGCGGCGCCAGATGCAGATGATCTTCCAGGACCCGTTCAGTTCCCTGAATCCCCGGCGGACCATCGGCGAGAGCATCGGCGAGGCGCTCGACATCCACCGCCTCGCGCCCACGGCGGAGGCGCGCCGCGGGCGGATCGCCTCGCTGCTCGCGCAGGTGGGGCTGGAGCCCGACCACGCCCAGCGGTACCCGCACGAGTTCAGCGGCGGCCAGCGTCAGCGGATCGGCATCGCCCGGGCCCTGGCGGTCGAGCCGCGGCTCATCGTCTGCGACGAGCCGGTCAGCGCCCTCGACGTCTCGGTCCAGGCCCAGGTGATCAACCTCCTGCGCGACCTCCAGGCGGCGCACGGCCTCGCCTATTTCTTCATCTCCCACGACCTCGCGGTGGTGGAACACCTGTGCGACCGGGTGGCGGTGATGTACCTCGGGCGGATCGTCGAGACCGGCCCGGCGCGGGAGGTCTGCCGCGACCCCCGACATCCCTACACCCGGGCCCTGCTGTCGGCCGTGCCGGTGATCGACCCGGCCGGCCGCGGCGGACGGATCCTCCTGACCGGCGACGTCCCCTCGCCCCTCGACCCGCCATCCGGATGCGCCTTCCATCCCCGCTGCCCGGAGGCCTTCGACCGGTGCCGGACCGAGCGTCCGGTCCCGCGCGAAACCTCCGCGGGGCGGTGCATGGCCTGTCACCTTGAACCCGCGCCCGACGGGATGTCCCCGCCGCGGGCGGGCTGACGGTCCCCGCCGCCGTCCGTTCCGTCGGGATCGCGAACGCGTCGGGCGAAGGCCGCGAGGCGGCGGCCCAGGGCCTCGCCGCGGTCCAGCAGGGGTTGGACCACACCGGCGTCGAGCACCCCGAGTTCCCGGAAGACGAACAGCCAGGAGGCGGCGGCGAACAGCGAGCCGCGGGCACGGGCGAGGCATTCGAGGAACTCCTCCCGGTTGCCCCCCGACCCCTCCGCAATCCAGCCCACCGGCGCACCGCCGGCGGACCGGAGCTGGGAGGCGGGCCCGTGCAGGGCCTGCTGGTCGAGACCGGAGGCCACCCGATGGAACGCCACCGCCAGGTCCCGGGCGTCGGCCCAGATCTCCAGCTCCTCGAACCGCCAGCGGCCGGGCGGACGGACGAACGGTCCGCCCCCGGGCGGGCCGGAGGGGCGCGGCGGAGCCGGGGGGCGGGGAGGGAGGGGACGGGAGGTGGGCCGCTGCGGGGTGCGCGGGCCGGAGGGGTGGGGATCGGGCCACATGATGTCTCCCCTACGACATCCGGGTCCGAAGGTTACAGGGTGCCGGACAAAAAAAAGGGGGCGGGGCACCCGGTCACCCGGGAATCCCCGCCCCGTGGATCCTTCAGCCGGTCAGGACTTGGCCTTCTTGTCGACCTTGTACCCGGCCTTGCGGACGGCCGCCGAGATCTTGCGCTGGCTGGTGGCCTTGGAGTCGAACTCGACCTGGGCGGTGTGGCTCACCGGGCAGACGTGGGCGGACTGCACGCCCTTCACCTTCAGCAGGGCGGCCTCGACCTTCTGGGCGCAGGCCTCGCCCTCGATGCCCTTGATCTTGAGCGACGCCGTGGCGGCGTTCTTCTTGGTGGCGCAGCAGGCGGCGGTCTCGCAGGACTCGGCGGCGAGGACGGCCGACCCGGTGGAAGCCAGCAGCCCGACGGCGGCCAGCAGGGTGAGGAACTTGTTCATGATCGTGACAGGACTTGTCGGAGTTTCTTGGTTGTTTCCCGGCCGGACGGTCCGGACGGGGGTTCTTGGAACGTCGGGACGCTAGCCAACCGGCGAGCGGTTGCCAAGGCTTGGAAGCGGCGGGGCGTCGCCTGCCTGTGCGGCTCATCGGGCCGTGGAGGGATGAGCCCGCGCCAGCGGGCGAGTCCGTCGGGGTCCGTGAGGACCCCGCAGGGTGGGGGAGCGTTGGGGCGTCGGCCCCTGGCGGGACCGATCGGGCTCGCAGGCTCGCTCCATGGCGCCCAGCGTCCCCCCGGGCCGTGGAGGGATGAGCCCGCGTCGGCAGGGTGGACCGCCTACCGGCGTCGGCTGCGGGCCTTGCGCGGCTTGGCGTTCCGCGCCATCAGCGCCTCGATCGCATCCGGCTCGATCGGGATGTCGGCCATGAGGTCCTCGTTGCCACCGGCGCGGATCACGACGTCGTTCTCGAGGCGCACCGCCAGCCCTTCCTCGCGGATGTAGATCGCCGGCTCGACCGTCATGACCCATCCCTCCTGGAACGGCTCCGTGGTCAGGCCCACGTCGTGGACATCGAGTCCCAGCGGATGCCCCACCCCGTGCATGAAGTACTTGCGGAACGCCGGGCGGTCCGGGTCCTGCCGCCGGATCTCCCGGAGGCTGAGCAGCCCGAGGTCCACCAGCTCCGCCTCGATCAACTGTTCCGCCTCGCGTTGCCAGTCCCGGGGACGTTTCCCCGGGACGAGCCCGGCGATGCAGCCGCGGAGCACGCGGAGCACCGCCTGGTAGACCTCCCGCTGACGGCGGGTGAAACGGCCGTTGACCGGGATGGTGCGGGTCAGGTCGGCATTGTAGTTGGCGTAGCTCGCCCCGACGTCGAGCAGGAGCAGGTCGCCGTCGCGGCACGGCTGGTCGTTGTCGATGTAGTGGAGGATGCAGGCGTTGGGGCCGGAGGCGATGATCGGGGTGTAGGCGAAGCCGCCGCCGCCGCGGATGAACTCGTGGGCGAACTCGGCCTCGAGTTCGGTCTCGCCCATGCCGGGGACGACGTGGCGGGCCACGCGTTCGAACCCGGCCCGGGTCAGGTCGCAGGCCCGGCGCAGCAGGTCGATCTCCACCGGATGCTTCACCACCCGCAGCTCATGCAGCAGGCGGGCGAGGCGATGGTAGTCGTGGAGGGGGAACTCCGACTGGACCCGCCGCACGAACCGCGCCTCGCGGGTCTCCACCTCCACGGACGCGCGCTTGTGCTCGTTGCTGTTCAGGTACACGTGCTCGGACTCGCACATCAGGCGGCGGAACAGTCCGGGGAACTCCCCCAGCCAGTGCACCTGCCGGATCCCGGTGCGCTGCCGGGCCTCCTCGATCCCGAGCTTCCGCCCCTCCCAGGTGGCGATCAGGTCGTTGGTCTCCCGCAGGAAGAGGATCTCCCGGTGCTTGGGGTCTTCGGCCCCGGGATACAGCAGGAGGATCGTCTCCTCCTGGTTCACCCCGGTGAGCCAGAAGAGGTCGGAGTTCGCCACCAGCCGGAGGGTCCCGTCGGCATTGGTGGGCAGGATGTCGTTGGCGTTCACCACCGCGAGGGAATTGGGGAGCATCCGCTCGGTCAGACGGCGGCGATTCTCGACGAACAGTCGGGGGTCGATCGGCGCATGGCGCATGGGCCGACTCTGCCTGCCGCCCGGCGCGGCGCCAGCACGGAACCGGCCACCCCCCCCGCCCGGGATGAACCGCCCGGCCGGGACTCGCCATCGGGTCCGGATTGCGGGAGCCTCCCGCGGTCATGCCGGCCGACCTCCCGGGGCCCCTCCCGATCCTGCCACCCCTGGTGGCGATCGGCCTGGCATTGGCCACCCGACGGGTGGTGCCGTCGCTTCTGGCCGGCATCGGGGTCGGCGGCGTGTTGCTCGCCGGGGGACATCCGCTGCACGGGCTGGCGGTGGCGATCGACACCCTCATCGGGGTCCTGGGTGACGCCGGGCAGACCCGGGTGGTGGTGTTCACCCTCCTGATGGGTTCCCTGCTGGAGGGGATGCGACGGGACGGGGGCGTGGCCGGTTTCGTGGCGTGGGCCGGGCGGTGGGCCTGGGCCCGCAGCCGACGCGGCGCCCAGCTGGCGGCGGCCGGCCTCGGCCTCGGGGTGTTCGTCGAGTCCAACATCACCTGCCTCGTGGTGGGGGCGGTTTCGCGGCCGATCTTCGACCGCCTGGGGCTGTCCCGGGCCCGGCTGGCCTACCTCTGCGACGCCACCTCGGCGCCGGTCTGCATGCTCATCCCGCTCAATGGCTGGGGGGCCATGGTGCTCGGACTGCTCGTCACCGAGGCGGCCGCGGGTCACCTCGGGTCCGCCACCCCGTTCCACGTCTTCGTCCAGGCCATCCCCTTCAACCTGTACTCGCTCGCCGCGGTGGCCCTGGTGTTCGTCGCGGTCCTGACCGGATTCAGCATCGGCCCCCTGCGGCGGTCCGACGCCGAGGCCCGGGCCGGAGCGGCGTCGGACGTGCCGCCGGCCGCGACGGCCGGCGAGGCCGCACCCCGGGCCGGCCGCCTGCTCCTGCCGCTGACCGCGCTCCTGGTCGCCGTGCCGGTCGGCATCCTGGCCACCGGGCGGGCCGGGGTGCGCGCCGCCGGGATGTCGGACCCGGGCTGGATGGACCTGCTCGGCGCGGCGTCGGGTTCGACCGCGGTTCTCTGGGGAGTCCTGGCGGCGCTCGCGGTCGGCGGGCTGCTCGCGCTCACCGGGGGACGCGCGGCCGGAGCGGGGTGGGCGGAAGGGGCCCGGGCGGGGGCCGCGGGAATGCTTCCCATGGCCCTGTTGATGGTTCTCGCCTTTGGGCTCGGGTCGATCTGCGCCCAGCTGGGGACCGGCCGCTGGCTGGCCGGGGTCGCCATGCCCTGGCTGGCACCCCGGTTCCTGCCGGTGGGCGTGTTCCTCCTCGCGGCGGCGATGGCCTTTGCGACCGGGACCAGCTGGGGGACGTTCGCCGTGGTGATGCCCCTCGCGGTGCCCCTGGCCCACGGGTTGGGAACGGGCGACGGCGGGATCCTCACGCCGCTCGTGGTCGGTGCCGTCCTGGGCGGCGGTGTGTTCGGCGACCATTGCTCGCCCATCAGCGACACCACGCTGATCTCCAGTCTCGCGGCCGGGTGCGACCACCATGAGCATGTCCGGACCCAGCTCCCCTTCGCCCTCCTCGGGGGCGCGGTGGCCGCCGCCGGATACCTGGCACTGGGACTGATCGCGTGACAGGTCCGGCCGGCGCCGGGCAGGCTGTCGCGGTATGCTTCGCCCCCGGTTGATCCTCCTCCTGGGCCTCCTGCTGCCCGGGACGCTCGTCGCCCAGTCCCCCAGGGTCTACCGGGATCGCATCGAACCCCATTGGTTCCACGGCAACGCCCGCTTCTGGTACCGCAACGACCAACCCGGCGACGCCCGAGAGTTCATCGAGGTCGACACCGCCACCGGCCGCCGCGCCCCGGCCTTCGACGCCGCACGGGTGGCATCGGAACTCAAGACCCTCACGGGAAAGGAATTCGAACCCGGGCGGCTTCCGGTGGAACGGCTGGAGTTTGCCGACGATCCCGTCCGCGTGGTGCTGCACGGCCCGGACGGGAGCTGGCGCCTCGACCGCGAAACGCATCGGCTGACCGCGGTCGGGGAGGAGGACGAGGCGGGTGAGTCGCTTCCGGCCGACCTGGAGATCCGGCCGTCGCGGCGCACCGGCCCCGCCACCGGTCTGCGGTTCCGCAACACCCTCGACCAGCCGGTGGACCTGTTCTGGCTCGATCCGGAGGGCGACCGGAAGGCCTACGGGCGGATCGAGGCCGGCGGTGAACGGAGTCTCAACACGTACTCCGGCCATGTGTGGCTGGTGACCGCGTCCGGCGGCCGGGCGGTCGCGGTGTTCGAGGCGGTGGACCGGCGGTCGACGGCGGTCATCCGCGACGAGGTTCCGACCCGACGCCGTCGCGCGCGCGGTCCGGCGGGCGGTGAGGGCGAGGCGCCCCGGTCGGTGGCGTCGCCCGACGGACGCTGGGAGGCGTTTGTCCGGGACCACAACCTCTGGCTGCGCGAGACCGCCGCGCCGTCGAACGAGTTCCCCATCGGGATCGGCGGCAGCCCGGGCAACAGTTTCCAGCGCGACGCCTCCCGGGCCCGGCTGGTCGGCATGGACTACGACCGGGTCGACTGGCCCGCCAGCCTCCCCGAGGTGTCGTGGTCCCCCGACTCCTCCCACCTCGTCGCCCTCCAGACCCGTCCGGTCCCCGAGCGCCGCGTGCACCTGGTGGAATCCGCCCCGCGCGACCAGCTCCAGCCGCGCCTGCTCTCCTACCCCTACCTCAAGCCCGGCGACGAGATCCCCGTGGCGACGCCGCGCCTCTTCCGGGTGGCCGACCGCCGTGAGGTTCCCATCGCGGACGACCTGTTCCCGAACCCCTGGGAACTGGACGGGTTCCGATGGGCCGCCGATTCCTCCCGGTTCACCTTCGTCTACAACGCCCGCGGCCATCAGGTGCTCCGGGTGCTCGCGGTCGAGGTGGCGGACGGCTCGGTCCGTGCGGTGGTCGACGAACGCAGCGACACCTTCATCCACTACTCCGGCAAGTTCCTCGCCGAGTGGCTCGGGGACGACGAGCTGCTCTGGATGAGCGAGCGCGACGGCTGGAATCACCTCTGGCTGTACGACGTGGCGCACGGGACGGTGAAGACTCAGGTGACCCGGGGCCCGTGGAACGTCCGGCGTCTCGTCCGCGTCGACCGCGACACCCGTCAGGTGTGGTTCGACGCGGTGGGGATCCGGGCGGACCAGGACCCGTACCATGTCCACCGCGCCCGGGTGGGACTCGACGGCTCGGGCCTCGTGGTCCTGACCGGAGGCGACGGCACCCACACGGTGCAGGAGTCCCCCGACCGGCGGTTCCTCATCGACACCTGGTCGCGCGTCGACCAGCCGCCCGTCCACGAGCTGCGCCGGGCGGAGGACGGGCGGCTGGTGTGCCGGCTTGAGGAGGCCGATGCCGGGGAGGTGGTGGCGGCGCGGGGACGGCTGCCGGAGCGGTTCCATGCCCGGGGACGGGACGGGTCCACGGAGATCTGGGGGATCATCCACCGGCCCCGCGACTTCGACCCGTCCCGGCGGTATCCGGTCGTCGAGAACATCTACGCCGGCCCCCACGACCACCATGTCCCCAAGGCGTTCCGGGCCGTGTACCGGCACCAGCATGAGATCGCGGACCGGGGGTTCATCGTGGTGCAGATCGACGGGATGGGCACGGCCTGGCGGACCAAGGCCTTCCATGATGTGGCCTGGCGCAACCTGCGCGACGCGGGTTTCCCCGACCGCATCGCCTGGATGCGAGCGGCGGCGAAGTCGCACCCGGAGATGGACCTTGCCCGGGTGGGCATCTACGGAGGGAGCGCCGGCGGACAGAACGCGGTGGCGGCGTTGCTGTGGCATGGCGACTTCTACCGGGCGGCGGTCGCCGACTGCGGCTGCCATGACAACCGGATGGACAAGATCTGGTGGAACGAGCAGTGGATGGGCTGGCCGGTGGGTCCGGAGTACGCCGCCAGCTCCAACGTGGAGCATGCCTCCCGGCTGCAGGGCCGGCTGTTGCTGGTGGTGGGGGAGCTGGATCGGAACGTCGATCCTGCCAGCACCCTCCAGCTGGCGGGCGCGTTGACCCGGGCGGGGCGCGACTACGACCTCATGGTCGTGCCCGGCGCCGGACACGGCGCGTGCGAAACGCCGTGGGCCAGCCGGCGACGGGCCGACTTCCTCGTCCGGCACCTCCAGCCCTGAGAGCCTGACCGGAGTTTCGGGTCCGGCTTAGAGCCTGTCCGGAAACTCCGAGGGGTCCTGTTTTCGCGGAAACGGCCCGTGGGCGAGGCGCGAGGAGGGAGCATCCCCTTCATGGGGCTGTGACCGACGAGCAAC
>CAZGIK010000019.1:0-99367 GCA_964525755.1 uncultured Verrucomicrobiota bacterium
TGTCACGCCGCTGACGCAGCATTTTCCATGCTACTCATAACCGCGAGGCTCAGTATCACGCTGACACATGAAGGCAATTGCTCGACTCGTGGCGTCATTTACATTTGGATTGATTGTTGGTGTGGCGTGGAAGCTCTGGATTGTTGATGGCCCAAATGGGTGGCGCGACATGGCTCTTATTGTTTCGAGCGGTCGCGCTATCGGTGATGCGAGTAGCGACTACTCTGCTGGGACAATGCGGCTCTATGTTCTTTCTGAGGGAAAGTATATGGAGCGAAGATTCTTGAACACAAATCAGGGCCTGTTTCAGATGTGGTCTATTGGGTACGTTAGGTCTCCCGGTGGGGCAAGCCGGTATGTCGTTGATCAATATAAAAAATATTATAACATCAAGATGTTATCTATGAGCAAGCATCCTGAACGATATCGGTTTGGTGAGCAGTTGGATCGCAATCTGGTTAGGCCCAGTGAGTAAATGCCGAAGGGGTCAAAGCCCGCTTTTTACACAAGTGGCTGGATCTCGCACCCGCTTGAGGCCCGTGGGCGGACGACACGGTGAGCCGGACGCTGGGCCCCGGGGTCAGCCCCCGCCATTTACACTGGGTGAGTCCTCTTGGTGGCGAGTGGCCGTGACGAGGTTGTTGCGGGTGGGTTCCGGACGGACCTCACATGGAGGCACGAAGACACGGAGGGGATGCCGGGAGATGAGTGGAGCGGTGTCGAGGCACCGATCGAAGGGGTCAAAGACCGCTTTTGACACTAGTGGCTGTATCTCGCACCGGGTTGAGGACCGTGGGTGGACGATACGGTGAACGGGACGCTGGACACGGCGGGGCGGATGACCGGGTTGACCGTCTAGGGGCCTGCCTGTAGCTGGGTGTCGGTCCCTCGCGGGCGCTCGCGGCTCCGGATGGGCGTGGAGGCCCGAGCGGCAACCTGGCTCCCGTCCCCTCGGGCGCCGTGGGGACCGTCGGGAGGCGATCTTCCGGGAGGACGAGGACCGGGAACGTTTTCTGGAGACCTTGGGGGAGGCGTGACTGGAGCAGGATCCGCCAGGAAGGGGAGGAAACGACGCTGACGCTGGCGTCGATTGCGGAACGGCTGGAGATGGGATCGGGGAGCTGCGTGGTCAACCTGCTGCGGAGTGCAAAAGTGGGAGCTGACCCCGGGGCCCCGGGGACGAACGTGCCGCGGTAAGGCCGTTCGCTGCAGCGAACGGGCTGGCCGCGTTCTCATGACGGTGCTGAAGTGTCGTTACTCGCCGCTTCTCACGGGCCCTCACTAGAGAGTGCGCCCGAATCTATTTTCCTTGTGAAATCGCGCCAGAGCTTCTCGGCCTCGACCTCATCCAGCCAAGTTATCCGCTTCGTCGTCTCTGGATGAGCAAACGACAAGTCTGGCTGCAACTGAGGGCGCGGGACCTCATGACCGCGCGCGAAACCGAGCGCATAGGCCACAACGATCTCATCCCAGATTGCCCAGGTTTCCGGAGCCACGACTTGCGCGACCAACTTGGGTTCACGGGTGAGCCAGTCGTCGAAAAGAGAATACAAATACTCCCCGGTTGGTCCGTGTGACCGCATCAAGGCAGCCCCCTCGGTTCTTGTCAGCTTCAAGCCACGTTTTGCGGCCTCGCCGCTGCCGATCACTAGCGGAACATCCGAGTTGAGGATGACCTGCCACGCCAACGGATCGTTCTTCACGTTGAAATCGCCGCCGCCCCCGGGCCAATCGGCGAACCCTATCGCAACCACGGTAATGCGATCCGAGATCGACGGGTCCTTGAGAATCGCGGATGCGACATCCGTTCCCGCGCCAATGGTGAAGACTACGAGCCGGCGCGATTGGGAAAAGTCTCTTGAAAGACGCAGTAGCAAATCGACGCCGGCGTTGTCCCGCGGAGTCATCGCATCGCGCAGTGGTTCGGGCGATCCGGCGACCACGGGGAGGGAGGCGGACCGCGCGGGTGCGACCGTCTGAATGACTTCCGCCGCCTTCTCGCGGCTGGTGGCCGATGATAGGCGGATCAACGACGCGTGCGTGGATATGACTGCTCGCAAGTCCACTTCCGGGCTCAACAACAGATGCGCGAGCGCCCACTGGTCGTCCATTTCGCAACCGCAGTCGGTGGTCAATACCGCAGCGAGTGCCGGGGGCACGGATCTTGTTTTTCTGGCGGCCTCGCGCGGTGCGCAACCGCTGACCACCATCACCCCAACAGCGACGGTCAAGAAGAGGTGAGTTGATGGTTTCATAATTGTGTTCAGGCGGGTGTAGCGGGCCAACCGTTGCTTGGTTTGGCCACGCATTGCACGAAGTCTTTCGGAGGTGTCAGTGTGACGGTGATTACCCGGACAGGCTCTGAGTCATGGGTGCGCGTCGCAATGGACAGGACCCCGGACAGGGCCGGCCGCCGGTCTTCTCGCTCCACCCCGAGGCGTTTCACGACGTCGGCCTTGGACGCGGGCGGGGAGGGATTGGGTGTCGGTCCCTCCGAGGACCGATCCGCTCGCGGGAGCTCGCGGCTCCGGATGGGCACGGAGGCACCCGCGTCCGCCGCGCTCCCGTCTCCCCCTCGGGGTCGGGGTCGGAATCGGAATCGATCTCCCCACTGCCGCATCCATCTTTGCCCACTTCCGGAGCGCCGAGCTCCTGCGAGGCGGGGGAGTCTGGACAACCAAGGGTGCAAGCGGGCGGAGGACGTCGTTCCCGTTCGTCTTTCCGTGTCTCCGTGGCCCTGTGAGAGATCGCCTCATGGCTGACTCCGGATGGGCCTCACACGAAGGCACAGGGATACGGAGGGGATTCTGGCGGGGAGACCGCGGATTATCATCCGCAGCTACGGGGCGAGGGGGAGGGGCGCGGATCAACGGCCGCGGCTACGGGTTGGGGAGGGGGGCGCGGAACAGGGCGACCGGCCAGCGGACGGATCCGACCACGTGTCCCTCGATGGCCTCGACGGGGACGACGGCGTGGACGATGCCGGTCCCGGCGGTCCGGTTGTCGCCGGCCAATGCCACCCGGTCCGAAGCCAGCAGACCCTCGGCGATCTCAAGGAATCCCGGCAACGTGTCGTAGGGCTCGGGTTGCAGGACCCCGTCCACATGCAGGTGTCCGCGCCGGATCGCCACCGCCTCCCCCGGGAGCCCGACCACCCGCTTCACGATGTGCTCGTCCCCCAACCGGGCCACCACCCGGTCGCCGCGCCGGGGGAGGGAGTCCCGGTAGGCGCCGCGGGCGACCAGGAGCAGGTCCCCGGTGTGGAGGCCCGGAGCCATGCTGTCGCCGTCGACGACGAACACCCGGTACCGGCGCGACGCGAGGGTGAGGCCGAGCGCGATGACGACCAGCGTCGCCCAGCGGAGGCACCGGATGGCGGGGCGGCGCAGGAAGGGCTTCATGGACGGGCCGGGGACGGGGTTCGTGGCGTTCGGCTCAGGCCGAGGGCGGGGAGGGGAGATCGGCGGCCGCCTCGAGCCGGTCCCGGGTGGAGAACTCGACGGGGATGTCGAGGACATGCCGGAAGGCCAGTTCGACCTCGGGTTGGCGTCCGGCGAGCCGGCCGATGCGGACGGCGTCGGCGGCGAAGCTCGCGACCAGTCCGTGGGTGGGGTTCCGATACAGCGCCTCCAGGTAGAGATCGATCCACAGATCGTGGTCTCCCCGGGCCTGGTGGAGCAGGAGGAGGTCCTGGAGGAAGAGGAACTCGTAGCTGGTGCCCCGGAACTCCACGAGATGACGCCGGAGCCGTGCGATGCGCGGGTCGGCATCCGCCGGCCCCGGATCGGGACGGTTCCGGACGTGCGTACCCGGGAGCGCGGCGATGCGTGCCTCCGAGAGGGCGCGCGACGCCAGTTCGTTGAGGCGCGCGCGGGTGTTCTCCACCTCGGAGAACGACGTGGGAAGGGTCAGCGCCTCGACCGGCGGCAGGTCCGCGAGGGCCAAGGAGCGGGCGGCGGTCGGTCGGGTCCCGCGGGCCAGCCAACCCGCCGCCGCGGCGACCAGGATGGCGGCGAGGAGCAGCGGAATGTTTCCGTGGCGGATGGGTGTCCTCATGGCATCGACCTTCTGGGGATCGAAGACCCGCGGGATCCGGGAAAGTTTCGCCGCGTCGGCGCGGGGAGCGTGGGGAGGGGGCCGTGGAGCGGACTGCGGAGGGGGCCGCGGATTATCATCCGCAGCTACGGGGCTGGGGAGAGGGCCGCGGATTGGCGTCTGCAGCTACGGGGCTGGGGAGGGCCGCGGATTAGCATCCGCAGCTACGGGGCGGGGTGGGGACCGATCTCCCACTCCAGCGTCACGACCCCGGCCTGCACGGTTCGACGGACGTCCGGGGCGGCCTGGCGCAGCAGGGCGAGCATCGCCGCGTTGTCGGCGAGGACGGTGGCGGTGAAGGTCCGGATGCCCCGCCCGCGGGCCAGTCGGGTGAGGAGCCCGAGCAGGGTCCGGCCGAGTCCCTCGCGCTGGAACTGGTCATGCACCGTCAGGGCCACCTCGGCCCGGTCGGTCCCCGGTTCCCGGACGAAGCGCGCGCCGCCGGCGAGGCGGGGGCGGTCGGATGCATACTGCGCCACCACGCAGACATCGCGCTCCGGATCGATCCGCAGGTAGCGCCGCAGGATGGACCGCGGGATCTCCCGCACCGGCGTGAAGAAGCGGTGATGGAGGACATCGGGCGACGCCGTCTGGATCGCCTCGGCGATCAGGGCGTCGTCGTCGGGTTGCAGGTGCCGGAGGTGGAGCATGCGGCCGTCGCGCAGTTCGTGCGTGCCGAGGGGTTCGACCTCCGGTCGTGGATTCGGTGGGAACATGGCGTGGTTCAGCGGATCAGTCGGAAGAACCGGGCCGGGCCGGGGCCGACGGGCAGGGTGACGGGCGGGGCCGGCGCGCCGGGCAGGTCCTCCCAGTTGTCCGGCTCCGATCCGGCCTGCTGGAGGCGCCAGCCGGCGCCGGGCCAGTCGAGGACCAGGCCATCCGGGCCGACCGCCACCCGCAACCGCGGCCGGCCCGGCAGCGGTTCGCCGGCCACGCCCAGGGCATGGACCGCGAGGATCTCGGCACCGGTCAGCGCCCGGGTCCACAGGGCGAACTCGTCCATCTCGCCGCCGACCATCCCGACCCGCCCGCCGTCGGTGTAGCGTCCGGTGCCGTCCTGCCCGAGGTTCAGCGGGAGCCCGGAGTCGAGCGTGCCGGGACTTCCCGAGAGGTCGGTCCGGCCGACCGGCTGGCCGTCGAGATGGAGGACCGCGTCGCCGGCCCGACGGTGGCTCACCGCCACGTGATGCCATTCCCCGTCGGCCACCGGACCGCCCCCGGCGTCGGCCCGGGAGCCGTCGGCCCCACGGAGGTTGAGCTTGAAGGTGCCGTCGGACTGCGCGGCGACCACGAACCCGGTGTTGGCGCCGTTGCGCCAGTCCTTGTTGGAGACGAACGGCGGATCCCCGGTCACCCCGGGGGCGCGAATCCAGAAGGCGACGGTGAAGTCCCCGTCCCCGACCGCCTGCATCACCTCGGTGCCGAGGCGGACATGGTCGATCCGGGAACCGTCGGGCAGGGTGGTGAACGCCATCGCGCCGGCCCCGACCCGGCCCGGGACCAGGTTGGGGCGGCCGATCGGCCGGCCGTGGTGGCCGAAGGGCGAGGCGTCCTGGAAGTCGGTGTCGAACGGCAGGTGGACACGGAGACCGGCCGCCAGGTCCACGGTGTCGGGATCGACCACCGTGAGGTGGGCAGGTGCGGAGCGCGCGGTCCCGCCCGGGTTCTCGGCCACGAGGACATACCGGCCGGCGTTCGACGGGTCGAGGTCGTGCAGGGCGAGGATCGGCCCGTTCGCGCCGGGAATCGGGTGTTCCCCGTGCAACCACTGCAGCTTCACCTCGGGGCCCGCCACCACGGTGCGCAGCTCGATCGCCCCGCCCGGCACCGACTCGAGGTCCGTGGGCGAGGCGACGATCACCGGTGCCGGAAGGGGGTACCCGGGCGGCGGGCGGTGGCCGAAGATCGTCGGATCCCACTCCCACGACGGGTTGATCGGAACGCCGAGGAACGCGGCGACGGTCGCGGGGATGCAGGAATGGGCGGGGGATTCCGTGGACACGGCGGCCGGGACGCCCGGCCCATGGGCGATGACGAAGATGGTCCGCTCCTCGGTGGATTGTCCGCCGTGCACGGTGCCGCGTCCGCCGTGGTCGGTCGTGACCAGGACCAGCCATTCCTCGCCGGCCAGGCGGACGCGCCGGTCCAGGGCGTCGAGAACCCGGCCGATTCCCCCGTCGACGGTGGCCACGGCGTCGAGGTAGGCGGGGTTGGCCGGGGTGAACCCGGTGGCATGGCCGGCGTAGTCGATGGCGTCGAAGTGCAGGAACAGCACGTCGGGATCCCCCTGCGCCAGGAGGGCCACGGCCTTCGACGCGAGGTCGTGGGTGTCGCCGTCGAGTGCCGTCTGCCGCACCGCGGTGAAGGCGGAGACCGGCTTCACCAGCGCGGTGTCGATCGGCGCCCATTCGACGATCGACGCCAGGGTGGCGAACGGGGCGGACTCGGCGAGGCGTCGGAAGAAGTGGGGATACCGGGCTGCGACCGCCGGGTTGTAGGGCGCGAAGTTGTTGCCCAGGAGCCGGTGCCGGTCCGCCCAGACCCCGGTGACGACCGTCCCCCAGCCGGGGCCGCTGACGGTGGGCTGCTCGGTGGGGGTGCGGAGGTACCCGCCCGCGAGGGCGGTCCAGCTCACAGTGCCCTCGGCGGCCAGGCGCTGGAGGTGGGGAGCCGGGGCCTCCCGGAGTGCGTCGGGACGGAGTCCGTCGATGCCGATGACCAGGGCATGGCGGGGGCCGAACGCCCCGGCGTCGGCCCCGGCGGTGATGGCCAGCCCGAGGAGGCCGGACATCGCCCACCGGCCCTTGGGCGCGGGACGGGCGGGGCGGGAATCCGTTCGCATCACGGCGCGGACCCTAGCGGTCGGTGGGGTTGGGGGGAACCGCAAGGGTGGGAGGCTCGGGCGGCGGGCAATCCGGGTTCGGCTTTTGGCACCATCGGTCGTCCCCGGGGAAGCCCCCCCGGTTCTTCCGTCTGCGTTGAACGGTCGTGGTCGGGGCCCGATACCGGGCGGCGGGGATCTCCCCGGCCTTGCCCGCGGGGGTGGGGCGACGGCATCCTTCGCCGGTGCCCCACCGGACCGCGGATCGCCGCCGCCCGGACGGGGCCGTCGCGAACCCATGAGAAACCTTCTTCCCGGCCTGCTGGCCGCCCTGGCCGTGGCGGCCGTCGCCCCCCTGGCGGGTGCGGAGCCCGACAACCGTCCCCACGCCCCGAAGGCCGAGCCGCCCGCCGCCGCACGGGTCCGGTCCCAGGCCGTGGCCGCGCCGGCCGACGGCGAGCGCATCGTGTTCATCGGAAACGGACTGGCCGAGCGCGACGTGTACTTCGGCCGGCTCGAGGCCGAGCTGCACCTGCGCTATCCGGAGCGCCGGCTCGTCGTCCGCAACATGGGGCGTCCCGGCGACACCCCGGGATTCCGTCCGCACCCGGCCCGTGTCTCCCAGTGGGCCTTCCCCGGGGCCGAGGCCTTCCATCCCGAGCTCAACAGCCATTTCGGCAAGGGATTCTTTCCCACGCCCGACCAGTGGCTCACCCATCTCCAGGCCGACACCGTGCTGGCGTTCTTCGGCTTCAACGAATCGTTCGACGGGCCGGACCGGGTGGGGAACTTCGAGGCCGAGCTGGATGCCTTCGTCCGGCACACCCTCTCGAAGGCCTACGACGGGGAGTCGGCGCCGCGGCTGGTGCTGGTGTCGCCGATCGCCTTCGAGGACCTGTCGGCCCACCGGGACCTGCCCGACGGCCGGGTGGAGAATGCCCGGCTGGCGCTCTATGCCACGGCCATGCGCCGGGTGGCGGACCGGCACGGCGTGGGATTCGTCGACCTGTTCACCCCCACGCTGGGGCGGCAGGCGCTCCCGGGGCGGGAGCCGATGACCATCAACGGCTTCGCCCCCACGGGGGCCGGCTACGCGGAACTGGCGGTGCTGCTGGCCGACGGGGCGTTCGGACGGGATCCGCGCCGTTCCCCGGCCGATCCCGGGCTCGTGGCGGCGGCGGTGCGGGAGAAGGACTACTTCTGGAACAACGACTACAACCTGGTGAACGGGGTGCATACCCACGGCCAGCGGTACAATCCGTTCGGGCCCCAGAACTATCCCGACGAGGTCCTGAAGACCCGGCAGATGACCGCGCTGCGGGATGCGCTCATCCATGACGTGGCGGCGGGCAAGACCCGGGAGATCGCGGTGGACGACTCCCGGACCCACGAGCTGCCGCCGGTGCCGACCAATTTCCAGCGGCCGTCCGAGTACCTCGATGGCGTGGCGGCGATCGAAAAGATGGCGGTGATGCCCGGGTACAAGGTCGAGCTGTTCGCCTCGGAGGAAGAGTTTCCCGACCTCAAGAAGCCGGTGCAGATGTCCTTCGACAACCGGGGCCGCCTGTGGGTGGCGGTCACCCCGGCCTATCCGCACTACAAGCCGGGCGAGTCGCGGCCCGACGACAAGATCCTGATCCTCGAGGACACCGACGGCGACGGACGGGCCGACCGGCAGAAGGTGTTCGCCGACAAGCTCCACCTGCCGATCGGCTTCGAGTTGGCGCCGGAGGGCGTGTACGTGTCGCAGGAGCCCAATCTCTGCCTGCTGGTCGACGACGACGGCGACGACCGGGCCGACCGGATGGAGATCCTGATGCACGGGTTCGACACCCACGACACGCACCATGCGATCTCGGCCTACACCGCCGACGCCTCCGGGGCGTTCTACATGATGGAGGGGCGCTTCCTGCACAGCCAGGTCGAGACGCCCTACGGTCCGCAGCGGGTGAACGACGGCGGGGCGTGGCGGTTCGACCCGAAGCGGTTCCGGCTCGAGCGGCACATCCAGTCCGACGTCAACAACCCGTGGGGCATGGCGTTCGACGACTGGGAGCAGGGGGTGCTGTCCGACGCCTCCAGCGGCGAGAACTACTGGGCCCTGCCCATCTCCGCCAAGATGCCCTACGGGGTGGAGATCCCCCGGGCGGGCGAGTATGTGCCCAAACGCTCCCGGCCCACGTCGGGTTCGGAGTTCGTCTCCTCCCGCCATTTCCCCGACGAGGTCCAGGGCCACTTCATGACCTGCAACAGCATCGGGTTCCTCGGCATCAACTTCAGCGCCGTGCGCGAGGACGGCTCCGGCTTCACCGGGAGCCTGGCGGGCGACCTGATCCGGTCGTCCGACCCGAACTTCCGTCCGGTGGACCTCGAGTTCGCGCCCGACGGCTCGCTGTATTTCATCGACTGGCACAACGCCCTCATCGGGCACATGCAGCACAACGCGCGCGATCCAAACCGCGACCGCGAGCGGGGGCGGATCTATCGGGTGACGTATCCGTCGAGGCCCCTGGTGAAGCCGGCCCGGGTGGCCGGGGCGACGGTTCCCGAGCTGCTGGAGAACCTGAAGCTGCCCGAGTACCGGACCCGCTACCGCACCCGGCGCGAGCTGCGGGGGCGTCCGGCATCCGAGGTGATCCCGGCGGTCCGGGCGTGGGTGGCCGGACTGGACCCGTCCGATCCGCGCCATGAGCATCACCTGTGCGAGGCGCTGTGGGCGACCTGGTCGCAGAACCGTCCGGACTCCGGCCTCCTGCTCGCGGTCCTCAACGCCCGGTCCCACCAAGCCCGTGCGGCCGCGGCGCGGGTGCTCCGCTACACGACGCACCAGATTCCCAACGCGGTGGCCCTGCTGCGGCAGGCGGCCAACGATCCCCACGGTCGGGTGCGCCTGGAGGCGATCGTGGCGGCGTCGTGGATGGACAACGTCGACGGCGCCCGGATCGTGCTCGATGCGCTCCGGCATCCGTTCGACAAGTGGATGAGCCCCGTCACCCGGCTGATCCTCGAGACCACGCTCAAGGACGACGTGGCGGCGCTGGTGGCGGCCGAGCCGGGGATCCTCGAGTCCAATCCCTCGGCCCGGGAGTACCTTGCGGGTCGGCTGGAGCTGGGCGCCGCGCCGCCGGCGGCCGAGGAGCGCGAGTACGGTCCGACCCGCGCGCTCACAGCGTCCGAGGCCAAGGTCTATGCCCTGGGCAAGGAAGTCTTCCATCGCGACGCCCACTGCGCCACCTGCCACCAGTCCTCCGGCGTCGGCACCCCGGGCGTCTATCCGCCGTTGAACGTCGCGGGCAACCCGTGGCTCGCCGACGACGAGCGCCTCATCAAGGTGGTGCTGAAGGGGCTCTGGGGGCCGCTGGACATCGGCGGCCAGCGTTTCGGGCCGGCCAACGGGGTCCCGCCCATGCTCGGGTTCGCCGGGATGCTTTCCGACGACGAGGCCGCTGCCGTCCTGAGCTACGTGCGGCAGTCCTTCGGCAACGACCTGCCGTTCGTCCGGCCGGAGCAGGTGGCCCGGGTCCGGGCGGCCACGAAGGACCGGGCGGACTTCTACATGGTCGAGGAACTGATGCGGGAGCATCCGATCCCCGGCTGGGAGGCCTGGGGCCGCATGGCCCGGCCGGCGGCGAACCCGTTCGAGTGATGTCGCCTGAAGTTTCTTGATGATCCCGGCGATCGGCGGCGTCGGTTTCCCGACTTGCCGCGGGGCCGGGGTTTTCCCGAGGGTGGGGCTTCCCCGGAAGCTCGGCCGGACCCGTCGGCGGGGACGCCGGCGGGACGGCGGGACGGGTGGCATTTGATGGGATCCATGGCGACCAGGATGGGCGGCAGGGTGGCGTGGTGCTTCGGCATCGCGGTCCTGCTTGCCGTGGCGGGCTGGTGGATCCCGGTGCGCTGGCGTTCGCTGCATCCCCAGGTGGTCGATGCGGCCGGGAACGGCACGCCGTCGCTGATCGCGGCCGTCGATGCGGCCCTGGCGGCCGGCCGGCCGGGGCTGGCGCGGTGGATGGCGCAGGGGGCGGTGGCCGCCGGGGTGCCGGGCACGAACGAGCTGATGGCCCGCTGGCCGGCCATTCCCACGGTCCTCGCGGTTCCCGGGGTGGGTCCGGATGCCGGTCCGCTCGACGTCTGGCTGGCCGGTTCGCTGGGGGCGACGGTGGATCGGGCGGCGCTCGACTGGGTGATGCCGGCGGTGGCCCGGGCCAAGGTGCGGCGGTACCTGGTGGGGACCCGGGCCCCGGGGACGGCGGCCATCCTGGCCACCCGCTCGTTCCAGCCGCTCCAGTTCGTCCCGGTGGACCAGCCCGGTGGCCAGCCGCTCGAGGCGGTGATCCTGCTGACCGCCCTGCTGTACGAGCAGGAACGCCTGCCTCCCACCCTGGCGGCCGAGCTGCGGGGACTGGCCGAGTCCACCCGCCCGGGAACGCCCAATCCGACCCTCGAAGGGGTGTACCTCCAGCTGCTGGTGCTGTCGCGTCGGCTGGATCCCGACGCCCTGATTGCGCTGCTGGAGGTCACGCCCGACCGGGCGGCCCTGGCGGCTTTTGCGACGGCGGCCGGGCGACGGGAGGCCGACCTGCCGTGGCTGCTGGCGGCGGCGCGGCTGGCGGGGAATGCCGGGCAGGTGGGGGTGCAGGCGGTGGCCAACGGCGAGATCGGCCGGGCCGGCCTGCTGCGCGCCCTCCGCTCCGGCACCGGATCCGTCCGCTGGGTCGCGTCCCGTCCGCTGGCCGTCCGCCCGGGCCGGACCGGGCCGGAATGGCTGGCCCGTCTGGTGGCCCGGTCCCCCGAGCTGGCCATGGCGGTCAAGGGGCTGCTCTTCGCCGAGGCCGGCCTGCTGGTGGCCCTGGCGATCGGTGCGCTGGCCGGTCCGCGGCCCGACGGACGGAGCGGGGGCGGCGCGGCCACCGTCTTGACGATTCTGGGGGTGGGCGGCTTTCTGTTCCTTGCCAGCGAGCCGGTGCCCCCCGCCACCCGTCCGCCCGTCTTTGAATTGCGCCTCCGCCTGCCCGGTCCGAAGACTGACCGGCCGGCCGTCACCACTCCGCCCCGGAAGAAAACCATCATGGATCCGACCACCATCGCCTCGATCGCCCTGTTCGCGGTGCTCCAGCTCGCCGTGTACGTGATCTGCCTGCGCAAGCTGCGGGAGATCAACCGGCGCCCGTTCCATCCCCTCGTCCGCCTCCAGCTGGTGGAGAACGAGGAGAACCTGTTCGACGCCGGCCTCTACGTGGGCATCGCCGGCACCGCGGCGGCGCTGGTCATGCAGGTGCTCCACCTGGTCGAGGCCAACCTGCTGGCGGCCTATTCCTCGAACCTGATGGGCATCATCGGCGTGGCGCTGGTGAAGATCCGCCACGTGCGCCCGGCCAAGACCCGGCTGATCCTCGAGGCCCAGGAACTGCTCGCCACCCAGGGCGGGGATCCCGGTGACGGCGGTGCGGGCACGGCCGCCCGTCCGCCCGCCTCCCCGGCCCGTCCGAACCCGTTTGCCCTGCGATGAACCGGACCCTCCTCCTCATCATCTGCGACTTCCTGCTCCTGAACCTCCTGGCGTTGACCCGGTGGGATGGGGTGAACCCCGCCGAGAAGGGAACCGGGCTGGCCGGGGGGGGAGCCGGCACGCCGGCGGAGGTCGCGGTCGATGTCGGGGTCCGGGTGGAGAACGAGCTGGTGGAGGCGATGAAGGCGGCGCTCACCGACGAGCAGGCCGCCCGGCAGGACCTCACCAAGCGCCTGGAGGCCGAGGTGGCCGACCGCGATGCGGCGCTGGACCGCCTCGAGGTCCAGCGGCAGGAGCTGGAGGCCTCCCTGCGGCGCAGCCGGGAGACGGCGACGGAGCTGGCGTCGAAACTGACCAACACCCTGAGCGCCGTCACCGAGGCCCAGGCCGAGGTGGAACGGCGCGAGGCCCAGCTGGCCGAGACCCGGCGCACCCAGCAGGCGCTGGCCGAAAGCATGCGCGAGGCGTCGGAGGAACGGCGTCGGCTCCAGGAGGCGCTCGCGGCGGAGATCCGTCGACGCGAGGACGAGCTGGCCAGCCAGCGGGAGGCCGCCGAGGCGCTGGAGAAGGAGAAGGTGGACCTCGAGCGCCGCACCGCCCAGCTCGACGCCGCCGTGCGGGTCGCTCAGGCCGAGAAGGATCTCCTGACCCGGAACGTCGACGACCTCCGCCAGCAGGTGGCCACGGTCCAGGAGGAGAAGTCGCGGCTGGCGGCCCAGACGGAGACCCTGGCGTCGGGCGTGAGCCAGCTCGCCCAGTCCTCGCAGGCCATCCAGCAGGAGATCCGGGAGAACACCCCGATCAACGCCAACCTCGTCTTCGGGGCGTTCAGCTCGAACCGGGTCCAGGTCCGGATCTCCGGACAGTCCTCGGGTTTCCTGACCTCCGGCCTGAAGCAGAAGGAGAGCCAGACCGCGCTGGTGACCGACGGCACGAATGTCGTGGCGCTGGTGCATGTGGACGACGCGCCGTTCGCCCTGAGCATCCCGGGGTTTCCGATGACCGAGGTGCGTCCCGACGTGCGGCATGACGGCCGGGCGCTGCCCATCGGGCCGGTGTACTTCCTGCAGGCCGACCCCCGGGTGCTGGGGGTGCCGGTGGGACGGGACCAGGCGGCGGCCGCCGGGCTGACGGCGTTCCAGGTGGCGGTCAACCCGTTCCGCTTTCCCGAGGCCGTGCTGGTGAGCCGGGGGGGCAAGTACTACGGGGAGGTGGAGTTCCGTCTCGACGCGCGGACGCCCGGCTACGTGCAGATGAAGCGGAAGATCCTGAGCCGGATCTTCGGAGAGTTCTCGCCGTCGGCCGGCGACCTGGTGTTGAGCAAGAGCGGGGAGTTGCTCGGGGTGATGGCGAACAACGAGTACTGCGTGGTGATCAGCTCGCTGCTGCCCGCTCCCGGGGCGGTGGTGGACGCGGGCATGCCCGGCGAGACCCTGGCGCGCCGACTGGAGGCCGGCCGCCGGGTGGTCAACGCCATGCCGCCCGCGCTGCAGTGAGGGGTCCAAGGAGCCGTCATGTACATTCACAGGCTCTCGCTGCGAAACATCCGGGGCTTCGAATCGCTCGACTTCGATCTCGCCCGCCCTGATGGAGGCTACGCCGGGTGGACCGTGTTCACCGGGGACAACGGCTCGGGCAAGAGCACCCTCCTCAAGGCGATCGCCGTTGCCCTTCTCGAGCGGGGGACGGCCCGATCCCTCCAGAGCTTTCATCGATGGGTCCGCGACGGCTGCGGGGAGGACGAGTCCTCGATCGAGTTGGAGATCGTCGGATGCGAAAACGACGACTTTTTCGCAGAGTCGGGACGGATTTCGTCGACGAACCGCTTTGCCGCGAAGGTCGTCCTGAACCAACAGGAACGGGAGACGACCATTCAGGCGGTCATCCCACCCGGGAAGCCGCGGAGCTATCGGACCCCCGAGCGTTCCATCTGGTCGCCGACGGCGGCCGGGTGGTTCTCATGTGGGTATGGTCCGTTTCGACGGGTGTTTGGGGCGTCGCCCGACGCCACCCGGCAGATGGTGGACCCGACCGCCGGGCGTTTCGTCACGATGTTCCAGGAGGCGGCCTCGCTGGCCGAAGTGGATCAATGGCTGCGGCAACTCCATCACCGGGCACTTGAGGGCAAGGATTCCGCGAAGGCTCAGCTCGGACTCGTGATGAGACTTCTGGACGATGATTTGATGCCCAACGGGATTTCCGTGGATCGGGTGGATTCCGAGGGGCTCTGGTTGAAGGACCGGAATGGTGTCCGGTTGGCCTGGACCGAGATGAGCGATGGTTACCGCGCTGCCGTCGCGCTGCTGGCGGACATCCTGCGGCACCTGATCAGGGCCTTTGGCGCGGATGGGTTGGCCGAGGAGGGTTCCGACGGCAAGGCTGTCATTGCCCGGAGTGGCGTCGTGCTGATCGACGAGGTGGATGCCCACCTCCACCCCGAGTGGCAACGGGAGATCGGGTTCTGGCTCAAGCGCCACTTCCCCCGGATCCAGTTTCTTGTCACCACCCACAGTCCGCTGATCTGCCAGGCGGCCGATCCCCATGGACTTTTCGTTCTCCCGGAGCCCGGCAGCGAGGCCCGGCCACGCGCCCTTTCCGAGGAGGATTATCGCACGGTGATCGCCTCCCGGCCGGACACGATCCTGCTTTCACCGGCGTTCGGTCTGGAGAACACGCGCTCGCCGAGGGCCGTCGAAGGCCGGGCGGAATACGCGCGACTGCAGTCCAAAAGGCGTGCGGTCGGCCGGCTCACCGATTCCGAGGAGAAGCGTTCGGCCCAACTTCAACTTTTTGCCGCACCCGAGGCGGACACCTGAGGCGTGCGAAAGATCCGGCGCATCGACCTGCCCGAAGCCACCCGGCGGGATCTGGAGAGGAGGCAGTCCGAAGCCGATGCGAAGGATTCCCGTGGCGATCTGGACGCGCAGGCAGCCTGGAAGTCGGCCCGTCAGTCCCATGCAATCGGGGCTGCCCTTGCCGCCCTCCGGGAAATGGCAGTCCGGCGCGAACGGTGCATGTACTGCTCCGATTCCCACGGCACGGACATCGACCACTTCCGGCCCAAGATGCGGTTCCCCGGCTGGATGTTCTGCTGGCCCAATCTGTTGCTGTGCTGTTCGGAGTGTGGCCGCTTCAAGGGCGATCGGTTTCCGATGGACGGCGGGGCAAACCTGCTGGTCGACCCGACCGTGGAGGATCCGTGGGAGTTCCTCGATTTCGATCCCGCCACCGGGAACATCGTCGCCCGATTCTTCGTCGGACGAGGCGACTGGGACCCTCGCGGTTCCACCACGGTCGAGGTCCTCCACCTGGATCGACGCGAGGCGCTGGCTGCCAGTCACCAGCGCGCCTACCGCCGCCTCGTCTCCAAAGTAGAGGCCGTGCTTCAAATGGCCTCCGGGGATGTCGATGCGGTGGTCGGGGAACTCTTGGAGGCGGACGACACCGGACTGCTTGGCTGGTGCCTTGGTGGGGCCGGCGCCGATGACGAGCCGTTCGCGAGCCTTCGCCGGGAGTGTCCGCGCGTCTGGGAGGGCTGCGTGCAGCGTCTGGTACGGGGGACCCCATGATCCTGGCCTTTCGAATCCGCGGCCGGTTCCAGCGGATCCTGTTCCTGCTGGCCCTCCTGGGGATGGCCGCCGTGCGGGGTGCCGACACGGACCTGCCGCAGGCGATGACCCTCCCGGGGATCGAAAACGCGTTCCAGGCGAGCCCCTTGGTGTATTCCGGCGGACAGCCCGACGGGGACGCCGCGTTCGGGGCCCTGCAGCGGCTCGGGGTGCGGGTGGTGATCTCGGTCGATGGCACGCGTCCCGATGTCGACCGTGCCGCCCGATTCGGCCTGCGGTATGTGCACCTGCCGCACGGGTACGACGGGATTCCCGCGGGGACGGTCGCGGGACTGGTCAAGGCCGTCCGGACGGCCGGCGGGCCGGTGTTCATCCACTGCCATCACGGCAAACATCGCGGACCGGCGGCGGTGGGCGTGGTCTGCCAGGCCACGGCCGGATGGTCCGCCGACAGGGCGGAATCCTGGATGCGCCGGGCGGGAACCGCCCCGGACTACACCGGGTTGTACCACGCCAACGCCACGTTCCGCATGCCGACCGACGGGGAGTTGGCCCGTCTGCCCGATGTCCTGCCGTCGCGGGTCGAGGTCTCCGGCCTGGTCGACGGGATGATCGAGGCCGAACTCCGCTGGGATCACCTGAAGGCGATCCGGTCGGCCGGTTGGCGGGCCCCGTCGGAACAGCCCGACCTGGTCCCGGCCGCCGAGGCGCTGCTGCTCGTCGAGGCCTACCGCGAGATGAGCCGTGGACCCGACGCGAAGGCCCGGGGGGTGGAGTTCCTTGAGGCGTTGAGGACGGCCGAGGCCGGAGCGGCGTCCCTGCACGCCGCCCTCAAGGAAGGCGACGGGTCCCAGCTCGTCGAGGAACGGTACCAGGCGGTGGGACGGAACTGCACCGACTGCCATCGGCGGTTCCGGAACTGAAACGCCCGGGGTGCCGCCGGGCGGGCGTTCACCACGGGAGGCTGAAGGTCTTCAGGTAGGTGTAGGCCTTGATCGCCTCGACCACGCCCTCCTTCACGCCCAGGCCGCTGTCCTTGATCCCGCCGAACGGGGAGCATTCGACCCGCCAGCCCGGCACCTCGTTGATGTTCACCGTGCCGCAGCGGAGGGTCCGGATCGCCTTGAGCGCCGCGTCGAGGCTGCGGGTGACCACGCCGGAACTGAGGCCGTAGTCGGTCGAGTTGGCGAGGGCGAGGGCGTCGTCGAGGTCGCGCACGGTGACGATGGGGGCCAGGGGGCCGAAGCTCTCGCACACCACCATCCGGCAGTCGCGGGGGACGTGGGTCACGACGGTCGGCTCGAACAGGGCGCCGTTCCGGCGTCCGCCGATCGCGACCCGCGCGCCGGCGCCTACCGCCTCGTGGAGGACCGCCTCGAGGCCGACCGCGGCCGCCTCGTCGATGACCGTCCCGACCCGGGTGGCCTCCTCGAAGGGATCGCCGCAGACGTACTCGCGGGTCCGTTCCACCAGCCGGGCGGTGAACTCCGGGGCGATGCCCTCCTGGACGAGGATCCGCTTCACGGCGGTGCACCGCTGTCCGGAGTTCCGGAAGCTCCCCTCGGCGGCCAGGGTCACGGCCAGGTCGAGGTCGGCGTCGTCGAGGATGATGAGCGGGTCGTTGCCGCCCAGCTCGAGCACCAGCTTCTTGTAGCCGGCGGTGGCGGCGATGCGTTTGCCCACCGCGACGCTGCCGGTGAAGGCGACCAGTTCGACCTCGGGATGGAGGACCAGCGCCTCAGCCACTTCCGACGTGGGCCCGAGCAGCACGCTGAGCATGGGGCCGGGCAGCCCGGCCTCGAGCAGGAGTCCGGCGAACTTGAGGGCGGTGAGCGGGGTCTTTTCCGACGGCTTGAGGATCATCGGCGTCCCGGCGGCGATGGCCGGGCCGACCTTGTGGGCCACCTGGTTGAGCGGGTGGTTGAACGGGGTGATGGCCGCGGCGCACCGCAGGGGTTCGCGGGTGGTGAAGATCCTCCGGTTCTTGCCCTGGGGCGACACGTCCCCGGCGAACATCTGCCCGTCGTCGCGGAGCGCCTCCATGGCGGCGAAGCGGAGCACGTCCAGGGTGCGACCCACCTCGTAGCGGGCCTCCCTCAGGGCGAGGCCGGCCTCGGACGTGATCGTGTGGGCGAACTCGTCGCGCCGGGCCTCGAGGGCGGTCCGGGCCTTCTCGAGGATCTCCGACCGCTGATGCCGGCTCGGGGTGTCGCGGAAGGCGAGCGCGGCGGCGATCGCGGCCTCGGTCTCGGCCCGTCCCACGGTGATCACCTCGCCCACGGGTTCGCCGTGGTACGGGTTGCGCAGGGTCAGGATGGGTCCGGTGGGGACCGGGCGGCCGGCGACGAGGCAGGGGAGACGGTTCATGGGATGCGATGCGACCCGGGCAGGCCCCGGGGGGAAGGGTGGATATCAGGGGGATGCCGTGTCCGGCATTCCCTTGTTTGGGGCAGGGCCGGGCCGGAGGCGTTCGAAGGGGATGTTGAGCAGCGGGTACCTGGGCCAGTCGACATGGTCGAAGTGCCACCATTCATGGGGCAGCACGCGGAAGCCCTCGGCTTCCATGGCGCCGCGGAGCAGGTCCCGGGCATGGCGCTCCGCCGCCGTGCCGCCTGTGTAGGCCGAATGGGCCCGGCCCGTGGTCTCGTCGAAGGCGCTGGGCATCGGCACCTCCTCCCCCGTGCGCAGGTCGTACAGGGTGCAGTCGACGGCGCAGCCCCGGTTGTGGCGGGAGCCCTTGGCGGGCGGGGCCACGAAGGCCCGGTTCTCCGGCGGGGTGAGGTCCCAGAACATCCGGGTCACCGACCAGGGGCGGTAGCCGTCGAACACCAGGATGCCGTAGCCGTGGGGCGCGAGGCGTTCGTGGGCGCGGACGAGCGCCGCGGCCGCCGGGCGCTGGAGGAAGGCCCGGGCCTGACGGTAGACGGCGCGGTGGACGAGGTTGCTGTCGGTCGCATAGCGGATGTCCAGGCGCAGGGTGGGATGGATCCCGGCCAGTTCCACCAGTTCGGGGGTGCGGAACGGGCCGGGCTCCGCGGGCGGACCCGCGGTCCGGCACCCGGCGCCGCCCAGCAGGCACGTCGCCAGCAACGCCCCGACCGTGCCGGCCCGGATGTGGCGGAGATCGGCGGACGGACGGGGACGGGGCGGCATTCCCATGGGCGGGCTCAGGCGGTCGTCCCGTTCACGGTGAAGTCGAAGATGTCGAAATTCCGGGGGTCGCCGAGGGCGCGCTGGGCATGGACCGGGCGCAGGGGGTGGCTGAGGAGGAAGGGGACGATCTCCTCGTAGCGGCCGCCGTGCGACCGGAGCCCGCCCTCGAGCGCCTTGAGGTCGTGCCAGTCGGGCGTCCGCCCCAGGACCACGTCGCGTCCGCTGCACACCACCAGGTCGCCCATGCGATCCGGGGGCAGCTCCATGAGGCGGGCGGCGGTGGCGCGGTCCAGAACCTCGGTCACGCCGGGGATCTCGCGGAGCCAGGCGATGACGGTGTCGCGGAAGGCGTCGTCGGTCCGGTCCACCGGCAGGTGGACCTGGGCGAACGAGCCGAGGGCCCCGTGATGGACCACGTACGGGTCGGTGATCGGGAGGATGACCCGGAAGCCGGTCCCGAACCGCTCGCCGAGGGCGGTCTCGAGGTAGACGACGTTCGGGGTGCCGTCGGGCCGCTGCTTGGCGTTCATGCCATGGTCCGCGGTGAGGCCCACCACCGCCCCCAGGTCGAGGAGCCGGCCGAGGGCGTCGTCGATCCCGGCGTGGAAATCGAGGATCTCCGGCGCGGTGGGACCATGCTTGTGCTGCATGTAGTCGGTGGTGGAGAGGTAGAGGAAGTCCGCCCGGCCGGACTCCAGCAGGGCCACGCCGGCACGGAGCACATAGAGCGAGGCGTCGCCGCTGTAGATTGCCGGGGTCGGTCCGACGAGCGCCTCGACGTCGTCGATCCCGTGGGATTCCCGGCGCGCCTCGCGGGCCTTCTCGGAGGAGAACGCGATGCCGCCGGCGTCGATCAGCCCGTGGGCGAAGATGTCGCGGAGCTTCTCCTTGGCGGTCACCACAGCCACCCGGCGCCCGGCCTTCCGGGCGGCGGGGAAGATCGTGCCGACCCGGAGGAAGGCCGACGAATTCATCATCACCTCGCGGTCGGCGGCCGGGTCGTAGAAGAAGTTCCCCCCGATGCCGTGCACGGCCGGCGGGACGCCGGTGACGATCGACGAGTTGTTGACGTTGGTGAAGCTGGGCATGGCGCCCCGGGCGAGGCCGCGGTGGCCCTCGACGCACAGCCGGGCGAGCCGGGGCATCCGGCCGCGGGCGAGGGCGGCGTCGAGGTACTCGTCGGCACAGCCGTCGAGGCAGATGACGACCACCGGCCGGGCCGGCGGGGTGTAGGTGCGTCCGTTGACGGTGAACGGTGTCGTGGAGTGGAGGTCGCTCATTTCAGGAAAGGGAGGCCGCCCGGCGGGTTGACCCGTCGGGCGGGGTGTCGGGCGGATGCGGTCACGGGGCCGGTGCGGCGGCGAGGTGCCGGGGGATGTACCCGACCGAGGTCTGGATGGCGTGGGTGCAGGAGCATCCGGCGCTCGATTCCGGGGCGAGCAGGAAGCCGCCGGCGGGGATCAACCCCAGCCAGCACCCGCCCCGGATGCCCTCGAACTGGGTGCGCTTGTCGGACTCGAGGTCCCACATCCCGTGGAAGTAGTGGCGGAAGAACACCGCGTTCTTGGAGGCCGACATGACGCCGCATCCGCGCCGTTCCGGGAGGTCCTTCCGGAGCAGGTCTCCGCTCTTGAGGTTGAAGGCCCGCTGGTCGGAGTAGAACACGTCGCCGACCACGAGCGGGTGCTGGAGATGGCCGCTGTGATGGCCCTTGTCCTCCTTGTGGACATCCGACCAGAGCAGGCGACCGCCGAGGGCCCCCTCGACGTCGTCGCCGCTCCCGGGTGCGGGCTGCTTCGACGGGGCGCTGAAGGCGAAGGTGTGGTAGGTCTTGTCCTTGTCCGTCCCGGTGGCGACCACGGTGTTCCCGCCGAACACCAGGTAGCTCATGAACTGGAGTTGGCTGAAGTCGTGGGCGCGGTGCCAGAGGCGGCGTCCGGTGTCGAGGTCGAGGCAGACCAGTTCCTGTTCCGCCAGCAGGTCCACCGGGACCCGGTTGTTCGGATGGGCCAGAGCGGCCGGGCTGCGGCTCTCGAGGAAGAAGATCATGCCGTCGCCGATCGTGATGGTGGAGTTCAGGATCAGGGACCCGGAGTAGGTCCAGCGCGGCTTGCCGGTGGCGGTGTCGATCGAGAACAGCCGGTCGCTGCAGATGCGGCTGACGTCGTCCGGCGTGTAGTTCTCGTACCATTCCCCGTCGTCCCCGAGGTACATCGACCCGGTGCGCACGCGGCTGCCGACGAGCCAGCCATCGCCCGCGGCGAGGTAGCCCCATTCGTGTCCGGTGGGCGGGTCGTTCTCGAGGACCTCATACCGGCGGGCGCGTTCCCCGGTCTGTCCGTCGAACGCGAGGCACCAGCGGCCCTGGGCGACGTAGAGGTGGTCGCCGAAGGCGGCCATGTTGCTCGAGTCACGGGTGACGTTGGCCCGGCGCACGGTGGGGGCGGACACGGTCCAGAGGATGCTCCCGTTGTAGGCGTCGAGTCCGAACAGCACCCGGTTGCCCTGGACGAAGAGGCGGCCGTTGACGCTGAGCGGGGCCGGGTTGCGATTGCCCCGGTCGGGCATCGGCCGGGGGCCCGGATCGCCCCACCACGCCACCTGCAGCTCGCCCCGGACCAGCTCGTCCTGGCTGCAGGCGGAGTTGTCGGCGTTGCCGTACTGGTGGGTCCAGTCGCCGGCCCCGGGCAGCTTGTCCCGACGCCAGTGCAGCCGCACGCCGGGTGCGGCGGAGACCGCCGCCGTGCCGGCCAGCGGCGAGCCTTCCAGCCAGGCCCCCCACGCGGCGGCATCGCCGGCGCGGGAGGAGACGAACCGCAGCGTCCCGCCCACCGGGCGGAGGAGCCGATGCACCTCGGCGGCGGCCACCCGTGGCGGCCGGCCGTCGGCCAGGACGGTCTCGGAGGTGACCAGGTTGGCGATGAGGTTCCCGTGGGGGAGGCGGGGGGAGTCGACGTGATGCACGCTGGCGCGGACCCCGTACACCCCGGCGTCGGCCAGTCGACGGCGCACCGCCTGGACCCGGGCCGGGTCGGACTCGACGACGACCACTTCCAGGTCGCTCTGCCGGACCAGTTCGAGGGCCAGTTGTCCGTCGGTGGCGCCGAGGACGAGGGCGTAGCCGTCGCGGACCCCGCTGCCCTCGAGGATTTCGCGGGCGGCGGCCGCCGCGGCCGGGCCGCCCGACGGGGCGTCGGCCACCGGGATGGGGGCGTAGTGGAAGCTGGTGTCGAACTGGAAGCGGGTGCTGATCACCGGCACCTCCCCGGCCTTCGGGGCCAGCAGGCGGTAGTGGTACTCGAGATTCGGCTTCAGGCCGGCGAGTCGGACCGCGTGGACCCTCCGTACCCCGCCGTCGCCGAGGACGGACTTCGATCCGCCGGGCGCCTCCAGTTCGATCCGCGTGGGCATCGCGTCATCGGTCTCCCAGGTGACGGTCGCCGTGTGGCGGTCGACCCAGTCGACGAACGGTCCGTAGGACGGCCGGAACAGCACCGGGGCGGGGGCGGGGGCGGGGAACTGGGCGCGGGCGTCGGCCACGGCGGGGGCGATGGCGTCGGCCGGGAGGGTGGTGCGGTACACCTTCACCTCGTGGAGCGCGCCGACCATCCGATGGTGCTCGTTGTCGTCGCGATAGGCGCCGAGGACCACGGGGGCCTTGGCCGGGTAGAGGATGGGACCCGACTGGGCGGTGCTGGTGCCGGCCTCCCGGCCGTCGACGTACACCCGCAGTGTGGTGCCGTCGTAGGTGCCGGCGACGTGGTACCAGCGGTTGGTCTCGTACGGGGTGTCGGCTGCGAGGTAGGTCAGGCGCTTGCCGGTCTCGCTGGCGAGGGCGAAGCAGAAGCGGTCGCCGGTATAGCCGAGGAGCCAGCCGCGCTCGAAGTCGCCGTTGTCCTGCACCACGCCGAGGAAGGCGCCCCACGGGGCGGGGCGGTCGACCCGCACCCAGGCGGTGACGCTGAGGTCCTGCCGGGGCAGCAGCGCGGGGTCGAGGTTGTCGGCCACCACCAGTTCCTCGTTCCGTCCGGTCAGCTCGACCCGGGGCGGGCCGGGGTCCTTGACGAAGTTGGGCGATCCCACCAGGCGCACTGCGGCGCCCCCGGCGACCGCCTTGAGTTCGCCGTGCAGGAGGCGGTCGGTGCTGAAGCGCCAATGGGCCATCAGGCCCGCTTCCTGGGCCCGGACGGCGGGCGCGAGCAGGAGGGCGGCGAAGAGGGCGGCGACGGAACGGCGGAAGGCGGGGGAAGGGGTCATCGGGTGGTCTCCTGGAGGCGGACGCGGGCCTCGGTGCGCGGGGCCCGCAGGCAGTGGATGGCGCCGGTGTCGGTGCTGACGAGCAGCGCGCCGTCGGCCGCGGCCAGGCCGTAGGCCCGGCCGTCCACCGGATGGCGCCAGAGGGCACGTCCGTCGGGTGCGGCGAAGGCGGCGACCTCGGCGTCGCCGCCCAGCACGAGGGTGTCCCCGGCGAGGATCAGGCTGTCCGGCCAGAGGCTCGGGATCCGCCAGGCGAGGCAGTTCTCCATGCCCTGGGTGGCGGCGTCGATCTTCGGTCCGATCTCCTGCAGCTCGGCCTTGAGGGCGGCGACCCGGGCGGCCTGGGCCGGCTGGGTGCCCAGCTTGCGGACCTCCTTGACGATCTGTCCCTGGCGGGCGGCCAGGGCCTTGCGTTCCCGGGCCAGCTCCAGGTAGCGGAGGCGGTCGAGGGCGCTGAGCTCGGTGTCGGAATGCAGGTAGGAGCGGGGTCCGGCCACGATCATGTGGTTGCCCTGGAACGAGGCGAGCTGGTCGGCCTTGCCCTCCTCCACCGCACCCAGCTGGCCGGTCTTACCCGGGCCGAACACCAGCATGTCGTCGGTCAGCAGGGCGTAGGTCCCGCCCGCGCCCTCGACGACCCGCACCCGGCGGCCCGTGCCGATGTCGCACACCGCCGGATTGTTCCGTCCGGCGGGCACATACAGGTGGGTGCGCGAGGCGAGCAGGTAGCCCTGGGCGGGCAGGTCGGTCTGGACCTGGCGCCATTTCCCGGCGCCGGTGGCGGCGTCGAGGGCCAGCAGGTGGACGCCTTCCGACGGGAACATCCCGGCGGTGGTGTAGGCGAGTCCGTCGCGGACCACCACCGAGGTGCGGACCGGCCAGGCGGAGATCACCCGGCCGTTGCCCGGGATGCGGCGGTCCTCCGGGGTGGCCTGCACCTGCCACACCACCGCGCCGGTGGCGGCATCGAGGCAGTACACCCGGCCGTCGTCCGAACCGAAATACACCCGGCCGCCATCGACCGTGGGCGCCAGCCGGACCGGGCCCTCGGTGAAGAAGGTCCAGAGTTCGCGTCCCGTGGCGGCGTCGAGGCAGCGGACCTGGTCATCGGCCGAGGATCCGAAGTACACCCGTCCCCCGGCGACGACCGTGTGGAAGGCGCGGTCGAAGATCTGCCGGGGCTTCATGTCGAACACCTTGTTGTAGCCGTCCCACTTGGCCTCGCCCTGCCAGGCGGGCTGGGGCGGGTGGGGCGAGTGCCAGGTCCAGGCCACGGCGACGGTCGCCGGCAGGGGATCCGGGGTGATGCCGCTCCGGGAATCGTCGGCCCGATAGGTGGGCCAGTCGGTGGCGGTGGCCGTGGCGGCGGCGAGCGACAGCGCGGCGGCGAGGCGGACGGCGGCCCGGGCGGGGGATGGGGGTGGGCGGAGCTTCATGGTGCGGTGGGAATCGGGGGGGCGACGGGATCGGCCTCCAGCCGGCCGTCGCGCAGGTGCAGGTTGCGGGTGGCGTGGATGCGGACGTCGGGACCGTGGGTCACGACGATCACCGTGCCCCCGTCGCGCCGGAACCGGTCGAGGTGGGTGAACACGGCGGCGGCGTTGTCCGGGTCGAGGTTGCCGGTGGGTTCGTCGGCGAGGAGCAGGGCGGGCTTCTTGGCCAGGGCCCGGGCGAGGGCGACCCGCTGGCGTTCGCCGGCACTGAGGGTGCCCGGGCGATGGCGGAGGCGGTGTTCGAGTCCCACGGTCACGAGCAATTCTGCCGCCTGGCGGCGGGTGGCGGCATCCACCGAACCGGGCATTCCAGCGAGGACGTTCTCCAGGACGGTGAGGTAGGGGACGAGGTGGAAGAGCTGGAAGACGAACCCGACCTCCCGGGCCCGCCAGCGGGCGCGTTCGGCCGCGGGCAGGGCGTAGAGATCGGTCGACTGGTGGACGACGGAGCCGGCCGACGGGCGGAGCATGCCGCCGAGGGTGAGGAGGAGGGTGGACTTGCCCGAGCCGCTCGGGCCGCGGATGACGAGGAACTCGCCCGGGGCGGCTTCGAGGTCGACCCCGGCCAGGGCGTGGACCTCGCCGGTCGGGCCGGGGAACGTGCGGTGGATCTGGCGGGCGACGAGCATGGTCAATCGGCGCGCAGGGCGCGGGCGGGATCGTGGGCCACGGCGAGGGCGGCGGGGAGGAAGGCGGCGACGGCGGCGAGGAGCGGGGTCCACAGGAGGGCCCAGCCGAGCAGGGACGGATCGGCGGCGAGGGCCTTGGCGGTCACGGGGAAGAGGCGGGACCCGAAGCGGAGGCCGACGACCGTGCCGAGGGCGAAGCCGGTCGCCGCCCCGGCGACGCCGAGGAGGACGGCCCGTCCGAGGACGAGGGCGGCGATGCGTCCGGAGGATTTCCCGAGGGCGCGCCAGAGGCCGATCTCGGCGAAGCGTGCGCGGACGTTGAGGGCGGCGAGGATGCCGACCCAGATGGCGCCCACCCCCACCACGGCGGGCTGGGCGAAGGCGGCGACCCGTTCGGCCATCTGGCGTTGCCGCGCCCGGGCGTCGGCCAGGGTGCGGAGCTGCAGCACCCGGGCCCCGGGCAGGGCCGTCTCCAGCGCCGCCCGGAGCTGCTCGAGCGGGTTCTCGTCGGCCGTGAGGCACAGGCAGTCGATCGCCTTGATCTCGGTGATCCGCCCGGGGAGCCCGAGCAGCGACTGGGCGTCTTCCAGGGCGCAGTAGACGCGGATGTCCTCGTCGGTGCCGGCCTCGGCGAGGACCCGTTCCACGGTGAACGGGCGGCCGCCGAGGGGGACCGTGCCGCCGCGCCGGACGCCGAGCCGGGTGGCCACCGCATGGCCGAGGTAGACGGTGCCGGGGGCGATCTGGAAGCCCATGGGCGTCTTGGCCTGGCCGGGTCCCACCACGGTCTTCCCCAGGCCGGTCAGGAGCACCTCCCGGCCCTCGACCGGATACCGCCGCTCGAGCGACGGGGTCAGGTGGTTGAAGGAGACGAAGGTGCCGGCCGCCTCGGCGAGGCGGGTCACGTCGGATTCCGGCAGGGTCTGGTCCGAGTGCCCGTTGGCCCAGAAGAACTCGAGGTCGGTGGTTTGGGGGACGATGCGGAGGTTGAAGCCCAGGTCCCGCATGACCCGGGTGGTCTCGCGCTGGGCGGCGGTGCCGGTGAGGCGGACGACGGTCAGGAGGGCGACGGCCACGGTGAGGCCGACGGCGGTGAGGACGGCGTTGACCCAGTGGTGCCGGAGTTCCCGGAGCAGGAGGGCGGCGAGGCTCATCCGCGTCCTCCTCCCCGCAGCAGCAGCCAGGCGCCGACCAGCAGGGCCGTCCCCAGCACCCCGCCCACCGTCCACCAGGCCAGGGTCACCGGGGAACCCTCGGCGACGGCCGGTTCCCGGGGCTGCCGGTCCGACGGGGCCGCGGCTGCCGTCGCCGGCGTTTCGGAGGCCGTCGCGGCGGGGTCCTCGAGCGAACCCGGAGGCAGGGACGGATCGATTCCGGCGTCGATGTCATCTCCCGGGGCGTCGCCGAGGTCGAGGGGTTCCTCGGTGTAGCCGAGGGCGAGGGCCGACCCGGTGGGCCGCTGCCGCTGGCGGTCGCCCTCCCCGCGGAGGACGATGCGGCCGACCTCGGTGCGGACCATGGGATTCTCCGGATCGAACCCGAGGGTGTTCGCGGCCATCTGCTGGAGCCCGACGTCCCAGCGTCCCGGCAGGACCGGTCCCTGCATCCAGGCGCGGTCGAGGTCGCACTCGCAGTCCTGGCCGATGAGGGTGAGGCGTTCCTGGAGGGCGGTGCGGGTGATCAGGGCGCCTTCGAGCGGGCTGCCGAGGCGGCGTCCGCGTCCGTAGACGATGGCGGCCCGGGGATCGGCGGCGGGCGCGGGGTCGAGGCCGAGGCCCCAGAGGAGGATCCGCTCGGACGCTTGGCGGTCGAGCGGCAGGCGGAGCAGGTGGGCCGGCAGGTCGACCGGCTTGGGCATGGCGGGCTGGAGGCGGGCGACGGCGGCGACCGCCCGTTCCGCGGCCGCGACGGCCCGGGCGGTGGCGTCGGCATCCGTCCCCTCCACCAGCACCACCACCGCGAAGCTGCGGAGCGATTCGCGCAGGATCTCCTCGCGGGCGGGCGACGTGACGACCGACTCGACCCGGCGCGAGACCTCGGCCGGCACGGCGGGGAGGTCGAAACCCGATGCGAGTTCGAGGCGCCGTCCGGTGCCGTCCCGGAGGGTGAGGGCGGGGACGGCATCCGGCCCCGGTTCAGCGGGGAAGAAGCCGATGTTGGCGTCGACCAGGAGGCCGGCCGCCGTCTGGCGGTAGATGGTGGCGAGGGGATCGGCGCCGCTGAACTCGAGGCGGTAGGTCTCCGTGCCGAGGTCCACGAAGCCGGTGTCGCGGACCGAGTACCGGCAGGCCCATGCGGTGCCGGCCGCCAGGAGGAGCCATCCGAGGAGGATGCGGAGGAAGGGTCGGCGCATGATGTCGGGGAGCCTAGGAGTTCGAGCAGTCGGGACAACCCGGAAGCCGGCGGATTTGCACGGTTGTCACCTGGTGGCTGCGGAGGTCCATGCGGAGGAAGCGGCCGGCCAGCGGGGTGCCGAACCCGGCGATCCACTTGATCGCCTCCAGGGCGGCCAGTCCGCCGGCGGTGGCGGCCACGGCGCCGAACACCGGGAAGCGACGGGTCCAGGTGGTGGACGGTTCCGGGTACAGGCAGCGGAGGCAGGGGGTGCGGCCGGGGACGATCAGGGTCAGGTGCAGTTCGAGGTCGTACACCGCCACCTCGACCATCGGCTTGCCCTGGGCCACGGCCTCGCGGTTGAGCAGGTAGCGCTCGCTGAAGAGCGGGGCGCAGTCGACGACCAGGTCGGCGCGGGCGACGAGGTCGCGGACGTTCTCCGCGTCGACGTTCCGGTCCACGACCTCGATGGCGAGGCGGGGGTTGAGGGCGCGGAGGCGTTCCGCCGCCTGGGTGACGCGGGGTTGTCCCAGGCCGGCGTGGCTCATGAGGGTCTGGCGGTTCAGGTCGCTCGGGCGGAGGAGCCCGCCGTGGGCGAGGACGAGGCGGCCGATGCCGGCGGCGGCCAGCTCGGTGGCGACGATCCCGCCGAGGCCGCCCACCCGCGTCACGAGCACGGAGGCGTCGCGGAGCCGGCGTTGGCCGGCCGGGCCGAACCCGGCCACGTCGAGCTGCCAGCCGTAGGTGTCGAGCTCCTCCGCGGTGAGCCCGGCGGCGGGGTCATCGGCGGGGTTCGGGGGTGCTGGATTCGATGCGGCCATCGTGCAGGTGGAGGATGCGGTCGGCGAGGCGCCCGGCCTCGGCGAGGTTGTGGGTGATGTGGAGGACGGTGACCCCGGTGCGCCGGTGGATGTCGCCCAGCACCGCGCAGATCTCCTCGCGGGTCCGGTCGTCGAGCGCGCTCAGGGGTTCGTCGAGGCAGAGGATCTCCGGATGGAACGACAGGGCGCGTCCGAGGGCGACCCGTTGGCGTTCCCCGCCGCTGAGCCCGGCCGGGAGGCGGTCGAGCAGCGGGCGGATCCCGAGCCACCCGGCGAGTTCCCCCACCCGGGCGTCGATCCGGGCGGGGTCCCATCGGCGCAGCTCCAGGGCGAACCCCAGCTGTTGGCGCACCGTCAGGTGGACGAAGAGCGCGCCCTCCTGCGGGACGAAGCCGATCCCGCGTTCCGCCGGCGGATGGCGGGTGACGTCACGTCCGTGCAGGCGGATGCGTCCGGCGGTGACGGCGCGCAGTCCGCACACCGCCTCGAGCAGGGTGGTCTTGCCGCTGCCGGTGCGTCCCATGAGCACCCCGTACTGCCCGCGGTCGAGGTGCAGGGAGACGTCGGCCAGCCGGAATCCCCCGGCCTGCACGGTGACGTTCTCGAGGGTGATCATGGGATCACAGGGGGCGTCCGAGGGTCTGTCCGGCGCCGTGGGAGCGGATGAGCAGGAGGACGGCGACGGCGGCGGCGACCATGAGGAGGGACACGGCGACGGCGGCCTCGAGGTTGCCGACGCTGAGCTCGAGGAAGACGGTGGTGGACAGGACCTCGGTGCGGAAGCGGGTGGCGCCGGAGAAGACGAGGATGGGGCCGAACTCGCCGAGGGAACGGGCCCAGGCGAGGGTGGCGGCGGTGAGGAGTCCGCGTCGGGCCTCGGGAAGCACCACCCGCCAGAAGGCCTGGCTCCGGTTGCAGCCCAGGGTGAGCGCGACCTGTTCATGGCGGGGGCTGATCTGGTCGAACGTCGCCCGGAGCGTCCGCACGGCGAAGGCCGCCGCCACCATGAACTGGGCCAGCACGACCCCGGGCACGGCGTAGGTGAACGGGAGCAGGCGTTCCACCGCCCGTCCGGGCGGTGTCTGGAACAGGATCAGCAGGCTGAGGCCGATCACCAGGGGCGGGAGGACGATGGGGATGTCGAGGAGGGCGTCGACCAGGCCCTTGCCGGGGAATCGGACCCGGGAGAGGAGGTATCCGATGGGCACCGCCACCCAGAGGGAGAGCAGGGTGGTGAGGGTGCAGCTGAGGAGGCTGAGGCGGATGGCGGAGCGGATCTCGGGGCTCTGGAGGGCGCGCCACAGGTGGGTGGGCGAGGTGTAGGCGAGGTCGGCGGCCAGCATGGCGCCGAGCAGGAGGACATAGGTGCCGCCCAGCACGGCCAGGCCGGCGAGGAACCGGCGGTCGGCCCGGGTGGCGGGCCCGGCGGGGGGGGCGGTCCGGTCGGCGCTCACGGCGTCGCAGGGTCCGCTTTCCAGGTGAATCCCGACTCCTCGAACCGGGACCGCGACGCGTCCGACCGCAGCTTGGCCAGCAGGCGTGCCATGAGGTGGACGTGGTCGGAGTTGCGTCCGATGGCGTACGGCTGGATGGCGAGCGCCTCCGGTTCGGGGAGTTCGACCACGGTGAGGATGTCGCGGACCTGGCTGGTGTTGGCCCGGTAGACGACCACGGCGTCGAGGCCCCCGGCGCGGAGTTGGTTGACGAGGAGGTCGGCGGTGGGGGCCTGGACCCGGACGTTGGCCATGACCCGTTCGAGCAGTCCGCGGGATTCGAGGAGGCGGGCGGTGAGGACGCCGAGGGCGCTCTGCTGGGCGTTGGCCACCCCGAGGGCCAGGCCTGGGCGGGTGAGGTCGGCCAGTCCGGTGAGCCCGGCCGGGTTGTCCTTCCGGGTGAGGATCACCATCCGCGTCTCGGCCAGGTCGAGGGAGGGGCCGAAGTGGTCCTGGACATTGGTCATGAACGACACGTCGCAGGCGAAGTAGGCGTCGGGGCGTTGCCCGGCGCGGATCTGGGCGGTGAGGATGCCGCAGCCGTTGTAGACCCGGGTGACCCGGGCTCCTTCCCGCGCCTCGAACTCTCGGAGGGATTCCTCGATCGCCACCCGGTTCACCCCGCCGCTGTACAGCACCACCTCGGGGGTCGCGGCCCACAGGTCCCCGCGGACCGTCTGGAACCCGGCGGCGGCGAAGTGGTGCAGGCCGCGGTCGCGGGCGGCGAGGTAGCGGGCGAACCGGAGGGCGGCGGCGGGCCGGGTCGAGGACTGGAGGACGGCGATCGCCACGTCCGAGGCCCCGGCCGCCAGTTCGGGCAGCGGAACGGCCCTCAGTTCCGGATACTGCGCCGCGGTCGCATCCCAGACCACGCCCGCGGTGACCGTTCCGAGCTTCACGTCGTTCGCCACCTCGTTGACCGTGGGCTTGAACACCCGGACCTGCGGCGCGAGGGCGTCCCATCGGCCCGCGGCCTGGAGCAGGTCCCGGGTGAGCCGCCCCACGGCGGCGGCCTCCGGATTGGCCAGGGCGAGGGTGACCCCGGGCTGGAGGAGGTCGGTCAGGGAACCGATGGGAAACGGGGCATTGGTGCGGACGGCCAGAACCGGGGTGAGTCGCGCCAGGGGAAGGATCTCGGCCACCAGCCCGTTCGACCGGGCGAGGTCCAGGTAGGAACCGTCGGCGGCGAGGTAGAGGTCGCCGGTGCGGGCGATGCGGAGGTTGGCGAGGAGGGTGCCGGATCCGCCGTACTGGAGATGGACCGGAACGCCGAACTCCGCCTCGTACTCCCGGGCGACGACCTCGACGGGTCCCTTCATGCCGGCCGCGCAGTACACCACCAGCGGCGTGGACGGGTCGGAGTTATCGGTGGCGGCACGGTCGGACTTCGGCCGGGACGGCCACCATAGCAGCAGGATCAGGGCGGCGGCCGCCGCGAGGGAGCCGGCGATGACGGTCCGGGCCGGGTTCATGCGGCGACGGCGGGTTCGGTGGCCTCCAACGCCCGTCCGAACCGCTCGGCGAACGCCCCGAGGGCGGCCGTGTCGTGGGCGAGGGACAGGTAGAGCTTGGTTCCCATCGGGTTGAGGAACACGCCTTGGCGGACGAGTTCCAGCATCATCGCCCGCCCGCGCTGGCGGTCCGATGCCAGCCAGGTGCGCTGGTCGGTCACCGGGGTGGCGGAAAACGCCACCTGCGCGAGCGGTCCGATGCCCAGAATCTGTCCCGGAGTCCCGGTGGCGTCCAGTTGGGCGCGCATCAGGGAGCGGAACTGTTCGCCGGCGGCATGGAGGCCCGGGTACACGCCGGGTTCGCCCAGCACGTCGAGCACCGCGAGGGCGGCGGCGCAGGAGACCGGATTGCCGCCGGTGGTGGAGGCCGACCAGGTGTACTCGGGGCCGGGGCACCGGTTCTCCGCCACCACCTCCATGACGTCGGCCCGTCCGCCGACCGCGCCGATGGGAAACCCGCCGCCGAGGGCCTTGCCGTAGGCGACGAGGTCCGGTCGGACGCCGAAGAACTCCTGGGCGCCGCCGGGGGCGAGGCGGAAGCCGGTGACGACCTCGTCGAAGATGAGGAGCACGCCGTGGCGCCGGGTGGCTTCGCGGAGGCCGGCGAGGAACCCGGGGGCCGGGGCGAGGCAACGGTGGACCGGTTCGACGATCACCGCGGCCAGTTCGTGCGCGTGGGCGGCGAGGATGGCCTCGGTGCCGGGGAGGTCGTTGAACGGGGCGACCAGGATGTCGTGTTCGGCCCACGCGGCGCCCGCACCCGACGGGTCGGCCTGCGGCAGGGTGACGGGTCGGCCGTTGAGCATCCCCGCCACGCCCACCGGGTGCTGGCCGTGGTAGGCGCCCTCGAACTTGAGGACCTTGGGCTTTCCGGTGGCCCCGTGGGCGATGCGCAGCGCCAGCAGGGTGGCCTCGCTGCCCGAGGCGACGAACCGGATCTTCTCCGCGGCCGGGCTCAGGTCGTGGATCCGCTCGGCGAGTTCCACCGCCCGACGGTTCACCGAGGCGAAGTTGGTGCCCAGGGTCGCCTGGCGCGCCGCCGCCTCGATGACCTTCGGGTGGGCGTGTCCGACCAGGACCGAGCCCCAGGCCATGGTGTAGTCGAGGTATTCCCGGCCCGTCGTGTCCCAGACGCGGCATCCGTTGCCGCGCTCGATGACCGGGATGAGGTCCGGGGGGAGGTTGTATTCACCGTTGGAGCCGGCCGGAAACCGGGCCAGTGCGCGTTCGCGGAAGGGGTCGGACATGAGCCGTTTCGGGGGGGATGTTGGGATCGGTTTGGGGAATGCCGGATGTCCGGCGGGTGACTTTGTTGAAACTCAGCCGGGTCGGGTTGCCTCGGAAAGGCTCGCATCCAGGATCGCCACCGCCTCGTCGAGTTCGTCCTCCGTCAGGGTGAGGGGCGGGGTGAGGGTGAGGATGGACCCCATGGTGACCTTGAAGCTCAGGCCGCGCCGGAGCGCGGCATAGAGGACCCGGTCGGTCAGGTCGGCCGTCGATCCGCCGCCCGACGGGGCGGACAGTTCCACGCCGATCAGAAGGCCCAGGCCCCTCACATCGACCACCGCCGGATGGCGGGTGGCGAGATCCCGGAGGCGTTCCAGGGCGGTGGCCCCGAGCCGGGCGGCCCGGCCGGGCAGGTCCTCGTCGGCGAGGATGTCGAGCGTGGCCAGGGCGGCGGCGGCCCCGACGGGCGACTTCTCGTGGGTGTAATGCCCGAGGGCGGTGCGGCCGGCCACGTTGAGATGTTCCCGGGCGAGGAGGGCGGCCAAGGGGAACACCCCGCCCCCCAGTCCCTTCCCGAGGACCAGCATGTCGGGCACCACGTCGAAATGCTCGCAGGCGAACATCCGTCCGGTGCGCCCGAGGGCGATGGGGATCTCGTCGAGGATCAGGAGCGCCCCGTGCCGGTCGCACGCGGCGCGGATCCGTCGCCAGTAGTCCGGCGGCGGGATGTACGGGGTGCAGCGGACGGTTTCCCCGATCACCGCCGCCACGTCCCCCTCCTTGGCCAGCATGTACTCCACGTAGTCGGCACAGGCGAGGTTGCAGGCCGTCCCGCAGCGGAACGGGCAGTGGCGGTGGTCCGGCGGCGGGGCGTGTTCGCATCCGGGCAGCAGCGGCCCGAGGCCGCGTCGGAACACCGCCTCCCCCCCGACCGAGATGGCGTCGAGCGACGCCCCGTGGAAGGCGTCCCACATGGAGATGAACTTGAAGCGTCCGGTGGCCACCCGGGCGAGCTTGAGGGCCATGCCGATGGCGCTGGTGCCGCCCGGGGCGAGGAGGACGCGGCGCAGGTCGCCGGGCGCGAGGTCGCCGAGGCGGCGGGCCAGTTCGACGACCGGCTCGCAGGTGTACCGCCGCGGGCAGAAGGCGAGGGTGTCGAGCTGGCGCTTCACCGCCTCCACCACCCGGGGGTGGGCGTGGCCGACCTGGTGGACGCTGTTGCCGTGGAAGTCGAGGTAGCTGCGCCCCTCGGCGTCGATGATCCGCGACCCCTCCACCCGCGTGGCCACGTTGAGGCAGGGGCTGGAGAGGGACTGGTGCAGGAAGACATCGGCGTCCGCGTCCAGCAGCGCAAGGGTGCCCGGCCCGAGGTGGGTGGCATTCCACGCCGCCCGGGCTTCCGACAGGTTCACGTCGCCTTCCGACCGGAGGGCGTCCAGGTCGGCGTCGCGGGACGTCAAAGCTTCACCCCCATGTCCGCGACCGCCTCGCCGATGGCATACACGACCGCGCGCATGTCGGGTTCGAACAGGCGTCCGATGTTGCCGATGCGGAAGGTGTCGGCCTGGCTGATCTTGCCGGGGTAGAGGATGTAACCCCGGTCGCTCACCCGGCGGTAGAACTCGGCGAAGGTGAAGGCCGGGTCGGCGGGGAAGATGAAGCTGGTGATGATGTGGCTCTGGACGGCGGGGGGGAGGTAGCTGCGGAAGCCGAGGCGGGTCATGCCGTCGAGCAGGGCGGCGTGGTTGCGGCGGTAGCGTTCGGCGCGGGCGGCGATGCCGCCCTCGATGGCCAGTTCGCGGAGTGCCTGGTCGAAGGCGAGCAGGCTGTGGGTGGGCGGGGTGTAGCGGAACTGGCCGTTCTTCTCGAAGTTCCGCAGCTGCCCGAGCAGGTCGAGCGACAGGCTGCGGGCCCAGCCCTCCGACGCCTCGAGGAGCCGGCGCCGACCGAGGACGAAGCTGAACCCGGGCACGCCCTCGATGCACTTGTTGGCCGAGGAGATCAGGAAGTCGATGCCGTCGGCCTCGAAGTCGAGCGGCACCGCGCCGAAGCTGCTCATGGCGTCGACCACGTAGACGCGGCCGTGGCGGCGGGTGACGGCGCCGAGTTCATGGACCGGGTTGAGGATGCCGGTGGTGGTCTCGCAGTGGACGGCGGCGACGTGGGTGATGGCCGGGTTGGCGGTGAGCAGGGCGTCGAGTGCGGCCGGGTCGTTGGGGGTGTCCTCGGGGGTCCGGAGGACGGTGTGGGCGATCCGGGCATGGACCAGCATCTGGACCATCCGCTCGCCGTAGGCACCGTTGGCGAGCACGGCCACGTGGCCGTCGGGCGGGACGCACGACTGGAACACCGCCTCCACGCCGAAGGTGCCGCTGCCCTGCAGGAGGACCGCCTCCCAGCCGGAGGCGCGGGAGACGCCGGCGAGGCCGAGTAGGGATTCGCGGATCGCGGCCACGCGCTCGTTGAATTCCCAGTGCCACGACCCGGCGTCGTGCAGCATGGCCTGCTTCACCGAGAGGGAGGTGGTGAGGGGGCCGGGGGTGTAGAGGAGCTTGTCCTTGGCGGTGGGCAGTTGGGTGGAGACCGGGGTTTGCATGCGGCAGGAATCGCGGGAGGTGTCATCCGGGGGAAGTCCCCCCGTGATTGGACCCTCATCAAACGGAAGGCCGGTCCGACCTCACAATCCCCGAAACCGGTGAGCGGGGCTGGCGACGTCCGGGAGGGGTTCGGCGCGGGTTCAGGTCCGGGGTGCGGGACGTCGGAGGAAATACACCCCGGCGGCGGCGAGGCAGACCGCCCCGACGCCGGCGATGACCCAGGTGAAGCCCTCGAAGAATCCGAGCCGGGTGAGGGACGACTGTCCGAGGTCCTTGTAGAGCTGGGTGGCGACCGATGCCGTGTAGCCCACGGCGTCGGCCACGTAGATCCCGAACACCGCGGTGCCGGTCGCCCGGGTGAGGGCCATGAGGCGCTCGAACAGCATGGTGTTGAACGGCACGTAGGCGAGGTAGGAGCCGAGTCCGGTGAGGGTCATCCACCAGAAGCCGGAGATCACCCCGGCCCGGCGGAGGAGGGTGCCGACCGCGAGGAGGGCCAGGCCCGAGACCATGATGCCGAACGCCACCTGGAGGGCGTGCCGATTGTTCCGGAACAGGTTGAGCAGGGCCATCGCCCCGATGACCCCGGCGGTGACCAACGTCTCGGCCTGGCTGATGATGATCTGGTTGTCCTTGTACCGGTAGCCGAGCTCCTCGAAGAGCTCGACCTGGTAGTTGTCACGGAAATCGCGATAGGCGGTGAGGCAGAGGTAGGCGGTGCAGAGCAGGACCATCCCGAGGCCGAACCGGCGCAGGAACGCGAGGCGGTCGGCCCCGGTCATGGGCGAGCGCGGGGCCCGGAGCGTCTCGTCCTCGGCCGACGGACGGGGCAGCTGGTTGAGCATCCAGACGGCGAGGAGGAAGACCGGGAGAAAATGGAGTCCCGTCACCGCGGGCATCCAGCCTTCGGAAACCTTCCCGAGGGCATCACCCACCCACGGGCCGATCGCCGGCACGTGGCGCCAGGCGTCGGCGATCGTGCCCTCCATGAGGGCGCGTCCGAAGTCCTTGGTCATGCCGCTCGACATGATGAACGAGCAGGCGAGGCCGGCCATGAGGACATCCGATGTCCGACGGCCCTCAAGATACCAGACCACGAGTCCCCACACCATGCCGAGGGGGAAGCCGTTGAGGAAGATGGCGATGAACTTGAGGTTGTCGGGGAGGATGCCGAAGAGGACCAGGGCGGCCTCGGCGGCGAGGATGAGTCCGACCAGGGTGACGGCGCGGCGGCCGGGGGAGATTTCCGAGCAGACCTTGATGCCGGTGTACTTGGAGAAGGCGTAGCCGATGATCTGGCTGATCACGAGGGCCGTCTTGAGGCTGACCGCGGTGCCGAAGAACTGGAGCCCGTCGAACTTCGCCGCCGCGAAGGGCTTCCGGAACGCGTACATGCAGAAGTACGTGGTGAACGCGGCCACGACGGCGAAGAGGATGAAGGCCGGGGTGGGGGCGCGCTCGAGCCAGCGGGTGATCCGGCCGGGGGCGGGGGCGGCGTCGGCGGGGGCGGACATGCGGGGCGGAGGCTGCCGGAGGGGAGTGGAAAAAGCAAAGCGGGCGCCGGGGTGACACACGGTTTCACCGCCGGCGCCCGCCCGCCCGCCCCCACTCAGGGGCGGAAATTGGAAGGGCGCTCCCTCCCCCCGGGCGGACCCGGGGGGAGGGAACTGGGATGCCTCACTTCACGACCTGGCCGCGGATCTCGCCGCCGCCGAAGGTCGAGGTGTGGACGTTGACGTAGGTGTTGCCCGCGTCGACGGCCGTCTTCTGCTCGGCGGTCAGCGTTTGCTGGCCGCTGAGGACGCCCGCCCGGGTGTCGGCCGGGAAGTTGGGCGACGGGAGCAGGTGGAAGAACACCCCGGCGTTGGCGCCGGCGGCGGCCGGGCCGTGCAGGTGCGAGGCCGAGACGTTGCCCGTCAGGCCTTCGAAGGCGACGTAGTACGTGAGCACGTCACCCTGGAGGGCCAGGTAGCCGGCCCCGGTGCCGGTGGTGGTCACCGCGGGAACCTCCTGGCCGCCGCTCAGGCTGGCGGTGTAGAGGGTCACGGTCTTCGCGGTGCCGCTCTCGACCCGGAAGAATCCGCCGGTGCCCACGACGGGCACGGTAAGGGCGGTGTCCGAGGTCGTGGCGAGGTCGATCCAGGTTCCGCCGAGGGTCGGCTGGAACTGGACGAGGTAGGGGGCCGAGCCGCCCGTCCAGGACAGGGCGACGGCGCCCTCGACGAGGGAGGCCCCGACCGAGACGTCGCCGGCCGGCGGGTTCTCGGTGAAGCTGCGGCCGGCGGCGCCGGCCTGGTAGACCGCGGCGACCTCCTGCTGGGTGAGCACCCGGTTCCAGAGGGCGACCTCGTCATAGGCCGCCACCTGGTCGGAGCCGTAGGTGCCGGTGCCGTCCTGGCCGATGTTGAGGTTGAGCCCCTCGGCCTGGAAGACCGTGCCGACCGGCCCGAGGGCGCGGACGTCGATCAGGTTGCCGTTCACGTAGGTGGAGGCGTTGCCGGCGCGGTCGTAGGTCACGACCATGTGGCCCCAGACGTCGGTCGGGAAGGCCTCGGGCGGGACGTTCGAGTCGACGCGCGGGCTCTCGGAGTTGCGGTAGTTCCAGCGGGCGCGGCGGGCGCCGGTGGTGAACAGGACGAAGCCGGGGTTGCCGCCCGAGTTCCAGTCCTTGTTGCCCAGCAGGCCGGGGTCACCCGACAGCGAGCTGATCTTGACCCAGAGCGAGACGCTGAAGTTCTGCGCCGGGGCGAGGTCCAGTTGGGTGCCGAGGGTGGCGTAGTTGTAGGTGCTCTCGGCGTTGACGGTGGTCGCGAGCATCGCGCCCGATCCGACGGCGCCCGCGACGAAGGTCGGGCTGCCCACGGCCGAGGCGTTCAGGTTGTTGCCCGACGCGTCGTTGTAGTTGCCGTCGAACGGCAGGTACGTCCAGAGGCCGTTCTTGAGCGAGTCGTTGTTCGCCAGCTTGGGAAGGATGGTCACCTGGGCCACGCGGCTGGTGACCGAACCGCCGGAGTTGGAGGCGACGACCTTGTAGCCGCCCGCCTGGTTGAGGCGGAGGTTGGCGAGGTTGAGCGTCGCGGCGGTGGCGCCGTTGATGGCGTCGTCGCCGAAGAACCACTGGTACTCGACACCGGCGCCGCTGGCGTTGCTGGCCAGCACCGCGCCCTGGCCCTCGACCGTGGTCGCATCGGCGGGCTCGACGGTGAACTCGGGCGGCGGCAGGGAGCCGGCGTCCACGGCGATGTTGTCGACCGACCACCACCAGTCGTTGCCGGCGTTGAGCAGGTCGAAGAAGAACTGCGCCTTGGTGGCGCCGGCCGGGTTCGCGAGCAGCAGGGCGACGGCCTCGTTCTGGGCGTCGGTCTTGCCGGTGGCGGCGTTCCAGCGGAGCAGTTCCACCGGGGCGGCGCCGTCGTAGGAAACGCGGACCACGGCAGTCTGGTCGTTGGTGGATTCACCGGTGCCAGGACCGGCCTCGGTCGGCAGCGGATCATCGGCCGCCTCCGGACGGAAGCTGGAGACGAAGTTCAGGGTGATGGAGCCGGGGGCGACCCCGGTGATGTCGACCTCGAGCGAGACCATCGTCGAGTTGAAGTAGCCGATGTTCGCGCGGGGGCTTCCGATGTCGTCCCATTCGTCGGGATCGGCCACGGCGACCGTGCCGCTGGCGAGGGTGAACTGGGATCGGGACTGGTCGCCGGCGGTGGCCACCCACCAGTCCTTGTTCAGGAAGGTCCAGCCCTTGAACTCGGTCACACCGGTGCCGGCGTCCACCCAGCTCTGGCCGGTCCAGATGTTGGTGGGCATGAGGCTGTTGTCGACCGTCCACCCGGCGGGCGGGGTGGCGCTGAACACGGCTTCACCAACGAGGCCCTCGTCCACGTTCGGGCCGAGGACGATGTCCTCGAAGTCCTCGAACAGGATCGGCACCCGGAAGCTGTTGGTGAAGAACCGGACGCCGCTCACGCCGTCGTTGAATCCGACGATCAGGGTGTGGTCGGTGCGCGGCTGGAGGTTCGGGTTCGGCACCGACAGGGTGATGAAGCTGCCGGTCGCTGTCTGCGTCGGGGTGACGCTGGCGCCGTCGAACGTCATGGTGACGGCGCTCAGGGTGTTGCCTCCGTCGTTGTTCAGGACCACACCCACCGGGGCGCCCGGCTTGGTGAAGCCGCCGGAGGGGATCCAGCTTTCCACGAAGGTCGGGATCGGGGGCAGGGTGCTGGGAAGACCCGCCGCGGCCGGGGCGCCCAGGGCGGCGAGCACCGCCTTGGACAGCGGCGTGTCATAGATCTGGACGCTGTTGACGAAGCCCGGGGCCACGTCGCCGTCGTTGTCGGTGAACAGCTGGGCCGGGGCTCCGGGCGAAAGCGCCCATCGGCCGTCGACGCCACCGGCTCCCTGGACGCCCACCTCGACACCGTCGATGTACTTGCGGATCTGGTTGACCCCGTCCGACTGGTCGATGACGAAGGCGATGCGGTGCCAGGTGTTGGGGCTGACTGTCCCGCTGTAGTTCCCGCTGATCCCGATCCCGTTCCCGGGGTTCACGAACAGGTCGGCGTCCTGGTTGATCACGGTGCCGTCCGTCTCGATGATCGAGCGCCACTTGGCGTCGGACGCGGTGGGATAGAGCAGGTCCAGGATGAGGGTCCACTGGTTGACCAGTCCCCCGCCGCCGTTGGCGGCGCCCGGCACTGGGATGTTGTAGCCCTCGAAGGGCTGGGTGGCCGGGAAGCCCATCACCGTGGCCGGCTGGCCCCCGATGTCGGGGAGGCCGAGCGCGGTGGTGGTCCCGAACTGGGTGGCCGGCTGGACCGTGAAGCCCGCGTAGGTCATCGGCTGACCCACGGTGGCGTTGAGGTTTCCGTCGTTGAAGTCCCACTGGCCGACGAGTGCCGCCTGGGCGGCAACCGTGGCAGCGAGGGCACCGCCGACGGCGATGGCGGTGCGCTGGATGCGGTTTCTGTTCATGGATTGTGTAGTTGCTGAGACAAAGCAATGGAACGCCGGTCAGGGTGACCGGCGTTCCTGGGGGAGAGTTACTTGCGGGCCCGCTGCATCTGCAGGAAGGCCGCGGCGTCGGAGTCGCCCTGGGTGGCCTTCTCCAGGAGCTTGGTGCGGACGGCCATGGCCGATTCGGCCGCGGCCCGCCGCTGTTCCGGGGTCAGGTCCCCGCTCTCGGCGAGGGACTCGAGCTGGACGAGGGCGGCGGGGTCGTTGCCGTCCTTGATGGCGTTCATGGCGCCATCGACCTGCGCCTTGGTGTCGCCCGCCACCCCGGACATCTGCTGTTCCAGGGTCGGGGCGACCTGATCGAAGTTCATCGTCTGCGGCGGCGGCGCGCTCTCGCGCTTGCAGCCGACCGTGACGAACGCGGCCGCAGCCAGGGCGGCGGCGAGGCGGAGGGATGGGATTCGGGGATTCATGCCGATGACGGTTGCGGCTGGAGGGAGCGGACCCGGTTTCAGTTCTGCTGGACCGGCGCCTCGCCGGTGTACCAGCGGTAGTCGTAACCCCGGTTGTACCCCTGGAACTTGAGGCCGGAGACATGGCCGTCGATCCACAGGGTGTCGCAGATCCTGTTGTGGCGGAACCATTCCCATTCGAACGACACCCCGGGGTAGTACGAGGCGAGGGAGAAGCGCCATTGGCTGAGCAGCTGGGTGTCGCCGGGCCAGAAGCCGATGGTGTCCGAACTGCCGCCGTCCATCCGCTGCTCGGCCGAATCCTGGCAGAAGATCGAGGTGGTGGGGTTGCTGAAGCTGGTCACCTTGCGCGGCCCCGGGGCCCGGTCCCGGGGGTTGTTCGGAACGGGGGCCTGGATCGCGAACGCGTTCAGGCCGTAGGTCGAGTTCAGCCAGAACTCGTCGGGATAGCGGAGGCCGTCCTCGCGCCACTGGTCGACCACCTTGGCGCCGGGGCACCGGAAGATCCGGCGGGCCTCGCCCATGTACTTGATGTAGCCGATGCCCCAGTAGGCGAGCGGATGGTCCGGGGCGAGCTGGGCGGGCACCCGGGGATTGAGGGCCCACTGGCCGTGGTTCGGCCCGGAGCCGTTCACGGCGTGGAAGGTCTCGTTGTTGTCCGTGGCGTACATGGACGTCCCGATCCCGATCTGGCGCAGACTGCTGGTGCAGTACGCCTGCTGGGCCTTGGACTTGGCCTTGCTGAGGGCCGGGAGGAGCATTCCGGCCAGGATCGCGATGATGGCGATCACGACCAGGAGTTCAATGAGGGTGAATCCGCCGGAGCGGGGATGCTTCGAGGTTTGCTTTGCCATGGACTTCATGGTTTGCATCGGGGCGTCAGTAGGGCGGGGATGGATGATTGTCGAGGGTCGGTCGGGTGACGAAACTGTGACGTTCATCAAAGCTCTGCGGGCACCCTGATTTCCGTGATGCAAGGCGATACTGGCAGGGCCGGAAAGGCGAAATCCCCCAACTCGGGGACGGGGACCGGTTTGGAACTGGTCCGTCGGCTGTATTCCCCCGGTGGGCGGCCGGGTTCGGCGGGGGAATGGTCGACGTGGATTTCCGACGGCCGGGCGGGCTGGTATGTCCCGCTGGGGGTTTCCGACGAGTCGGAGGCGGCGGGGGTGGCGGACCGGTTGCGGGAGGAGGTGGCGGCCGGGCAGTGGGATCGGGTCGGCGGACGGATCCCCCGGGAGTTCACCCTGGCGGTCTTCTGGCTGGAATCCCCGGTGGCGTGTACCTACACGAGCCTGCACACCGTGGTGGGGGAGGGGGCGCTGCCCGGGAGCACGGCGGCGCCCATCCGGCTGCAGATGGCGGTGGTGGAGCCGGATCCGGTGTTCCGGGCCTCGTTGTGCGCCTGGTTCGGGCGGTTGCCGGGATGTTCCTGCACCGGATGGGAGGATGAGCGGGCCTGGCTGGCCCAGCCTCGGCGTCAGGCGGGCCTCCAGGTGGTCCTCGTCAACCGCCTGTCCCCGGCCTTCAACAGCGGCCGTCTCAAGCCGGGGCTGGCGGGCGGCGCCACCCTGCCGTTCGTCTTCGGCTACAGCCTGCATCCCGACAGCGACTCGATCTTCGCGTCGGTCTCGGGGGTGGAGGGCGGCTACTACCTGCGTCGGCGGAGTGCCGACGAGCTGCTCGACCCGCTTTCCGGTTCGTTCGCCTCTGGACGGCTGGTGGCGGGGGAGGTGCCCCGGCTGGTCCGGCGCTACTTCCAGAGCCTGTTCCATGCCGAGGCCGGGGCGAACACCCCGGGCAATTCGCTCCTCACCCAGCGTGAGCGCCAGGTGCTGGTCTGTCTCCAGCGCGGGCTTCACGACAAGGAGATCGCCGGCGAGCTCGGGATCAGCCCGCTGACGGTCCACACCCACCTCAAGCACATCTTCGAGAAGCTCGGGGCGCACACCCGCACCGAGGCGGTGGTGAAATACCTCGAGAAGTAGCGACGCCCCCCGGGCTGCAATCCGGACTGTTGCGGCGGCGGATGGTTTCCGCATGCTGCGCCGGCACATGGGCAACACCTTTGGCCACCTCTTCCGGATCACCACCTGGGGCGAGTCCCACGGGGGCGGGGTCGGCGTCGTGATCGACGGCTGCCCGCCGGGGCTGGAACTCTCCGCCGACGACATCCAGCCCGATCTCGACCGTCGCCGTCCCGGGCAGTCGCGCATCGTCACCCCCCGGCGTGAGACGGACATCGTGCAGATGCTGAGCGGGGTGTTCGAGGGGCGGACCCTGGGAACGCCGATCTCCCTCTGGGTGCGGAACGAGGATTTCCGTCCGGAAGCCTACGGGGAGATGGCGGAGAAGTTCCGTCCGAGCCATGCCGACTACACCTACCAGATGAAGTACGGCCACCGGGCGTGGCCGGGCGGCGGTCGGACCAGCGCCCGCGAGACCATCGGACGGGTGGCGGCCGGGGCGGTGGCCCGGAAGCTCCTGCGGCTCCGCTGGGGGGTGGAGGTGCTCGCCGCGGTGACCCGGGTGCAGGATGTGGTGGCCGAGGTCGATCCTGACACCTTCACCTCCGACCAGGTGGAATCGAACATCGTCCGGTGTCCCGATCCGGCGGCGGCCGATGCCATGATCGGGCGGATCGAGGCGGTCCGGGCCGAGGGGGACAGCGTGGGGGGGATCGTGCTGGGGGTGGCGCGGGGGGTGCCGGTGGGCTGGGGCGACCCGGTGTTCGACCGGCTCGAGGCCGACCTCGGCAAGGCCATGCTCTCGCTTCCCGCCAGCAAGGGGTTCGACATCGGGTCCGGCTTTGATGGCATCCGCCTGACCGGGCGGCAGCACAACGATGCCTTCCGGAACGTGGACGGCCGGGTGCGGACCGTCACGAACCGGAGCGGCGGGATCCAGGGGGGGATTTCCAACGGCGAGACGATCCACTTCCGGGTGGCGTTCAAGCCGGTCGCCACGGTGATGCATCCGCAGGACACGGTGGACACGCGGTGGCGCAACACCACCCTCCAGGGCCGGGGGCGGCACGATCCCTGTGTGCTGCCGCGGGCGGTGCCGATGGTCGAGGCGATGACCGCGCTGGTGCTGCTCGACCACGCCCTGCGCCACGAGGCCCAGTGCGGCGCGGTGGCCCGGGGTGGGGGACGCCCTGCGGAATAGCTTCGCGGGGCCCCGGGCTGCGGGTCATTCGCCGACCGCCCGGTACACCCGGTGGGGATCGGTGGCATTCGGGTCGATCCACTCCACGATGGTGTCCGATGCCGTGTTGGTCGCGATGGCGAACCACACGGAGAGGTCCCGCGAGTATTGCAGGATGTAGCGCCGGCCCGGGGTCGCCAGCCCCTGGAGCCGCAGTTGGCCGCCCTCGGGGATGACACCGGTGAACTCGAACGGTGTCTCCGGCCCGGAGTCGTCCGCGAGAAGACGCACCAGGCCCGGGCGGGCAAGATCCGCGAACCGGGTGAAGGCTCCCCCGACGATGAGGTGCCCGTCGGACTGCAGGCTGAGGGTCGACACCGTGCCATTGGCCCCCGCCGCCGTCAGGAATGTCGCATCCGGCGAACCGTCGGGCAGAACCCGGGCGACGCGCTGGGCCGGTTGGGAGCCGATCTGGGTGAAATCGCCGGCCACATAGAGCCGGTTGTCCGCCCGGAGGACCATGGCATGGACCACGCTGTTGATCGCGGGCTCGTAGGTCACGTCGCGTCCGCCCCCCGGCAGGAGTCGCGCGAGATGGGGGCGGTTGGCGCCGTCGACCTGGCTGAAGTGGCCCCCGAGGATCACCCGGCCGTCGGGCTGGACCTGGAGGGCCCGGACGGTGGAGTTCGGGCCGCCCTGGGGATCAAAGCCGGGAGCGGCCGCACCCGAGGCGAGGAGTCGGGCGACCCGGTTCCGGTCCAGGCCTCCGGCCCGGGTGAAGTCGCCCCCCGCATAGAGGCCTCCCTCGGTGTCCGGCGCCAGTGCCCACACGACGTTGTTCATCCCGGCATCGAAACCCGGATCCAGGTTGCCGTCGGAATACAGCCGCGCGAGGTAGGCGCGGGGCTGGGAGCTCACCGTGGAGAACGCGCCGCCGATGAGGATCTCGCCCCCGGGGAGTGCCAGCAGCGTGTAGACCGTGCTGTTGGGGCCCGGGCCGGGGTCGAAGCTGGGATCCAGCGTTCCATCCCCACGGAACCGCGCCACCCGGGTGCGGGGCACACCGTTGGCCGTCGAGAAGGCGCCGCCGACCAGGATGCGACCGTCGGGTTGGAGGGCGATGGCGTGGACGGCCCCATCGAGCCATGCCGATGGGAGGAAGGATCCGTCCACCGAGCCGTCGGGCATCAGGCGGCCGATCCGCTGGCGGGGGAGTCCACCGAGGACGGAGAAGGAGCCTCCAACCAGGACCCGGCCGTCGGGCTGGATGGCGGTTGTCAGGACCTGTCCGGAGCTGCCGCCCGCGAACGTGGTGTCGATGCCGCCCGGACGGGTGGAGTTGTCGTCGTCCGTGATGAGGACCACCGCCGAGCGTTGTCCTCCGAGAACGGCGCCCCCGCCGGGATTGGAAAGGGTCAGCAGGATGGTCTCGTCGTCCTCGACGCCACTGTCCGGAAGGATGGGGATGAGGAATGTCTTGCTGAGCTCGCCGACCCCGAAGACGAGGGTGCCCGACTGGCCGGTGTAGTCCCCGGCGTTGGCGGTGCCGTTGCCGGTGGCGTAGTCCACGGAGACCACTTCCGTGGCGGTGCCCAGGCGGCGGACCTCGATGGAGACGCTGGACTGGGATTCCCCGACCCGGTAGGCGGTGGAGCTGAATTCCAGTTCACCGCCCGCGGCGGCGCTGATGCCGTTGAGGCGGACGAGCCTCGGGCGGGCGAGGCCGCCGAGTTCGGTGAAGTCCCCGCCGGCGAGGATCGACCCGTCCAGCAGCACCTCGAGGCTGAGCACGGTGCCGTTGGCCCCCGGGCCGACGTCGAAGCCCGGATCGGTCGAACCGTCGGCGAGGAGCCGCGAGATCCGGGTGGCCGGGCTGCCGTTGACCTGGGTGAACTGGCCCCCGATGACCACCCGGCCGTCGGGTTGGACCGCAAGGGCGTTCACCGGCGAATTGATCCGGGCGAGATACCCGGTGTCGGGCAGCCCGAGGGAATCCAGGCGGCACAGATAGCCCAGGCCCACACCGGCGACATCGCTGAACTGCCCCCCGATCAGCACCCGGCCACCGGGCAGGATCCCGATCTGGAAGACAGTCGAGTTCGGGCCCTCGCCGGGGTCGAATCGGGCGTCCAGCGTTCCCTCCGACAGGAGCCGAGCCACCCGACGACGGGTCCGTCCGCCCACGCTCGTGAAGTCCCCGCCGATCAGGAGCGCCCCGTCGGACGCCCGGGCCAGTGCGCGGACCGCGCCGTTGATGTCGGGACGGAACGTGGTGTCGGGAGTGCCGTCGGAGAACAGCCGGGCCAGATGGGCGATGGGTTCCCCGGAGTAGGTGGAGAACGCGCCGCCCGCCAGGATGTCGCCGTCGGGTTCCAGTTCCAACGTGTAGACCACGCTGTTCGGGCCGACGCCGGGATTGAAGGATGTGTCCGGCGTGCCGTCCGCGTGGAAGCGGGCGATGAATCGCCGGGGCAGGCCGCTGGCGACGGTGAAATGGCCCCCGACCAGAATCCGGCCGTCGGGTTGAACCCGGACCGCCTCCACCCGTCCGTCCAGCCACGCCCCGGGGGAGAACCCGGGGTCGAGGGTGCCGTCCGACCGGATCCGGGCGATGCGTTGCCGCGCCCCGTCCCGCAGTTCGGTGAAGTCGCCGACCACGAGGGTGCTGCCGTCGGCGAGCGATGCCGTGGCGGTGACGGACCCGGAGGCGGCCGACCGGAACCCGGTGTCGATCCCCCCGACGACCAGGCCCGGGTCGTCGTCGAGGATCACCACCCGGGCGGTCCGGCGTCCGCCCAGGATCGCCCCGCCGCCCGGGTTCGACAGGACGACCTCGAAGTCCTCGTCGTCCTCGAGCAGGGCGTCCGCCCGGACCGGCACGGAGAACGTCCGGCTGGTCTCCCCGGCCCCGAAGGTCAGGCGTCCCGACTGGGGGGTGTAGTCCCCGGCGCCGGCCGTGCCGTTGACGGTTCCGTAATCCACCGTGGCGCCCGCCGGGGTCGGTCCGTGACGGAGGACGGTCACGGTGACGGTCGGTTGGCCCTCGGACACCTCAAGGCGGCTGGTCGAGAACTCGATCTCTCCACCGGCCGACTCGGTGGATCCCAGCAGCCGGACGATGCGGGTCCGGTTCAGGCCGCGGAACTGGGTGAAGTCGCCTCCGGCGAGGACCTTTCCGTCCAGTTCGATGGCCAGGGTCCGGACGATCCCGTTCGCGCCCGCGCCGATGTCGAAGGTCGGGTCGAGCGTCCCGTCCCCGAGCAACCGCATGAGGCGTCCGGCGGGTGTGCTTCCGGACTGGGTGAAATGTCCGCCGACCAGCAGGCGTCCGTCGGCCTGGAGGGCCAGGGTCTCGACCGGTGCGTTCGCCATTCCGCGGAATCCGATGTCGGGCATTCCGTCGGGCTCCAGTCGGCAGAGGTGGGAGCGGGGCGTGCCGTTCACGGCCGAGAAGGCGCCGCCCAGGAGGATCCGTCCATCCGGTTGGACCACCGCCGCGTAGACCGAGGAATTCGGGCCGCTCCCCGGGTCGAACGCCTCGTCCAGTTCGCCCTCGGGCGAGAACCGTGCCACCCGGTTCAGGGCACGTCCTCCGACCTGGGTGAAGTCCCCGACGGCGATCACCCGGCCGTCCGGAGTCGGCACCAGGTCGCGGACGGCGCCGTTGACGGCGAGGATGAACTCCGGATTTCGGGTCCCGTCGGGATAGATCCGGGCGAGGTATGGCTGCGGATCGGGTCCAATCTGGGTGAAGGCGCCACCGATCAGGAGGTCGCCCCCGGGCAGGACGAGCACCGTGTAGACGGAGCTGTTGGGTCCCGTCCCGGGATCGAAGATCGGATCCAGTGATCCGTTCGATCGGAACCGCGCCAGGTACCGGCGGGCGATGCCGTTCACCTCGGTGAACTGTCCGGCGATGACGATCCGTCCGTCGCCCTGGACCGCCGTATCGAAGACCGTGGAATTGACCCATGCCGACGGGAGGAAGGTCCCGTCGAGCGAGCCGTCCCGGTTGAGCCGGGCGATGCGGGTGCGGACGCCGTCCTGGAGCTCGCTGAACTCGCCGGCGACCACAATCCGGCCGTCGGGCTGGAGGGCGAGGGAATGGACCGATCCCCCGACGCCGTTGGCGAGGCCGGGGTCGACCGATCCGGCGGTCGTGGCCCCGTCGTCGTTCACGATGGTCAGGACCGCGGCCGCCAGGTCCCCGAGGACGGCACCACCGGTCGGGTTCATGAGGACGAGGTTCACCGTCTCGTCATCCTCGACTGTCGAGTCGCTCCGGATGGGGATGCTGAAGCTCTTGAGGGTCTCGCCCGGCGCGAAGGTCAGGACGTCCGACTGGCCGATGTAATCCCCGCCGGTGGCGGTGCCGTTCTGGGTGACGTACTCGACTGACACCGCCTGGGCGGTGGTCCCCGTGCGACGCACCTCGATGGTCACCGAGGGTTGTCCTTCCGACACGCTGAAGGCGGGGGTGGCGAACTCGATCTCCCCCCCGACCGACCCGCTGAGTCCCTCGAGACGGACCAGGCGGACCCGGTCCGTGCCGCGAAACACGGTGAAGGCGCCGCCGAGAACGATCCGGCCATCCGCTTGGACCGCTGCGGAGAGGACCGGACCGTTGGCCCCCGTGCCGGGGTCCAGGCCGGTGTCGAGCGTTGTGTCCGGCCGCAACCGGGCCACACCGGAGCGGGGCTGTCCGGAGACGGCGGTGAACGCCCCGGCGGCGACCAGCCGGCCATCGGGTTGGGCCGAGAGGGAATAGACCGCGTTGTTGAAGGTGGCGCTGGCCCCCGGGACCGGCAGGCCCGTGGCATTGAGCCGGCAGAGGTAGGCGCGGTTTGCCCCGTGGACGATGCCGAACGACCCGCCGATCACCACCGTTCCGTCCGCCTGCGGGACCAGTGCATGAACCGAGGAATTCGGTCCCGCGCCGGGATCGAAGGTCTCGTCCAGCGTCCCGCCGGGCTGGAGTCGCGCCACGCGGTTGCGGATCCGGCCGCCGACCTGGGTGAAGTCGCCGCCAATCAGAATGCGTCCGGAGTCGTCCCGGGCGATCGTCCGGACCAGGGCGTTCACGCCGGGGGCAAAGCCCGTGTCGACCGACCCGTCCGGCTTCAACCGGATCAGCGTCCCGCGCGCCGCCCCGCCGGCGAGGCTGAATTGGCCGCCGACCAGGAGATCCCCGTCGGGCAGAAGGAGCAGGCAGTGGACCGCGCCGTTGAGGTCCGCCGGAGGGGTGAAGGTCGTATCGAGACTTCCATCCGCGTTGAACTGCACCAGGTGCGGTCGGGGCTGGGCGCCGATCTGGTTGAAGCCGCCGCCGGCAAGGATCCGGCCGTCCGGTCGTGGAACCACGACCAAGATCGACGAATTCGGCATGCCGGCCGGCGTGAATCCGGCGTCGGGCGTGCCGTCGCTGTTCAGCCGGGCCACCCGGCGCCCCTCAACGGTCCCGAGGCTCGTGAAGTCCCCGGCGATCAACAGCTTCTGATCGGATTGGACCGCCACCGCCCACACCGACTGGTCGGGGCGGATGGAGGCGCTGAACGACGGATCGATGTCCCCGGTGGCGGCTTGGGTCCGGGGAAACGGATTCGTCAGGAGTCCCATGAGTCCCGCGATGGCCAGGAGTCGATGGCCCCTTCGGGCCGGTCGCCTCGCGGGGACGCAGGGCAAAAAAGAAACCCGTCCGGGTTCCGAACGGGGGAGGGGGGGAGGGCGAACCGAAACACCTTTACAGGCGAGCATGGTGCGAATACTTGGAAGCCCGATGCCTTGGAGGCAATTCCCAAATCTCCGCCGCTCCTCCGAGGCTTCCGACGAAGGGGAAATGTCCTTTCCCGGCGTTGGCCCAAGGCCCCCGGGACCGCGCCTGAGCCCCACCCGTGGCGTGCGATGGACCGCGCTGATCCCGTTCGCCGCCTGGATCGGGATGGCCGAACCGGGCCATGCGGCGGTGTTCGAGCCGTTCGATTCGGACCCGGTCGCCGCCGGGCGTTTCACGAGCACCACCACCGGCACGGAGTCGACCTTCACCCACCGGACGGAGGATGGCGCCCTCGGGGCCGTGCTGGATGTCGACGCCTCAACCGCCGCCTACCTGTCCGCCCCGTTCCCTGCGGTCACCGAAGGCGATTCCGCCTCGTTCTCGTTCCGGTTCCGGGTCGTGGCGGTCGACGAGCGGGTCCGTCCGACGGCGTTCATCGGGTTGGTGACGCCCCGGCATGTGGAGAACTTCGGGGACGGGTTGACGCTCACGCTGTCCACCAACGACGACGGTCGTCCGGTGGCGACCGCCACCATCGACACCGGGGGGGCGAAGTCGGCGGGGACCGGGGTCGGGTTGGAGCTCGGGGTGGACTATCTCGCGTCGGCCACCTACTCGGCGGCGAGCCGTCGGCTCGTGTTGGACGTCTACTCAGGCGACCGGTTCACGGTCCGCGTCGGCCGGTCGGAGGCGGTGCTCGACCCGTCGAGGACGTTGAGCCTCACGCACTTCGGCCTGCAGAACGGTGGAGCCCGGACCAGCGACAGCGCCACCGGATCGATCACGGTGGCGGTGGACGACCTGGCGATGCCGGGGCGGCCGCCGATCACGATCTTTGCCGAGGACGTCACGGTGGACGAGGGCACCGACGGTGCCTCCCGGGCCGGTGTGCAGGTCCTGCTCTCGGCGCCGGCGCCGGTGCCCGTCTCGGTGGGCTACTCCACCCTGCCCGGCAGTGCGACCGAGGGGTTGGACTATCAGGCCGTGGCCGGGACCCTGGTGATCCCCGCCGGTGCGTCTGGCGGACACATCGACATCCCGATCGTCCCCGACGACCTGGCCGAGCCCGACGAGACCTTCACGGTCGAGTTCGACGGGGCGCTGAACGCCAACCTGGCCTCCAGCCGGATCCGGGTGACGGTCCGGGACGACGATCTTCCCCGGGTCGGGGTGGAGTCGCTCCAGTTCCTGGAGGGTCCTGAGGGCGTTGCCGAACTGCGGATCCCGGTACGGCTGTCGAACCGCAGCACCCTTCCGGTGACGGTCCGCTATGCCACCGTGGACGGAACGGCACGGGCGGGTCAGGATTACCGGGCCACCAACGGGGTGCTGGTCATCCCCCCGGGATCGGTCGAGGGGATCGTCCGGATCGAGACCCTCGGGGATTCCGTCGCGGAGGGGAACGAGACGTTCCAGATCGTCCTGTCCGAGCCGCAGAACGCGGCGCTCGAACCGGTTCCAGGCCGCGTCACGGTGCTGGACGACGACCCGTTGCCCCGGGTGGACGTCTTTGACACGGCGGTGGTCGAACAGACCGGCCCGCTCTCGAGCGCCGTGGCCGTGGTCCGGTTGTCGAACCCCAGTGCGCTGCCGGTCGCGGTGCCGTACTCGACACGCGATGGCAGCGCGGTCGCCGGGACCGACTATCTGGCGGCCGGCGGCACGCTGAGGTTCGATCCCGGGGAACTCGAGAAGGCGATCGTGGTGGCGGTGTTCGGCGATGCCGAGCCCGAGCCGGTCGAGACGTTCCAGATCGTGCTCGGAACACCGGTGAACGCCGCACTCGGGCAGGGGGTCGCGACGGTCGGGATCGACGATGACGATGTCGCCCCGGCGCTCCGCGTGGGCGATGCAACGGTCATCGAGGGGGGGGCGGGGGAGAGTCCGGTCCTGGCCTTCACGGTGTCCCTCTGGCCGCCCGCGCCGGTCCTCGTGACGGTGAACCATGCGACCGTCGGGGCGACCGCCACGGCCGGGGTCGATTTCGAGTCCGCCTCCGGCGCACTGACCTTTCCGCCGGGGGTGACCAACCGGACGGTCGGGGTCGTCGTCCGGGGCGACGACGAGGCCGAACCCGACGAGGAGCTCCGGCTGCGGCTGGACAATGCCGTCAACGCGCCCGTCGCCCGGGCGGAGGGCGTTGGAACGATCCTGACCGACGACAGCGTGACCCTGTCGGTGGCCGACGCCGAGGTGGTCGAGGGGGATGGTTCGGACCGGCAGGCGGTGTTCGTGGTCAACCTGCGGGGCAACCCGGTCCAGCCGGTCACGGTGGCGTACTTCACCGCCAACGGAACGGCCGAGTCCGGCCTCGACTACCGTCCGCGATCCGCACTGCTCACCTTCCAACCCGGGCAGACCCTGCAGACGGTGTCGATCCCGGTCATCGGCGATTTCCTCGATGAGCCGGTGGAGACCTTCGAACTGCGGCTGCACGAGGCGTCCGGTGCGAGCCTCTCCCGGGCGGTGGCGACCGGGACGATCCGCGACAACGACCCGCCCTCGCTGAGTATCTCCGGGACGCAGATCCTCGAGGGCAGCACGGGTCCCACCAACGCCCGCGTGGTGGTCCGGCTTTCCTCCGCCACGTTCGAGGAGATCCGGGTGGACTTCCTCACGCTCGAACGCACCGCCACCGAGGGGGTCGACTACCAGCCCGCCGCCGGCACCCTGGTGTTTCCGGTCGGGTCCACCGAGCGGTTTGTCGACGTGACCGTGGCCGGGGACACGCTGCACGAGGCGGATGAATTCTTCATGGTGCGGCTGGTGTCGCCCGTGGGAGCCACGCTGGCGGTGCCCGAGGCCCGGGTGACGATCCGCGACGACGACATCGCACCGGAGATCCGCATTGCGGATCGGGAGATCACCGAGTGCAGCGACGGGACGGCGTCGGCGTTCTTCACCGTGACCCTCTCCGAGCCCAGCGGGCTCGAGGTCTCGGTGGAGTACTGGACCTTCGATGACACCGCCACCGCCGGTGAGGACTACCTTCCGGTTCGGGGCCGGCTGGTGTTCCCGCCCGGCACCACCGAGCAGGTGATCGAGGTGCCCCTCGTCTGTGACCGGGTCGACGAGGACGACGAGACCTTCGGGGTCGGGCTCGGGGGAGGGGTCAACGGGTCGATCGGGGGCGATGGGCGGGGTGGCCGGGGGCGGATCGTGGACGACGACCCGCCGGGGCTGTCGGTGGGCGACGCCGCGGTCGACGAGGGGGACGAGGGCCTCGTCCAGGCGGTGTTCCTGGTCACGCTCTCGTCGCCGGCCGCGGAGGAGGTGCTGGTGGATTTCTTTACCCTCGACGACAGCGCCACGGCGGGCCTCGACTACGCCGCCCTGTCCGGCCAGGTGGTGTTCGCGCCGGGGGAGACCGTGAGCGAGGTCCGTGTCCCGGTGATCGGCGACACGTTGCCCGAGGGGGACGAGACGTTCCTCGTCGGCCTCAACAACCCCCTCAATGCCAGCCTCGCGGTGGCGCTTGCCCGCGGGATCATCCGCGACGACGACCAGCCCCGCATCGTGCCCGAGGATCTCGCCGTGGTGGAGGGCGACGACGGCCCGGTGGATGCCCGGATGCCGGTGCGGCTGACCCGCACCAGTCCGCAGCCGGTCGAGGTCCGGTTCACCACCGCCAATGGCACGGCGGTGGCCGGCCAGGACTATGCCTCCGGTTCCGGCATCCTCCGGTTCGCCCCCGGGGAGACCCTGCAGGAGATCCCGCTGTCGGTGCTCGGCGACCGGGTCATCGAGGGCAACGAGGACTTCCTGGTCCGGTTCAGCGCCCCGGTGAACGGGGTCCTCGTCGCGGAGACCACCCGGGTGACGGTGGTCGACAACGACGGCGCCCCGGTGCTGTCGGTGGCGGATGTGCCGGTCGACGAGGGGCAGGCGGGGGTGCGGAACCTGGTGTTCAGCCTGCGCCTGTCCGCCCCCAGCGCGGTCCCGGTGTCGGCCGCGTACGCCACCACCAACGTGACCGCCACCGCCGGGAGCGACTACGTGGCCCGGAACGGCACGGCGAACTTCTCCCCGGGAACCACCAACGTGACCGTGGCGGTTCCCATCCTGGGCGATGCCGTGCACGAGGCCGACGAGACCTTCCTCCTCCTCCTCGGGAACCCGGTCAACACCGTGCTGGCGCGGTCGCAGGCCGTCGGGATCCTGCGCAACGACGACCCGCCGTCCGTCCTTTCCGTGGCCGATGCCTTCGTGGTCGAGGGCCCGCCCGGGGCGCGGAGCAACCTGGTGTTCCGCGTCACGCTTTCCCCGCCCAATTCCGTCGCCGTCTCGGTGGACTACGCGACCCTCCCCGGCACCGCCACCCCGGGGCTCGACCATGTCCCCACCGCCGACACCCTCGTCCTGCCCGCCGGGGTCGTCGCCGCCGACATCGTCGTCCCGGTGCTGGGCGACGACGAGACCGAGGGCGACGAGACCGTCCGCCTCCGCCTGGGGGGCGTCCTCAATGCCGTCCTGGAACGGGAGGAGGCGCTGGGGACGATCATCGATGACGAAGGCGTTGCCATCCGCGTCGCGGACGCCTCCGTGACGGAACCGGACAACGGGGTGGTCGGCCTCACCTTCGCCATCACCCTCGACCGGCCCGGCACCCAGTTGATCACGGTGGACTATGCGACGCTGGATGGCACGGCGGGCGCCGGCGTGGATTATGATGCCGCCTCGGGGACGCTCTTCTTCCCTCCCGGCCTCACGCGGCAGACCCTCACGGTGGCCGTTCGCGGCGACCTGGACGACGAGCCGGACGAGACCTTCCAGCTCCGGCTTTCGGGACCGGTCAACGGGGTCCTCGACCGGCCGATCGCCATCGGGACCATCCTCGACGACGACCCGCCGGCGATCCGCATCGACGACGTGACGGTGGTCGGGAGCCAGGTGGGAACCGTGGACGCGGTCTTCACCATCCGGCTGACCTCGCCGAGCCTCGAGGTGGTGACGGTGGCGTACCGGACGGACAGCGGGACCGCGGCGGCGGGAAGCGACTACACCGAGGCCTTCGGGACGCTGGTGTTCAGTCCCGGCCAGGTTGTCCGGACCCTGCCGGTCCAGCTGAAGGGGAACAGCCTGGATGAGGGGACGGAGTTCTTCCTGGTCCGGCTGGATTCCCCGGTGAACGCGACCGCCGGCCGGATGACCGGGCGCGGGACGATCCTCAATCAGATCGACCCGAACCGTCCGCCGACCGTGGCCCTGACCGCCCCGGCGTCGGGGTCGACGTTCCTCGTCCCGACCAACCTGACCCTCACCGCGACGGCTTCCGATCCGGAGGGGGCGGTGGCAGGGGTCGAGTTCTTCGTCGGCACCACCAGCCTGGGCGTGGCGCCGGTGGCGCCCTTCGCGATCGTGTGGACCAACGCCCCGCAGGGGACCCACACCCTGACCGCCCAGGCGGTCGACACCGGCGGCCTGGGCGCCACCTCGGCCCCGGTGCGCATCACGGTGCTCGTCCCCAACGAGCCGCCGGTCGTCGGACGGCCGGTCGCGGCGCCGGTGCCCGAGGACGGCGCCTCGCCCCCGCTGGTGTTCACCGTCGAGGACGAATCCACTCCGGCGTCGCTCCTGGAGGTCACGGCAACCCCGCTCACCCCGGGGTTGGTGGCCGCGGACGGGCTGGTGCTGGGCGGGGCGGGGGCGCAGCGGACCGTCGTCGTCACCCCGCTTCCCGACCAGTCCGGCACGGCCCGTGTCCGCCTCCTAGGCCGGGACACCGGGGGACTGACGGCCACCAACGAGTTCGAGGTGGTCATCCTCCCCGTGAACGACGCCCCCACGCTGGATCCGGTGGCCGACCGGACGATTCCGGAGGATTCCCCCCTCCAGACCATCGGCCTGGCCGGCATCGGCACCGGGGCGGCCAACGAGGCCCAGCGCCTGACCGTCACCGCCACGTCGAGCCAGCCAGCCCTCGTCCCGCATCCGCAGGTCGCCTACACCAGCCCGCAGGCCGCCGGGACACTGACCTTCCGTCCACAGCCGAACCTCCACGGCTCGGCGGTCCTCACCGTGACCGTTCGTGACGACGGCGGCACCGCCAACGGCGGCCAGGACACGGTCACCCGGCAGTTCACCGTGCGGATCACGCCGGAGAACGACCCGCCGACCGTCCAGTGGGTGGCGCCCGACGACGGATCGGTCGTCACCGCGGGGGCCACGGTGCGCCTTGCGGTCGACGCGTCGGATCCCGACGACGGGGTGGCGCTGGTGGAGTTCCTGCTGGGCGGAGAGGTCCTGGGACAGGCGACCCGTCCGCCCTATGAGCACCTGTGGCTCGGGGTGCCGGCCGGCTCGCATGGGCTGGTGGCGCGGGTGTCGGATTCCGCCGGGGCGACCGCGCTCACGCCGGTCCGACGGCTCACCGCCTCGGAGCCCGCCGGGGACATCCCGTCCGGGGACATCCTGATCCTGCGGAACGGGGCCGATCCGGAGGTCGAACTGATGCGGGCGACCCTGGAGGGGACGCAGCTCAATTTCCGGGACCTGACCACCGGGGTCTTCGAGACGCCCGTGGTGGTGGTGGCCGACCCGGCCGACCTCTCCCTGGAGGCGTTGCTGGCGTATCGACTGGTGATCTGGGACGACCTCGGGATGCCGTTCCCGGCCCTGGGGGACCGCGAGGTGGACATCCTCTGGGAGGCCTGGCGGTTCGGCGTGGCGCTGTATGTCATCGGCGACGATCCCGCCCTGGCCGCGGCGCCCCTGGGTGCCGTGGCCCGGCAGCGATGGGCCGCCATGACCGGCCTCCTGCCGGGCGAGGCCGTTGCGGGTCCCGGTCGGGTCGAGGCCTCCGAGCCCCGGGCCCGGGCCAACGAACTCTTCTGGGGAGCCCTCGACGCCACCCGCGACATCATCCTCGACGACTTCGACTACGGCCGGGCCAGCGCGCCGGGGCGCCTGGTGGGCGACGGGGAGGTCCGGGCCAATCTCGACGGCACGCCGGTGCTGGTCCGGTACCCCGGAGCCGAGAACCCCTTCGACACCGGGGCCCGCCGGTTGGTGCAGTCCTTCCGGGTCGCCGGGGCGCCGTCCGAATCCCTCGAGACCCGTCGTCTCCTGTTCCTCAACGGGGTCGCGTGGCTGCTGGGCACGCAATGCGACAACTTCCTCACCACCCCCGGGTGCGAGGTCGAGCCCCCGGACGTGTCGGCCGATCCGTGTGCACCCCATGTCCTCCGGGCGGTCCTGAAGAACAACGGGCGATGCGAGGCCCGCGGGGTGATCCTCACCAACCGGCTTCCGCCCGGGTTCCGGGCCACCGGCTACCGGATCCGGTCGGAACCGGAAGGTGCGAACGGAGGGGTGATCTATGACCGGGGCGACCATGTGGTGTTCGCCATCGGGAAGGTGGATGCCGACAGCCAGGTGGTGGTCGAGGTCGACGCGATCGCCCCCGGACCGGGGCTGTACCGGACCGGGTTCCACACCGCGGCCCATTACCGGCCGGTGGTCGTGTGCGAGGTCGAGTTCGGGGCGACGGCGGCCGGGTGTGCCCCGCCGCGACTGGAGATCCGGAACGATCCGTCGACCGGTCCCGAGTTCCGGGTGGCGGAACCCGCGGTGGGCGAGGTGGCGATCGAGGTCTCGACCGACCTGATCCGCTGGGTGCCTGCCGGCACCGCGCCGGCGGGCCAATGGCTCGCCCCGGGGGCGTATGCCGGGGAGGACTCGGGCGGCGCCTCCCAACTCTTTCTCAGGGTTGTCCGCTGAGAGTCAAGCGGTTGACCGATTGATGCTAAACAATCAAAAGGCGCTCTCCCAATCCATGCAACGAGCTATCAGCCAAACGCAATCAGCCAAACGAAGCCAATACGGTCGATGGGCATCGTTTACATTGATGTGCTTGATATTTCATGGGGCTCTTGGAGCAGGCAAATTGCAATCCAATGACATTGAATTGGATACGCCAAGAATCATTGGGGAATCAATACAGGTAAGAGCCAGATCGGCCAATAGCGAGTTCGGGGTCCTTCAGTGGTCGACCAATCTATTGGACTGGCTGCCAATCGCGACCAACGCGCTCTCGGTAGACGGAACCTTGTTCGAATGGCCGGTGTCCGCACCGGAAGGGCATCACCTGTTTCGCATCCAGCAGGCGACGAGGCCCGCATCTGAGATTGTCATTGAGGAGGTGTCAGTCACGATGGATACAACTGGGGGGAGTTTGTTTCTCGCCGACGGTACATCGGTGGAAATTCCCTCGGAGAGTGTGACCATGCCGGGCTTGGTCACCGTCTCGCGTGTCATTAGAAGAGATGATCCGGAACTGGCTACCGAAACCGGTAGGCAGCCCGTAATCTACCAGCTTCGAATTCCTTCCTCAATTCGCGGTGGAAGCATCCGTGTTGGCTTTCCTGAAGATCCACAAGAAAGTCTCGACCCCGACTTCAGTCCTGCGCTTCTTATTCTAGATCCCGCAACCCGGGCTTGGTCGCCGATCCAAAGGTCTGCCGAAGATGGCGACCACGAGACATTGACGAATCCGGTTTCGATTGACCTCGATGGTCGAAGGGTTGCCTTTTTGCTCCAACTAGCCTCACCCGACGACGCAAATTCAGAGCCGACAGACGGCGTTGCCAAATCTGCAGGATATAGCTCTGTTGAACTTCGACTCGTCAAGGTTGTGCGGGGTTCCCGACGCATTGTTGATGTGGTTGATGAGGGTGTCGTAGTCACCAAGTCTCTCGAGTGGAGTGCGACGGAAACGGTTGTTGATCCAGTGACGAACTCAGAATCATTGCACACGCTGAAGTTCTCCATTCCATTTCATCGCGATGATTCCCTCGGATTGGAAAACCACTACTCATTTGATGTCACGCAGGATCAGGCCTCAAGTTTCGACCTGATCTGGTTCGGTAAGCAATCGATGCGCCCACGCAATTCGACTGGTACCCGTCGGAGAGACTCAATCGGGAATGGTGTTTTCCACGTGATTCTACACGACTATGGGAATCCGCTAAAGACTGTAGAGGCGCTCCGGAACATTTGCTTCAAGGTTCAGTCCAATTTTGCACACTTCTATGTGGGTGCCGATGGTGTTGTGTTCCAGTTGGGGCCGCTCAATGGGATCCTGCCTCACGCATATGGAAACAATGAATCCTCTGTTGGCATCGAGATGGAACCGCTCGCCATCACCGCTGATACCCCGGAGCGATTCAGTGCTGCCACGGTGGACGCAACCGCTCGTTTGACGGCATCCCTGCTGGACAGATTTCACCTGCCATTTGATCCCGAAGTTGAGATCCTTGCCCGACTGTTACACTCGGATCCCCGGGAGCGATTCTTCAATTCAGGTTCGAAGAAGGTGGGGAGTGTAGACGGGGCGAGCTTCACCTATGTGAAGCTACCAGAGGCAACCAGAGATCTCTCCGTGGTCGGACACAACGAAATTCAGGGAAACAAGCAGGATCCGAAGGATTTGAATTGGTACCGAATGATCGACCTTATTGGCAAGGCCAGATATCCAGCCGGCCAGGGCGAAATTGCTGGGGTTCCGCTGATAGACACATCGGCTGCCGGGCGACCGCTTTCTATGAATCGGAACGGCGGGAATGTACTTCTCCAGTCTGCGATTGCGTGGGATGGTGGCGGCTTAGTGCCGGCGGTATCCAAGGTTGTTCCTCCGGGCGGGGTGGAAAACCTTACCAATGGTCAATCGTTTTCGAAGGTGAGGATCGGGGCGGGTGCGCGGGTGATCTGGTCGATCAACTCTGCGACTGCGACGCTGAGGTGTCGTTCGCTACTGATCGAGCGGGGCGCGGTGCTGCGGATTGCATCAACCCTCCCGGGTTCAGTGGCAACGATCGAGTGTGAGAGATTTGTTCAGATCGATGGCCAGATCGATGCGAGTGGCGATGATGCCTTGATTCCGGCGAATTTCCCTGTGGGTGTGACGCTCCGTAGTGCAGCAAACAGGTTTCTTCGAGTTCCGGCAGTTCTCACGCGGGGTGGTAACAGTAGTAGTCCGATGGACCCTGGTGGTGCCGGGGGAGGGGTCTTTGTGTCGGCTGGTGATGATCGGGTGAACGTTTTGTGGGGTTTGGGAGGACATATTCCATTCCCCACTACGGCGGTCTTTCCGTTGCGAACTAGGCAGGACTATTTCGGCTTTGGCGGCAACTCGTTTTCGACCTTGCCGGCTTCGTCTAGGTGGCTTGGGGTTGTTACTTCCGGCGGAAGCGGGCCGGGTGGATTGAATGGGCCGGACTCTCCGGGCGGATCAGAGGGCGATATGAGGGGCGGTGACGGCGGGGTGATTGTGTTTAATGGTGGAACAAACGTGGTTCTTCGCCCATTTCGGCTATCGAGCGGCGCGAGTGACCCGAGCGACGGTGTCCTGGAACGGGTTTCGATTAAGTATGTTACCGGAGAGGTTATTTCAGTTCCGGGCGGAGGCAACGGTGGACGCGGGCGAATCTCATTTGGAAACGTGATTGGAGGCAACGGCGGACGAGGATCCAATGCCGGTGATATTCAAGTAATGAGTCCGCTGATTGAGATGCGAATCCTTCCCACTGCGTCTCAGCCCGGGGGAGTGATTCAGGCTTCACCTGTTAGCCTGCTTCCCTCGGCAAGCACTCGTTTTGATCTTCTCGCTCCGAGGCGGGTCTTTGCTGCAACGAATTATCACCTTGGCGGTTTCGATTCTACGAGCCTGGTGGTCTCGGCAGCGGCTGGATCTGGGGGGCCAAAGGGTGGGGACAAACAGACTGGTAATGGTTTGGACGGGCCTGTGGGCACCAACGGACTTGTGGAACTTCCCGTTGGACCGGCCGGGTCGTCTGTCGTCGTTCAGCCACGGAGCGGTCCGGCCGATTGATGAGGTATCACCTTTGGCTTCCTTGGTAATCGGTACCTCGACGTTGTGGCACGTGGGCCGACGGAGAAACGATCATCCATGATGCCCGATTGTGTGAATCGCTTGTGAGATTCCTCACCGTTGAGGCGAATCCCTGATCGAGATGTGGCCGGAGGTTCAGGATCGGGCGAGGAGAGCGGATTTGCCGGTGGGCGACCCGCCGATCGGCGATGCCTCCCTGGCCGCCACGCGGGCCAGCCTGCTCACCCGGCTCAAGGACCATGCCGACCAGGATGGCTGGCAGCGGTTCTTCGACACCTACGCCGGACTCATCCGCGGGTTCGCCCGCAAGGCGGGCCTGTCCCCCGAGGCGGCCGACGAGGTGCTCCAGGAAACCCTCCTCTCGGTCAGCCGCGAGATGCCGTCGTTCCGCTACGACCGGAGCCGCGGGACGTTCAAGGGCTGGCTGTTCCAGGTGACCCGTCGGCGCATCGCCGACGAGTTCCGTCGCCGGGCCCGCCAGGGCCGGCTGGAGGCCGCGGTGGCGGAGCAGGCGATGGCCGAGGATCCGGAACTGCCCGGGCTCGCCGACAAGTGGGAGGAGGAATGGCGTCGCCACGCCCTCGAACGGGCCGTCCGCACGGTCCGCGCCCGGACCTCCCCCCGGCAGTGGCAGCTGTTCGACCTCGCTGTCCTCCAGCAGTGGCCGGTGGAACGCATCTGCAGCGTGCTCGGCGTCAACCGCGCCCAGATCTACATGGCCCGGATGCGGGTGGGGCGGCAGTTCAAATCGGAACTCGCTTCCGACCCGGCCGACCGGTAGGGACTCGCGTGGCGTTCGCCGCCGCGCCGTGACGCCCGAAACTTTCCCGTTAGATCCATCACCCAGCCGACGAAACGCCTCATGGTGACGTGGTTTCCACATCGGGTCGCGGGATGGCCGTCCGGGCGACGGACCGCTTGGCTCGTGGCCATCGGGCTGGCCCGGGCGACGTCGGAGGGCCTGGCGGCCACCGGGGATGGCCTGGTGGAGCCCTGGGTGGCCGACACCTCGGTGGACGCGGTCCGCCAGACCCGGGAGCTTTCCCTCGGAACCACCGGCGGACGGCTCGCCCCCGACCGGCTCGGGTTCGAGCTGGGATTCAGCACCCGGGAGGTGGCCTTGCCCGGGCGGCTTTTCGACAGCCTGTCCCTCAGCATCCGCCGCGCCGACGGCACCGGCGCCGCCCTGGTGGCCACGGCGGACACCTTCGGACTGACCCTGGCGCCGACCGCATCCGGTGCGCTGGCGGGAGGGGGAGTGTTCGCAGCCGAAGTGCCCCATCTTCTCCCGCCCCTCGACGGCGCGGTGACCACGTTCGCGTACCAGATCGAGATCCAGCTCCCCGGGGACCTCGTGGGGCAGGATTTGCGGGCCGATTTCGACCTGTTCGGGAACGGCGATTCCGTGGTCAGCCGGGGATACGGACTGGCGTTGCCCGAGCCGGACGGGGTCTGGCTTCTTGCGCTGGGCGGGGCCGTCCTGGGCACGGTGGGCTGGTGGAGGCGCCGGTCATGACGTCGCGGGGCCCGGTTTTCTGGGGGATGCGCCGTTGGGTGGCGCTCCTGTGGCTGCTGTGCGCGGGCGGCCTGGCGGCGGAGGAGTTCCGCACGTTTTCCCTCGAATCCGGGGAGGTGCTCCTCGAGCGCGCCGCGCCGTCGGCATCCGCCTTCCTCCGTGCCTTCCGGTCGAATCCCGCCACCGGCCGCTGGGAGGTGGATGTGGTCGTCACCAACGGCACCCCGGATCGCCTCCAGCCGCCGGTGATCCTCCGTTTCGAGCGGGCCGGGGGGGTGGCTCCGGGGATTGGCGGGGCGGCGTCGGATGCCGATGGGCTCCCGTTCCTCGACCTGACCGTCCGCGGGGCGGTGTCGGGGATGGACCCGGGAACGGCGCTCCCGGCCTTCACCCTGGAGCTGGGCGACGGCCGCACGCGTCCCGACCTGGAGGTGGCGGTCTATTCCCGTCCGCCGCCCGGCCTGGCGGTGGTCCGGACGCTGGATGCGGCCGGGTTGCCGGTCGAGGGGGTGACGGTGCGGGAGGTGGGGCCCGGGGCGGCGCGGTCCAAGGTGTCGGGTCGGGGCGGCTGGGTGACGGTGGAGGGACGCCCGGAGGTGGTCGGGTGGGAGTTTTCCCTGCCCGGCCGGGTTCCCGCTTTCCGCTCGGTGGCCGGGCTGGTGCCGCGACAGGTCGTCGAGCTGCCCTCGGTGCGGATGATCCCGGCGGATCCGACCGGAACGACCGTGTTGTCGGTCGAGGCGCTGCCGGTCCTCCTGCCCGCCGGATGGAGCCCCATGGCGGCGGCGGTGGCGGGGCCGGGGACGCTCGCCCTGACGGCGACTGCGCCGCTGCCGGTCGGTCGGGAGGCGGCGTGGGTCCGATGGGAACCGGCCGGCCGCGTCTGGCGGCTTCGGGAGCGGGTGGTGGGAACGGGGGCCGCGGTGATGGAACTGTCGGTTGCCGATCCCGGGCTGCATGTCCTGGCGGTTCCCGACCCGGATGGAGCCGGCATCCCCGGCCCGGGGGGCATCCTGGTCGGTGTGACGGGCGGGCAGGGGGTTCCTGAGGGGATGGAGGCCGTGGGGGAGGTCACGCCGCCGGTTCGGGCGGCCAGCCGGGTGGCGGAACAGGTCACCACCCGCGCCACGGTGCGTCTCACGTCGCAACAGGGGCCGCTGTCCAGCGGCCTGGCGATTCCCTGTGAGGTGGTGGAGGAATACCGGTTGCGGGACGGGACCCGTCGCGTGCTCCCGTCCTACGGCCTGGTCCTGGTGGGTTATCGGGAAACCGGGGACGAGGTGCCGGGCCGGCTGACCGCCCGGTTCCCGCTCCGGCCGTTCCAGCTGCTCGACGGGGAGGAACTGCTCGAGGCCGTCGTCCGGGTGGAGGTGCTCGGGCCGGGGGCGTTCGTCTCGGGAGTGGTCGGGTCCGACGGCGGTCGGGTGGGCTTGGAGGGCATTGAATGGACCATTCCGGCCGGGGTGATGACCGGCCCGGAAGCCGTGCGACTGCGGATTCCCGGTCTGGGAGATTCCTCCGAATGGGCGCCGCCCGGTCTGGTGGTCGAGCGGGCGGTCGAGTTGGTGGTCGGGGCCCCGGTGGCCGGCGGCGAGATGCGGCTCGGATTCGGCCCGCTTCCCGCCGCGTCGCGATTCGTGCTCGCCCGTGCGGTGTTCGACGACGGGCGGCACGGGTTCCAGCCGGTGGCGAGATTCAGCACCGATGAGGGCGGGGCGGGGACCTTCGACGAGCCGTCCGCGGGACCACGGCTGGCGGGCGTGGACGGGGGAGGGCAGTACGTGCTGTTCCGGGTGGGCGCACCCGAGGGGCTGGTTGCCGGCGTGGCGCGGGATGCCGCCGGACAGCCGCAGCCGGGCCTGATGGTGCGGCGAGGGCCGTGGACCGCCTTCAGCGGGGCCGACGGGAGCTACCGCCTGCTGGCCCCGGCGGGTCCGGGCGAGGTGACGCTGCTCGATCCGCGAACCGGTGACAGCGGCGTGGCGTCGGTGGACGTGTCCGTCGGGACACCGCTGCTGACGGCCGATGTGCAGGCCGGGGCGGCCGGTCCGCGGGTGGTGCGGGTGTCGCCCCCGGACGGGGCGACGGACGTCGCGGTGGTCACACCGGTCGACGTCCGATTCAGCCGGGCCCTGGATCCGTCGACGGTCGGCGTCGACGGGGTGGTCCTGCTGGGGGCCGGGGGCGCGCCGGTACCGGCGTCGCTCCGGCTGAGCCTGGACGGGCTGGCGGTGCAGCTGCTGCCCGTCGGGCCGTTGGCCGGCGGCGTGGCGCATCGGATCCGGGTTGCCGACCGGGTCCGCGATCGCGAGGGGCGGGGCCTGGAGGGGGGGGGCGAGTTCGGGTTCACCACCCGGGCGTTCGTCCTCGACCGCGGGTTGGCGGGTCAGGTGACGGTGTACGAGCCGGGGGCGACCAACCTCACCGAGGCGGTCCGGAGCCGGGTGCCGGCCTACGACCCGGAGCGGGACGGCGACGGCGTGGTCATCGAGGGATCGCAGGGGACCGCCGAGCCGGACGGCGTGGTGATCCTGGTGAACGAGAGCACCGGCGAGACCGCCACCACCCGGGCGGAGGTCGACGGCAGTTTCGTCGGGCTGGTCCGGGGCGACGTCAACGACTTCATCTCGGCGGTGCTGGTCAACGCCAACGGCACCCGCAACCAGCTCCCCGCCACCCGGCAGCGGTTCGACGACGGGACGGTGGGGTTGTTCGGCTCCGGCGGCACCATCCGGTCGACCGGCGACGGGGTGCCGGTCGACCTGATCGTCGAGCCCGGGTCGGTGCCGGGGAAGACCCTGTTCAAGCTCGAGTCCCTGCCGACGGCGACCTTCGGGCAGTTGGTGGAGGGGCGGTTGCCCGAGGGCGCCGGTCCGATCCTCGGCGCGTTCGAGCTCACCGAATCCGGCGATCCCCTCTCGGCGGCCGCCGACATCAGCGTGCCGTTCCAGCTGGCCGACATCGGTCTGCCCCCGGGGGAGTTGCCCGACGATGTTTCCTTCCTCGTGGTGATGCCCCTGCGGGTGGACGGGCGGGTGGTGCATCAGATCGTCGACACGGCCACCTACGAGCCGGAAGACGCCGAGGGCGGGCGGTTGCGGACGGCGTCGCCGCCGTTTGTCGGCATGCTGGCCCGCAAGCTGGCGGCCCTGGCGCGGAGTGCCGGGATGTCCGTGGTGACGACGCCCAAGGTGGCGAGCAACAACGACAACCCGCACAAGGGCGAGACGGCGGCCTTCGGGATCCTGCCCATGATCGCCCGCGGGCCCTTGAAGGTCGGCGGGTTTGCCCGGGTGGTCACCCGGAATGCCGACGGGACGCCGACGATCGTCGGATCGCTTCCCGGCGCGACCGTCCGGGTGATGAAGCTCGTCGACGACCAGGATCCGGACACGGCGGCCCTCGAGTTCGACGGCGACCTGGTGTCGATCTCGGACGAGCGGGGGAACTTCGGGTTCTTCTACCGGCCATCCGAGGCCAACGAGACCCGGATGCTGTTGGCGACCCATCCGCGGTTTCCGTTCCAGCGTCCACGCACCGCGGCCTTTGTCGGGGAGCGTCGGGGCACGACCGTGGTCAATGCCGACCTGATGTTCGTCGAACTGCCGCCCGACCTGGCGGCGGTCGACGACATTGCGCCGCCGCAGGTGACGGTGGGGCACACGCCCGACCTGCCGCGGGCGGGGTCGGGTGAGGGCAGTGGTGCGGATCTGTTCGTGGTGGGAGTGGACGACCGGGAGGTGGGGCCGCCCCGGTTGGAGGTGGTGCGGGTGGAGAACCTGCGCGGTGAGACGCTCGACGTTGCCAATCCGCTGACCGTCGGGCAGTTGGTCGGCAACGAGCCCGCCCGGAAGGTGATGCGATATCGGCTGGCGATCCCCGGGCCGGGTCGGGTGATCCTGCAGGCGTCGGTGGCCGACGCCACCGGCAAGCAGGACATCGCGGCCCATTCGGTCTCGTTCGGCGTGACCCGTCCGCCGGTGGAACCCGGGGATCCGGCGGACACCATCCCGCTCCGGGTGACCTTCGCTTGGCCGCCCGAGGGGGGCACCAACCTGCCGGCGTTGACTCCGGTCCGTCTGCGCTTCAACCGGTCCCTGCCGGCCGCGCTCATCGCGACACCCCCGTACGACTGGCTGACCTTCTCCAGCGGGCATTTCGTCCGGCGCGTCGAGGCGGACTCCGAACGGCGCGAACTCACGGTGTACTACGACGGCCCGGCGTCGGGTCCGGTCCGGCTGACGGTGGGTCCCGGCATCACCGGTGAGAGCGGCAGGCCGTTCGACCAGCGGTCCGACGAGGATGAATCGCAGCCCTTCGCGCTGTCATTCCAGCAGGCTGTCGCGGTCACCGAACTGCTGGAGGGCGGTTCCGGCGCCGGCGCGGCGCTGCTGGGGCGCTTTGCCTACACGCTGGAGCGCGAGGGGAACGGCGGCCGGTTGCAGGTCTGGGACCTCGAGGATCCGGCCGATCCGGAGTCCGTCCGCAACATCCGGGTGGGTTATCCGACGGCCATGGCGCTGATCCCCGGGGCCAGCCTGCCGTCGGGGACCGATGAGGCCGGGGACTGCGCGCGGGAGAACCTGCTGGCGGTCTTCACCGGACACGCCAATGAGCCGAAGTACCTCCAGCTCGGGCGGATCGACGGCAGCCGGCTGCAGTTCGGTCCCCGGCTGATCCTCAGTGGCGGCGGGATCGACGGCGACGGGCTGCCGTCGGTGGCCGAAGGCGTGACTCAGGCCGAATCCATCTCGCAGATCGTCAAGGCCAAGTGGGATCCGCCGTTCCTCGGCTACTACGAGCTGGGCGCCGACGTGACCTCGGTGAAGCTCATCGACCTGCATGCCTATCGGCGGGTCGAGCGGGCGGACGGGGTGCTGGACGGTTTCGGGGCGGGATCCCTCGGTGTGGACGCCAACGCGGACGGGGACTACTGCGATCCGGGCGACGTGGCACCGGCGCCGCGTCGGGATCCGTTGCAGCCTCCGGGGATGGCATTCTCCTTCGCCCCGGCTGGACGGCGGGAGCGTTGGGACGACTTCGATTTCCACGCCGGGCTGGGGCTGGTGGTGACGGTGGGCCGGTTCCTCGATGGGCAGACCGCCCCTCGGTTCAGCGTGGTCCTGGCGGCGGCCCAGGAGGAATCGCTCGAGGGCGCGTTCATCGAGTTCCCGGCCGGGGAGTTCCTGCGTCGGGTGCTCCTGCTTCCGGCGACGACCGTCGAGCGTGGGGGAGAACAGGTCAGCCGCGACCTGGCGCTGGTGTCGATCAGCCGGGGCGGGGGGGCGGACGGGGCGCTGGCGGTGATCGACCTGACCACGCCGTCAGCCCCGGTGCTGGCGAACCGGTTCGACCTGCCGGTCGGCGAGGGTCCGGCCGGCAGCGCGCAGCTCCGGACCGACGGTCTCCTCGCCGTGGTCTCCGGTCGGAGCACCCTCCTGTTCGACCCGTCGCAGCTGCTCCAGCCGGCCGTCGAGGGAACCCCGCCCGGCCTGGTCGGGCGCATCGACGGCACCGGGACCGGCGTGCGCGATTTCGTGTCGGACCCGAGCGGCGTCCAGCTGACCTATGGCGGGGCGACCCGGCGGTACGTCGAGACCCCGCCGCGGTTTTCGTTCCTCCGGTTCAACGCCCCGATCAACCCCGAGGTCGTGGCGGCGCAGGATGCGTCGATCGCGGAAGGCTTCCTCCGCTCGGGCGCGCCGGTCCGGGTGGCCGACGTCCTCCAGTCGGGCAACGGCACCAATCCGCCGCCGGTCGACCCGGCCCGGCACTACTACGTGCTGGTCGACGCGCCGGGCGGCGCGGCGGATTCCAACGGACGGCTGCCGCTGGTGCTGTCGGCCGTGGACGCCAACGGCATGCCGCAGCGGGAGCGGGGCGGGACGGTGGTGCCGGCGGTGGTGGGCGACGAACAATTGTACAGCGCCCTGCTCGGGCGCCGGGTCATCGAGACCGTCCTCGGCGTGATCAGCGTCAAGAAGGCGTTGACCAGCATCAGCGAGGCGGCGGGGCTCGTGGAGCGGGCCAAGGCGGCGCTGAAGGCCATCAAGAGCGCGACGAAGCTCATCCCCAAGCTCACGAGCCTCGGCAAGGCCCTCCAGCTGTTGCCCGACGACTTCGTGGCGCGTCGGCTTTCCGACGATCCGAACCATCCCCTGTACAACCGGTTCCTGGCGGGACCGTTCGTGGTGCTGGGCGGGGCGCCGACGGTCGAGCAGTTGACCGCGCTCCGGGACCAGGCGGCGGCGATGGAGATCGACCGCGTCTACCTGCGTCCCTCGTCCCGTCTGTGGGTGGGTCTGCCCAGTGAGCGGGCCGAGTCACCCCTGACGATTCCGACCCTGGGCGATCCGCCCCCCAGCCGGTTGCCGAGCTTCACGAGTCAGCTCCGCCTGAACCCGACCCTCGAGGTGCGGGGGTTCCGGGTTCCTCTGGCGTCCGAACTGATCGAGCAGATGGCCGCGGTGAACCAGTTGCCGGGCAATCCGCTCTCCTTCTTCGACATGGGCGAGCAGGTCACCCTGATTGTCAGCCTGGTGTCCGAGGTGCCGGTCGTCGGGAAGGTGCTGAAGGGCGACTGGGATCCGCTCCTGCTGCCCGGGGCCCATGAGATCCTGCGGGTGAACCACACCGAGCGGCCGATGGTCCTCGTGCCCGGGTTCGCCGCGTCGAAGCTGGAGATCAATGGGGTGAACCACTGGCTGGGCCTGCCCCAGAGCGGCTCCGAGCTGGCCGCCTCGGTCAACAACCTCCAGATCCCGTTCCTCGACCGGGAACGGAAGGACGTCCGGGTGAATCCCGACGGCACGCCGGCCCGGGAGACCTTCGCCACCGACCTGTTGCGGTTCACCCTCGAGGTGCCGGTCGAGGCGGCGTCGATCTACGGGGACTGGGTGAACCACCTGACCGGTGAGCTGGGCTTCGTGGAGTACAAGTTCCAGGGGAGCGGACTCGGACCGGCCGGGCCGCAGGTTCGGGACCGGCTGCGGCTGGACGGCAAGCCGGGTCTCGGCCAGTCGCCCACGCCCAACCTGTTCCTGTTCCCCTACGACTGGCGGCTCGACAACCGGAAGGCCGCCGAGGCGCTGCGGGAGTACGTGCGGCTGGTGCTGGAGATCCATCCGGACGCCGACGGCATCGACCTCGTGGGCCACAGCAACGGCGGGCTGGTCTCCCGCGCCTACATGCTGCTGCCCGGGCAGCGTTCCCGGGTGAAGCGCCTGATCACCGTGGGCACCCCGTGGCTGGGCGCCCCGAAGCCGTTGAGCGGGCTCAAGACCGGCGACCTCAACGAGGCGGCCATCGGGGTCGTCGCCCCGATCCCGGCCGTCCGCAAGATGCTTCAGTTCTCCCCCGGGGTGCATCAGCTCCTGCCCTCCCGCGAGTACTTCGACCTCGGGTTCCGTCCCCTGGTGGAGGACGGATACGACATCAACACCAACGGTCTGCCGAACGAGGCGTTCGACTTCGACGGCTACCAGGAGGCGCTGGCACGGCATTTTCTGCGGGGACCGGTGGAGGAGATCCTGAACGAGCCCGGGCCGGGCGGGGAGGTGCCCGCCCTGCGCCGGTCGATCGGCGACCTGCCCGGCGGGGAACATCCGGTGCGCCGGAATGCCAACGGCTTCCGACTGGGCCAGCCGATCGGCGACCATCGCAGCGACGCCGGGGACGTGGAGATGCACCACATCGTCGGGTTCGGCGCCACGCCCGACACCATCGGCCAGCTCCGGGTGCGGGCGCGTCTGGTGCCGGTCGATCCGGTCACCAACGTGGTGGCCAGCGTGGCGCGGGTGACGGCATTCGACAGCGAGCAGGTGGAGGACGGTCCGCCGCTGCTGAACAGCCCCGGGGATGGCACCCTGGCGGTAAACCCGACCCACCAGTTCCGGCTCAACGAGGAGGTCGAGGTCCGCTACGTGGCCGGCGACGGGACGGTTACCATTGCCAGCCTCGCCCGCGGGTTCGGCTCCGGTGCGAGCCTCAATGCCCCCCATGCCCGCGTGCACGCACTGGTCGGCGGCGACGGTCAGGACATCACCGGGCACAATCCGATGCTGAACACCGAGGAGTTCTTCCACGTGTTCGACACGGTGTACGCCGGGCGTCCGGTGGACGAGATCACCGTGTCGGCGAGCGCGGGCGGCGGCTTCAACGAGGGGAGCCTGGGCACGCTGAACGTGTCCGGGTCGCTGCCCGCCGGCGGCTCGGGGGGCATCAGCTTCGTGGTGGATTTCGGCGACGGCGCGGTCGAGTTGCGTCAGGGATCGGGGGGCTCGGCGGTCTTCCAGCACCGGTACCGCCAGAGCGGCACCTACCTGGTGACCGTGGGCGCCGCGGCAGCCGGCCCCGTGTATGGCCTGTCCAGTGTTTCCGTGACGGTGGCGAACGTGCCGCCGACGGTGACCCTCGACGGCGGCGACCTGACGGTGAACCGGGGCGAGACCCGGGTGCTGGTGGCCCAGGTGACCGATCCCGGGCTCGATGACCGGCACACCCTCGACTGGGAACTGCCGGCGGGGAACACCTCCGGGCCGGGACCCTTTGCCCGGGCGGTGACGTTCGACGAGCCGGGCGAGCACTCCGTGACCGTCCGGGTGCGGGATTCCGACGGTGCGGAGGCTTCGGATACCATCGCGGTCACCGTGCTGCCCGATCCGCCGGCGGTGGCCGGGCCGAACTTCGGGGCTGATCCGGCTGCCGGACGGGCCGCGCGGCCGGCGACGATCCCGGGGTTCGACGGGGGACATCCCGAGTTGATCGTCCGGGTGAACGGCCATGCGCCGGATGCGCTGGACACGGTGGGGATCAGCGTGCGGCAGGTGGGGGCTGCCACGGAACTGGCCGGGCTGCTGTTCGACGCCGTGTTCGGCGAACCGGGCAACCAGGTCCTGGATGCGATCCAGCGGGTGCTCATGCCCCGGGTGGCCCGGTTCCTCGGACGCTTGGCGTCCGACGGCGGCAGCGAGTATGCGCGGGTACTCCGCGACCTGCCGCTGGAGATCGGCGGGGCCGACTTCGCCGCCACCCGGGCTCTGGTGGGCGCGCGGGGCAAGGACGGGCCGGTCGAGGTGGATGCCCTCTACCTCGAAGGGGGCGTGCCCCGCGTGCTGCGCCGATGGACCGTGCCGCACGTGGCCGCGTCGGAAGGCGTCCGGCTGACCTTCGACTGGATCGAGTTTGAGGGGCGCCTCGAGCGGGTGACACCGGATTCCGGTTCCGGCAGTCCGCTCAGCGGCAGCCCCATCGAGACGCTGGAGCCCGCGTTCAGCGCCTTCAGCGAGCAGGCGGCAGGCGACCGGCAGGGGCCGGGCGTCGCGGGCATCCTCAATCCCGCCACCCAGCTCGTCACCCTCCTCGGCCGCGACAACCTCACCCCGGCCGATCGCCTCCGGCTGTTCGCGGTGTTCGATGCCAACGAGAACGACCGTCTCGACGACGACCTGTTCTATCCCCTCGACACCAACGTGGTCGCCCACGGGCGGCTTCCCGAGCGTCCGTATGCGGTGGTGGCGATGGACGAGCAGGGGAACCTCGGGGGCATCCAGCCGCTGCGCCTCGCCGAGACCCGTAACTTCCTGGTCGATCGCGCACCGGGGCTTCCCGAGTCGGAATACGAGCGGAAGTTGAAGGAGGTCCGGACGGTGGTCCGCGAGGCCATCGAGGAGGCCCGGACCAGCCCGCTGCTTGTCGGACGCTTCCTCCTCGACCCGTCGCACCTCTGGATCTTCGAGCAGGGATCGGGGGCCAACCTGTGGAAGCCGGACTTCGTCCGGCGCTGCAACGGCGTCTATCTCCCCGGACAGAGCGACAACGACTACGAGCTGTTCCTGCCGGTGCACCTCGACCAGCCCTACCCGTTCACCGAGGAGGGCAGACAGCGGTTCGAGGAGGACGGTCCGCACACGGCCGCGGTGCTCCGGGGCGACTGGTATTTCCTCCGGCCGGTGCCGGCGGACTCCGACGGCAACGAACTGCCCGATGCCGCGGCGGCGACCCACTGGCTCTACCGGCATCCGGCGAGCTTTGCCCTCGAGAGCGGGGTGCGGCCGACCCTGCTGGTGCCGCGTCTGGGTGATGACCGGAACCTGGCATTGGGCCAGGCCAGCCCGCTCACCCCGGCCGAGGTGATCGCCCGCGTGTTTACCTCGGCGGTGACCGACAATCCGGCCCGGCGGGCGCTGCTGAAGGACACCACCTTCTTCCCCGAGCGACGGGAGCATTTCCAGTTCGGACGTCTCCACCTCCAGCGGCCGCCGCCGTTCGGCGACGACCCGATCGGCGACGCCGGCACCGGGCGCCAGATGCTGCTGCTGAAGTGGCTGTTGGAGGGGGCCTATGTGACGTTGTCCGACGACCCGGGCGGGGGCGGTCTGAACGGCGGGGCGCCGGCACTCGGGGACATCTTCGCCAACTGGCTGGCGGCCGGGGTGCCCCTGGCGGAAGGGTTCGAGTGGGGGCTGTTTCAGGACTTCGCCGCGCTCAAGGCCCGGCCGTTCCAGGACGGTGAGGTGTCGGATGCCGCGTCGGGCGGCGAGGGGCGGCTGCGGCGCGAGCAGGGGTCGATCGACGACGCGATCCAGCAGCAGCAGGCGGCCCGGATCAAGAAGCTGGGCAAGGCGGCGATCCGCGCCACGCTGGCCCGGTTGGCGGGCGACACCGACCTCAACGCGGCAATCCTCTCGGAAGGGTCGACGGCGATCGGCGATGCCGGCCTCCGGAGCTACGAACACTTCATCCTCGGCCTGGCCCGTTCGAGCGACGAGACCCGGGCGGTGTTCGGCGAATTCGCCGATGATCGTGACGATCGGACCGAACCGCCCGACCTGGGGGATTTCCTGCGGGCCAAGAACGGCGACCGCGACTACCTGGCCCTCCTGATCCACCAACCCGGGGCGTACCAGCGGTTCGTCACGGCGACCTTCGAGTTCCTCCGCGACGTGGTCCAGCGGCCCACCGCGCCGACCTATCGGGAGTACACCGACGGGCTGCGGAGCGGCGGGGCGCTGCCGGAACTGGTGCAGCGGACCGAGAACCTGAACGTTGTCCTGCGCGGACGCGGTGACGGGTCGCCCGGGCTGCTCGGGTTGGCGGGCGAAACCCGCCTGGCACCGGTGGCGATCCCGGTGTCGGTCGAGGTCTACGGTCCGGGATCGGCCGGATCCGTCCAGGTGCGGCTCGACGGGGACGTCGCCGGCGGGGCGGGGGGCAACCGGTCGGCCGCCACTGCCGCCGGGCCCGGTGCCGGTTCCCGCCTTCTCGCCGAGTTCGAGGGAACCCCCGACCGCGACGAGACAATCAACGATGGCGACCCGGTGGTCGACGGGACGGCGGTGCTCGAGGCGCCGGTCGGATCCACCACCGCGGGCGCGGCCGTGATGGCCGTCAGCGGCGAGGCGGTGGAGGCGGAGTCCGACGACAACAGCCAGTCGCTGCGCGCCACCGCGCTGGCGCGCGAGGTGCCGGCGCCGGTCCTGTTCCCCAACGAGATCTTCGCCTTCGTCAACGGGTTCCAGGAGGTGCTGGACGACTGGCCGGCCCTGCCCGACGGGCATCCGCGGTCGCCCCGGTTCGTCCTCACGTCGAACGACCGGATCCTGATCCAGCTCGTCGCCCCGGCCGGCCGCGGCAGCCTGCGGATCAGCGCCAAGGGGGAGCTCGACGATGCCGCGGTGGTCCGCCAGATCGACGAGGTCGAGCCCGGCCTCTACCGGACGGTCGACGAGGACGAGGCCTTCGAGGTCACGGGCGATCCCGCCGACGACGACCGCATCTTCATCCGCGACGAGGATCTGTTGCGGTTCGAGCTGTTCGACCCGATCGACGGCGTGGAGGTCCGTCCCTTCGAGGTGATGGTCGACCGGGCGGAGAAGGCGACGGCCAGCCTGTCCTTCAGCAACCGTCCCGCGCTGCTGTCGACCCCGCGTCCGGGGGTTCATGACGAGCTGGTGAACCGCCAGTTCTATTTCGACAACGGCGACCGCCAGTTCCCCGACGACGTGGGCAACGTGCAGGTCAACGGATCCAATCCGATGCGCGACTTCCTGATCGATTTCGGGGATGTGCTGAGCCCCGGGGGGCAGGCCGATCTCCTGTACTGGCTTGGGCACGGGTTCCCGGACGGCTCCCTGCGCAATCACCAGTCGCCGCTCGGCGGCCCCCCCGTGGTGGATCCGCGGCTGATGCCGCCCGCGGAGAGCCACTGGGACTTCGATCCCGAGTTCCTGATCCTCCATGCGTGCTTCACCCTGAACGAGGAATCCGACCTGAGTTCGCAGGACCCGAGCATCATCGACACCCTGGTTCGGCGGGGCCTGAACCCGTCCGGGATCGCTCCGGGCTCGGAGGCGTGGCAGGCGGTGGCGACCCAGCGACCCCGTCCGCTCCATGCGGTGTTCGGTTTCGCCCACCTGACCGGTCAGAACTCGGAGGACCAGATGCGGGCGTTCCTGTCGGCCGGGATGACCCAGAGCGTGGTGGTGGCGTGGGAGAAGGCCAACACCGAGGTCGGGGGCAAGACCCGGGCGTGGGCGGTGGGCTTCTTCGACAACAACGTGGACGAAACCTTCCTGCGCCTCGGTCGGGATCCGCTCCCGACGGACGAGTTCAAGTTCGACCGGCTGCTGCTCCCGGACAACGTGCCCGATGAGGAGGAGTTGGGCGTCGACACGGCCCGCACGCGGGCGGCACCGATCCGTCCTTTCCCCGCCGCCCTGCCGGCGGCGCTGGTCTCCCACCCGGAGGTGTCACAGCCGGCGGAATTTGGCCTCGAGCCGATGGATCTCGATCCCGTGGAGTCGGACGAACGGCTCGTGGCCAGGGCATGGTCGGCGGGCGGCAACCCGCCCGCTTCGAGCCCGGAACATCGGGTGCGGACGGTCGGGAGGGTCTGGTCCCAGACGCGTCGTGGAACGACGGTGGTCTCGGACCGGCCCGTGGGCGCGACGGTGTTCATCGACCAGACCTGGGCCGGGGTCCCGATCGAGTCGGCCGGGATGGTGGTGGCGATGCGGAGTGAACGGCGGGGATGGTCCCGGGCGGCCTGGCGGCAGGTTGAACCCGAGGGAGCCCGGGTGCGGGTCCTGTCGCCGGCCGAGGCGATCGAACGGGCCGGGATGGTCGACCTGGCGGGGGAATCCGGCGAACTCGAGTGGATGCGGCTGCCCGATGCCACCCGGCCCGGATCCGACCGTTGGGTCCCCGTGTGGCGGTTCGCGGCGCCGGATCCGGACGGACGGGACCTCCGCATCCACGCATTGAATGGGAATCGCATGGGAGGTGGGGAATGAAGCGCCTGGGGACGTTCCGGACCGGGCTCCTTTCGGCGTGGATCGCCGTGGTCCTGTCCGCGGTCATCGGTCGCGGCCAGGGAGTCCCGCTGACCACCCTGGAGTACCGGGTCACCGGGCAGGAACTCCGCGTCTCACCGGTGGCCGTCGCCGTGCCCAAGGGGATTCCCGGTTCGCTCAATGTGGACCTGCTGGGGGTCGACGCCGCGGATCCCATCCGCGCCAACACCGTGATCGAGGCCACCCTGCGCGGTCCGGCCGGTCCGGCCCAGCGGATCCTCGGCACCCTCGGCCAGCCGCTGATCTTCCCGCCCCTGTCCCTGGTGGGCGACTACCAGGTCGACGGCATCCGCCTGGCGCGGGTGGAGGGGACGAACCTCGTCACCGTGCTCGAGGGAACGCCGTCATCGGTGCCGGTCCGGGTGTTTGACGAAGTCCTCGTCTCGCGGGTCACGTCGCGTCCGCTGACCTCGGCCGAGATCGAGGAGAAGGGGATCTTCATCGACGAATCGAACTTCCGGGCGGTGGAGTTCGAGGTGGGCTTCGTTCTCGACGGCCGGACGGTGCCGGTGCGGTTCCCGGTGGTGGCGCCGCATTTCCGGGAAACCACCGAGATCCTGCCGGCGGCCGAGTTGGAGCAGCGGCTGGTCCTGGCCGAACTGATCAACCAGCAGCTGTCCGAGACGGTCCGGCTGCCGCCGGAACTGGAGACCGCCCGGCTGAACATCCAGGTCCAGCCGGTGAACTTCCAGATGGTCGACGGCGACGGGAACGGGATCGGCCTGCAGATTCCGCCCATCCCCGCGCTGATGGTGATCCCGGGGAACATCGGCTTCCTGAACCAGTTCTTCAGCGTCCAGCTCTTCACCGAGAATGCCGCCCCGGACGGTTCCGGCCTGAGCGTCGTCAACGTCCAGGCGCGGCTCGTCCTGCCCCCGGGCGGGGACCAGGTGCCGGCGTCGAGCCACGACGAGCCCGGGGACGACCCGCTGCGCTTCGCCCGGATCGGTCCCGACCGTGAGGTCCGAGCCGTACTGCCGGTGACCCGGCCGGGGCCCGACGGCGCGTTCGGCACCGCGGACGACATCGGTCGCCTCGGACCCGGCCAGGGCGGACAGGCGGAGTTCCTGGTGGAGGGACTCCGGGAGGGGTTGCACGTGATGGATGTGCAGCTGACGGCCGACCTCGAGGGGCTGGCGGCCGGGGTGGTCCGCATCACCGGCAAGGCCTCGGGATCGGTCCTGGTGCGCAACCCGAACTTCTCCCTCGCGTTCAGTCATCCGCGGACCGTGCGGTCGGGCGAGCCCTACGAGGCCAGCGCCACGATCCTCAACACCAGCCAGGTCCCGGCCAACCGGGTGCGGGTCACTCTTCCCAAGGCCTCCCTCAGCGGGGCGGTGTTCGAGGGCGACCAGCAGCCGACCGTCGAGCTGGGCGACCTGCTGCCCGGCCAGAGCGCCACGGCCCGCTGGCGCCTCCGGTCGCAGCGCACCGGATCCATCCGGTTCTCCAACCTGACCACCTCGGAGGACGCCTCCCGCGGCGTGTTCGCGCTCACCCTGGGCGTGGACGAGCGCGGGGTGGCCCTGTCGCCCGACACCCTGGTGCTGCCCGACCTGGTGACCAACCTGCCGGTTGCCCTGCGGATCGCCGCCGACCGGATGCTGGGCCAGGCGATCAGCGTGGCCACGGCCGGTCAGGTGCCTCCCGGGGTGCTGCCGGTGCCGAAGTCGATGGTCACCCGGCGCGCGCTCGACCTGGCCGAGGCGGGGCAGCGGATCCTCTACGGCGACGGTGTGCCGCGGGTCCTGGCGGATCTCCTGCTGGACTGGCAGGGCGGACGGGAGTTCCAGGCCGGCTGGGACCAGTTGCTGCGCGAGACCGATGCCGGGCGGGAGTGGCGGGCGGCGATGGCCACCGAGCTTTCGGTCCTGCGGCCGGGCCTGATGGCCACCCTGCTGGGGGAACGGGATGCCGACCTCGCCGGTCGGGGTGAGCGTTGGCTGCTGGCCGGGTACGAGGGAGCCGACGGTGAGGTGCGACTGGAGGCGGACGACGGGGTGGCGGGTGAGGACGACAGCGACATCCCGGGCGCCGTGGCCTACGGCGGGTCGGGGGGCGGCTGGCTGGTGGTCCGCGATCCCGCGGGCAGCGGCCGCGTCCGATGGACGCTGTCCGGCGGCGGCGATGCGCCCCATCTCAACGTGATCGAACTGGCCGGGGATGGATCGGGACGTCGGCTCGACTGGACCCTCGGGCGTTCGGACGGGTGTTTCCTGTGGGAACTGGCGTCGGCGTCGGCCGACCTCGGGGTGGATCCCGACTGCGATGGACAGGCTTCCGGGACCGTGGCTGGCAATGCGACGCCAGTGAGTGAGCTGCCGCCCACCCTCGTCACGGCCCGTCAGGATCTGGATGTTCTTGTCGCCCGTGCTTCCCGGCCGTGCCCGATTCCCGAGATCGGCAACTACGCCAACATCCTGGCTGTCCTTTTCTCGAAGCCGATGGATCCCGCCGCGGTGAACGCGGCCGAAGCGTATGCGCTGGAGAACGGCAACACGGCGGCCTTCGTCCAGATCCAGCCGGGCGGCCGGGTGGCGCTGCTCACGATGCGTCAGCCTGTGGGCGGCCTGGTGCCCCGCACCCTGACCGTGGCCGACAGCGTCCGGGATCCGCGGGGCAATCCGCTGGCGGGGCGGATCCTGCCGCTGCAGGCCGACTTCACCCAGGGCATCCGCGTCCAGGGCCGGGTGATCCGGGCCGGGGGCGGCGGCGTGGCGGGGATTCCCGTGACCCTCACCTACAACGACGAGTACGTCACCCCGAGCGACTGCGCGCCGTGGATCCGCCGGGTCTCCCAGGTGACCACCGACGCCCAGGGCGGGTTCTCGTTCGACTTCGTCCTCGCCGGGATCGAGTACGTGATCTCGACCACCGACACCAGCGGGCTGTCGGACCTGGAGATCGAACAGATCCTCGAATCCACCATCGGAGGCGAGTTCCAGCCCAGCCGGTACCTGGAGATCAGGGGACAGACCTCCCTGCAGAGGACCAGCGAGATGCGGGGTGCGGTCGTGGCTGCGGCCGAGGGGGTGGACCGGGCGGTGTTCACCGATGAGGTGGGACGCGACACGGCGCGTTCCGGGACGGCGGTGCCGGTGGTCCTGACCTTCCGGGGCCGGGCCACGGTGACGGGGAGGGTGCTGGCGCCCGACGGCCGGACGCCGGTGGCCGACGCCGCGGTGAATCTGTTTCCGGATCCCGATTCGCGGGAGCTGGGCCGCGGCGTGTTCACCGATCAGGAGGGGCGCTTCGCCTTCTTCGGCGTCCCGCTCGGGATCTTCTCCATCGAGGTCGCCGACGCGCTCGGCCGGGGACGGATCGTCAGCGGGGCGGTCGACCAGCCCGGCGAGGTCCGCGAATTCGACGTGGTCCTGAGCACGGCGATCGTCGAGCGCGGCGGCCTGCGGGGCCGGGTCCTCGAACCCGACAACATCACGCCCCATGCCGGCGCCCGGGTCTTCGTCCAGATCGGCAACAACGCCGTCCGGTCCGTGGTGAGCGGGGACGACGGAACCTGGGCGGTCGGGGACATCCCGGTGGGGGTCTACCAGATCTCCGCCATCTCCCGGGACCAGCGACGGTTCGGCCGACGCTCCAACATCACCGTCGTGGCCGGGGCGACCGGTTTCGTGGATCTGTCGCTCAACGGCACGGCGGTGGTCCGCGGGCGGGTGATCACGTCGGCCGGCGACCGCGGGGTGGTCAACGCCCTGGTGGCGGGCGGCGACGTGCTGGTGCGGACCGATGCCAACGGCTTCTTCACCGCCACCGGCGTGCCGGTCGGTCGGGCCTCCCTGACCGCCGGCGTGGAACGCTCCGAGGAAGGATTCGAGCCGAAGTCGGATCCGCCCTTCGACTTCCCCCGGTTCGGTTCGGCCCAGATTGAGGTCGTCCCGGGCGACGACAACTTCGTGGTCATACGACTCAGCCCGGCGGCCCGGATCACCGGCCGGGTGTTCAACGAGGACGGAAGCCCCAAGGGAGGGGCGATGATCTGCATGCCCGAGGACCAGGGGTTCGCCTTCATCTACGCGGATGCCTTCGGGCGCTTCAGTTGGGAAGCCCTTCCGGTGGGCAAGCGACTGACCTTCTCGGTGCCCAGCGAGGCCCCGCCGATCGAAGAGCTGGACATCCCGACCGGTGACGACGTGGCCTCGGATCCGGCCGGGGCGCTGGCGCGCGCCCTGGAGGCGTTCTTCGGGATCAACGACCCGTTCCTCAACGGCCAGGGCGCCAACTTCAGCCCGACATCCCATGACGCCCACGATGTCACCCTGAACTTCGACGGCGAGAGCCGGGAACTGATCTTCCGGATGCGTCCCAAGGGCCGGGTCAGCGGCCGGGTCCTCAACGGCCAGGGGGTCCCGATCGGTGCCGCGGTGCGGGTGACCGGCGAGGGGCTGTCGCCGAAGATGAATCCCACCATCGTCATCCGGGGCGATGCCGACAGCGATCCGCAGACCGGGGAGTTCGCCTTCGAGGGCGTGGCGGTGGGGAACATCCAGCTGCAGGCGGCCTCGCCGTTCTTCCCCTCGGTCATCACCGCCGCCCGCAACACCACGTCGACCGAGCGCGAAGCCACCAACATCGTCCTCCAGTTCCCCCCGGCGCGGGAGGTTTCCGGACGGCTGGCCGGTCGCGTGTTCCAGCCCGACGGGGTGACGCCGGTGGGTGCCGGGGTGAAGGTGGGGATCAGTTTTGGCGACCTCGTGATCGAGACCGAGGACGACGGCCGGTTCGACACCCGCTTCGGCCTTCCCGCACCCGAGAACTACACCGTCACCGCCACCAACCTGGCGGACGGCCTGGTCGGCCGGGCCACGGCGTCGGTCCTGGCCAACGGGACCAATGCGGTGGGGAACTTTGTCGACGTGATCCTGCTGGGGAAGGGCGGGCTGCGCATCCGGGTGGTGGACTTCAACGGCCGGCCGGTGACGGGCGCCCGGGTGGAGGCGGTGGGCGGGGACTTCCCCAACGATGGCGCCGAGGGATTCTCCGACGCCGACGGTTTGGTCGAATTCGGCAATTTGTCGGAGGGACGCTACGCGGTCGCGGCCGACGTCGTGATCGGGGCGACCCGCGTCTTCGGGCGTTCGGCGGTGACGGTGGGGCGCGATGCCATCGGCTCGGTGACCGTGTCGCTGCAGCCCACCGCGTCGATCCGCGGCCGCTACGTGCGGCGCGACGGGGTGACACCGGTGGCGTTCGCCCAGGTGGCGATCGGGAAGGTGGGATTCGCCACGACCGACGACGACGGCCGGTTCGAGTTCGCCGGGGTTCCCCTGGGGACCCATCGGCTGCTGAGCAGCGACCCGGTCACCGGCCGGGCCGCCCGGCTGGACATCGTCCTCAACCTGGGCGGCGAGGTCCGCGACGTGCTCCTGCTCGAGCAATCCCTGGGCGAGCTGACCGGACTGGTGATCAACAGCACCCGGACCGGGGTTCTCCCCGGGGCGACCGTGCAGCTCAGCGGGGAGGGGGAACGCCGGACCGTCACCACGGGTCCGGACGGACGGTACAGCTTCCTGAATGTCGCCGCAGGGGCGTTCCGGCTCGAGGCAAAGGACCCTGTCCTCAACCTGCGCGGGGCGGTGACCGGTGTGCTTCCCGACGATGTGGCCCGGCTGGAGGTCGAGGTCCCGATCGAATCCCGGGCGACCCTGACGGTGCAGGTGTGGCGCGGGGAGCCGGGTGTTCCCGGGGCCGATGTCACCGTCGGGATCGGCCCCGACGGACCGGCGTTCGTTGCCGACACCGATGCCGACGGACGGGCGACCTTTCCCAACCTCAAGCTGGGCAGCTACGCACTGTTGGCGGTGTCGAAGCGGCCCGAGGACAGCCGCAACGGCGTCTCCCTGCCGCGGGTGATCCAGATCCAGGCGCCGGGGGTGGCACCGGACTTCGAGGTCATCCTTCCGGGGGTGGGCGAGGTGGAGGGTCGGGTGCTCGGCAGCGACGGGGTGACGCCGGTCGAGGCCGCCGTGGTGAACCTGCGCCTGCGCGATCAACCCTTCGCCGAGGTCACCGAGGTGTTCCTGACCGGTGCCGACGGACGGTTCCGCTTCGGGAACGTGGCCGTGGGGCGCTACTCGCTCCACGCCCAGAAGGCCAGCCTGGCGGCGTCGGCCGACGGCACCCTGCTGGCCGGCGGGACCCGGGACACGGTGGACCTGGTCCTCTTCCCGAGCGGCACGGTGGAGGGGCGACTGGTCCGCCAGGACGGGATCACGCCGGTGCGCGAGGCCGACGTGGCCCTGCTGTTCCGTCAGTTGGGCGCCTCGCAGGGCCGCGACAGCCGGACCACTGATGACGAGGGCCGGTTCCGGTTCACCGGCGTTCCCCTGGGCGGGGTCCGGTTCAATGCGGTGGTCGACCGGTTCGGCGGGGTGGTGAACGCAGTCGGGGTGCTGGAAGCTGACGGTGAGGTGCTCGACCTGGGAGATGTGGTGCTGGATGAGGACCTTCCCGAGGTGGTGGAGGTGAGCCCGGCGCCGGGTGCCGACGAGGTCCCGGTGACATCGGTCGTGGAGATCACCTTCAGCGAGGTGATGTCCGCGTCGTCGGTCGACCGGGGCGGGGTGTTCCTGCGGACGGCGTCGGGGCAGGCCGTGCCGGCGTCGGTGGAACTGGTGGATGCCGGCGACGGCCAGTTGCGTCGGATCCGCCTCACCCCGTCGGAACGGCTCCGGAGCCGGGTCACCTACCAGCTGGTGGTCATCGAGAACGACCGCCCGGCGGTCCTGGACATCCCGGCCATGGCCGGCCCCACCGACCTCGAGGGCCGGTTCCTCGTGGCGCCGTTCCTGTCGACGTTCACCACCGCCGACAACGACCCACCGGCACTGGTCTCGGTGTTCCCGGCCGTCGGCGCCGAGGAGATCGATCCGCGGGCCATCGTCCGGCTGTCCTTCAGCGAGCCGATCGACCCGGCGGGGCTCGCGGTTGCGCTGACGGGTCCGTCGGGACCGGTGGCCGGGGCGTTCAACGTGGGGTTGGGTGGGTTGGTGGTGGTCTTCACCCCGGCGGACCTCCTTCCGGCGAATGCCACCTTCCAGTGGTCGGTGTCCGGGGTGCGCGACCTGAGCGGGAACGCGGCGTTGAACCAGCCGATCTCCGGACAGTTCGCCACCCTCGATACGGTGGGACCGGCCATCGCCGCGCTGCGGATCGCCGATGGCGTCCCGCCGGTGGCAGGGCGGACGGTGACGCTTGAGGTGCTGCTCGCCGAGGACGAGGCCGGTGCCTGGGTCCGGTTCGAGGACGACTCGGGCGTGCTGGGACTGGTGTCCACGCCGCCCTACCGGGTGCCGGTCCGGCTGCCGGACGCGGGCGGTCGCGTGTATCGGGCGGTCGCCCTCGACCGGTTCGGGAACGAGTCCGCGGCCACGGCCCTCGAGGTCGACACGCTGGAGAACCAGCCGCCGGTGGTCGACGTGGTCCGGCTCCAGCCGGTGACCGGGCCCGCGTCGGGCGGCTCGCAGATCCGGCTCAACATCAGCGCCACCGACGACGTGCAGGTCACCAACCTGACCGTGGTGGCCACCGGGCTGGTGACCTTCACGAACGCCTTCCCCAACGGGGCGGTCCGGTTGGTCACCGCGTCGGTTCCGACCGATGTGCCGGATGGGGCGGAGATCGTGTTCGCCGTCACGGCGCGCGATTTCCGTGGACTGGCCTCGGCGCCGGTCGCGGTCGCCATCCCGCTCGTCGCCCGTCCGCTCCCTCAACTGGCGATCCTCACCAACGTGGTGGAGATTCCGGAGACGCTGGTGTCGAACCTGGTCGTCTCGGCGACCCATGCCGACGGCGGCCTGGCGCGGCTGGAATTGGTGGGGACCAACTTTGCCGCCCTGTCGTGGACCAACAACGGCGCCACCCGGCTGGATTTCCTTCCCTCTGTCGCCGCTACCAACGCCGTGTTCCAGGTCGCCCTGCCCGGGGTTGGCACCAACGACCTGGTCGTCCGAGCGGTGGGCACCAACGACCTCGTCACCACCCTCGGCGTGCGGATCATCGGCCTGGCCGACCTCGACCGCGACGGACTGCCCGACCGCGACGACCCCGACATCGACGGCGACGGGTTGTCGAACGATGACGAAGTGGCGATCGGGACGGACGTGCGCAATCCGGACACCGATGATGACGGGCTCAACGATGGCGACGAGGTCGCGGCCGGAACCGCACCGCTCAATCCCGACACCGATGGCGACGGCCTGCCGGATGGGTCCGATCCCCGGCCGCTGGTCGCCGGATTCCCGCCGGCGATCAGCCTGTCGACTCCTTTGGAGATGGTGGAAGGCGTCGCCCGGGATCTGGAGGTTCGGGTGACCGATGCCAATGCCGACCTGACCGAGGTGCAGGTGGCGGCCCCGGGGCTGTCGGCGCAGTGGACCGTCAACCAGGCGGCACGGGTGTCCGTGGACCCCACGGCGGAACTGGTCCTGACCCTGCGGCTGGGACCGGCCGGTCCGGGGGACCGGACGGTCACCGTGACGGCGCGCGATGGCGACGGGATGGAGGCGACGCAGGTGCTGGAGGTGTCGGTCCTCGCGGACCTCGACCGCGATGGGGTTCCCGATCGGGATGATCCGGACATCGACGGCGACGGGTTGGCCAACGCCGATGAGGACGCACGCGGGACCGATCCCCGGGACCCGGATTCGGACGACGACGGCCTGGTTGACGGCGACGAGGTGGCCCGGGGGACGGATCCGCTGGATGACGACTCGGATGGCGACGGCGTGCCGGACGGTGTGGACAGCAATCCGCTCGTGCCCGCTTCGACGCCCACCCTGGAACTGGTCGCCTCGGTCGAGGTGATCGAGGGCACTACGGTCGAGGTGCCGGTGGTGGCGCGGGACCTCGACGGAAACCTTGTCGAGCTGCGGTTGGAGACCGGCGGCGTTGCGGCAGTCTGGACCAACAACCTCGGCACCACAGTGACCGTCGATCCGTCGCCCGAGATGTCCTCGGCGATCCGGATCACCGGCTCCGTGCTGCCCGGTGGCGAGATCCGTGTGGTCGCCCGCGATTCGGACCAACGCGCGACGACCAATGTCCTCGCCGTTGTCGTGGTGGCCGACCTGGACCGCGACGGGGTTCCCGATCGCGACGACCCGGACATCGATGGGGACGGGTTGGACAATGACCAGGAACTGGCTTTGGGAACGGACCCGCGGAAACGGGACACCGACGACGACGGGTTGGAGGACCCGGATGAACTGACGGCGGGGACCAATCCGCTGAATCCCGACACCGACGGCGACGGCATTCCCGACGGCATCGATCCGAACCCGTTGGCGCCCGACGGCGACATCGACGGGGATGGCATCGCCGACGTGGATGATGCCGACATGGACAACGACGGCTTGGAGAATGAGGTCGAGTTGGAACTCGGCACCGACCCGCGGAAGTTCGACACCGACGGCGATCGATGGCCCGACGGCTTCGAAGTCGACGCCGGATCCGATCCGTTGCTCGGGACGTCGGTTCCGATCGTGGCGGTGTTCGCCGAGCCGACGGTGGGGCTGATCCTTCCGGCCGCCGGCAACCTGGACCCGGCACTGCTCGGGTTGACCGTGGCCGAGCCGCCGGTGGGGCTGATCCTGCCGACGTCCGGCACCCTGGAACCGGGCGACCTGGGGGTGACCGTGGCGGAACCACCGGTGGGTCTGGTGTTGCCGACCGCCGGCAGCATCGTCCCGGGTGACCTGGGGTTGACCTTGGCCGAACCGCCGGTCGGGTTGGTGTTGCCGACCGCCGGCACCCTGGGACCGGGTGACTTCGGGATCACTGTGTCCGAACCCCCGGTGGGGCTGGTGCTGCCAACGGCGGAAAGCCTGCAGCCGGGCGACCTCGGGGTCACCGTGTCCGAGCCCGTCGTGCTGCTCCGGCTGGATGTCGAGTCCGCCGGCGAGACCGGGGGTGGGGGTGGGGCGACCGGCGGTGTGGGCGGTGGCGGCGGATCGGACGGCGACGCCGGACTGCGCGTCCGGATGGTCGAGCTGATCGTGCCGTCGGGGACGGCCCGGCTGGCGGGCACGGATGTGGCCGCGTGGCAGGTGCTGCTCGAGTGGACCGGTCCGGGCGGGACGCGCCATGCGGTCGAGTCGAGCACCGACCTCACGACGTGGCGCCTCGAGCCGGTCGAACCGGTGGAGATCGGGGACGGGCTCTTCCGTGCGTGGTGCCCCGGCGAGGAAGCCGATGGACGCTTCTACCGGATCCGTCGGCTGCCATGAAATGCCGATGACCCCGCGATGCCTCCCCGAGAATCAATCAGAACGACCGAAGGACCGTGACTTTATGAACACCAACCATCCCCTCCCGGGCATCGCGTGGCGCGTGGCCGGGTTCCTGGCCCTCGCGGCAGCGCTCGCCGTGGGCGCAACGGCCCAGGGCTTCAACACCGGCAGCGACGGCTCGCTCGGCGACGTGGTCATCGACGCCAACACGACGCTCGACCTGCCACCCGACGGCATCCTCCACTACCGCAGCCTGACGGTGAACGCCGGCGTCCGGCTGCGGTTCAACCGCAACGCCCGCAACACGCCGGTCCACATCCTGTCCCAGGGCGATGTCGTGGTGGCGGGGACCATCGACGTGAACGGGGAGCGGGGAAACGCCAACACGGGGGGCCGGGCCGGGCCGGGCGGATTCGACGGGGGGGCGCCCGGCTTCGGCCCCAACGTGCCGCCGGGTGACGGAATGGGCCCTGGCGGGGGCATCGGGGGCCCCGGTGGCTGCGACCCGGCCACCCAGGCCGGCGGCGGTTCCTATGGAGGCACGTTCGGAGGTGCCAACAACGGGCAGACCTACGGGAGCGTGCTGCTGATTCCGTTGATCGGCGGCTCCGGCGGCGGCGGCGGTGTCGGGCAGCCCGGGCAGGGCGGTGGCGGCGGCGGTGGTGCCATCCTGATCGCCTCGGGGACCCGGATCGCCGTCACCGGTGTGGTCGAGGCCTTTGGGGGCGCGACCACTACCTGCCTCAATGCCGGAAGCGGCGGCGCCATCCGCCTGGTGGCGCCCCGGGTCGAAGGTTCCGGTCGGATTGATGCCCGCGGCGGCGGCGGCCACGGTGCCGCCGGACGGATCCGGGTCGACTGCATCGACCGCACCGGCCTGAGCTTCAACTTCCAGGTCGCCTCGGTCACCTCGGTCGGCGGCAACCTGTTCATCTTCCCGCCCACCATCCCCACCCTGGCCACCATCGAGACGGCCGGCATCAGCGTCCCCCAGGGCGGCGGTCCGGTGACCTTCACCCTGCCATTCGGCTCCAGTCCGGAGCAGACCATCAAGGTCCGCGCCGCGGACTTCGGCCGCGTGGTGCCGATCCGCGTCACCCTCACCCCGACCAGCGGCCCGCGCGTGGTGGTCGATGCCGAGGTCGACAACACCTCCGCCAACCCCGCCGTGGTCGAGGTGCCGGTCACCCTGCCGGTCAACACCCTCGTCACCGTCCACGCCTGGACCCGGTGAGGGGCCGGGGAGGGGCGGTTTTCTCATTGGTATCGGGATGACCGGTCGGCGATGGTCCGCCCGATGTCCGGCACCATCGCCATCGTCGGCCGCCCCAACGTGGGGAAATCGGCCCTGTTCAACCGCATCGTCGGGCGGCGCATCGCGATCGTGCACGACCAGCCCGGCGTCACCCGCGACCGGGTCAGCGCCCAGGGCGAGTGGCGCGGACGCCCCTACACCCTGATCGACACCGGCGGCATCGGCCTGCTGAAGGGGGAGAAGGGGGCCGATGTCATCACGGCGGCGGCGCTGCATCAGGTGGACCTGGCGGTGGAGGCGGCCGAGGTGATCGTGCTGGTGGTGAACGTCCAGGAGGGGGTGGTGCCGCTCGACCTGGAGGTGGCCACGCGCCTCCGGGCGACGCGCAAGCCGGTGCTGCTGGCGGTCAACAAGGCCGATTCCCCCCGGTTCACCGACGCCTCGGGTGAGTTCTCCGCCCTGGGCTTCGATCGGATCTTCCCCGTCACCGCCATCCACGGACGCGGGATCGAGGACCTGGTCCAGACGGCGGTCGACCTGCTTCCGCCCCACGAGGAAACCGCCGCGGGGGACGCCGAGGGCGCCGCCCAGCCGGCCGTGCGCCTCGCCATCGTCGGCCGACCCAACGTCGGCAAATCGTCGATCATCAACGCCCTCACCGGTTCCGACCGGGTGATCGTCAGCGACATCCCCGGGACCACACGCGACGCGGTGGATGTCCCGTTCGAGGTCGACACCGAGGGGGTGCGCCAACGCTATGTGCTGGTCGACACCGCCGGCCTCCGCAAGGCGCGCCGGGTGGACGACACGGTGGAGTACTTCAGCACCCAGCGCACCGGCGAGGCCATCGCCCGGAGCGACATCACCGTGCTGGTGATGGATGCCGAATCGGGGATCACCGAGCAGGACAAGAAGATCGCCGACCTCATCACCTCGAACCGCCGGGCCTGCATCCTGGTGGTGAACAAGTGGGACCTGGTGTCGGAGGCCGTCCGCGAGGCACGCCGGGCGGAGGTGGAGTCGCGCCAGGACAAGGACCGGCCGCACGACGTCCGACGGGGCCGGCCGACCACCCTGTCGGAATTCGGGGAATGGGTGCAGTCGAAGCTGTTCTTCCTCGACTACGCGCCGGTGATCTTCACGTCGGCTGCCGACGGCTTCCAGCTCGACCGGCTCCTCGAGGCGATCCGCTATGTCGCCGCCCAGCTCCGTCAGCGGGTGCCCACCGCCATCCTCAACCGGACCCTCCAGGACGCCATCGAGCGCCGTCAGCCGGTCAGTCCCCTGGGCCATCGCCTCAAGTTCTTCTACGCCACCCAGGTGCAGGTCGCCCCGCCCACCTTCCTGCTGTTCGTCAGCCGCGACGACCTCTTCAGTCCCCAGTACGAGAAGTACCTCGCCGGCGAGCTGCGGAAGGCGTTCGGCTACGAGGGCTGTCCGATGGTCCTCGTGCCCAAGCCGCGTCCGAAGACCATCGAGCCCGTCCGCAAGCATGCGGCGGCGCGGGCGCGCCAGGCGAAGTCGGGTCGCACCGGGGCCCGCTCCGGCACCCGTGCCGGCGGACGGGAACACGCCGGGTCGGGCAAGGGCGGCCCGGCGAAGGGCACCCCGGGAAGGCCTCCCGCGGGGAAGGTGTCCGCGGGCAGGGCGGTCGCCGCCCGCCGGAAGGCGGGGGCATCGACCAGTCGGCCGCCCCGGAAGGGCGGAGGGACCCGGCCGGCCCAGCGCGGGCCCCGGGCCACCCGGCGCTGAATGGTTCCGGCGGCCCGGCGGCTGGCTTTTTTTGAGCAGGACCGTTTGCTGCGTCGCGGTTTGCCGGCTACCACAGGGGCGGCATCGACACGCGACCCGACTGCCCTTGGGTTGCCGGTGCCCTTCCTGAATGGACAAGCTGCTGCTGATCGACGACGAGGCGGACGTTCAATACTCGTTCCGACGGATTTTCGAGGGGACCGACGTCGAGCTTCACACCGCTTCGAGCGGCGAGGAGGGGTTGAAGATGATCCCCAAGGTCCGGCCGGACCTGGTGCTGAGCGACATCCGGATGGCGGGCCTGAACGGGCTGGAAACCCTGCGCAAGATCCGTCAGCTGGACCCCAAGCTGCCGGTCATCCTGATGACCGCCTACGGGACCACCCAGACGGCGATCGAGGCGATGAAGCTGGGGGCGTACGACTACCTGCTGAAGCCGTTCGACGTCCCCCGGCTCAAGCTGCTGGTGGCCGACGCCCTCCGGGCCGCCCGCGACATGCGGCAGACGGTGGCGTTGCAGACCCGCCTCGAGCCCCAGGACATCGACCTCGGGGTCATCGGACGCAGCGAGGCGATGCAGACGGTGTTCAAGCTGATCGGGCAGGTGGCGCCGACCGATGCCACCGTCCTGATCACCGGTGAGAGCGGCACCGGCAAGGAGTTGGTCGCCCGGGCCATCTACCACAACAGCCTGCGGTCGAAGCAGCCCTTCCTCGCCATCAACTGCGCGGCCATCCCCGAGAACCTCCTCGAGAGCGAGTTGTTCGGCCATGAGAAGGGGGCCTTCACCGGGGCCAACACCCAGCGGATCGGCCGGTTCGAGCAATGCCACGGGGGAACGCTCTTCCTCGACGAGATCGGGGACATGACCCCCGCCACCCAGACCAAGATCCTGCGGGTGCTCCAGAACGGGACCTTCGAGCGGGTGGGCGGCAGCCACACGATCCAGGCCGATGTCCGGATCCTCGCCGCGACCAACAAGCCCCTCGAGGAGGCGGTCGCCAGCCGGCAGTTCCGGGAGGACCTGTTCTACCGGCTCAACGTGGTCCGGCTCCAGATGCCCGCCCTGCGGGAACGTCGGGACGACATCCCCCTGCTGGTGGACTTCTTCCTGCGCAAGCTGGCCGGGCCCGGCGGCACGCCGAAGAGCCTGAGCGCGGGGGCGCTCGCCGCGCTGCAGTCGTACCACTGGCCGGGGAACGTCCGGGAGCTGGAGAACGTGGTGCGTCGCGCCACGGTGGTGGCCAAGGGACCGGCCATCCTCGTGACCGATCTTCCGGCCCAGGTGGCCGTCCCGCAGCGCGAGCCGGCCCCGGCCGCCGCCGCCCCGCCGCCCGATGCGCCCGCCGCGCCGTCCGCCGTCCCGATACCCGCCCCAGCGCCGGTGGCCGCCCCCGGGGCGACTCCAGCGGCCGGTCCGCCGGTCACCGTCCCGGAACTGGCCCAGGCCCTCTTCCGCCACGCCCGTTCCGATCCCCGCCTCAAGATCCTCCCGGCGGTGGAACGGGAGCTGGTCATCGCCGCCCTCCGGGAAACCTCCGGCAACCAGGTCCAGGCCGCGCGGTTGCTCGGCATCACCCGGGCGACCCTTCGCAAGCGGGTGGAGAAATTCGGCATCCGCCGCGAGCTGAACGTGACCTGAACCGTCCCCCGGTCCGCCGCCACCCGACGGACCGGTTCCCGACATGCCCATTCCCATCCTTACCGTCGAACAGATGCGCGCCTGGGAGCGGGCCTCGTGGGAGGCGGGCGCCAGCGAGGAAGGGGTCATCGCCGCGGTCGGGCGCGAGGTCGCGGCACAGGTCCGCATGCGGACCCGCCCCGGGGATCGGGTCCTGCTGCTCGGCGGGCGCGGCCACAACGGGGACGACGTCCGCGCCGCCGTGCCGCATCTCGCGGATCGCGCCGTGTCGGAACTCCGCGTGGAGGATCCCGGGGTTGCCCTGCCGGCCCTGGAGGCGCTGCTCGACCGGCGCCCCGCTTGGGTGGTCGACGGCCTGTTCGGGATTGGCCTCAACCGGCCGTTGTCGGATGCCTGGGTGGCGCTGGTCGAATGCCTGAACCGTCGACTGGTGCCAGTGCTGGCGATGGATGTGCCGTCGGGACTCGACGCCGACACCGGCCGTCCGTGGGGTGCGGCGGTCCGGGCGACGGACACGCTGACCGTGGGCGCCCCGAAGTCCGGCCTGCTCGCGTCGGGTGCGGCGGGTTGGACCGGTCGGGTGACCGTCACCGGGCCGGTCGGACTCCGCCCGGTCGGGGACATGGTCTGGGATCCGGTCCCGGAGTGCTGGTGGACGGACGCCGGGGATTTCGACGGCTGGCCCCCGGCGCGGCCGGTGGATTCCCACAAGGGGAGTTTCGGCCATGTCGTCATCGCCGCCGGTTCCCCGGGCTATCACGGCGCCGCGGTGCTTTCGGCCCGCGGGGCGTTGTCGGCAGGGGCCGGCCTCGTGACGGTGGTGACCCATCCCGACACCTACCTTCCCGTGGCTGCGCAGCTGGCCGCCCCGATGGTGCATGCGTGGCGGGACGGTTGGACGCTGCCGCCGCGGGCGACGGCGATCGTGATCGGCCCCGGGCTCGAGTCGCTGGATCCGGCGGATCCCTTCCGGCGGCAGTGTCTCGAGTGGTGGGACACCGCCCCCGTGCCGGTGCTGGCCGATGCCAGTGCGCTCGGATGGCTGCCCGAAGGTCCCCCGCGGCTGCCCGGGCTGCGGGTGGTGACGCCGCACCCGGGCGAGGCGGCACGCTGCCTCGGGTGCCCGCCCGGCGTGGTGCAGGCGGATCGGGTGGCGGCGTTGCGGGACCTGTCGACGCGATGGGGCGGCATCTGGGTGGTGCTCAAGGGGCATCACACCCTTGTCGGACGGGTCGACGGGCCGGTGGCGGTGAACGGGTCCGGCAACCCGGGCCTGGCCCAAGGCGGGAGCGGGGATGTCCTGGCGGGGTATCTGGGGGGATTGCTGGCCCGTCCGGACCTGTCGTCCGATCCGGCGCGGTTGCTGCGCTTCGGGGTGTGGCACCACGGGGATGTCGCCGACCGTCTGGCGTTGCGGGGTGGGTCCTGGTGCGCCGAGGACCTCCCGGGCGCACTCTGAGCCGCGGGACGTAGCGGGGACGTAGCGGGAGGGGGTGGATTTCGGACTGACATCGGTATCCGGGCCAACCCGGCTCCCATCCCCTCGGGGTCGGAATCGGAATCGACCTCCCTCCACCCGGCCCCTCTTCGCCGTCATCCGGAGCGCCGAGCTCCTGCGAGGCGGGGGCACGTCGGGGAGAACGCGTTTTCATCCGCAGATGTCACAGATTTCCGCAGATGCCGCGAGGCTCCGGAGCAGGGGAGGGAGGACGACAACAAAGGGTGCGAAGGGACGAAGATCATGGATGCCTTCCCGCGTTCGGGGCCCTGCTGCCCGCTGCCTGCGATTCCCCGTAGCCGCGGCCGCTAGGCCGCCGGTCCGTGCCCCGGAGCGTTGCCGCCGATCGCCGTTCATCCTCTTCGTAGCGGCGGCCGTTAGGCCGCCGGTCCGTTCCTCCGAGCTGCACCGCCCATGGCCGCTCGCCTTCCTCCGCGTCTCAGCGCCTCCGCGGGAAAAAAGTCTCTTCCTCCCCGGACTTCCCGCTGGACATCGGGGAAGACCTGATGGCCTATTGGGACAGTTCCCCAAGGAGTCATGAAGACCGTCCTCTCCCTTCTCGCAGGGGCCTTGTGTGGTGTGCTGGCGCTCCCGGCATCGGCTACCCCCCCCCGACTTTGACGGCCGCGCAGGCTGAAAGTCTCCAGCCGCCCCGGGATCGGGGCATCCGGGTGACCTTCCTGCCCGGGTTGACCTGGGTGCTGGTCCCGGTGGGACCGGTCCAACCCGAGGTGCGGATGGCCCTGGAGCGCCTCGTCCTGCGCCACACCACCGCCGCCCGGCCCGGGTTGTTCCCCACCCGGGAGATGCTCTGGCAGCAGGTGCGGGACCTGGAGGATTACCTGAAGGAGTTCCCCGATTCCCCCTACAACCCGTCGGTGCGGATCGGGCTGGCCAAGTTCCATCAGGCGGTGTTCCGGACCAGCCGGGCGCGGGACTACTGGATGGAGGCCTGGGCCGAGACCCGGGACTACGCCGACGGGGTGGGCAAACAGCTCGGGGACGAGTCCCTGGCGCGCGGCGCCCGGCTTCTGGTGGTGCAGGGAGCCTTTGACGAGTTGCTGGACCTCTTGGGCAATGCCGGCGACCGGGTACTGGACGGGGGTCCGTTGTCCCAGATCCATGCGCGGACGGTGGAGAAGTACCATCGGGTGCAGCGCTACCCGCAGTGGTCGTACAAGTGCGGGGTGCTGGCGCTGGATCAGTTGGCGATCCTGAGTCCGTGCGACGGGTACCGTCGGGGGGAACTGATCGACCTGAACTCGCCCGATGGCGGGTTCGACCTGACGGCCTTGGTGGGGATCGGCAAGGAGCATGGGATCCCGGTGGAGGCGGCGTACCGGACGGCCGGGGAGGGGATCCCGGTGCCGTCGGTGGCGCACCTGAAGTACGGACACTTTGTGACGGTGACGGCCATGGATGGGGATCGGGTGCGGGTGGTGGACACCGGAGCGAAGGGGGCGTTCTGGGTGCATGTGGACGACCTGAACACCGAGTTGAGCGGGTACTTCCTGGTGGAGAACACCAGCGGGTTGACGGACTTCCGCAGCGTGGGTGATGCGGAGGGGCGGGGGATCGTGGGACGTGAACTGTCCTGTCCGCCGACGGACTCGGGGGATTATCCGACATGCCAAGGTGATGAGGACAGCCCTGACACAGAGGCTGGGGACAACCAGGCCGTCTCGGCAAACCAGAGTCGAGGAGGCAAGGCTGCGCCAGGTTGCTGGAGTTGTTCGAATGCTTCTGACCGAAGACCCGCTTGGTGGCGTTCCCAGCGCCGAGTTCTTGGCATGGTCGGCTGGGAGGTGAGCGAACCCTACGTGAACCTGTGGCTGCACGACACCCCGCTGGCCTATCCCACGGTGAAGGGGCAGGAGGTGTCTTTCGACCTGAGCTTCAAGCAGCGGGACGAGTGGGGCCTGTGGAACTGGCCGTACGGGGATTGGTACGGGCCCGGGTACACCTGCTACGGGCCGATGATGACCACGGTGGGGAAGAGCTGGGTCAGTTCCTGGACCGGGGTCGCCGTGTCCATGACCGAGAACTACTGGGGCAGCTGGACCGTCGATGTCTTCCGTCCCGGCGGGGGCTACGCCACCTACAACTTCTCCCCCTACAACAACGCCTCGGAGGTGAACTACCGGGACAACAGCTGGATGGAGGCGGTCCGGGACGGAAGCCACAACCTGCTGTCGATGGTCCTCCACTTCCCCGACGGCTCCAGCTGGACCTTCGGCCATCAGAACGCGTCGCTGGCACCCGGCTGCCACTTCCTCAGCGGCCGGACCAGTCCGGAGGGACACACCACGGTGTTCCAGTACGACAGCGCGGCCACCGACATCGTGGCATTGAAGTACGTGATCGATCCCGACGGCGGCACCAACACCGTCAGCCGCAACACCGCCGGCAACAAGCCGTTCCTCATCACCGGGGTGCAGGGACCCAACGGCGAGAGCATCACCCTGGCCTACAACAGCGACGATCAGTTGGTCTCCATCACCGACGCGGTCGGCATCGTCAGCGAGGTGGGCGGGTACGACGTGTACGGCTGGCCGACGTGGATCCGGACCCCGTACGGCAAGACCGAGTTCACCACCGAGACCAGCGGCTACTACGGCAGCGGCGGGGTGGACCGGGCGGTGACCATCGAACATCCGGACGGGGTGAAGGAAGCCTTTGCACTGTACGACCTGCTGACCGCCGGCACCCAGATGCCGACCAACTTTCCCAGCATGCCCGTGTCGCCTCTGGGCACGCTGGAGAGCGATCAGCGGCATGAACGCAACACCCTGTACTGGAACCGCGGGCAGTTCTCCCAGCTCTCCACCAACAGCCTCGCCGATCTCGGCTGGGCCGACTTCCGCCGGGGCCGGATCCGCCATTGGCTCAACATCCCCGGCTATGACGGGGACTACAACCACGTCGACACCGTCGCCCACGAGCAGGCCCCCAGCCCCGACGGTTCGGCTGAGGGACAGGTCACCTTCTACGACTACGAGGGCAAGGTGTCGGTCCGCACCCGGGGCGACCAGGTCCTCCCCGGCGTGGTGACCCGGTTGATGCCCGATGGCAGCACCCACTACGTGCAGTACGAGCGGAACGACATCGGCAACGTCACCCGCTCCATCGAGCGGTGGACCGATGCCGGCGGCACGCAGTACCGGACCAACACCTTCACCTTCGCCGCCAACGGTATCGACCTCCTGACCCACGTCGGCCCCGCCGGTCATCTGGAGGCGGGCTACGCCTACGACAGCGCCCATCCCCATCAGCCGGTCCGGATGACCAACGCCGTCGGCGAGGTGACCTTCTACACCTACACCACCGCCCAGCAGGTCCAGACCGTCACCACCCCCGCCAACGAGGTCACCACCCACACCTACGACGGCAACCATCGGCTCACCAAGACCGTCGTCAGCCATGGCTCCACCCCCATCCGCACCAACCTGTTCACCTGGAGCGGCGGACGGCTGAAGACCCACACCGATCCCCGGGGTTTTGTCACCACCAACACCTGGGACCATCTCGGGCGGCTGACCCGTGTGGATTACTCCGACGGCACCAGCGAGCACCACCTCTACGCGTTCCAGTCCGGCCACGGGTACGCCAACCTGTCGGCCGCCTACCCCACCGGCAGCGGCTCGAGCAGCCTGCTGGACCGGACCGCCTTCGTGAACCGGCTCGGCCAGACAAACTTCACCACTTGGGACGCCCTGCGTCGGGTGGCCTACACCCGCGACACCCGGGGGACATTGACGCAGTACCAGTACTGCGACTGCGGCTCCCCCTCCGACGTGACCGTCGGGTACGGGATCAGCGGCCTGGCCGAGACCACGAGCTACGACCATGACGAGCAGGGCAAGCTGCTGCGGGTCCATCACCCCGGGTTCGGGGTGCAGACCAACGTGTACGACCTGCCCGGTCGGCTGGTCGCCCGGGGCGATGCCCTGGGTTGGACCACCAACACCTGGGACAACCTCGGGCGGTTGGTGTCGGTCCACAACGCCGCCGGGCTGGTGCTGACCAACCGGTACAGCACCGAGGACCTGCTCCTGATCAGCGTCGACGCCCACGGGACCGCCACCACCAACACCTGGGACAACGCACACCGGCTCAGTGCCCGGACCACCGGAGCCGGGAGCCAGAGCTTCGGCTACGACACCGGCCACGCCGGCCCGGCCAACCGGACCAATGAGCTGGGCCATGTGATGCGATGGAGCCGGGATGCCGGCGGCCGGTTGACCAACGAGGTGACGCTCGAACTCCGGGGAGGCTCGCTGGTGGCCCTGTCCACCAACCGGTACGCGTACGACGGGGTGGGAGCGATGACCGACCTGTGGGACGGGAACGACCGGCGGACCCAGTGGCGGTACGACACCCAAGGCCGGGTGAACGCCAAGCTGTACGCCAACAACGTCACCAACCTGACCTACCTGTACGATGCACTCGGGCGGCTGACGAACCGGTGGAGCCAGGCCAAGGGGAACACCGGCTACGCCTACGACAGCGGGGGCAGCCTTGTGACGGTGAACTACCCCAGCAGCACCGACCTGAGCTACAGCCATGACGCGTTGGGTCGACTGACGAACATGGTCGACTCGGTGGGGACCACGAAGTACACGTACGCCAACGGCCTGCTGGCGACCGAGGACGGTCCGTGGGCCAACGACACCGTGGCCTGGGATTACAACACCGCCCGGATGCGCAGTGCCCTTCGGCTGCAGCAGACCTCCACCAGCTGGTGGACCAACAGCTACGCGTGGGATGCGTCCCATCGGCTGACCTCGGTCACCAGTCCCGCCGGGACCTTCACCTACGGTTACACCGGACCCGGAGCGCTGCGCTCGGGGTACAGCGCCCCCGGGGGTGCGGTGACCAACCTGTACGATGATCTGGGCCGGCTGACCGTGACCGCGTGGAAGAACACCTCCGGGACGGTCCTGAACGCCCACGGGTACGAGCTGGACGCCGCGAGCCAGCGGACGCGCCAGACCCGGACCAACAGCGCGGTGAGCCACAGCCACACGCTGGGGTACCAGTACGACGGGATGGGGCAGGTGACCCATGCCCGGGCGACGAACAACGCCACGGGGTTGGCGGTGACCGGGGAACTGCTGGGGCTGACGTACGACGCCGGGTGGAACATGACCGCGCGGACCAACGGGGCGACGGTGAACTACGCGGTGAACAACCTGAACCAGGTGACCGGGGACGGGGGCACGTACACCTACGGGTACGACAACAACGGGAACCGGACGAGCCGGACGGCGAGCGGGAGCCGGGTGATGTGGATGGTGTACGACGACGAGAACCAGCTGATCCGGCAGGAGACCGACACCTACTACACGCCCGAGGCGAGCCGGTTCAAGGTGGAGTACTTCTACGACGGGAAGCTGCGGCTGCGGGAGAGGAAGTACTCCACGTGGCTGAGCGGGAACTGGTACCCGACGTCGACCGAACGGTTCGTGTACGACGGGATGCTGCTGGTGCAGGAACGCAACACGTCGGCACCGACGGTGAGCTACACCCGCGGGGTGGACCTGTCGGGCGGTCTGGACGGGGCCGGTGGGATCGGCGGCCTCCTGGCCCGGAGCCACGGGTTCAGTACCGGCAGCGGGACGTGGAGCACGCACAGCGCGTACCATGCGGACGGGAACGGGAACGTGACGGGGTTGTACAGCACGTCGACCGGCTCGCAGGTGGGATGGTACCGCTACGACGCGTTCGGGCGACTGCTGCAGAGCTCGGGAACGCTGGCGAGTGCCAACCGGATGCGGTTCAGCAGCAAGCCGTGGATGGCGCCCGGGGTGGATGCCAGCGCGGGCCTGTACTACTACGGGTACCGGTTCTATGACCCGAACACCCAGAGGTGGGTGAACAGGGATCCGATTGAGGAGGGTGGCGGGTTGAACCTCTATGCAACCGTCTTCAACTCTCCTGTCGATCTGGCTGACTCTTACGGGTTGCAACTCTTCATTCAGATACCGCCAATCCTATTACAACCTCCTCCGGTGTCACCTCCGCAGGGAATCGTCGTGCCGAGGCTTCCAGTCGGTGTGCCTCCACCGCGGGTTCCTGGAGTGTCTTATCCACCTAATGGCCCGTTCCCGCCTCCAGGCACTGTGGAGCACATAAACAGACCTGGATTATTTGGTAGGTATATTCCTAGGCCGGGAAGATGTGATCCAAAATTTGATGAGGTGTGGCGTTTTGATAAAGGCACACCGGGTCGTCCTGGTTGGCGTGGGGAAGATCACTTTCACTACTGGGGTGACGACACTCACATGCCGAATCCGCCGCCGTTTAGGTGGTTTATTGTGCCTGGTATTGTGAACGGAGTTCCCGCTAGGGTCGTCTTGCCTGATCCAGTTCTACCTCCGAAAAGCAAATGGATTTGAACGAAGCGTGGGTATCACTTGCTCCGAGCGATCTAATGTGCCTCCCGGTCCATGATGCTTCGCTGATAGAAGTGCGGTGTTCTTATGAGCCAAACGGCGGGGTGTGCGTCATTGTTTATCTAGAGCTTCATAGGGACAGTGGCGTGGATCTGAGAAAAATATGTATAAGATTTTGCTCGTGCGAAGACATGAGAGCTTGCGTCTCCGGTCGAATGACAAGACCCGAAACCTGTGATGACATTAAAGTTGCGATAGTGAGTGGTCAATCAGTTGGAGATGGAGGTGCAATAGAGGCCGTAAATCTGTTTGATGTGAAGATAATGCTGTCTGGAGGCTCTAGCTGGCAGTTCTGCTGTGATCGGATTCAGTTTCGGAAGTTGGGAGGCGGGGGAGCCCCGGGGTCACCCATTAGAGGTGGTAGTCACGAGAGACATGTTCCCTGATAGCTGTCCGGAAACTCCAAGATCCCGAGGAATCAGGCCAGTTTCCGCAGCATGATCCGGATCATGGCGATATGAATCCACGCCTCGACGCTCTCGCTGTTCCTCTCGTAGTCCCGGACGAGGCGTCGAAGCTGCATCAACCATCCGAAGGTCCGCTCCACCACCCATCGGCGAGGAAGCACTTGGAACCCACTCGCTCCCTCGATCCTGTTGACGTCGAAGGGGTCAAAGCCCGCTTTTGACACAAGTGGCCGGATCTCGCACCCGCTTGAGTCCCGTGGGCGGACGACACGGTGCGCCTGACGCTGGACACGGCGGGGAGGATGACCGGGTTGACCGTGCAGGGGCCTGCCTGTAGTTGGGCGTCGGTCCCTGCCGGGACCGAACCTCTCGCGGGAGCTCGCGGCTTCGGATGGGCGTGGAGGCGCCACTGGCAACCCGGCTCCCATCCCCTCGGGGTCGGGTCGGAATCGGGATCGGAATCGATTTCCCTCTTCCCCACCGGTCGTAAGCGTCACGCCGTGCACCACTAGTCGATGGGCGGCGGGGTGAGGTAGGGT
>CAZGIK010000020.1:0-38034 GCA_964525755.1 uncultured Verrucomicrobiota bacterium
CCACAGCCCGAGGGGCCCGGGGCACGCCGCGCAGGAGCGCAGCGCTCCGGAAGAGCACGGCGGCCTGGCGGCCTCCGCCACGGGGGCGGGGCGGATCAGACGGTCAGGATCTCCTTCTCCTTGTGGGCGAGGTGATCGTCGATCCGCTTGATGTACTGGTCGGTGAGCTTCTGCACCTCGGCCTCGCCGCCCTCGATGTCGTCCTCGGAGACCCCGCCGTCGGCCTTCGCCTTCTTGAGCGCCTCCATGGCCCGGCGGCGCTCGTTGCGGACCGCCACGCGGCCCTCCTCGGCCATGCGCTTGGCGATCTTCACGAACTCCTGGCGGCGCTCGGAGCTGAGTTCCGGCAGGACGATCCGGATGAACCGGCCCTGGCTGGCCGGGTTCAGGCCGAGGCCCGACGACTGGATGGCCTTCTCGATCGCCTTCATGTTGCCCTGGTCGAAGGGGGTCACCATGAGCATCCGGGCCTCGGGCGCCCCGATCGTGGCCAGTTCCTTGAGGCGCATGTTCGAGCCGTAGGCCTCGACCATCACGTTCTCGATCAGGGAGGGCGAGGCCTTGCCGGTGCGGACACCGGCGAACTCGTTCACCACGTGCTCCTCGGTCTTGAGCATCTTCTCCTCGGTCTCCAGCAGGATGTCGTCGATCGTCATGAAATGGGGGGATGGCGTTTCGCGGTGGGACGGCGGGGTGGTGGGGGTCAGGCCGACACGTAGGTGCCGACCGGCTCGCCGAGGACCACGCGGCGGAGATTGTGGGGCACGAAGAAGTCGAACACCACGATGGGCATCTTGTTTTCCATGCAGAGGGCGAAGGCGGCGGCGTCCATGACCTTGAGCTGCTTCTCCAGCGCTTCGGCGTAGGTGATGGTGCTGTAGCGGCGGGCGTCCTTGTGCTTCTTCGGATCCTTGGTGTAGATGCCGTCGACCTTGGTGGCCTTGAGGACGACCTGGGCGCCGATCTCGTTGGCGCGGAGGGCGGCGGCGGTGTCGGTGGAGAAGTAGGGATTGCCCGTGCCGGCGGCGAAGATCACCACCCGGTCCTTCTCGAGGTGGCGGACGGCGCGACGTCGGATGAACGGCTCGGCGATCTGGGTCATGTTGATCGCGCTGAGGACGCGGGTCTGGATCTTGAGCTTCTCGAGGGCATCCTGGAGGGCGAGGGCGTTGATCACGGTGGCGAGCATCCCCATGTAGTCGCCCGTGGCGCGCTCGATGCCGCGTTCGCTGCCCTGGATCCCGCGGAAGATGTTGCCCCCGCCGACCACGATCACCACCTGGACCCCGAGTTCCCGCACCTCGGCCACCTGTCGGGCCATGTCGTGGACCGCCTCCGGGCAGATCCCCGATCCCTCCTCCCCGCCCAGTGCCTCGCCACTGAGCTTCAGCAGGACGCGCTGGTACTTGGGCTGGGACGGACGGGTCTTTTTCATCGGCTGCGGGGTTGATAGCAGCGCCGGCGAAGGGGCGTCAACGGACGCCCCGGGGGGAATCCGCCGATCCGGGGTGGCGTTCGCCGGGGTTCGTCATCGTACTCAGCCCCGCAAGGGGCGGTCCTCGTACTCGGGAGGGTAAGCCGCGGGACGCGAGTACGAGGACGAGGACGAGAACGCCCGTGTGACGTCCGCCGGGGCTCGTGATCGTACTCAGCCCCGCAAGGGGCGGTACTCGTACTCGAGAGGGTAAGCCACGGGACCCGAGGACGATGACGATGACGAGTACGAGAACGCCCGCGAGGCGTTTGCCGGGGCGAGGGGGTGGGATCAGCCGACCGGCTCGGCCGCCGGCGGATTGGCCGGGGCGAGGGGGACGGGCCGTCGACGCCGCCACCAGGCCCCGAGATCGGCCAGGAGCGTGTAGACCACCGGGATCACGTACAGCGTGAGGAACGTGCTGGTGAGCATCCCCCCGATCACCGCCACGCCCATCGGCCGACGGCTCTCGGCCCCCGCGCCGAACCCGATGGCGATGGGGAGGATTCCGGCGATGGTCGACAGGGCCGTCATGAGGATCGGGCGCAGCCGGACCCGTCCGGCCTCCAGCATCGCGCGATGCGGGTCCATTCCGCGCGTCACCTGCTGGCTGGCGAACTCCACGAGGAGGATCGAGTTCTTGGTCACCAGGCCGATGAGCAGGACCAGTCCGATCTGGCTGAACAGGTTCACGTTCATCGCCGGGATGGGCGGGTAGAGCCCGAGCTCTCCGCCGAGGTTCAGCAGCCACAGGCCGCCGAAGGCCCCGACCGCGGCGAGGGGAACGGCGAGGATGACCGTGACCGGATGGATCAGGCTCTCGAACTGCGCGGCCAGGGTCATGTAGACGATGATCAGGGCCAGCCCCAGCACCCACCAGATCTCGCCCGTGGCGTCGGCCAGGTTCCGCGCGTCGCCCTCCCAGGCGTACAGGAACCCGGTGGGCAGCTCCTCGCGCAGGATGGGCTCCACCACCCCGACCACGGTGCCGATCGGCACCGCGCCGGGCGAGGCGGTGACGCTGGCCGAGCGGAGGCGTCCGTAGTGGCTGATGGCGTTGGGCGCGGCCCCCTCGGAACGCGTCACCACGGCGCTCAGCTGGATCAGCTCCCCGGTGGCGCTGCGGACGAACACCCGGTCGAGGTCCGCCGGCGTGAGCCGGGACGACCGTTCCAGCTGGGCGATCACCTGGTACTCCTTGCCCTCCATCTTGATGCGGCTGAGGTCGAGTCCGCCGAAGAGGATCTGCAGGGTGCGGGAGATGTCCTCGATGCTGACGCCCAGGGCGGCGGCGCGGCTGCGGTCGATGGCGATGCGGAGCTCGGGCTTGTTCACCTCGTAGCCCACGCGGACGTTCGACAGGAGGGGTTGGCCGAGGGCGTTGGTCAGGCCGCGGAGGCGGTTGGCGACGGCGGTGGCGGTCCGGTCGAGGGCGGCGAGGTCCTGGTTCTGGAGGACCAGCTCGAAGGGGGAGCTGTTGAAGCTCACCTCGATCGCCTTGGGCAGGTTGGCGATGGCGATGCCGCCCTCGACGTCGGCAAAGAACCGCTGGGCGACGCCCCCCGGGCCGTTGACGATCTCCTGGACCGAGCGGTCGCGTTCCGAGCGGTCCTTGAAGGTGACGAACACCACGCCGAGGCTGGCCTGGCCGGGTCCGCTGAACCCCGGGGCGACGATCGCGCCGTAGCTCCAGACCTCGGGGACCGAGGCGATGATCTCCTCCGCCTGGCGCAGCTGGCGGTCGGTGTATTCCGATGTCGACCCGTTGGGCGTGATCACCATGGCGAACAGGCGGCCCTTGTCCTCCTGGGGGAGGAAGTCCTTCTCCAGGGAGCGGTAGGCGAGGACGAGGAGGGCGACCACGCCGCCGGTGGCGAGGATGGCGAGGATGCGGTGGCGGAGCAGCCAGGTGAGGGTGCGGCCGTAGGTGTCGGTGAGGCGGGACAGGGTCCGTTCGAAGAGGCCGAGCAGTCCGCGGGGCTTCTCCTGGCTCACCGGGCGGAGGAGCCGGGCCGCCATGGCGGGGGAGAGGGTGAGGGCGACGAACGCCGAGATGATCACCGCGCCGGAGACCGCCACGGCGAACTCGAGGAAGAGGCGTCCGGTGGTGCTCTTCTGGAAGGCGAGCGGGGTGAACACCGCCACCAGCGAGACGGTGATGGCGATCACGGCGAAGCTGATCTCCTCCATCGCCTTGAACGCCGCCTGGAGCGGGGTCCGGCCCTCCTCGATGTGCCGGTGGATCGCCTCCAGCACCACGATCGCGTCGTCCACCACGATCCCGATCGCCAGCACGAGGGCGAGCATGGTGAGGATGTTCACCGAGAAGCCGAAGGCGTAGAGGACGGCGAAGGTGCCGATGATCGACACGGGGATGGCCACCGAGGGGATGAGGGTGGAGCGGACGTTGCGGAGGAAGATGTAGATGATGACCACCACGAGGCCGAAGGCGATGGCGAGGGTTTCCCAGACCTCGGCGATGGACTTCTCGACGAACACGCTCGAGTCGAAGGCGGTCCACATCTCGGTGCCCTCGGGGAGGGTGGGGGCGATGGCGGCGACCTCGCCGCGGATGCCGCGGGCGACGGCCACGGTGTTGGCCTTCGCCTGCTTGACCACGCCGAGGAAGATGCAGGGCTTGCCCCGGGCCCGGGCGATGGTGCGGTAGTCCTCCGCCCCCTCCTCGGCGCGTCCGATGTCCCGCAGGCGGGTGAGCGTGGTGCCGTCGACCCGGATGACCAGCTCGTTGAACTCGTCGGCGGTCTTCAGCTCGCCCCGGGTCTGGATGGTCATCTCCCGGTCGAGGTTCTCCACCCGTCCGCTGGGCAGCTCCACGTTCTGCTGGCGGAGGGCCTGCTGGACGTCGAGGACGGTGACCCCGCGGGCCGCCATGCGGTCGGAATCGAGCCAGAGGCGCATGGCGAAGCGTTTCTCGCCGCCGATGGTGACCGACGAGACCCCGGCCACCCCCTGGAAGCGGGGCTTGATCTGGCGTTCGGCCAGGGTGGTGAGCTCGAGCGGGGTGTAGCGGTCGCTGTTCAGCGCCACCCAGATCACCGGCGAGGCGTCGGAATCCTGCTTGGCGATGATCGGCTCGCGGATGTCCAGCGGCAGGGCGCCGCGGATCCGGGACACCCGGTCGCGGACATCCTGGGCGGCGATGTCGATGTCGCGGGAGAGGTCGAACTCGATGGTGATGTTGCTGACGCCCTCGCGGCTCTCCGACTTGAGGGTCTTGATGCCCTCGATGTTGTTGATGGCCTCCTCGAGGCGCTCGGTGACCTCGGTCTCGACCACCTGGGCGTTGGCGCCGGGGTAGACGGTGGAGACGCTGATGACCGGGGGGTCGATGTCGGGCAGTTCGCGCACCGGCAGCCGGGACAGTCCGATGATCCCGAACAGCACCAGCACGAGGTTCATCATCGAGGCCAGGATCGGCCGTTCGATGGAGACGCGGGAGAGGAACATGGCGGGGTCGGTTGGGGGGGCGCGTCAGTTCCGGTACGGGGCGGCGTCGGCCTCGGGGGCCAGGCGGACGGGCGCCCCGGGGCGGAGCTTCTGGATCCCCTCCACCACGACCATCTCGCCCTGGCGCAGGCCCTCGACGATCTCGGCCTTGCCGGCGAGGCGGAGTCCGGTGCGGACCGGACGCATGTGGGCGGTGTTGGTGGCGGTGAGGGCGAAGACGAAGGTGGCGTCGCCGTTGTTGATGATGGCCGGCTCGGGCACGACCAGCGCGGCCTCGCGGAGCTGCAGGGAGAGGGTGAGCCCGGCGAACATCCCCCCGCGCAGGCGTCCGTCGGCATTCGGGATCCGCGCCTTGACCAGCGCGGTGCGGGTGCGGGCGTCGAGCTGGGGGGAGATGAAGAACACCTCGCCGCGGAACACGTCGCCGGGGTGGGCCGCCACGTTGAACTCCACCTCCCGGCCCAGCGCCAGCTGGCCCAGGTAGCGTTCGGGGACGTTCACCTCGACGTTCACCGTCCGGAGGTCGACCACCCAGGTGATGGTCGTGTTGCGGGAGATCACCTGTCCGGGGCTGACCCTCCGGGCGCCGGCCTGGCCGGTGAACGGGGCGAGGATCCGGGCGTCGACCAGCTGGCGTCGCTTCAGGTCCACCCCGGCCCCGCTGGCGGCGAAGGTGGCGGCGGCCTGGTCGTATTCCTGCTGGCTGATGAGCTTGTCGTCGAGCAGCTGGCGGGTGCGGTCGAACGAGGTGCGGGCGAGGCTCAGGTTGGCCTCGGCCTCGGCCAGCTGGGCGGCGAGCTTGGTGGCGTCGAGCGCCACCAGCAGCTGCCCCTTCTCGACCTGCTGCCCCTCCTCGAACCGGATCTCCGTCACCAGGCCCTCGATCTCGGACTGGATCTCCACCATCTCGTTCGGTGCGATGGAGCCGACCAGGGCGATGGATTCCGAGACCGGTTCGCTGCGGACCGGCACGGCCACCACCTGCACGGCCATCCCTCCGGGCCCGCGGCCGCCCGCCCCCCCCGGCGCCCCGGGACGTTTGCATCCGGACTGGAGGGCTGCGCCCAGGAGCAGGACGAGGAACGGAAGGGCCCGGGAAAGGTGGTGCGGTCGCATCGGCAGGACCCATACCTTGTCCCCCGGGACGGGGCTGGCCAGCGGAAACTGGGCGCGCCGGGGGGCATCCGGGAAGGTGATTGCCCCTTTTCCCCGGCGGCCGGGCTCCGTAGCGTGGGCGGACCGACAGCATGCGAACCTATCTCAACCTGATTGGCGGACGTCCCGAGGCGGCGGCCGGGGGTGGCACCTTCCAGACGCGGAACCCGGCGGACGTCCGCGAGGTGGTGGCGGAGTACCCGCAGGGTGGGCGGGAGGACGGCCGGGCGGCGGTGGCGGCGGCGGCGGCGGCGTTCCCCGCGTGGTCGGCCCTCACGCCGGTGGCCCGCGGACGTTTCCTCAGCAAGGCCTCGCAGATCCTCGAGTCGCGCAAGCCCGAGCTGGCGGAGCTGCTCACCCGGGAGGAGGGCAAGACCCTGGTCGAGGCCACGGGCGAGGTGCAGCGGGCGGTCGACATCTTCCGGTTCTTCGGCGGGTTGTCCTACACGCTGGGCGGTCAGACCCTGCCGCATGACCTGCCCGGCAACCTGCTGCTGACCCGTCGGGATCCCCTGGGGGTGGTGGCGCTGATCACGCCGTGGAACTTCCCGGTGGCCATCCCGGCGTGGAAGGCGGCCCCGGCGCTGGTGTCGGGCAACACGGTGGTCCTGAAGCCCGCCAGCGCCGCCCCGGCGCTGAGCTTCGAAATCGCCCGCGCCCTGGCCGATGCCGGGCTCCCGCCGGGCGTGTTCAACGTGGTGGTCGGCGCCGGCCGCCCGTTCGGCGAGGAGATCGCCGCCAACCCGGCCGTCGCCGCCCTGAGCTTCACCGGCTCCCATGCGGTCGGCTCCCAGCTCTACACCGCCCTGGCTCCGCGGCGTGCCCGGTGCCAGCTGGAGATGGGTTCCAAGAATCCCACGCTGGTGCTGGCCGATGCCGACCTCGACCTGGCTGCGCGCCTGGTGGCCATTGCCGGGTTCGGTCTGACCGGGCAGGCCTGCACCGCCACCAGCCGGGTCATCGTCGAGCGGGCGGTGGCCGACGCCTTCACCGAACGCCTGGTGGCGCTGGCCCGCGGATGGAAGGTCGGGCCCGGCCTCTCGCCCGGGGTGCAGATGGGGCCGGCGGTGAACGAGGCCGAGCTGCTGGGCAACCTCGACGCCATCGCGGGCGCCCGGGCCGAGGGGGCGACCCTCGCCTGGGGCGGGGCACGGCTCGCCGACGGCGACCTCGCCCACGGCTTCTTCATGGAACCGGCCGTCCTGACCGGCGTGACACCGACGATGCGCATCGCCCGGGAGGAGGTGTTCGGTCCGGTGGTCGCGGTGATCGCCGTGGATTCCTTCGACGAGGCCCTGACGGTCGCCAACGGGGTCGACTACGGGCTGAGCGCCAGCGTGGTGACGCGGGATTTCCGACGGGCCATGCAGTTCGCCGAGCGCATCGAGGCCGGGGTGGTCAAGGTCAACCAGATCAGCACCGGCCTCGCCCTCCAGGCGCCGTTCGGCGGGGTGAAGAACAGCTCCACCGACACCTTCCGCGAACAGGGCGCGGGGGCGGTCGACTTCTACACCCGCACCCGGACCGTGTACCTCGACTACTCGGCCTGATCCGGCCTCACCCGATCCGCAGGCGGCGCGGCCACTGCTGGTTGGCCTCCCAGTAGGTCTTCTTCTGCCGGATCACCGGGTCGTCGGCCGGCGGCTGGGCCCGTCCGTCGGCATCGGTCGCCCGGGAGACGATGGTGTGTTCGCCCGCGGGGGCGTCCGGCCAGTCGAAGTGCCAGAAGGTCCAGCTGTAGCGGGAGCGGACCGGCTTGCGCTCCAGCCGGGCGGGCTGCCAGGGGCCGTCGCCGATCCGGACGTCGACCTGCCGGACCGGCGTGCCGTCGCTCCAGGCCGCGCCGGAGATCCGCACGGTGCCGTCGGGGCGGCGCACCGCGCGGGCGGCCATCGACTTGACGTTGATGTGGCACACCGACGTCTCGCGCCAGTTGGTGCCGTCGGGCCGTTCCTCCCCGCGGATCGTCACATACTCGCGGGCCATCCAGCGTCCCATGAACCGGCGGTCCAGCACGTCGATCCGGGTGAGCCATTTCACCCAGGCCACGCCGAACCAGCCGGGCACCACGAGCCGGAGCGGTGCGCCGTGGGTGGTGTCGAGCGGGACATCGTTCATCGCCCAGGCGAGGAGGATCTGGTCCTGGAGGGCGTGGTCGAGGTCGAGGCTGCGGGCGAAGTTCTGCGGATAGTCCTGGTCGCGGATCTTCTCCGTCTTCTCGTCGGCCCCGTAGAACACCACCTCGCTGGCCCGCCGTTGGAGGCCCGCCTCGCGGAGGAGCGGACCGAGCGGGGTGCCGGTCCAGCGGACGTTCCCGACCGCCCCCATGAACCCGATCGACGCCCCGTTGCCGCCGCACTCGAGGGTGGCCTGGACGTGGCGGTGCCGACGTGCCTGCAGCTCGGCGAGGGTCCAGGAGCGGGGCCGGTCCACGAAGCCGGTGAGTTCCAGCCGCCACGTCTCCGGGTCCACGGTGGGTTTCGGGTAGTGGCTCACCTCGTACAGGTCCTCCACCGGCGTGGTCCACGAGGTGAGGTTCTGCCAGTACACCATGGACCGGCCCTTGGGCTGGACGTCGAGCCAGGGGATGAGCTCCTCGCCCGGTTCCGGTTCGAGTCCGAAGGCCGCCAGCGGGCGCGCGGCGAGGGAGTAGGCGGCCAGGGCCACGGATCCGCGCAGCAGGGAGCGGCGGGAGAGCTCGGTCGGGTGCATGCGACGGATACTGCCGGGAACCGGGCGGCTGACAACCGTCAAGCCATGGCGGGGCCGGCCCCGCGGGGGGGGCGGGTCAGAGCCGCAGGTGTTCCCAGAGGGCGATGGGGTCGAGCCGGAGGTTGATGTAGAACGGGCCGAAGTCGCCGTAGCGGGCGCTGACCTCGTCGAAGCGCATCTCGTAGACGATCTCCTTCACCGCATCGAGCTGATGGGCCATCAGGGTGACGCCCCATTCCCAGTCGTCGAGCCCGGCGGAGCCGGTGATCAGCTGGGAGATGCGTCCGGCGTACTTGCGGCCGGTGCGGGCGTGTCCGCCCATGAGCTTGCGTCGGGCCTCCTGGTCGAGGGAGTACCAGTTGTCGGCCCCGTCGCGCTTCTTGCTCATGGGGTAGAAGCACATGATCTCCCAGTCGGGCAGCTCCGGATACAGGCGGTAGTGCAGGTACTCGTCGTTCCGCTTCTTGGCGGCGGCGAACGCCTCGTCGAATTCCGGCGTCCCGGGCGCGAGCTTCCGCTCCCCGTGCTCCAGCATGCGGCGGAGGTCGTCGTCGGTGGTCACGTACTCCGGCAGTTCGGTGACGCTCAGGTAGCTGTACCCCGGGACCCAGGTTCCCGGCGGGAAGGCGGTCTCCAGGTCCCGCTGCAGCGCGCCGAGCTGCTGGAGTTCGGCGGCGAAGACCATGAAGGCGATGTCGGCCTTTCCGCCGACGTTGGCGAAGGACATGACCCGGGGGGCGGCCGGGCCGGCATTCGCCGCGCAGAGGGCGGCCAGGCGGTCCCGAGCGGCGGCGGTGTCGGCGGACGCCGTCCGGGCCCACCGTTCCCGGTCGATGCGGCCGAAGAGGTGGAGGACGTGGACGCCCTGACGGAGGGTGACGGGGGGGATGGGCATGGTGGGAGTGGGGAGTCGGCGGTGGGGGTCAGTCCACCGCCAGGACGTGGTCGAGGAGTTGTTGGAGTTGGTCGAGGACACCGGCCTCGGCCGCCACGAGGTTGACGCCCGCCTCGCGGGCGGCGGTGGAGAGATCCTCGTCGTCGGGGTGGCAGTAGCCGAGGACCGGGATGTGCTGGGTCCCGGCGTCGCGGCGCAGTTCGGCCACCACCGGGCAGAGGTTGCCCGAGCGGAGGGCGAGTTCGGCCACCACCACCAGCGGCCGTTCCCGGCGGACCAGGTCCGGCAGGTCGGCGGCCTTCTTCGCCTCCAGCACCCGCCATCCGAGGTCCGAGAGGCGTCCCGAAAGCCGGCTGCCGGGGATCAGCTTCTCGAAGAAGACGATGGCCAAGGGTCGCGTCACGTGGCCGGAAAATGGGGCAACCCGGGGCGGAGGGCACGCAGAAATCCGGGGATGGGATCCGACGGGTGACCGGTTCGCTGCGGGAGGGCCTCCGGAGTCGAAAACGGCTGCCGGGCTTCGCCCCGCTTGTCGCCGGGACGGTCGCCCGAGATACTCGGAACCGTATGGATGCATTGAACCGCGTCTCCCGACCGGGTCTTGCCACAGTCTGCGCCTGGCTGGTTGGCCTGGGTTGGATGGCGGGCGGGGTGGTGGGACAGGTCCCCGCGTTCGTCGAGGCCCGGGTGACCGGATATCCCGGGGCGCCGGGGACGGTCGGGCATCCCCGTCATCTGTTCGCGGAGTGGCTGACCACGGGTGGCGCCGGTCCGGACGACAGTTTCCGACACGCCTCCGAGGTGTCGGCCGACCTGCGGATCGGCCGGCTCGAGGGGCGGCTGGAGGTGCGTCGGCCCGGCCTGCCGCCCGCGGCCTCGGTCACCGAGTTCACCTCGCACTTCCAGCCCCGCTACCGGGTCGAGGCGGCCCCGGGGAACACCGCGAACGAGGTGATCCCGGTGGAGTGGGAGGTCCTCCTCGACCGGGCCTTGTTCAACTACACCGAGGTGGCCTCCGGGACTGACGACGTGGCGTCGGTCGAGTTCCGGGTGACCCTTTCCTTGCAGGTGGCGGGTCAGGGGATCGAATCCCAGGCTGTGTACGCGTACACGGCCCGGGCCCAGGGCACGGCGCCGGCGATGACCTGGTCGGCGGAACGGTCGTTCCGGACGCTGACCGCCCACACGGTGAGGACCGAGTACGTGACGCATCCGGTGACGGGCGAGATCGTGGAAGAACGGCACATCGCGACCGCTGGTGCCCGTGAGGCTGAGATCGCCCATCCCCCCGATCCGGCCGACGACCATTCGTTCCGGAAGGTGCGGCTGCGCGTGCGGCATGCCGTGAGGCCGGGCAATGGCCTGGCGTTCTTCATCTGGCTGCGGGTCGAGGCGGTCGGCCGGGTTGCCGGGGCCGGACTGGCGGCGGACTGGCGCCAGTTCGACCTGCGGTACCGGCTGCCCGAGGGCTACGTGCTGAAGGCCACGGATGGCCAGGACCTGACCGGGATGAAGGCCGGCAGCCTGCCGGCGCCGCCGGCCGGTTTCCTGCCCATCACCGGCTGGAATCCCCCGGTGGCCGGGACATCGGGGCCGTTGACCTTCTCGTTTGAGCCGCCGGCGGGGCTGGCGACCGAGCTGCAGCGCACGTTCGACCTCCGGGACTGGACCACCGTCCGGCGCATCGATCCCGGCCCCGGGGGTGTCCCGGTGGTGGTGGAGGTTCCGGCGGTGGGTGATTCCGACGGCCTGCGGCCGGGGGCGGGCTTCTACCGGGTGGTGTTGCCGGGGGAATGACCGTCCAACGCGGGCTTGCGTGCGCGGGGCGGGGGCGGATTGTTGGGCCGATGAAGATCGCGTCGTGGTGGCGTTGCCTGCTGCTCCTGGGCGGTTGCGTGGCGGCCGCCCTCCTCACCGGGTGCTCCACCGTGCCGGTCACCGGCCGGAGCCAGTTCAACTTCATGTCGCAGGGGCAGGAGATGTCCCTCGGTTTCTCCGAGTTCGAGAAGCTGAAGCAGTCCGTGCCGATCAGCCAGAACGCCGCGCAGGCGGCGATGGTGCGGCGGGTGGGCGAGCGGATCGCGGCGGTGGCGGGTCCGGACATGCCGGATGCGCAGTGGGAGTTCGTGCTGTTCGAGAGTCCGGAGGCGAACGCCTTCTGTCTGCCGGGCGGGAAGGTCGGCATCTACACCGGCATCCTGCCGATCACCCTCGACGAGGCCGGGCTGGCGACGGTGATGGGGCATGAGGTGGCGCATGCGGTGGCCCGGCATGGCGGGGAGCGGATGAGCACCGCCATGGGATTGCAGGCGGTGGGGGTGGCGGTGGGGGTGGCGTCCTCCCAAAGCCGGTATGCCACGGCCATCACCCAGGCGTACGGAATGGGGTCCCAGCTGGGGGTGGCCCTGCCGCACAGCCGGATGCAGGAGGCCGAGGCGGACCGGATCGGCCTGATCTACATGGCCCGGGCCGGGTACCGGCCGGGGGCGGCGGTGGATTTCTGGCAGCGCTTCGGCGAGTTCAACCGGAAGTCCGGCAACAGCGCCCCGTGGTTCCTCCGGACCCATCCCCTGGATGAAGCCCGGGTGGAGAACCTGCGGAAGTTGATGCCGGAGGCCGAAGCTGCGTATCGTCCGCCGAACTGATTCCGATCTCCATGAAACCCCTTTTGGCCATCCTGACCCTTCTTGCGTGTGCCGTGGTGGTGTCCGGTTGCCGTACCCGCAACGGGACACCCGGCCCCCAAACCAGCACCGGGCTCCCGTATTATCCCCCGGGCTTCGAATCCCAACCCTCCGCCGCCCCCGGGTGGCGCTGACCCGGCCGTCGAGCCCCTCACCGACCATGAATCCAACCAACTCCCGTTCGCCATCCCGACGGGGGTGCGGTGGATGGGCGACCCTTGCCTTGGCGTCCGCCTGGGTCCTTGCGGGCTGTGCCACCCGGCCGGGTGACGGGGTGCAGACGAGCACCGGGCTGCCGTACTGGCCGCCCGGTCCGGTGTTCCTGGAGCGCGACCCGATCCGGATGTCCGTCCGGCGGCCCGCGTCGAACCGGCCCGAGGCCGTCGGAGCGCCGGTCCGGCCGGTCGCCCCTCCCGCGGTCATTCCGGTGCGGTCCGCTTCCGGAGGCGATGCCTGGCGGGACGCGGCGGGCCGTTGGCGGGGCACGCCGTACCGGTTGGGGGGTGACGACGCCTCCGGGATCGATTGTTCCGCCTATGTCCGGGCGCTGCACCGGGAGGTTTCCGGTGCGGACCTGCCCCGCACCACCGGGGAGCAGGCGGCGGTGGGAATGGAGGTGCCGGCCGGCGTGGTCCTGATGCCCGGGGACCTGGTCTTCTTCCGGACGACCCCCGGGGAGGGCGGGGCGGATCATGTCGGCGTGGCGTTGGGCGGGGGCGAGTTCACGCATGCCGGGACCTCGACCGGCGTGACGCTATCCCGCCTGGACGAGCCCTACTGGGTGGAACGCTGGGTGGAGACCCGTCGGGTCCGGTAGGCGCCCGGTGCCCCGCCGCGGGCCCCCCGCAGTTTCCGGACGGGCTCCAAGATTTCCTTCGCCGGCCGTTCGTGCCCGGGCAGAGTTCGGCCGTGACGGTTCCCTTTCTGAATCCCGGCGCCCAGACGGCGGCGTTGCGGGAGGAGTTGATGGCGGCGGTGGCCGGGGTGCTCGACCGCGGACACTTCATCCTGGGACCCGAGGTCGCGTCCCTGGAGCAGGAGGTGGCGGCCCGGGTGGGCGCACAGTCCGGGGTGGGGGTCAATTCCGGTTCCGACGCCCTCACGCTGGCCCTGCGGGCGCTGGGGGTGGGGCCGGGTGACGAGGTGATCACGTCGCCGTTCACCTACATCGCCCCGGCGGAGTCGGTGATCCAGGTGGGGGCGCGATTGGTCTTTGCCGACATCGATCCCCGGACCTTCACCTTGGATCCGGCCGCGGTGGCGGCGCGGATCACCTCCCGGACCCGGGCGGTGATCCCGGTGCACCTGTTCGGGCAGGCGGCCGACCTCGAGTCGATCGGGGCCCTGTGCGGGGCGCGCGGGATCGGGATCGTGGAGGACTGCGCCCAGTCCATCGGGGCGTCCCGGAACGGGCGGACGCTGGGCTCGGTGGGGCGGGTGGGATGCTTCAGCTTCTATCCCACCAAGAACCTGGGGGCCGACGGTGATGGCGGGATGTGTGTCACCTCCGACGCCGACGTGGCGCGGCGGCTGCGGATGCTGCGCGTGCATGGGATCGAGCAGCGCTACCATCACGACCTGCACGGCTACAATTCCCGGCTCGACGAGCTGCAGGCGGCGATCCTCCGGGTGAAGCTGCCCCGGCTGGACACGTGGAATGCCCGCCGGGGGGAGATCGCCGCCCGGTACTCGGCGGGGCTGGCGGGGCTTCCCCTGGAACTGCCGCTCACCGCCCCCGGCAACACCCACGTGTGGCACGTCTATGCGCTGCTGTGCGACCGTCGGGACGAACTCCAGTCCCACCTGGCCGGGCGGGGTGTGCCGACGATCATCTACTATCCGAAGCCCCTGCACCTGCAGCGGTGCTACGAGGGGATGGGATGGAAGGCCGGGGACCAGCCGGTGGCCGAGTCCGTATCGGCCCGGGTCCTGCCGCTGCCGATGTATCCCGAGCTGACCGACGCCCAGGTCGACCACGTCATCGGGGCGGTCCGGTCGTTCTTCGGCGGGTGAGGATCCGCCGGTACCCGGCCGTCAGGCCTTGTCCTGGATCAGTTCGCGTCGGCCGCCGCTGAGGAGACGCTCCACGAAGTTCGTCGTGTAGTGACCGCGGCGGAAGTCGGGATCCTGGAGGATGGCCTGCTGGAAGGCGATGGTGGTGCGGACGCCGGTGAGCATGAATTCCGACAGCGCCCGGCTCATGCGCGCCATGGCATCGGCCCGGTCCTTCCCCGTGGTGATCAGCTTGCCGATCATCGAGTCGTAGTACGGGGGGATGGTGTATCCTGCGTAGGCGTGGGAATCGAGACGGACCCCGGGGCCGCCCGGGGGGTAGTACATCTCGATCCGGCCCGGCGAGGGGCGGAAATCCTGGAGGGGATCCTCGGCGTTGATCCGGCACTCGATCGAATGGCCCTTGGCCTGGACGTCGGACTGGGAGATCGAGAGCTTCTCCCCGAGGGCGACGAGGATCTGCTGTTTCACGAGGTCGATGCCGGTGACCTCCTCGGTGATGGGGTGTTCCACCTGGAGGCGCTTGTTGACCTCGAGGAAGTAGAAGTTGCCGTGGTCGTCGACGATGAACTCGACCGTTCCGGCGTTGGTGTAGGAGGCCATCTCGGCGATCCGGATGGCGGCCTTGCCCATCTTCTTGCGGAGGTCCTTGAACTCCTTCCGGTCGAGCATCGGGGACGGGGTTTCCTCGATGAGCTTCTGGTTGCGGCGCTGGATCGAGCAGTCGCGTTCCCCGAGGTGGATGATGTTGCCCTTGGTGTCGCCGAGGATCTGGAACTCGATGTGGTGGGGGTTCTCGATGAACTTCTCGATGTAGACCCCGCTGTTCCCGAAGGCCTTTTCCGCCTCGGTCCGGGCGGTGTGGTAGCCCTTGACCAGGGAGACGTCGTTGTGGGCGACGCGCATGCCGCGGCCGCCCCCGCCGGCGACGGCCTTGATCATCACCGGGTAGCCGATCTTCTTGGCGGTCGAGAGGGCCTCCTGTTCCGACTCCACGACACCCTCGGATCCCGGCGGGGTGGGGACGCCGGCCTTCTTGGCGAGGGTCCGGCTGACGGCCTTGTCGTGCAGGGCGTTCATCGCCGCCGACCGCGGGCCGATGAAGCGGATGTTGCACGATTCGCAGACGTCGGCGAAGTGGGAGTTCTCGCTCAGGAACCCGTAGCCCGGGTGGATTGCATCCACGTCGGCGATCTCCGCCGCGCTGATCAGCCGGTCGATCCGCAGGTAGCTATCGGCGGATGGCCCCTCGCCGATGCAGATCGCCTCGTCGGCGACCTGCACGTGCATGGAATTGGCATCGGCACGGGAGTAGACCGCCACGGTCTTGATACCGAGTTCCTTGCAGGCGCGGATGATGCGGATGGCGATTTCGCCGCGGTTGGCGACCAGGACTTTTTCGAACATGGAGGGGCCGGGGGGCACGGAGCGGACGGTGGGGTGTGGGGGACGGGGGGCTTCGGATCCCGTGGGGGAGGGGGTGGCCGGGTCTCAGAGCGGGCGGACCTTGAACAGGGGTTGGCCGAACTCCACCGGCTTGGCGTTCTCCGCGAGGATCGCGGTGATGATCCCGCGGGTCTCGGCCTTGATCTCGTTCATCACCTTCATCGCCTCGATGATGCAGACCACGGTGTCCGGTCCGACCTCGACGCCGACCTCGACATAGGAGGCGGAATCCGGGGATGGGGAGCGGTAGAAGGTGCCGATCATGGGCGACTTCACCTCCAGGTCGCCGTTTCCGGCGGCGTTGGCCGGCACGGTGGCCGCGGCGGCGCTGGCAGGGCCCCGGGGGGGCACCGGAAAGGCGGTCAACTCCGGATCATCCACCAGGGGCCCGGGTGCGCTCGCCAACCCGACCGCTCCGGTCGGGCGCTTGAGCTTGATCTTGAAGTCCTTTTCCTCGAGTTCGAACTCCGAGAGGGAGTTCTTCTTCATCAGGTCGATGATCGCTTTGATCTCTTTCAGATCCACAGGGCCACTCCGGGTAGGGACCCGCCGGACAGGCCAGCGGATCGGTTTTTGAGATTGTCGTGGGGATGCATGGGTCGGGCGATACCGCTCTGGGGATGCGAATCAATGCCCGTCACAGACTGGCGCGCACGCTAGGAACCCCACCCGCCACCGTCAAGGGAACACTCACCCGGAAAACCGGGAGATTTAGCGTCAACTGGGCCATTTCCGGGGGTTTACCGAGATTCATTAAGGTTAACGGCTGCCTGGAGTGCCAGCAGATAGGACTCGGCGCCGAAGCCGGCGATGACGCCGCGGCAGACGGCGGCGAGGTGGGAATGGTGTCGGAAGGGCTCGCGGGCGTGGATGTTCGAGAGGTGGATCTCGATGGCCGGGACGTCGACCGCCGCGAGGGCGTCGCGAAGGGCGACGCTGGTGTGGGTGTAGGCGGCGGCGTTCAGGACGATGACATCCGCGGTCCCCCGGGCGGCCTGGATCCAGTCGACGAGTTCGCCTTCGTGGTTGGACTGGCGGAAGTCGATCTCCGCCCCCAGGGCGGCGGCCCGGGTGCGGACCCGCGCCTCGATGTCGGCAAGGGTGGTCCGCCCGTAGATCTCGGGCTGGCGGGTTCCGAGAAGGTTCAGGTTCGGGCCGTTGAGGAAGAGGACCTTCATCCGGTGGCCGGGTTGTTAGCGGGCCGTGGGGCGGGTGTCGACGGGTTTTCCGGCCGGCTTCCGGCCAGCCATCCGGCCAGGAGGAACGCCGGCCAGGCCAGGCCGGGGATGTACAGGCTGAACTCGGCGAGCCCGTGCGCGAGCCATCCGGTGAGGCCGAGGGTGGTGGCAAAGGCGAGCGGGGTCCGGGGATGTCCCCATCGGCGCCAGGCGGTGAGGAGGAGGCTGGCGGTGAAGGCGAGGTAGGCGGTGCCGGCGACGACGCCCGAGTCGGAGAATTGTTCCAGGTAGTCGTTGTGGACCAGGCGGGCCATTTCCGATTCGGGCGCCTTGAGCCGGGCATAGGGGCGCTGGAAGGTGCCGGGGCCGGAGCCCAGTCCGGGGTTCTCCCGGACCACCTGGGCGGCGGCCTTCCAGTAGTCGAGCCGGGCGGCGGCGCTGGTGGCCCCGCCGGCGAGGTAGCCGGAGAAACGCCATCCGAAGACCGCCAGCCCGGCCACGGCGACCAGCCCGGCGGCGCCGACCTTCCATCGGGTGGGGAACGGTTGCCGCCAGAGGGCCAGTCCGGCCAGGGCGATGGCGACCAGCCAGGCGGCCTTGGATCCGCTCCAGTAGAACACGGCGAGTCCCAGTCCGGTGGTCAGTGCCAGGACGAGGTGGCGCAGGGGGGGGCGGAGGACGGTGGATTCGCGGTGGACCAGGGTGAGGACGGCGGGAAGGAGGAGCAGGAGGAGGCCCGCCAGTGCGTTCGGGTACACCAGGGTGCCGTGCACCCGTCCCTTGCGGAGCTTCGCGAGGACCATGGGGTTGGCCACGTCGACCCCGTTGGTCCGGATCACCAGGCCCGAGCGGCGCAGGGCCTCGAGGTTTCCCGGGCTGAAATCCTTCCATCCGGTGGCCTCGCCCGTGGTGAGCGTCTGCAGGTCCTGGCGGAACTCGACCAGGTGCTGGTTGGCGCCGCGGACCAGGCAGACGGCGAGTCCCAGGCCGAGGCCGATCCAGACCAGCCGGGGGTCCGGGGCCCGGGCCAGCGCGAGGGCGCCGAGGCCGAAGCAGGCCGTCGTGGCGAGGAAATGGGGCAGCACCCGGGCGGTGAGAGTGGGGTCGACGCTTCCCGTGGCGGCCACGAACTGCCATCCGAGCCAGGTCCCGAGGCTGGCGAGGAGCAGTCGGGGCACCCCGGCTGCGGGGCGGGTGCGGAGGGCGACCGGCAGGAGCGCGGCCACCAGGAGCAGGACCATCCACTGGCCCCAGCGGTTCGGCCAGGGGTCCGTCAGGAGCTCCCCCAGTCCGTCGGGCGGGATCACCTGGGCGTCGAGGATGACCGGGTTGCCGAACTTGGCGACCGCCAGTCCGGCCAGCAGGCCGGGCAGGATGGCGGGGAGGTGGCGGCTGCGGGAAGTCGGGGGGGGCGCCGGGTTCATCGCGCGGCGTGGAATCGGAGGCCGAGGAGACCCACCTCGAGCGCGAGGGCCTCCTGGACGTTGGTGAACAGGAGGCGCTGGGTGCGTTGCCAGGCGTCGAGGTTGGCGCGGGCGACGGCGGGGGGGATGCGATCGGCGACCGTCCGGCTGGCGGCTTCCACCGGGGGGAAGCGGAGCAGGGCGGCCTCGGCCCCGGCCTGGACCAGGCAGAGATCCCGCAGCCACCACTCCAGCCCGAGGGCGAACTCGGCCCGGCGCCGCCGGTACTCGGCCTCGGCGGACGCCTTCAGCTCCTCCTCCCACCGCTCCTTCTGGTCCGCGGCGGCGTCGGGAAACCGGGCCAGCGGCGACTCCGCCTCGAGACGTCCGGCCGCCTCCTCGCGGACCGCGGCGAGGCGGCCGAGCAGGTTCTCGAGGAGCCGGTACCGCGCCAGGAGGGAGGCTCCGATCCCGGCCGTCTCGACCGCGAACCCCTGCACCCAGTCCTCGACATCGGCCGCCAGGCGGCTTCCGCCCGAGGCGAAGGTCAGGCGCAGGCAGCGGGACAGGATGGTCTCCAGCAGGCGGTCCGGCTGGGTGGTCAGCAGGAGGATGACCGATCCCGGGGACGGCTCCTCGAGCGTCTTCAGGAAGGCGTTGGCGGCCTGGACGGTCATGCGGTCGGCATCGGCGATGATCGCCACCTTGTAGGCGGCCTCGGAGGCGCGGAGGCCGAGCACCCGGCTCAGTTCGCGGGTCGGGTCGATCGCGATCTGGCGCGACTTCGACTCCGGCCGGAGCCAGGTGATGTCGGGGTGCTGGTTCCGGGTGGCGCGCTGGCAGGCGCCGCAGGTGCCGCAGGGGCGGAGGGGCAGTCCCCCGGGGGAACGGCCGGCGGGGCGCTGGCAGACCAGGGTGGCGGCGAGGTCCCGCGCCGCCTCGTCCAGCACCGTCGGGTCGTCGCCCACGAACAGGTAGGCGTGCCCCAGGCGGTCCCGTTCGAGGCTCCGGCGGAGCAGTTCCAGCGGGGCGGGGGACGGTGGGATCTCGACCGGCACGGGGAAGGTTCGTACGGGAAGCGGGCCGGGGCCACAAGGCCGGGCTCTCAGCGGGCGAGGGCGCGTTCCAGCCGGGTGCGACGCTCCCGCCATTCCACCCAGGAGGTGTGCCAGTCCGGTCCGGCGAGTCGGACCCGGTTGGTGGCCCAGTCGCGCACCAGGGCGGCGAGGTGGGGGCGGGCCGCGTCGGGTTCCCCCCAGGCGAGACGCGACTCCGCGAGCGCGAGGCGGTTGCCGGGGTAGGTCGGGTCGAGGGCGACCGCCCGCTCCAGGTGTTCCGCGGACTTCGCCCGACTGCCAATGCTCGTCGGCCACCCCGGGGCATCACGGTACAGGATGCCCAGGCTCCGGTCGGGTCCGGCGAAATCCAGTCGGGGGTCGAGCCGGATGGCGGCCAGCAGGGCGGTCTCCATCTGGCGCACCAGGCGGAGCGCCCCGATCAGCTTGGTCTGGGCCACCTGCCCGAGGTTGAGGGCGAGGTAGTAGTGGGCCGGGCCGGAGTCGGGGTCGAGGGTCAGGGCGTCGCGACAGGCCTCGGCGCCCTCGTTGCCGAGGCGCTGACGTTCCCCGCTGTCGGTCGGGTGTTCCGCCAGGTCGAAGCAGGCGCGGGCGAACTCCCAGGCGGCGGTGACGGCGTTGGTCGGGTCGACCCGCCGTTGGCGCGCGACCTCGAGCACCGCCTGGTAGTGGGTGCGGGGGGAGAAGTCGGCGGACGGCGGTTCGTCCCCTGCCTCGCCGAGGGCGGCGAGGCAGAGGGCGAGGGCCAGAAGGCCGGTCATCCACAGGCGCCACCCCCCCGGTATGATGGAGCTTTCGCGGGGCGTCCCGCCAGATTTGGCTTGCCGTTGCATCGGCCGGATCACTATATGGCACCCGCGGTGTCTGTGACAGTCATGGTTTTGCCCGGCATGGTTCATCCCCAAATGGAGGCGCTCGCTTGAGTCGCCCGTTCCGACGTTTCCAACCCCAGCAGCCCGAACATCGTGTCAACGGGCGCATCCGGGCCCGGGATGTCCGGGTAATTGGGGTGGATGGTCAGCAGGTGGGGGTCCTCGAACTCCCCGCCGCCCTGAGCCTGGCCCGACAGTTCGGTGTGGATCTCGTCGAGATCGCCCCCAACGCCCAGCCCCCGGTCTGCCGCCTGGTCGACTACGGCAAGTTCAAGTACGAGCTCGCCAAGAAGGAGCGGGACTCGAAGAAGACCCAGCACAAGAACGAGATCAAGGAGGTCCAGCTGTCCGCCCGGATCGACCCGCACGACCTCGGGATCAAGCTCGAGCATGCCGTCGGGTTCCTGTGCGAAGACATGAAGCTCAAGGTCTCGCTCCGGTTCCGCGGCCGGGAGATGGCCCATACCGAGATCGGCCTCCAGATCATGCGGAAGTTCCTGCATGACCTCGCCCCGTGGGGGCATCCGGACAACGAGCCGCGTCTGGTGGGACGGGCGGTGAACGTGATGGTGACCCCGTTGCCCAAGCACAAGCGGGCTCCCAACCCGAAGGGTGGGGACGAGGAAGGGGAGACGGAAGCGCCGGAAGCTTCGGATGACGGCGGGGCCGCCCCGTCCCGGGTGCCGACCGACGCCGCCGAGTCGGGGGGGCTGGGCCAGAACCCGTTCGGAAACATCACCCTGCCCTCGGCCTGATCGGCCGGCGGGTTTTGGTCGGCGGAGTTCCGGTCCAACGCCCCCCCCATTGTGCAGTCTGTCCCGCCGCCCCCCCTCGGGGTGGATGCGGACAGGCTCTCAGGACGGTCCGGTATTCGACCCCGGTGCGGGTGTGGACGCGGTCCCGAGAACCCCCTGCTGTCGCAGCATGGCCTCCATGACCTGGTCCATCGCGTGTTCGGCGAGCGCCTGGGTGACCTCGTCGAGACGGGCGTTCGCCGCCTTGAGTTCGGCCGGGTCCCCGGTGCGGGTTCGCGGGTTCTCCCGGGACAGCACCGACTCGACCCCCTCGATCGCCTCGAGGATCTGGGCGCGATAGTCCGGGTCCAGGTCGGCGTCGTACTCCGCCAGGGTCCGTCGGGTGGCGGTGAGCGTCTCGCCGGCCCGGAGTTTCGCCTCGATCCACTGCCGCGCCTGGAGGTCGTCGAAGGCGTGTTCCACCGATTCCTCGACCATGCGCTGGACGTCCTCGTCGCGCACGTCGACGGCCGAGCGCATGGGGACGACCTTCTGGTGGCCGGTCCGGACGTCGCGGGCGAGGACGTGCAGGATGCCGTTGGCGTCGATCTCGAACTGGACGCCGACCCGGGGGACGCCCTTGGGGGCGGGCTCGAACTCCAGTTCGAAGCGGCCGAGCGACCAGTTGTCGGCCGCCCGTTCCCGCTCGCCCTGGAGGACGTGGATCAGCATGGAGCGCTGGTTGTCGACCGCGGTGGTGAACAGCTCCCCCGCCTTCACCGGGATGGTGGTGTTGCGGGGAATGATCACGTTCATGAGGCCGCCGAAGGTCTCGATCCCGAGGGAGAGCGGGGTGACGTCGAGGAGCAGGACGTTGCGGAATCCGCCCGCGAGGATCTCCGCCTGGATGGCGGCGCCGAGCGCGACGGCCTCGTCCGGGTTCTGGGAGGTGTTCAGTTCCGGCCCGGGTGCCCGGTGGTATTCGTCGCCCAGCCGGAGGTCGCCGCGGGCCTCGGTGAACTCGGGACATCCGAACCACTCCGCGACGAGGCGACGGACGAGCGGCATCCGGGTCTGTCCGCCGACCAGGATCACCTGGTCCAGGTCCTTCGCCTCCAGCCGCGCGTCGGCGAGGGATCGCAGGCAGTGGGACCGGGTGCGCTCGATGATCGGCCGGGTCAGTTCCTCGAGTTCGGTCCGGCTGAGGTTCCGCTGGAAGCTGAACCCCGGGGTGAGGAAGGGGAGGGAGACCTCGGCTTCGTCGGCGGTGCTGAGCCGGATCTTCGCCTGCTCGGCCGCCTCGCGGACCCGGGACCGCAGTCCGGGGTCCGACGCCACGTCGGGTCCGCCGGCGGCCCGGATGGCGTCGGCGAGGAACCCGGCCACCGCCTGGTCCAGGTCATCGCCCCCGAGCCGGGTGTTGCCGTGGGTGGAGAGCACCTGGAACACGCCCTGGTTGAGTTCGAGGATGGAGAGGTCGAACGTGCCGCCGCCGAGGTCATACACGGCGATCCGTGAGCGGTCGCGCAGCTTGTCGAGTCCGTAGGCCAGGGCGGCGGCGGTGGGCTCGTTGACGATGCGTTCCACCTGGAGCCCGGCCAGTTCCCCGGCCCGGATGGTGGCGTTCCGCTGGGCGTCGTTGAAGTAGGCCGGGACGGTGATCACCGCCCGCGTCACCGACTCGCCCAGGCTGGCCTCGGCATCGGCCCGCAGCTTCCGGAGGATCTCGGCCGAGACCTCCTCGGGAGTCCAATCGCGTCCGGCGATCGGCAGCGTCACCGGGCCCGCACCCTCCCCGCGGACCGGATACGTGACCCGGAGTTCCTCGCGGGGGATGTCCGATCCGCGCCGGCCCATGAACCGCTTGACGGAATAGACGGTGGATTCCGGGTGGGCGTTGCGGGCCCGGACGGCGGCGTCGCCCACCACCGGGTCCTGTCCGCCACCGGGCAGGTGCACCACGGACGGCGTCAGGCGCCGCCCGGCCGGTTCGGCGATCACGTAGGGGAAGCCCGAGTCGACCACCGCCACCAGGGAGTTGGTGGTGCCGAGGTCGATGCCGACGATCTTGCTCATGGAAAGGGGGCGTGGGGGAAGGGGTCAGTGGACCTGGCGTAGGGTGGCCTCGCCGCGGAGCAGGTGGACACAGCAGGTGAGGCGATACTTCTCGGGGTCCCGGTTCCAGGCGTCGAGGACATCGAGTTCCTCCGGGCTGGGCTCCGACAGGTTCTCCATCCCGGCGACCACCTCGGCCACGCAGGTGCCGCAGGAACAGTTGAAGCAGCCGGCCTCCATCTCCACCCCGGCCGCCTCCCCGGCATCGAGGAGTTTCGTGCCCTCGGGCACTTCGGCGGTCGCCCCGGAGGGCAGGATGGTGATCGTGGGCATGGTCGGAATCGGAAGTCCGCAGGCGTTCGCGGCGTCGGTCGAGGAATAGCCGGGTGACCCCGGAAGTCAAACGGTCGGGCCGTGGACCGGCGACCCGATGCGCCGGCCCCGGAGGAATTGTCCCTCCCGGGGGGCTGCGTTGACATCGCGGGGGAGTCCCGGGGAAGGTCCGCACATGACGGGCACCGACACGGCCGGGGGACCTCTGGACGACCTGGCCACACTCGCCGCACAGGTCGTGGATGTGGCGGCGGCCGCGGTGGTGCTGTCGGGCGACGGGGACCCGGTGGTGGCCGGACGGAGCGGGCGGGAGTCGGGGATGCCGGCCGATGACGACCCATGGTGGCGTCGGACGGCCGCATGGGACGGGGTGCGGGAGATCCGGGACGAGGGGACTGTGCCGGGCGAGTTCCGGTGGTGCATCAGCGTGCCGCTCCTGACGCCCTCCGGCCAGCGTGCCGGGGCGCTGGTGCTCTTCGACCGGCAGAGCCGTCGGCTCACCCCGCGCCAGCGGTCGGCGCTGCACACGGTGGCCCATCAGGCGGTGCTCCACCTGGAACTGCGGCGCCAGGCCTCGTCGCTCGCCCGGACCCACGAGCAGCAGCGGCTCACCGAGCAGGCCTTGAGGGAGTCGGAGGTGTTCTACCAGAGCCTGGTCGAGACGCTTCCCCAGAACATCTTCCGCAAGGACCTCGACGGCCGCTTCACCTTCGTCAACCGGCGCTTCTGCGCGACCATCGGACGCGAACCCGGACTGATCCTCGGGAAGACGGACTTCGACTTCTTCCCCAGGGCCCTGGCGGAACAGTACCTGGCCGATGACCGTCGGGTGCTGGCCACCCGCGAACCCCTGGAAACCATCGAGGAGAACATCACGCCGGACGGCCAGCGGCACTACTTCCACGTCATCAAGACCGTGCTGCTGGGGCCGGGCGGGGAGCCGGTGGGGATCCAGGGGATCTTCTGGGATGTGACGCGGGAGCGGGAGGTGCAGGAGGCCCTGGCGCACGAGCGCGACCTCCTGCGGGCGCTGCTCGATTACGCGCCGGACGTGATCTACTTCAAGGACGCCGACAGCCGGATCCTGCGGGCCAGCCGGGCGTTCGCGGCCAAGGTCGGCCTTTCCGACCCGAGCGAGCTGCACGGTCGGACCGACCATGAGCTGTTCAGCGTCGAGCATGCCGCGGCGGCGCGCGCCGACGAGCTGCGGATCCTGTCCACGGGCGATCCGGTGGAGAGCAAGACCGAGCGGGAGACCTGGCCCGACGGTTCGGTGACCTGGGCGCTGACCAGCAAGCTGCCGCTGCGGGATTCCCGGGGACGGATCATCGGCACCTTCGGGATCTCCCGCGACATCACCGACCTGAAGCTGGCCCAGGAGCGGCTGGAGGAGGCCGAGCAGAACTACCGCAGCATCTTCGAGAATGCCGTCGACGGGATCTTCCAGTCGACGCCCGACGGCCAGTACCGGTCGGCCAACCTGGCCCTGGCCCGGATCTACGGGTTCGACACCACCGCGGAGCTGATGGCGTCCCGGACCAACATCGCCCGCCAGCTGTACGTGGACCCGGAGCGGCGCGACGAGTTCGTCCGCCAGCTGCTGGCCCACGACCGGATCGAGAACTTCGAGAGCGAGGTGTACCGCAAGGACGGCACCGTCATCTGGATCGCGGAGAACGCCCGGGCGGTGCGGGATGCATCGGGCGAGCTGCGGTACTTCGAGGGCACGGTCGAGGACATCACCGAGCGCAAGCGGGCCCAGGTGGAGCTGGCGGCGGCCCGCGACGTGGCGCTGGAGAGCGCGCGGGCCAAGTCGCAGTTCCTCGCGATCATGAGCCATGAGATCCGCACCCCGATGAACGGGGTGCTGGGCATGACGCGGCTGCTGCTGGACACCCCCCTCACCCCCGAGCAGAGGGACTATGCGGACACCGTCCGGTCGAGCGCCGAGGCCCTGCTCACGATCATCAACGACATCCTCGACTTCTCGAAGATCGAGAGCGGTCGGGTGGAGTTCGAGCGCCGGGAGTTCGACCTCCGCGAGATGCTGGAGGACACGGCCGAGCTGCTGGCCGAGCGGGCCTACAGCCGGCACCTGGAGTTCGCCGACTGGATCGACCACCGGCTGCCGGAGCGGGTGCGCGGCGACGTGGGTCGGGTGCGCCAGGTGCTGACCAACCTCCTCGGCAACGCCATCAAGTTCACCGTCGACGGCGAGGTCCTGCTGCGGGTGGAGCTGGAGGCCTCGGAGGCCGATGCCGTGATGGTCCGGTTCGAGGTGCGCGACACCGGGATCGGCATCCCGGCGGCGGCACAGGAGAAGATCTTCGAGGCGTTCACCCAGGCCGACGAGTCGACCACGCGCCGCTTCGGCGGCACCGGCCTGGGGCTGGCGATCAGCAAGCAGCTGGTCGAGCGGATGGGCGGCGGGATCGGCTTCCGGAGCGGGGAGGGGGAGGGGTCGACCTTCTGGTTCAGCGTCCGGCTCGAGAAGGTCTCCGGGGCGCCGGAACCCGGTTGGACGCTGCCCGCCGGCACCCGGGTGCTGATCGTCGACGACCATGCGGCGACGCGGGAGACGCTGGGGCACGAGCTCGAGGTGGCCGGGGTGGAGTGCCAGACCGCCGCCACGGCCGCCGCGGCCCTGTCCCAGCTCGAGGCGTCGGTCCGCGAGGGCCGTCCGCCCGCGGCCGTGCTGGTGGACCTGCAGCTGCCCGACATGGACGCGCTGGCCCTCGCCCACGAGATCCACGCCCGGCCCGGGCTCGAGGGGGAGCGGCTCATCCTGATGGCCCCGCTGGGGCAGCGTCCGGACCCGGGCCTGCTCCGGACGGTGGGTGTCTCGGCCCAGCTGGTGAAGCCGGTCAAGCGCGACCGTCTCCTGGCGACCCTGCGCGGGGTGGTCACCGGCGACGAGGAACAGCGGGCCGCGCAGCGCATCCCGGGTGTCCCGGGTGCCGCCACCGAGCCGGCCATCCGCCTGCTGCTGGCCGAGGACAACATGGTGAACCAGAAGGTGGCCCTCGCCCTGCTGCGCAAGATGGGGCTGGCGGCCGACGTCGTGACGAACGGGGTCGAGCTGCTGGAGGCGGTGGCGGTGCAGGTGTACGACGTGATCCTCATGGACTGCCAGATGCCGGAGCTGGACGGCTACGAGGCCACCCGGCGCCTGCGGCGGGAGGAGGGCGATGGCACCTACGGCGGACGTCCGCCGCACTACGTGGTGGCCCTCACCGCCAACGCGATGGCGGGCGACGAGGAGCGGTGTCGGGCGGCGGGGATGGATGATTTCGTGACCAAGCCGATCGAGGCGATGGCATTGGAGGCCGCGCTGCGCCGGGCCCGGGCCTACCTGGCCCGGGCCACCCCGCTGGTGGCGGCGGTCCCGTCGGCCCCGGTCCCCGGCACCGCCGGCGCGGACGGCGGCCCTCCGGTGGTCGACCGGACCGCACTGGAGGCCCTTCATCTTCCCGAGGACCCGTCGATGCTGAGCGAGTTGGTCGACCTGTTCCTCGACGACGCCCCGCGCCGGATTGCTGCCCTCCGGTCGGCCCTGGCCTCGGGATCGGCCGATGCGGCCCGGATTGCCGCCCACACGCTGAAGGGCAGTGCCGGCAACCTCGGGGTGCGGGTCCTCGCGGCGGCGGCTGGCCGGGTGGAGACGGCGGTCCGGGCGGGGGATTCCTCCGTCCTCGCGGGCGCGCCCGACGTGCTGGAGGCGGAACTGGCCCGCGCGGTCCCGGCGCTGCGGGCCGCCTGCGCCGAGATCCTCGCCGGGGGAGGGTGAAAGCCGCGGGACCCGAGTACGAGGACGAGTACGAGGACGAGAACGGCCGCGTGGCGTTTGCCGGGGCTCGTACTCGTACCCAGCCCCGCCAGGGGCGGTCCTCGTCCTCGAAGGCAAGGCCGCGGGGCCCGAGGACGAGGACGAGAACGAGGACGATGACGAGGACGGCCGCGTGGCGTTTGCCGGGGCTCGTACGCGTACTCAGCCCCGCAGGGGCGGTACTCGTCCTCGAAGGGAAAGCCCCGGGACCCGAGGACGAGGACGAGGACGAGGACGAGAACGCCCGCGTGGCGTTTGCCGGGGCTCGTACGCGTACTCAGCCCCGCTAGGGGCGGTACTCGTCCTCGAAGGGATAGGCCCCGGGAGCCGAGTACGAGTACGAGTACGAGTACGAGGATGGCCGCGTGGCGTCTGCCGGCGCTCGTACGCGTACTCAGCCCCGCAGGGGCGGTACTCGTCCTCGAAGGGATAGGCCCCGGGACCCGAGGACGGCCGCGTGGCGTTTGCCGGAGCTCGTACTCGTACTCAGCCCCGCCAGGGGCGGTCCTCGTCCTCGAAGGGACAGGCCACGGGGCCAGAGTACGATGACGAGTACGATGACGAGAACGGCCGCGTGGGGTCCGCCGGGGCTCGTACGCGTACTCAGCCCCGCAGGGGCGGTCCTCGTCCTCGAGAGGGAATGCCGCGGGACCCGAGGACGAATACGAGTACGATGACGAGAACGGCCGTGTGGGGTTTGCAGCCTCCCCTGAGTCCGACGGGGTCAAAACGGGGACCGGCCGTCGACCGAAGGCGGCTACGGGCGTCGGTCCCTGACGGGACCGATCCCGCCCGCCCCACTGGATGCGGGACCACGCGACGGAGTGTGCGGCTCCGAAACAGCTCGCGGGGACGCTCGCGCCACCGCACGTGGGCCGTTCCCGGGGGGATTTCTCTTGTCGGCAGGCGGTGGCGGACGGGCATGCTCGGGGGCATGTCGACATTGTTCGCGGGCGTGGTCTGGGGCTATGCGGCCTTTCTGGTGATCGGAGGCCTCATGGGCTTCCTCATGGCAGGAAGCAAGATCTCGCTCGTGGTCTCCTCGGCCTGCGCCCTGACCTTCGTCCTGGTCGCCCTCCGGGTGATCCCGCCGATGGCCGCCCCGATGGAGGCCTTCGGACTGGCGATGTTCTTCGGGATCCGCGCCCTCTCCGCCCGCAAGCCCATGCCCGGCCTTCCCCTGGCGGCGATCTCCCTGCTCGCCGCCGCCCTGATGGCCTGGCAGCTGTGGGGCACCGCACCGGCCGCCTGAAGCCCCCGTTCCGCCGTTCGTGGATCCACGGGACCTCCCCATCTGGCAGCTGCACGCGGACATCGTCCGCGGGCTGTCGTCCGGCAACCGACTGGTCCTGGTGGCCGCCACCGGCTCGGGCAAGACCACCCAGGTGCCCCAGATGATGCTCGACGCCGGGCTGGCCGGCGGCGGACGCATCGTGGTGCTGCAGCCGCGTCGGGTGGCCGCCCGCTCTGTGGCCACCCGGGTGGCCTGGGAACGCGGCGGCCGGCTGGGGGACGAGGTCGGATACCAGGTCCGGTTCGAGGACCGGATCGGCGACGCGACCCGCCTCTGCTTCGTGACCGAGGGCATCCTCCTGCGCTGGCTCCAGGACGCGCCGGACCTGGCCGGCATCGGCGCCGTGGTCTTCGACGAGTTCCATGAGCGCAACCTCCTCAGCGACGTCGCCCTGGCCTTGGTGAAGCGGATCCAGTCCACGGTCCGTCCCGACCTGCGGATCGTGGTCATGTCGGCCACCCTCGAGGCCGAGCCGGTGGCGCAGTATCTGGCCGGTCCGGATGGCGGGGCGGCGCCGGTACTGGTGTCCGAGGGGCGGACGTATCCGGTGGAGGTGCGCTGGGCGGAGTATGGCGACGACCGGGCGGCGCCGGCGCAGGCGGCGGAGGCGGTGGAACGGATCGTGGCGAGCGGGTGGGACGGGGATGTGCTGGTCTTCATGCCCGGCATGGCGGAGATCCAGGCCACGGTCAACGAGCTCCGGGCGGCCCGACTGGGCGAGCCGGTGCTCCTGCTGCCCCTGCACGGCGACCTGCCGCCGGCCGATCAGGACCGGGCCTTCGAGCCGGCCGAACGGCGGAAGATCGTGGTGTCGACCAACGTCGCCGAGACCAGCGTGACCATCGACGGCATCCGGCACGTGGTGGACTCGGGGCTGGCGCGGGTGGCGCGGTATGATGCCGAGCGCGGGCTCCAGACCCTGGCGGTCGAGGAGATCAGCCGGGCATCGGCCGAGCAGCGGGCCGGTCGGGCCGGCCGCACGGCTCCCGGCACCTGCTGGCGCCTGTGGACCGAGAGCGGCCACCGGAACCGCGCCGAGCGCAACACGCCGGAGATCCGTCGGGCCGACCTGGCCGAGGTGGTGCTCCTGCTGCATTCGCTGGGGGTGACCGACGCGGCGACATTCGACTGGCTGGACCGTCCCGAGCCCGAGTCCGTCCGCCGGGCCGAGCGGCTCCTCACGGTGCTCGGCGCCCTGGATGCCTCGGGGGCGTTGACCGCGGAGGGGCGACGGATGCTGCGGCTGCCGATGCATCCGCGGTTCGCCCGGATGCTGGTCGAGGCGGCGCGGCGGGATTGTGTCCGGGTGGCGGCCCTGTGCGCCGCCCTGGTGAGCGGTCGCGACCTGCTGGTGCGGGTGGGTCGGGACGATCCCCGGGCGTCGGACGCCCGCGAGGTGTTCGAGGCGAGCGAGCAGAGCGACTTCCACACTCTCCTCCGGGCCCAGCAGTTCGCCCGCAACTGCGGGTTCCAGGTCGACGCCTGCCGTCGGCACGGGGTCCATGCGCAGGTGGCGCGGACGGTGGAGGACACCTGGCGGCAGTTCCTCCAGGTGGCGGCCCGCGAGCGGCTGTTGGCCGATGCGGCCACCGCCGATCCGCCCCCGCCCGCCCCCGGGGCGCTGGAGCGCTGCCTGCTGGCGGGGTTTGTCGACCAGATCGCGGTGCGGTGCGACGCCGGGACGCTGGACTGCCTGCTCACCGAGGGGCGCCGGGCCACGCTCATGCGGGAGAGCGTGGTGCAACGGGCCGGGATCCTGGTGGCGTCGGGCGTCCGCGAGGTGTCGGGTCGCGGTGGGCGGATGACGCTGCTGGGGCAGTGCACGGCGGTGGATCCGGCGTGGCTGGGCGAGCTCTTCCCCCAGCATCTCACCACCGTGCCGGAGTGCGTGTACGACCGGACCCACAAGCGGGTCGCGGCGGTGCGGGTCACCCGGTTCCTCGACCTCGAGGTGGGTCGGGTGCATGAGCGCGAGGCCGACCCGGTGGCGGCCGGGGCCTGCCTGGCCGACGCCTTCGCCCGCGGCTGGCTGGAGCTGCCCAACCTGGACCACCGGGTCCGGCAGTTCCTGGCCCGCGTGGCCTGCATCCATCATGCGATGCCGGGCCTCGAGTTCCCGCGGCTCGACGGGCCCGGGCTGCGGGAAGCCCTCGCCGGGGCCTTCCGCGGACTGACCCTCGCCCGGGAGGCCCAGCAGCTGGACCTGCTGCCCGCGTTCCGGTCCCTGCTCCAGCCGGAACAGATCGCCTGGCTCGACGAACTCGCCCCGGCGGTGCTGGAAGTTCCCGGACCGGGCCGATGCCGGCTCACCTACGCCGTCGACCCGGCCCATCCGACCGACCCGCCCGTTCCCGAGGTGCAGGTCAAGCTGGCCGACTGTCTCCGAATGGAGGGGCATCCGGCGGTGGTGGAAGGTCGGGTGCCGGTGCGGCTCTGGCTGCAGGCGCCCGACGGCAAGCGCCTGGGGGGTACCACCGACTGGCCGCGGTGGCGCCAGGTGGAGTATCCGAAGTGCCGGGCGACATTGCGGGCAAAGCACCCGGGCTTCGTCTGGCCTTAGAGCCTGTCCGGAACGGACTTCAGAGCAGGGCCAGGAGGCCCATCGCCAGGCCGGCGGCCCAGAGGACCAGCACGGCCTGGATGCGGGACAGCCCGGCCCGGGTCAGCTGGTGGGAGAAATGCCGGTTGTCCCCCACCCAGAACGGCTGCCGGTGCCAGGTGCGGAGGACCACCACCCAGGCCAGGTCGAGCAGGGGCACGGCGAGGATGGCGAGCGGCGACAGGACGGCGAGGGGGCGGGGATCGTCGTGTCGGGTGGAGTAGAAGTGGGGGAGGATGCCGAGCACGGCCAGCAGGAACCCGACGAGGTGGCTGCCGCTGTCGCCGAGGAAGACGGTGGCCCTGGGGAAGTTGAAGGGCAGGTAGCCGGCGAGGGCTCCGGCCACGGTGAAGGCGAGCAGGGCGACGAGGTACTGGCCGTGCCGGGCGGCGACCGCGGCGAAGCAGGCGGCGGCGATCAGGCCGAGCCCGGCGCAGAGGCCGTTCATGTTGTCGTTGAAGTTCAGGGCATTGGTCACCGTGAGGATCCAGAGCACGGTCACCGCGTAGCTGAACGCGGGGTTGGGGACGAAGAGCGTCACCCGGACCCCGGCGGCGGCCACCAGCAGGGCGATGCCCGCCTGGCCGGCGAATTTCACCGCCGGACGCAGCTCGGCCCGGTCGTCCCAGAACCCCAGCAGGAGCATGCCGACCGCCCCGGCCAGGATGGCGGCGAGCGGGATGGCGCGTCGGCCGAGGCCGTAGGCGAGGCGTTCGACGGCATCCGCGGGGAGCCAGTGGGCGAACACCGCCACGGTGCCGGCGAGGATCACCGCGAGCAGGCCGGTGGCCACCGCCAGGCCGCCGGCGAGGGGCACCGGGACGTGGTGGATCTTGCGGTGGCCGGGGTCGTCGACCCATCCGCGCCGCCGGCACAGCGCCCGCCAGAGGGGAAGGCTGGCGGCGGTCGTGGCGGCCGCCCCGGCGAGGGCGAGAAGATAGGCGGCGTTGGGGAATGCCGGGTTCATGACGGGGATCCCGGACGGATGCCCCGCCGGGCTGTGAGACGCCGATAGAGCGTCACCTGGTCGGCGACCAGGCGCTCCACCGGAAACCGCTCGGTGACGAACGCACGTCCCGCGGCGCCCAGGCGCCGACGGAGATCCGGGTCCGCCGCCAGCTGCTCCAGGCGGGCCACCAGCGAGCGGGGATCGTCGGGCGCGACCAGGAATCCGGTCCGGCCGTCCAGGCAGACCTCCCGGGCCCCGTCGGCATCCGCCGCCACCACCGGCACGCCCGCCGCCAGCGCCTGGGGCAGGGCGCGGGGGAGACCCTCCCGTCGGGACAGGTGGACCAGGACGTCCATCAGCCCCACGTATCGGGCCACGTCGGCGGGAGGAACCAGTCCGGTGAAGATCACCCGTCCGCGGAGGGCCGGACGGTCCGCGAGGGCCTCGAACTCGGCCCGTCGGGGCCCGTTGCCCACGAGCAGGATCCGGAGCGCGGGAATGCGGGCGGCCAGCTCGTCCGCCGCGGCGAACAGTTCGTCATGTCCCTTCAACTCGAAGAGCCGGGCGATCTTGCCCACCACGAAGTCTCCCGGACCGATCCCCAGCCGGGCGGCCAGCGCGGGATCGCGTCGGGCGCCGAGGAACGGTCCCAGGTCGAACCCGCTGAAGATCCGGGTGTAATCCGACGCCCGCCCGATCCCGGCGGCGAGGTACTGGTCCCGCATCGCATCGGCCACCACCACGAAGTGGTCCGTCCACCGGGCGGCGAGGCGTTCGGCCGATCGGAAGACCGCGTTCGCCGCGGCGCCCTGGAAGGGGCCGAAACTCGGGCCGTGGATCGAGTGGATCACGATGGGCACCCGGGCCCGTCGGGCCGCGAGCCGTCCGAGGATGCCGGCCTTGCCGCTGTGGGTGTGGACGATGTCCGGCCGGTGGCTGCGGAACCATCGGGTGAGGAACCGGAGTGCCCGGAGGTCCTGCAGGGGGCGGACGGGTCGGACCAGGTCCGGCACCCGGGTGAACAGTCCCGGTACGGCGGCCACCTGCGGCTCGAGGGAGCCCTCGGGCCCGGTGGTGGGTCCGGCGAGCAGGTGCGCCTTCCAGCCGGGCTGCCGATGGAGCCCGAGGACCGAGGCGATGGTGTTCTCCTGGGCGCCGCCCACCACGAGGCGGGTGATGACGTGGGCCACGTGCAGTCCGTCGGACGGGTGCGTCGTGGGCTCGGCCGCGGTCATGGGGGGGAGGTCCGGACCGGGCCTGCGGCCGGTCCGGCATCCGGGGGCCCGTGGGGCGTCGCGATCGGGGGGGCGGTCCGTGGGATCAGGGGGTGCCCTTGAGGCGGGCGATCTTGGCGGTGAGGGCCTGGTGGATGTCGGAACCGGGCGTCACGGTTTCGAGGGTCGATTCCAGCTGGCGGATGGCCTCGTCGGTCTTCCCCTCGAGTTCGGCCACCTCGGCGAGGCCCAGGCGGGGCTGGCCGGCGTCGGGGTTCTTGCGGAGCATGTATTCGTAATCCTCCCGCGCCTCCTTGAGCTTGCCCGCCTGGAGGTAGGAGGTGGCCCGGTTGAGGCGGATTCCGGGGCTGTCCGGACGCCGCCGCAGCACCCGGGTGAGGGTGGCGGCCGCCGGCTCGTGCAGTCCGGCCTTGAGCTGGACGAAGCCCAGGCGCTCGAGCAGCTGGTCGTCGTCCGGTTGCTCCCGGAGGCGGGCCTCCAGGTGGGGGATGGCCTCCGTGGGGCGTCCGGTGTCGACGTACAGGTCCACCAGCAGCCCGAGGAGGGTCCGGTCGGCCGGTTGGCCGCGCACCGCGGCGAGGAGGAGTTCCTCGACCTCGGCCCGTTCCCCGCGGGCGAACCGGGCCAGGGCCTCGACCCGGGTCAGGCGGGCGAGGAGGTCGGGTTCGGCCGACTGCGTGGCGGCGAGGGTCCGGGCCTCGGCGACGGTCTTGAGGGCGAGGACCGGTTCGGCGGCGGACAGGTACGCCTCGGCGAAGCCGACCCGGGCCGAGAGGTCGTTCGGTTCAAACTCCAGCAGGCGGCTGAAGGCGATGGCCGATGCCCGGGCGAGGGGTTCGGCGAGGCGCAGGGTGCCGTTGCCGAGCGCGCGCATCACGCCGGGTTCATCCACCGGGCCGAAGGATTCCAGGAGCATCCCAAGGGGGAACGAGGCGATCGGCTTGGCCAGGTCGGGGGTGAGAGGTTTTCCGGCCTGGAGGGCGCCGTTCACCGCCAGGTTGACGCCGGCGGCGGCGTTGTCGGGGAACAGGTCGAGTGCGGCCCGGAAGAGCGACCCGGCGGCCTCGTGCTGGCCGGCGCGCTGGAAGTAGACCCCGGCGGTGTTCGCGTGCCGGCTCCAGAACACGGCGGCCACCTCGCCCGCCGGCACCCCGGCGGTCCGGGCGGCGCGGACCCGGCTGAGGAACGGTCCCGCCTGTTCCCAGAACGCCTTCTGGGCCGCCTGCTCCTCGGCGGTCAACGGCGGCGGCGTCACCACGCCCGGCCCGTACGGCTCCAGCCGCAGCAGGGCCCCGTCGGGTCGCAGGGCATGGAGCTCGGTGATGAAGTTCATCGCCAGGTTCCCGTAGTAGGCCCGTCGCGCCGCGGCGGCCCGGTTGACCAGCATGAGGAACGTGCCGCCCACGTTCGACTCGGCCTCGGCCAGGACCTTCAGCTCGGGCCAGCTGGCCCCGTAGGTCGCCGCCAGGTGGCGTCGATAGTCCCGCTGCGGGGCGAGTCGCGTGTTCACCAGGAGATGGTCCGCACCCTCCCGCCGGCGCAGGTGCGCCTGCAGGAGCGCGTGGGCCAGGAGGTCCTCGGTCATGAGGACGCACGGTTCCGACGGCAGGCTGGCCGTGAGGAGGCGGACGGTCTCGTCGAGGAGGGGCCCGTTCTGGGTCCGGACGAGCGGCAGGTTCCGCCAGGCCAAGGTTCCCGGGAGGAGGACCACCCCGGCGGCCATGATGCCCGCGAGGATCTTCTGCGCCGCCTGGAGTCCGCCCGGGCCGCGGTCCCAGGTCTTGCCCGGGGCCACGAAGCCGAGGAGGAGGAAGTACCCGCTGAAGTACCCCACCGCGAGCGCGGCGGCGAAGCTCCAGGTCAGGAGGGGCATCCCGCCGAACTCGGGGGCCAGGGTGATCAGGCGTCGCGGACTGAACGCGGGATCGAACGCCAGGTAGACGGCACCGCCCACCCAGATCAGCTGGAGCAGGACGAGGAAGGCGCCGGTGGCGAACCGCTCGAGCCCGGAGCCGCGGGCCGAGCCCACCTTGATCCCCATGGCCACCAGCGGGAGGAGCATCACCGGGGCGAGCATGAGGAGGCGGCTCTTGGCGGGGAGGCCGAGCAGCTGGTTCTTCTGTCCGCCCATCTGGGCCACGAGGGCGCCGAAGAACGAGTCGGGCAGACCCGAGGTGCCGCGGGCGGTCAGCGGCAGGACGAAGTAGAGCAGGAGCCCGGCGGCGAAGGCGGCGGCCAGCAGGCCGATCCGGCGCAGGTTCAGCAGCTCCCATCCGACGATCCACGCCAGGGCGATGGCGAACAGCGGGGCGAACCCGATCATGGCCCAGTTGCTGGCGCAACCCACCCCGAGCAGCGCGGCAAAGGCGGTCAGCCAGCCGTCACGTCGGGTCCGACGGAACTCCAGCAGGCACCAGGCGGTGGCGGCAAAGACCAGCAGGTTCAGCGTCTCGCCGGTCAGGGCGGTGGCCTGTTCCCAGAAGGTCAGCTGGAGGCCGAGGAGCGACGCCCCGAGCACCGGCGGGACCCAGGCCAGGGGGGCGTCCAGCAGGGCGCCGTCCACGTGGCCCCGCAGCCGCTGGGCCCGGGTGCGGTCCTGGGGGAGGATGGCGACACAGCGGGCGAGCAGGCCGAGGCTGGCGGCGGCGAACAGGGCCGACAGCACGTTGGCGACGAACGGGAGGGACGCGCCGGACAGCCCGGCGATGGGGCGGGTGACGAGGTAGAGGAGGGGATTGCCCACCGGCACCTGGCCGTCCCATCCGGCGACCTGGCTGATGGCGCCGAGGCTGGTGACGGCCACCCAGCGGTTCAGGGTGAGCAGGTAGAGGACCAGCGCCGTGGCGGCGATGATCCATGGGAGCACCCGGGCCACGAAGGGACGCGGGTACGACGGGTCGTCTTGCATAGTCGGGTCCGGTGAAGGTGCCGTCGGCCCCGGTCCCGTGGCAAAGCCAAATCCGCCCGGAAAAGGTCGGTCGGCGGAGGGTTTCCGGATCGTTTCCCGCCGGTCGCCGGGGTGACATCGGGATCGGGAGTCGATCGGGTTTGCCGTGGGCCGTGGGCAGCTGTTGGCGCTGGGGCTGGGAATCGATTCCGATACCGACCCCGACCCCGATGGAGGAAGGGGGGAGGGGCTGGGCCGTGCTGCCGCCTCGGGGTCGGCTGTCGGGGTCGGGATCGGGAGTCGATCGGGTTCTGCCGGGGGGGCGTTGGGCAGTTGTTGGCGCCGGGGGTTGAGAATCGATTCCGATACCGACCCCGACCCCGATCCCGAAGGGGGAAGGGGGGAGGCGCTGGGCCGTGCTGCCGCCTCGGGGTCGGCTGTCGGGGTCGGGATCGGGAGTCGTCCCGGGTTTCCCGGGCGGGCGTGCAGCGATTGGCGCTGGGGGGGAGAATCGATTCCGATACCGACCCCGACCCCGAAGGGGGAGGGGGGGAGGCGTTGGGCCGTGCTGCCCGTGCTGCCGCCTCGGGGTCGGCTGTCGGGGTCGGGATCGGGAGTCGATCGGGTTCTGCCGGGGGGGCGTTGGGCAGTTGTTGGCGCCGGGGGTTGAGAATCGATTCCGATACCGACCCCGACCCCGATGGAGGAAGGGGGGGCGGGGGACGGCGCTGCTGTGCGTCACGCTGGATCGGAGCTGGTCTCCCCGCTTGGGCAACCGTACGCCGCGGCCTCCTCGCCGATGGAATACCCCCGACCTCCGAGTCTCGTCAGCATGGCGACAATGCGGTCGAGATCCGCCTTGCGAGTATGGTTCTCTTGAGGGCCAAGGGCTCCGCAGACCTCCAAAACATCCTGAATCGCTCCGCATTCCAGGGCAGATCCACGGGCGATCTCGAAGAACCGACGCCGATCCCCTTCGGTCGCCTTTCCATTTCCCTCAGCGATGTTCAGCGGGATTGCTTGGGAGGCACGGAGCAGTTGATCCTTGGCATTGCGATGTCCTGTCAGGTCCTCGCAGAAGCGGTAGGCCCAACCGACGTACTCGATCGCCGCCCGGTACACATCGAGCTTCTCGTGTCCAAATCCCATCTCGCATCCTTTGAACTTCGATTCCGCGCCTGACGGCCGCGAACCGCCAGCACGGATTGCCCCGATTCTCCTCGCCGTTGGCCATCCATCTCCCCGTCCCCAACGCCCGCTCGGGATCGGGACTCGATCGGGTTTTGCCGGGGGGGCGTTGGGCAGCTGTTGGCGCCGGGGGTTGAGAATCGATTCCGACACCGACCCCGACCCCGAAGGGGGAGGGGGGGAGGCGCTGGGCCGCGCTGCCCGTGCTGCCGCCTCGGGGTCGGCTGTCGGGGTCGGGATCGGGAGTCGATCGGGTTTGCCGTGGGCCGTGGGCAGCTGTTGGCGCTGGGGCTGGGAATCGATTCCGATACCGACCCCGACCCCGATGGAGGAAGGGGGGAGGGGCTGGGCCGTGCTGCCGCCTCGGGGTCGGCTGTCGGGGTCGGGATCGGGAGTCGTCCCGGGTTTCCCGGGCGGGCGTGCAGCGATTGGCGCTGGGGGGGAGAATCGATTCCGATACCGACCCCGACCCCGAAGGGGGAGGGGGGGAGGCGTTGGGCCGTGCTGCCCGTGCTGCCGCCTCGGGGTCGGCTGTCGGGGTCGGGATCGGGAGTCGAT
>CAZGIK010000020.1:38134-94500 GCA_964525755.1 uncultured Verrucomicrobiota bacterium
GGCAGCTGTTGGCGCTGGGGCTGGGAATCGATTCCGATACCGACCCCGACCCCGACTTGGGAAGCGGGAGGGGCATTGGGCCCTGCTGACCGCGCTGCCGCCTCGGGGTCTGATCCTCTCCCGGCGCCGGGTCAGGTCGGCTGCCATCCGTCGGATCTGGTTCCGGTTTTCCCTGCATCCACGACCCGAGGAAGGATGAAGGCGCCGGGAATTGCCGTATCCAACGTCGCCAACCGGGCCCCGTGGGCTTTCGCCAAGGCGGTCAGGTGGGCATCGGTCGTCTGGGCTGCAGCACGACACCATTCCGGCCATGGCGTCGCCGTGCGGTTGTCGGGGAGGAACTCGTGGATCGGTCCCAGACTGTCGGTCATCCCTCTGAGGACTTCCCCGGCCTCGCCTGGCGTGACCTGCCCGGCCGTGCGCTGGACCGAGACCCGGACAAACCCCAACTGCGGGATCGCCGACGTGAGCAGGACGGTGCCCGGAGTGGCCTTCAGCTTCGCGATCCATGTCGCCACCCGCGCATGGTCGGAATGGTCCATCCACCCCCAGGCAACGAGTACGTTGACGTCGAGCAGGTACTTCATGGGAAATCAGCCAGCAGGGAGCGAACCGATTCCGTGGTGAGCGGGGGGAGATCGGGGGCGGCGGCGAAGATGAGTGCGCCGGTGTGGGGACAGCGCGTCCGCCCGATCCGTGTTGGAGCCTCTTCCCGGGGTTGGGCCTGCCGCCTGAGGTACTCGGACACAGACAGGTTCTGTCGGCGCGCCAAAGCGCGGATCCGCCGTGCCTCCTCGACGGTCACCTTGAAGGTCAATGTCGGCATTGGTGTTACCGTATTACCCAATCCGGAGCCCGTCAACGACCCGGCCCGGATGGAATCGGTTGAAAGATCCGGGCCGTTCTCGCGAATCTCTCACCGTGCGGCCGTCCCGTGACCCCGTGGGCAACGCCGTCGCCGTCGACCCGGCGGCGACGCGTTCCAGTCTGGTCCGGCGCCTCGGCGACTGGGGCGACGACGGGGGGTGGCAGGAGTTCTTCGACACCTACTGGAAGCTGATCTACTCGGTGGCCGTCCGGTCCGGGCTGTCCGATGCCGAGGCGCGCGACGTGGTGCAGGACACGGTGGTGGCGGTGGCGAAGCAGATGCAGGCCGGCGGCTACGACCGCGCCAAGGGATCGTTCAAGAACTGGCTGTGCCTCATCGCCCGACGCCGGATCATCGACCATTTCCGGCGTCGGACCGACCCCGCGATCCGGGTGCCGGCCGGGGCGGACCCCGACCCCGACCAGACCGACCTCATCGCCCGGGTGCCGGACCCGGCGGGGGGCGACCTGGACCGGGTGTGGGAGGAGGAGTGGCGACGGAACCTGCTCGACGCGGCGCTCGACCGGGTGCGTCGGGCGGTCTCGCCCAAGCAGTTCCAGATCTACGACCTCTCCGTGCTCCGCGGGATGCCGGTGGGGGAGGTGGGCCGGTTCCTCAAGGTCAACGCCGCCCAGGTGTACCTCGCCCGGCATCGCGTGGGCCGCCTCCTGCGCGCCGAGTTGACCCGGCTCGAATCCCGCGCCGAGGCTCCCGCCGTCCCGACATGATCCGCCACCTCCTTGACCGCCTGTGCGACTGGCTCGTCCCGGTGGTTCCCCGCCGGTATCCGGTGACCGGCGGACGCAATCCGTACGCCGTCCGGCGTCGGATCCGTCGCGACATCCGCCGCGTGCTCCGTTCCCCCCAGCCCCTGCGGGGCGGGAGCCGCGTGTGACCCTTCCCCGACTCCCGATCGCCGATGCCCTCCGACCCTGAATTCTCCCGGCTCCGGGTCCCGTGGACGGACCGGATGTCCTCGTCCCTGTCGGGCGGGGTCGATCCGGCGGCCCGGGCGCCGGTGGCGGTGCCGGACCATGTCCTGCTGCGGTGCATCGGCCGCGGGGCGTACGGGGAGGTGTGGCTGGCGCGGAACACCCTGGGGCAGTACCGGGCGGTGAAGGTCCTCCATCGGACGGCGTTCGGGGACGACCGGCCCTTCGAGCGGGAATTCGCCGGCATCCAGCGGTTCGAGCCCATCTCCCGGAGCCACGAGAGCCAGCTGAACATCCTGCATGTCGGGCGGGGGTCGGACCATTTCTACTACGTGATGGAGCTGGCCGACGACCAGGGGCAGGGGGCGTCGGTCGACGAGGCCAGCTACACGCCGCGGACGCTGCGGAGCGAGCTGCTGTTCCGGGGGCGGCTGCCGGTGGACGAATGCGTGCGGCTGGGGCTGGCGCTGACGACGGCCTTGGGGCACCTGCACCGGAACGGGCTGGTGCACCGGGACATCAAGCCGTCGAACATCGTGTTCGTGAACGGCATCCCGAAGCTGGCGGACATCGGGCTGGTGGCGCTGGCGGAGCGGACGATGTCGTTCGTGGGGACGGAGGGGTATCTGCCGCCCGAGGGGCCGGGGACGGTGCCGGCGGATCTCTTCAGCCTGGGGAAGGTGCTGTACGAGATCGCGACCGGGAACGACCGGCAGCAGTTCCCGGAGTTGCCGACCGACGTGGTGGCCCTGCCGGACCGGGGGGCGCTGGCGGAGTTGAACGAGGTGCTGGTGCGGGCGTGCGCGCCGGATGTGAAGCAGCGCTACCAGACGGCGGCGGAGATGCATGCGGATCTGGCGCTGTTGCAGAGCGGGGGTTCGGTGGCGCGGCAGCGTCGGCTGGCGGGCCGGCTGCGGTTGGTGCAGCGCGCGGGGGCGTTGGTGACGCTGCTGGCGGTCGTGATCGCGGCCGGCTGGGGATGGCAGGCCCGGCAGACCGCCCGGGTGAAGGAACTGGCCGAGGACAACCTGGACCTTGCCCGGGCGGCGGAGACCAGCGCCGCGCGGGCGGCGGACAACGAGGCCACCGCCCGGGCCAGCCTGTACGCGGCCGACATCCAACTGGCCCAGCAGGCCCTGCGGTCCGACAACCTGCGCCTCGCCCGTGCGCTTCTTGAGAACCATGTGCCTGCGCCCGGCGAGCCCGACCTGCGCGGCTTCGAATGGCGCCATCTCTGGTGGCAGAGTCGCAGCCAGGAGGAGTTCAGTTTGCCCGGCAACAAGCACAGTGCCCTGGTTGTCACCGCCTCGCCCGATGCCCGCTTTGTCGGCGTCGGTGGGTATGATGGCGGCAGGATCCGAGTCTTCGATCTCGCGAACCGCGGTGAACCGGTTGTGTTGCCCGATGACAACCGGATCCTGTCTTTGGCCTTCATGGACCGGACGAACCTGCTCATCAGCGCATCGCCTGCGGACGTACGCCTGTGGGATCTGACCACCTCCGATGAAATTCGCCGATTGCCGGGTGCGGCCGCGCCCGCCGTGCTTTCGCCCGACGGTCGTTATCTGCTCACCGGTGCGGGACCTTGGGAGGGAGACTACTGGTCTCGTCCCCAGCAGTTGCTGGTGTGGGAAACCGCCACGTGGAGCCGCATCAGGTCGGTCGTTCTCCCGGCATCCGGCGTCCATAGCGTCGCCCGGCATCTGTACCTGCAGGTGGCCTTTGGGAGTGATCCGAACCAGGTAGCGGTGCTGGCGGGTGACCGGGTCAGACTCCTCACCTGTCCCGCCCTCGACGAGATCCGATTACTGCCCGAAGCGCTGCCGGCCAGCACCACATCACGGCCGTTTCTCGCCCTCTCGCCCGATGATCGGACCCTGGCATTGCCCAGTGCCACGGGTTTCGGCATCCGCCTTTGGGATCTGGAGGCGAACCGTGAGATCCGGGTCCTGAGGGGACACTCGGACCATGTCTTCGCGGCGCGTTTCTCCCCCGACGGGCACCTTCTGGCCACCGGAAGTCCGGACCAGACCACCCGCCTGTGGCGGGTGGACAGTGGGGAATTGCTGCAGACCCTGGCCGGGCAGGCCGACGAGGTGATCGACGTGACGTTCTCCCCCGACGGGGCCACGCTGTTCACGCTCGGGGTGTCCGATTCTGTCGTGATGGCCTGGAGACCGCAGACCCGGCTTCAGGGAAGCGTGCTCCGCGATTCGTTCTGGCCCTTCGGATTTGATCCCGGAGGCGGCTTGGCCGGCGTGTTGCGGCATTCTGGACAAGGGGTGCTGCTGGACCCGGCCACCCGCGAATGGACAGAGGCGCCGATCCCGTCACCCCGAACCGACTTTCAACCCGGCAACGTCCTTAACAGCCTGTCGCCGGACGGACGATATCGAAGCCTCTGGTCGGGACAGGGGCGACAGGTTGAGATCTGGGACCACGTTGAAAACCGGCGAGTATGCATTCTGCCGGCGCTTTATGCGCGGGTCTCGTTTGAGCCCGCTCTGGGTCTGGTTACCACCTTTCACACCAACTCCTCCGGCGAGCGGACGTTGGCCGCGTGGCGGTTGCCGGACGGGGAACCCGCCTGGGCGCTGCCGGACGGGTGGGGCTACACGACGGGAATCCTGCGGACCCGGGAGGGTCCCTTCGTATTGATCACCCATGAGGAGAGCCTGCGTGTATTCCGGGTGGAACCGGAAGGTCCCCGGCTCGTCCTCACCTTGGAAGGGGATACGTTTGCCACTGCCAGCCTGTCCCCGGACGCCCGGTGGATCTCGGGAGGCACGGCCGACATCCGGATCCGGCGCATGCCCGATGGTGCGATGGTCGGGATGCTGCGGGGGCACACCCGCAAGAACTCCCGGCATGTCTTCAGTCCCGACAGCCGGACTTTGGCCACCACGTGCGATGATCGGACACTGCGACTTTGGCATCTGGCCACCCAGCGGGAACTCCTGCTGTTCCAGTCCCCGGAGGAGGACCGGGGGACGTTCACCCTGGAGTTCTCCCCCGACGGCCGGGCCCTGGCCTGTTTCCGGGTGGATGCGGCGGGGCCGGCGACCACGTTGCTGTTCGCCCCGTCCTTCGCCGAGATCGCGGTGGCGGAGGGGGGCGACTACCGGAGCCTGGCGGGCGACGACGCGGGGCTGTGGCTGGCGGTGGCCGGGGAGTTGCACCGGCGCGGGCGTCGGGACGAGGCCCTGGCGGCCTGCGACCGGGCGGTGGCACTCACCGGGGACCGTCCCGACCGCGCCTGGCTGCCCCCGCGGGCCCGCCACCTGCGCCAGCGCCTGCTCGGTGCGACGGCGGATCCGTGAGCCCCGCCCCGTCCCGGATCGGCCGTGGTGGCCGGTTCTCACCGGATCCGGAGATCGGCATCGGTGTGCCGGGGGCGTCGGTGGTCTGGCGCGGGCAGAACCCCCGGAGTCGCCGGTTCGCCGAATTCATCCGCCTGTTCCGGTGCAGTTGGGAGAACCCGCATCCCGAATCGGAGGTGAGCCACATCGACCTCGTGGCGGAGCGCCCCGGGACGTCGCCCTGGCTGGTGGCGCTCAGGGCGGAGTGAGGGGACGGGGTCCGGACAATTCCCTGAAAGATCCGGGGGGCGCGCTGCGATCCGTCTCACGGGGCCTGGTGCGACGCACGTGCCGCCCCCTCGGATCGCCATGAAAGCTCCCTCGATTCCCGCCGACCGCCGCGTCGAAGCCATTTCGCGGATCCATTATGCCCTCTGTTTGGGTTGGACCGCCTTTCGTGATGCCTTCTTGACTTGGAGGTGGAAGGCGACTGGTGCACCAGCGGTCAGGGTGGCCTCGGCGGGCGGTCATTCAGCCCGGGGCGGGGTGATGGGATTGTTGCTGGGGTTCATGATGACTGCATCGGGGGTGTCGGCCCAGGACGTGACGGCGCCGGTGATCCAGTCGCTCGGCTTCACGCCGACGTCGATCGACACCACGACGGGGAGCGCGACGGTGACGGTCACGGTGCGGATCACGGACGATGTTTCGGGGGTCTCCAGTGGCGGTGTGAATTTCCGGAGCCCGTCCGGGGCGCAGAGTCGGGGAGCGGGGTTCGGCGCCCACAATCGGATCTCGGGTGATGCCCGCGACGGGGTGTACCGGACGACAATGACATTTCCGCAGTACGGAGAAGGGGGACAATGGTATGCCTATTCTGCCTACACCTACGACCTGGTGGGGAATCAGAGAAGCTACTCCCCCGAGGCCGCCCTGATCGCCGCTGGCTTCCCCACCAAACTCGACGTCACCTCAACCCCGGACGTGGCGGCGCCGGTGATGCAGTCGTTGGGCTTCACACCGACATCGATCGACACCACGACGGGGAGCGCGACGGTGACGGTCACGGTGCGGATCACGGACGATGTTTCGGGGGTCTCCAGTGGCGGTGTGAATTTCCGGAGCCCGTCCGGGGCGCAGAGTCGGGGAGCGGGGTTCGGCGCCCACAATCGGATCTCGGGTGATGCCCGCGACGGGGTGTACCGGACGACAATGACGTTTCCGCAGTACGGGGAAGGGGGACAATGGTATGCCTATTCTGCCTACACCTACGACTTGGTGGGGAATCAGAGAAGCTACTCCCCCGAGGCCGCCCTGATCGCCGCTGACTTCCCCACCAAACTCGACGTCACCTCAACCCCGGACGTGGCGGCGCCGGTGATGCAGTCGTTGGGCTTCACACCGACATCGATCGACACCACGACGGGGAGCGCGACGGTGACGGTCACGGTGCGGATCACGGACGATGTTTCGGGGGTCTCCAGTGGCGGTGTGAATTTCCGGAGCCCGTCCGGGGCGCAGAGTCGGGGAGCGGGGTTCGGCGCCCACAATCGGATCTCGGGTGATGCCCGCGACGGGGTGTACCGGACGACAATGACATTTCCGCAGTACGGAGAAGGGGGACAATGGTATGCCTATTCTGCCTACACCTACGACCTGGTGGGGAATCAGAGAAGCTACTCCCCCGAGGCCGCCCTGATCGCCGCCGGCTTTCCCACCAAGCTCGATGTCATCGGCAACGAGCCTCCTGTCCTCGCAAATCCCGGCGACAAGTTGGTCAACGAGTTGGAGACGCTGAGTTTCACTCTCTCGGCGACGGATCCGAACCCGCTGGACACACTGACGTTCAGCATCGCCAGTGGCGCGCAGGCGGGCATGACGCTGGATGCCTCCTCCGGCGCCTTCGCCTGGACGCCTGCCGAGGCTCAGGGGCCCGGCAGCTATGCGGTGACGTTCCGGGTGACCGATCCCGGCGGCATGACGTCGAACCAGACGATCACCATCGCGGTGAACGAGGTGAACACCCCGCCGGTGGCTTCCAGCGCCGGACTGACCACGCCGGAGGACACCGCCCTGGCGATCACCCTGGCCGGCAGCGATGCCGACCTTCCTGCGAACCCATTGACCTTCTCCATCGCCACGCCGCCGATCCACGGCACCCTAAGCGGCACGCCGCCCAACGTGACCTACACGCCGGTGGTCAACTATCACGGCCCGGACAACTTCACCTTCACCGTGAGCGACGGGTCCGCTTCCCATGGGGCCACGATCTACATCACGGTGACGCCGGTGGAGGATCCGCTGGCGGAGGGGGGGATCGAAGCCTGGGGCTGGGGCAACGATCAATATGGGCAACTGGGCAACCTGGCCGGAACCACGGCCATCCCGAATCCGGTGGTAGTTCCGCCCCCGTGGAATGGGCGGGCGATCGTTGAACTCGCCGCCGGTTACAATCACAGCCTCGCGGTGCTGGACGATGGGATGGTCTGGACTTGGGGCTACAACGGCGATGGTCAGCTTGGGTTGGGTGTCGCGGGAGGTCCCGTGGGGACGCCCCAACGGGTGCCTCCCCCGGCCGCCTGGAGCGATCGCCGGGTCACGAAGGTGGCCGGTGGCTCAGCCCATAGTCTTGCCCTGCTGGATGACGGGTCTGTCTGGGCTTGGGGATCGGGTACCTTGGGACAGTTGGGCAACGGCACATCGGGCGTGTTCCCATCGCCAGTCCGGGTCGTCACCCCGACGGCGTGGAACGCCAGGAGGATCGTCGACATTGGGGCCGGATGGGGCCACTCGCTCGCCTTGCTGGATGACGGAAGTGTCTGGTCATGGGGGTCCAACCAGTACGGCCAACTGGGTCTGGGCGGCGTGGGGGGCAATGGATTCACCCCGCAGCGGGTCGTGTCGCCGCCAGCATGGACTGGACGGAAGGTGGCCCAGGTGGCCGCCGGTCCCTATCACAATGGGGTCGTGCTGGACGACGGCACCGTCTGGACCTGGGGCTCCAATCTGGGCATGCAACTGGGTATCGGGGTTGGTGGTGGCGTTTATCCCACGCCGCAACCGGTGACCATTGGGGGTGGAGTCATGCAGGTTCGGCCGGTGATCCGCCTGGCAGCCGGGCATGACCACAACCTCGCATTGCGGGACGACGGGCGCGTGTTCGTGTGGGGCCTCAACGGCTCGGGTCAGTTGGGAACTGGTTCCGTGGGTGGCTTTATGCTCACGCCGGCGCCGCTTTCAACCCCGATTGGATGGGCTGGCCGCACCGTCGTGGGCGTCGCTGCGGGGGCCGCCCACAGCCTTGCGGTGTTGGACGACGGTACGGTGTGGGCCTGGGGTCAGGGCAGCTCCGGACAACTGGGGAACAACTCGGGGGCGATCGCGCCCGCGCCCGTCGCCGTCCTTGAACCCGCCGCGTGGAACGTTCGCTCGGTCTGGAAGATCGCCGCGGGGGCGAACCACAGCCTCGTCATCCTTCAGGAGAGCGACGTCGCACCGATTGCGGCGGCCGATGCGTACACGGTCGGGGAGGACGGCGCACTCGAGATCCCGGCGCCGGGCCTGCTCGGCAACGACTCCGATGCCAATGGCGACACCCTTGAGGTCACGGCCCACACGGATCCGGCCCATGGTGACCTTGAGCTACAGGCGGACGGTTCCTTCAGCTACCTGCCGGCGGAGGATTTTCATGGTGCGGACAGCTTCACCTACACGGTGTCTGACACTGGCGGACTGACCGCGACCGCGACCGTGAGCATTACGGTGACTCCGGTGAACGACGCTCCTGTCGCCGACGCCGCGTCCGTGACCACGGCCGAGGACACCGCCGTGGACATCGCCCTCACCGGCTCGGATGTGGACGGCGACGCGCTGATCTTCACGGTCGTGAGCGATCCGCTGTACGGCACAGTCTCGGGCAATGCTCCGAACCTCACCTACACGGCAGCCGCCGACTTCAACGGTTCGGACAGTTTCGCGTTCATGATCAACGACGGGACGGCGACGTCCGCTCCGGCGACGGTCTCCATCAGCGTGACCCCCGTGAATGACGCGCCGGTGGCCAGCGGCCAGTCGGTCACCATCGCGGAGGATGCGACTGTGGCGGTCACTCTCGCCGGGTCGGACGTGGACGGTGATGCGCTCACCTACACGGTTGAGATTTCGCCCGCGCAAGGGACGCTCTCCGGCACCGCGCCGAACCTGACCTACACCCCGGCGCTGAACTACCACGGGCCGGACAGCTTCACGTTCAAGGCGAACGACGGTGCGGCCGATTCGGCGCCGGCGACAGTCAGCATCACGGTGACTCCGGTGAATGATCCGCCGGTCATCGCCGACCAGACGATCTCCCTCGACGAGAACTCGCCCTACGGGATCACGATCGGGTTCGTCCAGGCCTCGGACCCGGATGCCGGGGACACGCTGACCTACCGGATCACCGGGGCGAGCGTGCCCGGGGTGTTCGGGATCCTGACCAGCACGGGTGAACTGAGCATCGTCGACAACGCACCGCTCGACTTCGAGACCACGCCGGTCTTCACGCTGTCGGTCGAGGCGAAGGATGCGGCCGGGCTTGCGGCGACGGCGACGGTCACTGTCCGCCTCACCGACGTGGACGAGGCGCCCGTCGCGATCGCCCAGTCGCTGACGACGGACGAGGACGTGGCGCTGGAACTGAACCTGGGTGGGACGGATCCCGAAGGCGCGCCGCTGACCTACACGATCAGTGTCCCGCCATCCCGGGGCATCCTGACCGGTGCGGCGCCGAGCCTGACGTATACCCCGCATCCGCACATGAGCGGGTCTGACGGCTTCAGCTTCACGGTCAGCGACGGCACCCACACGGTCGCGGGTTCGGTCGCGGTGGAGGTGCGGTCCGTGAACGATGCGCCACAGGTCGTGTCGACCTCGGTGCTCACGGCGGAAGACACGGCGGTGGAGGCCCGGTTTGCCGGGACGGATGTCGAGGCAACCGAATACACCTTGCTGCATGCCTTCGGCGGGGGTGCCGGATTGGGTGAACTGGGCTCGGGCGGACTGATCCGGGGATCCGATGGCATGCTGTACGGAACCACGGAACAGGGCGGCACGGGCGGGCTGGGGACCGTGTTCCGAATCAACGCGGACGGGACAGGATTCCAGACGCTCCACCACTTTGCGGCGAGCGGGGCGCAGGGCGGATGGCCGGTGGCGCGCCTGGTGGAGGGGCCGGGTGGGCTGATGTACGGAACCACCAAGTTTCGCGGTTCCGCCGGGGGCGGCACGGTTTGGAAGATCGGGATGAGCGGCACGGGATTCGGTGTGCTGAAGCATCTGGGATCCAGTTCCGCCGAGGGGCGGGGTGCGTTTGGCGGGTTGCTGCTGGCCAGTGACGGCTGGCTGTATGGCACCACGGTGTTCGGTGGATCCGCGGCGGACGCCGGGACGGTCTACAAGGTGCGAACCGATGGCACCGGCTTCACGACGCTCCACGTCTTCAACGGCCAGGCGCACGGCGGCGGGCGCCCCTACGCACGGTTGGTGGAAGGCCCGGACAGTCTCCTCTACGGAACGACCCAGATCGGCGGACAGACCCAGTACGGTGGCGGCACGGTGTTCCGGATCGGACGCGATGGAAGCGGTTTCCAGTTCCTCCGCGAGTTCGATTCCGGGCCGGTCGACGGCGGCAATCCGAACGCCGGATTGACCCTGGGCGTTGACGGGAAGCTGTACGGCGTGACGGCCAACGGTGGCTCGGGCATGGGAGGGACGGTGTTCGCCCTTGATCGGGACGGATCCAGCTTCCGATTCCTGCACCATTTCCCCGGCACGGGGCAGCAGGGCCGGGGCCCGCAGACGGCGTTGGTCCAGGGGCCGGATGGAATCCTTTACGGCGTGAACCAGTTCAACGGCCTGGCCGGCGGCGGGACGGTCTTCCGGATCGCGGCCGATGGGACCGGTTTGTCGGTGCTGCATCACTTCCGGTCCGGGGCGAACGACCTGTTCCAGCCCCAGGGGGAGGTGGCGGTGGGCGAGGACGGATGGATCCACGGCGTCGGCTTCGTGGGCACGGCCCGCCAGAAGGGGGGACTGTTCCGGCTGCGGGCGGAACCGGTCGGCCTGGCATTCCAGGTTGTGTCGGGTCCTGCCCGTGGCACCAGGACCGGAGAAGGCGCCGAGGGTGTCTACACGCCGGCGGCCAACTACCACGGGCCCGACTCGATCGTGTTCCGGGTGGATGACGGGGAGTTGACCTCTCCGGACGCGACCCTGTCCATCACCGTGACCTCGGTGAACGACGTGCCGGTTGCAGAAGCCCAGTCGGTGACGACGGCCGAGGATGCCGCTGTGGCAATCCTCCTGGCCGGATCCGACGTCGAGGGCAGCACGCTGGGCTTCAGCATCGTCAGCGGGCCGGCCCACGGCACGCTGTCGGGAACGGCGCCGAACCTGACCTACACCCCAGCCCCGAACTACCACGGGCCGGACAGCTTCAGCTTCAAGGTCAACGATGGCACGGCGGATTCCGCGCCGGCGACGGTCAGCATCACGGTGACCCCGGTGAACGACCCGCCCGTTGCGGGACCGGACTCGTACTCGACCGGGGAGGACTCCGAGCTCGTCGTCACGAATCCCGGGCTCCTGGGCAACGATTCGGACCCCGACGAGGGGCCGTTGCCCGTGATCCGGTTCGCGGGACGGATGACGGCCAACACGGCCGACTTCTCGAACGGGGACGAGTTCGAGGGGAGCTACACCATCGACCCGGCCGTGCCGGTTCAGATCACGTTCGGCGACGGCGGGGTGTATCGGGCCACGTTGTCGGACACGCGACTGGTCTGGGAGATCCGGTTCCCGGGCCGTGGCTACCGGTTTGCGGGCCATGGCTACATGAACCAGGTGGGCAACGACACCGCCAGCGGCGACTACCATTACATCCTGCTCGGCAACGTGCAGACCTTGGGCACGTCGTTCCCGTCGGGGGCGACTCCCTCCAGCTTCAACCTCGAGCTCCGGGATCCGCTCTGGGCGGGGGCGGACCTGGTGCATGACACCTCGGCGCAGCCCAATACGCTCGACCGCGCCTCGGCCCTGATCGCCTACCTCGCCGTGGGTTATCCGGGCACGACGGCGAACTTCGCCTCGACCCTGACCTCCATCCGCGGACCGCGCGAGGTGGTGGAGGTCAACGGCCAACCGGCGGCCGTGAACAACGTCATCAGCCTGTCGTCGGGCGCGACGCTGCGGGTGAACCGGGACGGCACCTTCCGCTACGATCCGCGGTCCCGCGCGGCCTTCGTCGTGCCCGGGGTGTCGGACACTGAGACCTTCACCTACACCATGGCCGATCCCGAGGGGGCCATCTCGACCGCCACGGTCACCCTCACCCTCCTCCCGGGCGACCGCGACGCGGATGGCGTCGCCAACCACGCCGACAACTGTCCGCTGACGGCGAATGCCGACCAGTCGGATCTCGACCGGGATGGAGCCGGCGATGTGTGCGACCCGGACATCGACGGCGACGGGTTCGCGAATGCGGACGACCCGGAGCCGGCGGATGCCTCGGTGTATCCGGGTGCGCTGGACGTGTTCGACGGGAAGGACAACGACGGCGACGGGATTGTCGACGGCGGCGTCACCGGGGGTGACCTGCGCGGGATGGCGTTCGCGTGGGGCTGGAACCTCTTCGGTCAACTGGGGGATGGAACCACGGTCAGTCGCCCGGTCCCGGGCTCGGTGCAGCCATTGCCCGGCGGGCGGCAGGTGACGGTTCTCGCGGCGGGCGAGGGCCACAACTTCGTCATTTCGGAGGATCAAAGCCTGTGGGCATGGGGACCCAATGGATCGGGCCGCCTGGGGGACGGCACCACCCTTGATCGGCCCACGCCGGTCGAGGTGGTGATCCCCGGGGATCGTGCACCGGTGGCGATTGCCGCCGGGAACCAGCATACGCTGGCGCTCGCCGAGGACGGCACGGTGTGGAGTTGGGGCCTGAACACGGTCGGGCAACTTGGAGATGGCACGACGACCAGTCGATCCACTCCCGGGGCGGTCAACCTGCCTCCCGGGGTGCGGATCGTGGCGATCTCCTCCCGTTACTCGCACTCGATGGCCATCGACGAGGACGGTGGATTGTGGGCCTGGGGCTACAACCAGTACGGCCAGTTGGGCGATGGCACGACAACCACGGCCTCGTCGCCGGTCGCCGTGCAGGCGCTGCCGGGCGGACGCCGGGTGGTGCAGGTGTGTACGGGCGTCCAGCACAGCCTTGCCCTCGCCGACGACGGGACGGTCTGGGCCTGGGGGCTCGGAAGTGCAGGGGAACTTGGCACGGGTGCGACCGGGTCGAGCGCGGTCCCGGTACCGGTGATCCCGCTTCCGGATGGCCGCCGCGTGGTGCAGATCGATTCCGGCCTGAATCACAACCTGGCCCTCGCGAGCGATGGCTCGGTGTGGGCTTGGGGATACGGCGCCGATGGCCAGTTGGGCCAAGGGAATGGATTCAACAGCCTGCAACCGGTGCAGGTGCCGATCCCCGAGGGTGCCAAGCCGGTTCAGGTGGCGGGCGCCAGTCATACCAGTTTCGCCCTCCTCGCGGACGGCACGGCCTTCGGCTGGGGCTCGAATGACAGGGGTGTCGTCGGTGACGGATCGCAGACGACGCGGCGATCCCCGGTGTCGCTGGTCCAGGCCCCGCACATCCGGTTCATCCGGATCTCTGGCGGCGGGCATCACGCCCTCGCCCTGGCCCGTGAGATCCCGGTCCCGCCGACGGCCGTCGCGGATGCGTACGACGTGAAGGATGCCGACGGCCCCTACTCGCTGGAGGTGCTGGACAATGACACCGACGCCAACGGCGATGCGTTGACGGTGGTTGCGGTCACCCCGCCCATCCATGGGACCGCCAGCGTGGCGCCCGATGGCTCGACGGTGATCTATCAGCCCCAGGCGGGATATGTGGGCGTGGATTCGTTCGAGTACACGGTCTCGGACGGCAACGGCGGGACGGCCTCCGCGACGGTCACGTTGACGGCCACCCTGAGCGACCGGCCGCCGGTGGCGGTCGCAGGCGATGACATCACGGTCCGTGCGGGCACCGACTGCGAGGCGGTCGTCGGCCTGGACGGCGGGGGTTCCTCCGATCCCGACGGCGATGTCCTCGCGTACCGGTGGGATCTCACGCAGGACGGGGTGACCCTCGACTCGGCGGCCGGCCCGGTCGTCGCGTGGGTGCTGCCGCACGGCACCTATGTGGCGGTGCTGACGGTCTCGTACGAGAAGAACGGGGCGACGGTGTCCGCCACGGACACGGTGGTCATCACGGTCGAGCCGTCGGCTCCCGTGCTGGCGTCCCTCAGCCCGTCCGGTGCCCACGCCAACGGGCCGGGCTTCCAGCTCGTCGTCCACGGCGGATGCTTCCTGCCGGGAGCCGTGGTGCACTGGAACGGCCAGCCGCGCTCCACCACGGTGGTCGGCAGTTCCGAACTCGCGGCACTGATCCCCGCCTCGGACCTCCAGACGGGCGTGGACATCGCCGTGGCGGCGATCCAGGTGGTGAACGGCGACGGACAGGTGTCCAATCCGCTGGGCTTCAGCATCGTCGCCCAGACCGTCGGCACCGCCGACGCCGCGATCAGCGAACCCGGCGGGACCAGCACGGTCAGCACGGCGCCGACCACCGCGGGGGAGCCCGGGGTGACGGTGAGCGTCCAGAACGACGGTTCCGAACCGGTCACCGTCCTCGCCGCCACCTATGACGAGCGGCCGGTGGGCGACACCGCCTTCCAGGTCGACAACGGCGCCTTTGTCGACGTGCAGGTCACCGGACCCACCGAGGGAGTCTCGGCCACGGTGTACTTCTACTATCCGTCCACGGTCACGGGCGGGATGGAGAACCGGGTGAAGCTCCGGTACTTCAACGGGACCGACTGGATCGCGGTGCTGAGCAGCGGCGGGCTGCCGCCGGCCAAGGACACCACGGACAACCTTGACGGGACGATCTCCGGCGGGCGGTTTGCGGTGGTCTTCGATGCCACGAGCACGCCGACCATCGGCGAGCTGACCGGCACGGTGTTCGGGATGTTCCCGAGCGAGCCGCAGCTCGGGAACATCACGGGGCCCGTCGGGCCGGTGGAACTCGGCAACCTGGTCGGCATCTCGGTCGGGTTCGCCGTGGTGGGCGATCCGGCCGGGGCCAGCGTCCGGTTCGTCTGGGACGACGGCACCGAGTCGACGGTGGCTCCCGACTCGGCGACAAGTGCCTCGGCGACCCATCTCTACGGAGCGCCCGGGGTCCACGGGGTGACCGTGCAGGTCACCGACGCCCAGGGCGACGTGCAGGAGGGACGGTTCGAGTACGTCGTCATCTTCGATCCGGACGGCGGCTTCGTCACCGGCGGCGGGTGGATCGAGTCGGCACCGGGGGCGTACCTCTATGATCCCACCCTGTCGGGCCGGGCGACCTTCGGGTTCAACTCCCGGTACCATCGGGGGCAGTCGGTGCCGTCGGGGCAGACCCAGTTCCAGTTCCAGTCGGGGGACTTCCGGTTCCACAGCACGGCGTACGAGTGGTTGGTGGTGGCGGGATCGAAGGCCCAGTACAAGGGGGTCGGGGTGGTGAACGGCGTGGGCGAATACGGGTTCCTGCTCACCGCCACCGATGGGGCGGGCAAGACCGGGGTCGATGCCTTCCGGATCAAGGTCTGGGACCGTGCGTCCGGGGTGGTGGTCTATGACAACCGCCGTGGCGGCAGCGACGACATGGATGCGGCGGATCCGCAGGCGATCGGCGGCGGGTCGATCGTGATCCAGCGGGCGAAATGAGCGGGCCGGCAGGGGCTGTCGGGGTCGGGATCGGGGGTCGATTCGGGGGTTTGGCGGAAGCTGCGGATTCGATCCCGATTCCGATGGCGACCCCGACGCCGATGGTGGGAAGCAGGGGAGGCAGGCCCCGGTTGCCCGTGTTGCGGCATCGGGGTCGGCTGTCGGGGTCGGGATCGGGGGTCGATTCGGGGGTTTGGCGGAAGCTGCGGATTCGATCCCGATTCCGATGGCGACCCCGACGCCGATGGGGTTTGCCAATGAGCCGTAAAACCATATTGGTACCCGGCAATGAAGACGACCCTGGATCTGCCGGAGGAAGTTCTGACCGAGGCGAAGATCCTGGCGGCCCGGCGGAAGATCACTCTGAAGGAGTTGGTCGAGAGGGCGTTGCGGCGTGAGTTGCAGCCGGAACCCATCCTCGACAATCCGGATCCCGGGAGATTTGAGGTGGGACCGTTTGGCATCCTTCGGATCCGGAAAGTGCCTGGAGTGTCCCCGGTCACCTCGGAGCAGGTCGGTGCGATCCAGGACGCCCTCGACGACGAGGATCTCCGGCGGGCCGTGTCCCTTCACGATCCCACGCGCGTTCCGGCAAGCCGGGAGGCGTGCCCCCGCCTCCCCTGCGGCTGACGTGCCTCCCCTCCGTCTGCCCCGCATCCGTAGCCGACGCCGATCGGCGGCCGGTGTCGCTGGGCGTTTCTGACCCAGCGTGCGCCAGCGCCTCCTCGGCGGGCCGCCGGATACGTGATCCGACGCTCCAGCCCACATCGACCTCGTGGCCGAGCGCCCCGGGGACATCGCGATGGTTGGTGGCGCTCAGGGCGGAGTGAGGGGACGGGGTCCGGACAATTCCCTGAAAGATCCGGGGGGCGCGCTGCGAACCGTCTTCCATGGAAGCGACCACCATCCCTGGCAGGCACGGAACCGACCCGGCCCGATCCCACCAATCGGGAGGCACAATCGTCCAGTGGCTCGACGGTCGCATTGCCGACCTGCTCCGTCAGATCGAGCAGCAGGAGTTCTGGGGAGTCCTGACCGCGCCCGACACCGACCCACTGCTCCTTCGTGAAATGATGAAGGAGCTGTACCTGGAGATCTTCTCCTACCAGCCCCATGCCATCGAGGGAGCCATCACCTCGATCGCCCAGATGCCCAGGTCCATGCCCGTGCGGATGATCAAGGCAATGCTCCGGCATCAGGCCGAGGAATTCGATCACGGCGAGATGGCCTTGCGCGACTACGTCGCCCTGGGTGGCAGCGAGGAGTACGCCCGTCGGCAACATCGGATCAGCCCTGCTTCCTACTCGGTCGCAGCCCTGTGGCGCATGATTGCCCATGAGCGTGATCCCTTCGTTTATCTTGGGGCGCTCTATCCCTTCGAAGGTCTCACCCCGATCGTGTCGGAGCGGGTCAAGGGGTTGCTGCTTCAGCGCGGCTTTCCTACCGGTGCCCTTGAGTTTGTGGAGTTCCATTCCACGGAGGACCCCAAGCACACGGAGTTGGTCAAGGCGCTGATCGAGGAGGTGGTCAGGCGCTATCCCGAGGCCGATCGGTCGATTCGGGAGGGGCTGGATCGGTTCCTTGCCGTCTACCCAATTCCCGTCTGGCAGACGGCATTCGACCGGGCGCGCTGCAGCCATTACGGCGTTGAGGTCCACTCGGCTCAGTTCGTCCCCGCCGCCGGTCACTGAAGTCAATACCACCTCTCAGCCATGGCTGCGACGCTGTCAGGCAATCAAGTCCGGTTGGGGGGAGCATCGGACATCCGTCGGGCGAGGCGCGTGGCGCTGGCCACGGTGGTTCTTCCGCCCCTGATGACGATGGGCGGGATCGTCCTGCTCTGGGGACGGTGGGTGACCGGCGTGGACCTCCTCCTGTTCGCCGGCTTCTACGCTGTCACCGTCCTGGGAGTCACCGCGGGATTCCACCGGCTCTTCACCCATCGAAGCTACACCTGCGTCCCGGCGCTTCGCTGGTGCCTCGCCATTGCCGGATGCATGGCGGCCCAGGGACCCATCACCTTCTGGGTGGCGACGCACCGGAAGCATCACCTCGCGAGTGACACCCCGGACGATCCGCACTCGCCCCACGGGAACGAGGGGGGCTGGAGGGCCGGGTTCCGGGGGTGGCTGCATGCCCATGTGGGCTGGATGCTCTCCCCGAAGCCGGTGTCGATGCTCCGGTACGCGGCCGAACTCCGACGCGATCCCGTCGTCACCGCATGCGACCGTCATTACCTCGTCTGGGTGACGCTCGGCGTGCTGCTGCCCGGCGTGGTGGGCTGGGTGGTGGGCGGCGATATGGTCTCATGTCTCCGTGGAGCGCTCTGGGGTGGGATGGTGCGTCTGCTCGCGGTGCAGCATGTCACCTGGAGCATCAACTCCCTGTGCCACCTCTTCGGGGACGCCCCGTTCGCCACCGGCGACCACAGCCGCAACAATCTCCTCTGCGCGCTGCTGTCCTTCGGTGAGGGCTGGCACAACAACCATCACGCCCTTCCCTCGTCCGCCCGGCATGGGATGTCGGCTTCGCAGCCGGACGTCATCTGGTGGTTCATCCGGCTCGCCCAGGCACTCCGCCTTGCCTCGGACGTTCGTGTTCCAACCCCGTCCCAGATCGCCCGTGCCGGTCGGGTCAGGCCTGATCCGGATCCCGAAGTGGGTGTACCCGCGATGAAGCCCTCCAATCCCTGATCCCGCCCGCTCCATGAGCCTTGTCATCCGACCGGTCTGTACGGCCGAAGAGCGCCGGCAATTGTACCGCTTCCGCTACTCCATCTACGTGGAGGAGATGGGACGATCCCCGCGCCATGCCGACCATGGGAACCGCACGTTGGAGGATCCGCTGGATGCCACGGCGCACAATCTGGTCGCAATCGACGGGGGCCGGATCGTGGGGGCTCTCCGTGCGAATCTCGGGGCCGAGACGGACTTCGGGGAGTACGCGGAGCTCTATGGGATGGAACGGGCGGGATGCTGGTTCCCGCGGCATGTGAGCATGACATCCAAGTTCATGATCGCCCGCGAGTACCGGGGAACCGCGGTCGCCATGAGGCTGGTGCTCGCGTGCTTCGAACTGGGGGTGCTCCGGGATGTGTACTTCGACTTCATGGACACCAATCGACATCTCGAAGAGGTCTATGCCCGGTTGGGCTATGTTCCCTATCGGGGCCGTGTCCGGCACCCCGAGTACGGGGACGTGCTTCCGATGGTGCTGAACCTGACCGATACGCCGCATCTCAGGGCGGTGGGATCCCCCTATGTGCGGGTTCGGCGCCGTCACCCCTGGAGGGGAGCAGCGATTCCATTTCCGGGTGGGGCCGAAACCGAGCCGGCTCACGCTGATGGGGAATTGTCGACGGAGCACCTGGTCTGCGGGGCGGGATTGATCCAGTCGGGAGTGGGCCGGGCAGGGGGATCGGATGCCTCCCATGATCCGGTTCCCGGATCCACGGCGAAACGCCATGTGGCGCAAGAGATGGTCCCGGCGGATGTCCGCATGGAACCCTGAGTGCCGGACCACCCATGATTTCGACCCCCGTTTGCCTCCCCCCTTCAGCACGCCAACCCCATGCACCCAACCAACTCAATCCCCTCCGCCACCGTCATTGCCATCCTCGAGTCCGAGGTGGCCGGACTCATGCAGGAGATCGCCCGGACCGACATGTGGCGGGTCCTGACCGATCCGGCCACCGACCCGGCCCTGGTTCGGGGCATCATGCGGGAGGTGTATCTCGAGATCTATTCGTACAACGCCTCGATCGTGGAGGCCACGATCGCCCTGATCGGCCAGATGCCCAGGTCCCTGCCTGTCCGCCGCCTCAAGGCGATGCTCCACCATCAGGCCGACGAGTTCGACCATGGCGAGATGGGGTTGCGCGACTACGTCGCCCTCGGGGGTGACGAGGCTCGGGCCCGCAGCCAGCGGATCAGTCCGGCGTCCTTCGCCGCCGCGGGGATCTGGTGGATGATGGTGCAGCAGCGCGATCCGTTCGCGTACCTCGGGGCGGAGTACCTGTTCGAGGCCCTGACCCCGCTTGTGGCGGAGGCGGTTCAACCCTTCCTCGCCCGCCAAGGGTTCCAGGACGAGGCGATGGGCTTCATCAAGTTCCACGCGGCGGAGGATCCGGCCCACACCAACCTGATGCGGCAGCTGATCAAGGATGTGGTCGACCAGTACCCCGGGGCGGGCGAATCGGTTCTCTACGGGATGCGCTGCTTCCGCGCCGTCTACCCGCTGCCCGTGTGGCAGGGGGCCTTCGATCGGGCCGTTGCCGAACACGCCGGGTCGGACAAGGAAAGGGTCGCGTAGGAGGCCGACAGCGACTCCGCCGAAGGCCCACTTCCGCAGAGATCATCCGACAGCGGCGTTTGGGGGGACGTTCGCGCCACCGCAGGCGGCTGCCGGCGGTCGGCGTCCGGCGACAGCCGTGAGGTCCGGACCAGGGACCGGATCGAGTGCCAGCGCGTCCTACCGGCGGATGCGCGCAGGATGGAGGAACCCGCTCGTGCCACCGTCGTCCCCCCGGGCAATCCGGGGTGCCCCTTGGCCAAGACGCGGAGGGAGTGCATGCGGGGCCGGACCTACTCATGACGGAGGAGGAGCCGCAGGGCCCGACGCCCGCGGCCTCCTGAACGCGCCATGCATGCCACCCCTTCACGTCGCCCCGACCCAGTCCCGTCGCCCGCCCGGAAGTCGTGCCCGGCACGGACGGTCGTCCTGCTCCTTGCGCTGTGCCTGCTCCCGGGGAGCGGCGCCGCCCAGGGATGGCCGGACGCCTCGCTCACCCTCTGGCTCGACGCCGCCGCCGGGGTCACGGCGGATGGCGATGGCCGCGTGAGCGAATGGCAGGACCTCTCCACAGGGGGACACCACCTGTCGCAGACCGACGCCGGCCGCCGTCCGCGCCAGATCCCGTCCGCCCTCAACGGGCGTCCGGTCCTCGAGTTCCGCGAACAGTGGCTGTCCCGTCCGGCGGTGCCGGGGTCGGAACTCTTCTCGGCCACCGCCACCACCATCGTGGTGGTCCAGCGCCAGCTCGGGTCGGATCCCTACACCACCACGCTCTCGTGGGTCGCACCGGAGGATCACCGGTGGATGATGCACGCGACCCATGCCGACAACCTCGCCCTGCAGGTGGGACGTCCGGGTGCGGGTGGCTCCGCCGGGGTGACCCAGCCGCCCGGATGGGATGACGCGTGGCACGTGGTGACGATGCGCCGGGACGGGGACGACGCCCTGATCCGGGTGGATGGCGTGGCGGTGGGGCAGGGCCTGAAGTTCACCAGCGCCGGGGATCCCACCCGGACGGCGAACCTGATCCTGGCGAACGACCCGTGGGGCAACACGTTCAACGGCGAGATCGCCGAGGTGCTGACGTTTTCCACGGCGTTGTCCGACGGCGAGATCCGGGCGTTGGAGTCGGAGTTGTTTGATCGTTGGGGTCTCCCGGGTGTCCCGACGGCGGTTCCCGACCTGCTCGTCCGGGCCGATTCGGACCCGGCCGGGGAATATGCCGGCGATGACGTGTTCCAGGTGGAACCGGCCGATCCGCAGGTCCGCGAGGCGGTCGTCGGCGTCGGTGCGGTGGGGACCTTCCGCGTGAAGGTGGTGAACGACGGACGCCAGGCGGGCACCGTCAATCTGCGGGCCTCCGAGGGGGTTGCGTCGGGGTGGACCGTGGCCTACCGGGCCGGTGACCGGGAGATGACTTCCTCCATCGTCACCCCGGGCGGGTGGACCTCGCCCGAACTGGCCGCCGGCGCCGCGCTGGAGGTGGAGGTCGAGATCCGGCATTCGGGTGTGGTGCCCCCCGGTTCGCGCAAGCCGGTCCGGATCTCCGTCCACGACACCTTCCTGCCGGCGCTGGTGCGGGATGTCGTCCAGGTCGACGCCGTGGCCGCCGCCGGGGTCCGGGCCGACCTGTCCGTCCTGCGCGAGGGCGATGCCGTTCCGGCGGGCGAGGGGGTGTACAACGCCGACGGGACGCGTCAGACGCGATGGGCCGACGTGGTGTCGGGCGGGGCCTCCCGGTTCACGGTGACGCTCTCCAACGACGGGAACATTCCGGCGGCGTTCCGCCTTGCCGGGGCTGGCGACGGTGCGGGATGGACGGTGCGGCACGAGGTGTCGCAGGCACTCCGGTTCGACGGGGTGGACGATTACGTGGACCTCGGGGCGTGGGCGCCCGGGCGTCAGTGGAGCATCGAGACCCGGGTGCGCCCGGACGCCCTGCCCGGCGGGCGCCGGACCATCGCCGGGGCGGCGGCCGAATGCCGCGACTGGGGGGTGTTGTTGCTCGACGGAAGGTTCGCGGTCGGGATCCAGCCCCCGGGCGGATGCTGGGCGTCGTACAGTGCGCCGACGCCGGCCGTTGCCGGAGCCTGGTACGACGTGGCGGCGGTGTGCGACGGCGCGGAGGTGGTGCTGTATGTCGACGGCGTCGAGGCGGCGCGCGGGCCGGTGGCCGACTACGCGCCGACCGCCGCCGGCGTCCGGATCGCCGGGGAGTACTGCTGTTCCGCCTATTTCCCGGGCGCGGTGGGCGATGTCCGGATCTGGAGCCGGGCGTTGACGCCGGTCGAGGTCGACATCCACCGCATCCTTCCCCCGGAGCCCGGTGCCGGGGCGCTCGACGGCTGGTGGCGTCTGGACGACGGCGTGGCCGGCATGGCCCGCGATCTGAGCCCCAACCGCCGCCATGGCCTGCTGGTCAACGGACCCGCATGGGAGTTCGTGGACGTCAGTGCCGCGGTCGCCGGGGCGGGCTGGACCGACAACCTGCTGCCGGGCGGCGGGACCCTGGAGCTGCGGGTGACGGCCACGCCGGGCGGGGCCGCGGTGGCGGGGACGCCGCGGGATCTCGCGCTGCGGGCATCGCCCGAGGGGTTGGTCGGCGGCGCCGACACCGTCCGCATGGTGCCCACCCTCCGCGCGCCCGGGGTCGCGGCGCTGGACGTCCTCTACACGACGACCGCCGACTTCGGGGCGGGGCAGGGGAGCGGTGTCGATGAGTGGGCGGTTCCCGACCGCCTCGTGCTGTCGGAAGGGGGACGGGCGCTGCCCTACCTCTGGGTCCCCAACTCCAATGACAGCTCGGTCTCGAAGATCGACATCCGGACCGGCCGTGAGCTGGGCCGCTACCGGGTCGCGCCCGCCGGGATCATCGGGAGCCCGTCCCGAACCACCGTGGATCTCCTCGGCAACTGCTGGGTCGCCAACCGCCAGTCGGCCACCGTGGTGAAGATCGGCCTGCTGGAGTCGGGCGGGTTCGTGGACCGGAACGGCGACGGCATCGTGCAGACCTCGCGGGATCTCGACGGGGACGGATCGATCACCGGGGCGGAGGTGCTGGACTGGGGCGCCGACGAGTGCGTGATCCACGAGGTGCTGCTCGTCCCCGGGCAGGAGGCCCGCCATACGCCGGGCACCTACCTGGGGGCCTATGCCAACAACTATTGGGACCCGGGTCCGCGCGGGCTGGCGGTCGACGCCCGGGGCGACGTGTGGGCCGGAACCCATGACACCCGCAGGTACTATCTCATCGACGGGACGACCGGTGAGATCCGGCGGCAGGTCGACACCGCCGCGGTGAACCACACCGCGTACGGGGCGGCGATCGACGCCCGCGGGATCCTGTGGTCCTCCGGTTACCGGGAGTCCGGTCCCCAGACCCTCCTGCGGCTCGACACCGCGACCGGCGAGGCCACGGCCATTCCCCTGGACTTCAATCCCTACGGTCTTGCGCTCGACCGCGACGGCAACCTGTTCGTGTCCGCGTACCAGCAGTCGATCCTGACGCGCTGGAACACCGTCACCGGGACGCGCGACTGGAGCGTGCCCATCGACCCGAACGGCCGCGGGGTGGCGGTGTCGGACGACGGCGACGTGTGGGTGGTGAGCACGGCGGCGCGGGTGGTCGGCCGGTACTCGAACCACGGGGTGCGCAAGGCGACGATCCCGGTCGGGGCCGGCCCGACGGGCGTGGCGGTGGATGCCGCGGGACGGATCTGGGTGATGGGCGACGGGGACGAGTACCTGCGCCGCATCGATCCGGCGACCGACAGCATCGACCTGGTGAAGCGTGTTGCCGGGAACCACTACGGGTACAGCGACATGACGGGCATCCTGGCCCGCAACGCGACGCTGCGCCTGGGCACGTGGCGTCGGGTGCATGATTCGTTCGTCGCGGACGCGGCCTGGGACCGGGTCACCTGGCATGCCGAGGATCCGACCGGCACCAACGTGGTGGTGCGGGTGCGCAGTTCCAATGACGGGATCCGCTGGTCGGCGTGGGAGCGTCCGGCGAACGGGGCGCCGGTCGCCGCAACGCCCCCGGGGCGGTACCTGGAGTTCGAGGTCCAGCTGGTCCGGCCCGACGGGGCCGCGGCCCCCGCGCTGCTCGACCTCGCCGCCACCGGCCGGGCGCCCGCCGTCGCCGATCTGGCGGTGACCCTTTCCGCCACGCCCAACCCCGTCGCCAGCGAGTACCCGCAGGAGGTTCGGGTCGGGGTTGCAAACCCGGGCGACTCTTGGGCATCCGCGGTGGAGGTGACCGTCCTCATGCCCTCGGAGGTGGACGTGTTCACGGTCACGGTTCCGGGTGGTTTCCATCGGCGGTCGGGCAACGAGTTCGTGTGCACGCTGCCGGGGGTGGCACCGGGCTCGACCGCCGGGATCGTCTTCTCCACGGCGCCGCTGCGCCCGGGAACCTTCCGGGTGGAGGCCGTCGCCACGTTCCCCGGGGATCCCGATCCGTCGGACAACGCGGCCGGATTGGATCTGGTCAGCCTGCCGGTTCCGTGTGCCGTGCCACCCGCCGGGGTGGTCGCCTGGTGGTCCGGGGCCGATCACCTGATCGACCTCGCCGGCACCCACGAACTCACGGCCCAGGGCGGGCCGACCTTCGGCGAGGGCAAGGTGGGACGCGGGTTCGTCTTCGACAGCAACGACGACCGCCTGAGCACGCCCCATGACCCCGAACTCGACCTGCTCCGGCCCGGGTTCACGGTGCAGTTCTGGATGCTCGGCACGGCGGACCAGCCCGGGCAGTCCGACGGCCTGGTCACCCTGGCCGAGAAATCCCATGGCTGGACCGACAACACGGGATGGGCCTTCCAGGCGTATCCCGCGAGCGGTGTCGTGACCTTTGGCGCCGGGTACGGCGGGGGCACCGGCAACGGGTTTGTCGGGGTCAACTCCCGGGTGCGGGTTCTGGACGGGCGATGGCACCATGTGGCCGGCGTGTGGGACGGGTACGACCTGCGGCTCTATGTCGACGGCGCGCTGCATGGCGTCACCCCGCTGCTGATCCCGGCGGTGAACAACCGTCCGGTGAACCTGGGACACACCTGGGGGGGTGGCTCTCCGCGCCGGTTCTTCCGGGGTGCGCTCGACGAGGTGATCCTCCACGGACGGGCCCTGTCCGATGCCGAGATCGCGGGGGTGTTCGATGCCCGGTCGGGCGGCGTGTGTTCGGAGGCCCTGGCCGTGCTGGGCCCCGCCGAACTGGAGCCCGCGCGGTTGGGATCGGAATACGGCGTCTCCCTGATGGCCGCCTTCGGGCAGCCGCCGTACACGTGGTCGACGGCCTCCGGGACACTTCCCGACGGTGTGGCCCTCACCCCGTCCGGGCGACTGGAGGGGGTGCCGGTCGAGGCGGGGAGCTTTGCCTTCACCTCCCGGGTCCGTGACGCCGCGGGCGCGGTCGTGTTGCGGCCGTATGTCCTCACCGTCGAGGCCTGTGCGCCGCGCCTTCCCGACCTGGTCGGCTACTGGTCGGCCGATGGCCATGCGGAGGACTCCGCCGGGGCGGCGCATGGCGTGCTGGAACGGAATGCGACCCATGCCGCGGGCCGATCCGGACGGGCCTTCGTGCTGGATGGAGTCGAGGATGCCGTGCGCCTGCCCGGCAGTACGTCGGGTCCCCTCGACATCACCGGGAACCAGTTGAGCCTCGTGGCATGGGTCAATGCGGCGGCCACCCACCCGCCCGCCCACGGCTACCAGCTGATCATCGACAAGTACTGGGACGGATCCGCGACCGGATACGACCTGTCGTTGAACGTCGGCCGGCTCGAGTGGCATGTGGCCACGGTGGACAACCCGACGTTCCTGCTGGCCGTCGACGACTTCCCGCTCCGGCGCTGGGTGCACGTGGCGGCGACCTACGACGGTGCCGTGGCCCGCATCTTCCTCGATGGGGTCGAGGCTGCCTCCGCCCCGCTCACGGGGAACATCCGTCACAACGGGCATGATGCGGCCATCGGCAACGACAACTGGCCGGGCTCGGCCGGGTACGCCTTCAACGGTCTCCTCGACGAGATCCAGATCTACCGGCGCGGGTTGTCGGACATCGAGGTCCTCACCCTGATGGCGGCCGGTGCGGCCGGCGACTGCGAGCCGGACTGGTCGGACCTGGCGCTCAAGTCCGCCTTGGAGCCCGACGCCGCCTACTCCGGGTCCGGCCTGTTCCAGCAGGTTCCCGATGGTCGCCAGACCCGCGCCTTGACCACCGATCCGCTGGTGCCGGCGGCGTATGACGTCCGCGTGGCCAACGTCTCCCCCGAGGCACGGTCGTTCACCCTGCGGGTCGACGAGGGTGCCGTGGCCGACTGGGGCCTGGCGTACCGGGTGGGAGGTGAGGATGTGTCGAACCCGATGCGATCCGCGGCCGGGTACACGACCCCGGTGCTGGCCCCCGGCGCGGGGTTGATGGTCCGGGTCGAGGTGACCCCCGGCGCCAGCGTTCCGGCCGGGACGATCCGGACGGTCCTCCTCCGGGTGAACCGCGATCCGTCCGCCCCGCTCGTCCGGGACATGGTGCGGATGGAGACGACCTGCGGGGTGGCGATCCAGCCGGATCTCATGGTCCGGAGGTCGGCGGACAACGAGTTTGCCGGCGAGGGCTTCTGGAATGCCGATGCCTCGGGCCAGTCGCGCCTCCAGGAGGTGGAGGCCGGTGGCGTGGCGTCGTTCGAGGTGGTGCTCCGCAACCAGGGGAATGTCGCCGACCGGTTCCGGCTCCGGGCGGCCGGACCCGGATCCGGCTGGAGTGCGACGTACCTCGCCGGCCGCCCCCACCTCCGGTTGGACGGCTCCGGGCAGCACGTGACGGTGCCTGACCACCCGGCACTGCGGCCGGCCAACGTGACCGTCGAGGGCTGGTTCAGCTTCTCGGTGGTCGGGGGGACCCGGGTGATGGTCAGCAAGGCGCGCGGGGGCGGCGTGGAGGACTCGTATGTCCTGTGGCACGACGGCAGCCGCCTGCGTGGCGGGGCGTCGGGTGTCGGCGAGGTCCTCCATCCGTGGGTGCCCACCCTCGGACGCTGGTATCACCTCGCCTACGTGTTCGACGCCGACGCCGACCGCCAGGCGCTGGTGGTCGACGGGGTCGAGGTGGTCTCCGGCGCCGCGGTCGGGGACCTCGTCTACGACGACCGACCCCTCCGGATCGGGGCCGACACCGAGAACGGCGTCCCGCAGTTCTTCTTCGGCGGCCGGGTCTCCGGTGTCCGTGTCTGGAACGCGGCCCGCTCCGTCGCCCAGCTTCAGGCCGCTGCCGCCTCCCGTCTCACCGGGACCGAGCCCGGACTGGCCGCCTGCTGGCGGATGGAGGATGGCGACGGCGAGGTGGTGGACGATGCCGGTCCCGACGGACTCGTCGGCACGGTGTCCGGGGTCGGGTTCTGGGGGGTGTCGGGATCGACCCCGGCCGACGGTCTGGACGTGACCGGCCTCCTGTCCGGCGGCGGCGCCTGGGAGGTGACGCTCCAGCCCAAGGAGATGCTGCCGGTTGCGGTCCAGGTGACCGCCGGGGCGGGCATCCTGCCCGGGGCGGTGGCGGAGGTGCGGGTCACGGCGGATTCCCTGTCCGACCCGGCCGCGGTCGACGTCGTCCGGCTCGATGTCGAGTCGGCTGCCGCCGGCGGCACGCCGGGACCGGTCACCTACACCTCCGACCGGGACTTCGAACGCGGCCGCCTCTCCGGTGTGGACTACGGGGTGGTGTCGGACGAGCTGCGGCTTTCGGGACAGTCCGCCGCCCTCCGCTTCCTCTGGGTGCCCAACAACGAGGGCTCCATCTCCAAGCTCGACACCCTGACCGGACGCGAGGTCGCGCGGTATCGCACGGTCCCGACCGGGGTCAACGGCCAGCCGTCGCGGACGACCGTCGACCTGGTCGGCAGCTGCTACGTGGCGAACCGCTACGCCGGGACGGTGGTGAAGGTCGGGTTGCTGGAGCACGGGCAGTACGTCGACCGGAATGGCGACGGCCTCATCCAGACCTCCCGCGACCTCGACGGCGACGGCGACATCACGGCGGACGAGATGCTGCCCTGGGGTGAGGACGAGTGTGTGCTGTGGGAACTGTCGGTGATCCCCGGCACCGAGGGGCCGTACGTGCCCGGGACCTTCCCCGGTCCGTATCGGAACGACTGGGGCAATCCCGGTCCGCGCGGCGTCGCGGTGGATGCCGACGGCAACCTGTGGCTGGGCACGATGGACACGCGGCGCGTCTATCACGTCGACGGGGCGACCGGGGCCATCCTGCGCGACATCGACGTCGCGTCCGCCAACAGCCATCGGAGCTACGGCGCGGTGCTCGACCGCAACGGCGTGTTCTGGGCGGCGTCGAACGACCGGAACCACGTGCTCCGGCTCGATCCCGTCACCGGCGAGTTCCGGGCGATCCCGCTGGGCCACTTCTCGTACGGGATCAATGTCGACCGCCAGGGACACCTCTTCGTCAGCGGTTGGGAATCCGGTCGCCTCACGCGGATCGACACCGGGACGGGGGAGATCGAGTGGTCCGTTCCGGCGGATACGCAGGGGCGGGGGATCGCGATCACCGAGGACGGCGACGTGTGGGTGGCCCACTCCGGGCCGGGCACGGTGGTCCGGCGTTCGAACACCGGGCAACTGAAGGCCGTGATCCCCGCCGGCAACCAGCCGACCGGCGTGGCGGTGGATTCGCGGGGCATGGTGTGGTGCGTGGGCCTGGGCGACGACCTCGTCCGGCGCATCGACCCGGCCCGCAACGTGGTCGACCTCGTCAAGCGGGTCGCCGCCGCCAACGCGTCGGGATTCCACTACGGGTACAGCGACATGACCGGTTCGGTGGCCCGCAATTCCACCACCCGGATCGGCTTCTGGAACGTGGTCCACAACTCCGGCCGCAACGACACGCCCTGGGGTGCGGTGGACTGGGATGCGGAGACCCCCGAGGGGACGTCGGTCCGGGTGCGGGTCCGGAGCTCGAACGACCGGGAGACCTGGTCGCTGTGGGAGGCGGCCGACGACGCCCTGGCGTTCGCCGCCACCCCTCCCGGCCGGTACCTCGAGGTCGAGGTCACGTTCCAGAGCCGGCAGTTGGACGTCAGTCCCGCCCTGCGGAGCCTGACCGTCCTGCCCGCGACGTCGGTCAACGACGGTGTCCTGGTGTACTCGAACGCCTTCGACGAGGAGCCCGGCGGGGAGTGGTCCGACGGGCGGGTCGCCCGGACGCCGGTTGGCGATCGCGGGTTCCTTGGCGAGTTCGGCAATGAGACCGTGACCCTCACCCTGGACGACCTCCCGCCGCATGCCGCCGTGACTGTCCGGGCGCGCCAGTTCGTGCTCCGAAGCTGGGACGGCAACAGCACCGTCGAGGGCCCGGACCGCTGGATCCTCGACCTGGCGGGAGGTCTCCGGCTGGTGGAGACCTCCTACAACAACGGCCCGGCCGAAACCGCTGCCGCCGGACAGGCGTACCCCGGGCGTCATCCGGGTGGCCAGAACCCGGCCCGGACCGGGGCTGTCGAGTCGAACACCCTCGGTTACGAGGTGCCGGGCGAGGGGCCGATGGACGCCGTCTATTTCCATCGGCACACGTTCCCGCACACCGCCAGCCGACTGGTCCTGAACTTCCGGGCCGAGGGGCTTTCGTCGGATCCCGACGATGAGACCTGGGGTCTGGATGACATCCAGGTGTTCATCACGCCCCTCGTCGTCCGTCCCGTGCTCGAGGTGGTGGGGATCGACGCTGAAGGACTCGCGTTGCGGGTCACGGTGGAACCCGGGGCGACGTACGACGTGGAATGGTCGTCCGACCTCATCCGCTGGGAGCTGCTGGTGCGGGAGACCCCCGTGGCAACCCCGCTCGAGCTGGTCGATCCCGACGTGTTCACCGAGCCGCACCGGTTCTATCGGGTCATCCGGAAGCCGTGACAGGAACCGGAGGGGCACGATCCCCTTTTGTCCCTTGCGCCCATCGGCGGCTTCCGGAAACTCGCCGGCACATGAAGCCGAAGTCATCCCGCACCCGCCCGTCGCTCGCCAGGAAGTGGTCCTCGCAGGTTGTCGACGGGATCGAGCGCGCCCCGAGCCGCGGCATGCTCTATGCCACCGGGTTCAAGAAGTCGGATTTCCGGAAGTCCCAGGTCGGGGTCGCCTCCACCTGGAGCATGGTCACCCCGTGCAACATGCACATCGACCAGCTTGCCGTGAGCGTCGCCCAGGGGATCAACGAGAAGGGCGGCAAGGCCGTCGTCTTCAACACCATCACCATCTCCGACGGCATCTCGATGGGCACCGAGGGGATGAAGTACTCGCTGGTGTCGCGCGACGTGATCGCCGACTCGATCGAGACGGTGGTCGGGTGCCAGGGGTTCGACGGCTTCGTGGCGATCGGCGGTTGCGACAAGAACATGCCCGGATGCCTCATGGCCATGGCCCGGTTGAACCGGCCCAGCCTGTTCGTCTACGGCGGAACCATCCTGCCCGGTGAACTCGACGGGAAGGACGTCGACCTGGTGAACATCTTCGAGGCGGTGGGCCGGGAGGCGGCCGGTGGTTGTTCGGCCCGCGATGTCGAGCGGGTGGCCGAGGTGGCGATCCCGGGCGCCGGTTCCTGCGGCGGCATGTACACCGCCAACACCATGGCCAGCGCCATCGAGGCGCTGGGCATGAGCCTGCCCAACTCCTCCGCCCAGGCGGCGGTGTCGAAGGACAAGACCCTGGACTGCGAGCAGGCCGGCGCCGCGGTGATGAACCTGATCAAGCGGGGCGTCCTGCCCTCGGACATCCTCACCAAGGAGGCCTTCGAGAACGCCATGACCCTGGTGATCGCCCTCGGGGGATCGACCAACGCCGTCATGCACCTCATCGCCATGGCGTATTGCGCCGGGGTCAAGCTGACCATCGACGACTGGACCCGCGTGGGGCGCAAGGTGCCGGTCCTGGCCGACCTCAAGCCGAGCGGCAAGTACGTCATGGCCCGGTTGGTGGAGATCGGCGGCACGGTGCCCCTGATGAAGATGCTGCTCGACGAGGGCCTGATGCACGGGGACTGCCTGACGGTCACCGGCCGCACCCTGAAGCAGAACCTGGCCAAGGCGCCGCGGTATCCGAAGGGGCAGGACGTGATCCGGGGCTTCGACAACCCGATCAAGCCGCACAGCCACCTGGTGGTGTTCCGGGGCAACCTCTGTCCGAAGGGCGGACTGGGGAAGATCTCGGGCAAGGAGGGGCTCCACTTCTCCGGCAAGGCCATCGTGTTCGAGCGCGAGGAGGACGCCCTGCAGGGGATCCTGGCCGGGAAGGTCAAGGCCGGCCACGTGGTGGTCATCCGCGGCGAGGGTCCGAAGGGCGGGCCGGGCATGCGGGAGATGCTCTCGCCCACCTCGGCCATCATGGGCAAGGGGCTGGGCAAGGACGTTGCCCTGATCACCGACGGCCGGTTCAGCGGCGGTTCCCACGGCTTCGTGATCGGGCACGTGACCCCGGAGGCCTTCGAGGGCGGCCCGATCGCCGTGGTGAAGAACGGCGACCCGATCACCATCGACGCCGAGAAGCACGAGATCACCCTGGGCATCCCGGCGGCCGAGCTCGACGCCCGCCTGCGGCGCTGGAAGCAGCCCAAGCCCCGCTACACCCGCGGCGTCCTCGCCAAGTACGCCGCCACCGTCGCATCGGCCTCCGAGGGCGCGGTGACCGACAAGTACCTGTGAGCACCCCGTCCGCCGACCCGCTCCTGGACCGCCTCCGCCGTCCGCGTCATGGCATCGCCTACGGCGGCTGGCGGCTGGCGGGGTCGGAGGGGGTGACCCCCGCGCCCGACCAGCCGGCCCGGGGACGCGCCGCGGTCCGGGCGGCCCTGGAGGCGGGGATCGAGCTGTTCGACCTGGCCGACATCTACGGCGGCGGCCGGTGCGAGGAGATCTTCGGCGAGGCCCTTCGCGACGAACCGGGGGCCCGCGACCGCATCCTGGTGGCCACCAAGTGCGGGATCCGACGGCCCGACGACCCCGTTCCCGGCGCCCCCTACCGGTACGACTTCTCGGCGGAACACATCGAGGCATCGGTCCGGGCGTCGTTGGGGCGGATGGGGATCGGGCAGGTCGACCTGCTCCTGCTGCACCGTCCGGACTTCCTGATGGATCCGGCCGAGGTGGCGGGCGTGTTCGCCCTGCTGCGCGAACGCGGATGGGTCCGGCATTTCGGGGTCAGCAATTTCCGTCCGTCCCAACTCACCGCCCTGCAGGCGGCCTGTCCGTTCCCGCTGGTGGCGCACCAGGTGGAGATCAGCCTGGCGCGGCAGGAGGCGATGGAGGACGGCACGCTCGACCAGTGTCTCGCCCTGGGGATCAGCCCCCAGGCGTGGAGTCCGCTGGCGCGTGGCGCCCTGGGGACCGCATCCGGCGACACCCCTCTGGGGCGGGTGATGGCGGCCGTCGGGGTGGAGATCGGCGCGGACGCCGCCGGGGTGGCCCTGGCGTGGCTGCGTCGGCATCCCGCCCGGATCGTTCCCGTGGTGGGAACGACCGATCCCGGCCGCATCGCGGCCGCCGTCCGGTCGGCGGGCTGCCGCCTTTCCCGCGAGCAGTGGTACCGGCTCACCGAGGCCGCCCGCGGGGTGCGGCTGCCCTGAGGGAACGGCCACCCGTCCCTGGAACCACCCCACCTTCCGGATTTTCATGAACCTTCCCCTCACCGGCCTGGTCGCCGCCCCGCACACGCCCTTCACCCCGTCGGGCGACCTCCACCTGCCGGCGGTCGAGCCGCTGGCGGCCCATCTGCTGGGGGACGGGGTGACGGCGGTGTTCGTGGGGGGGACCACCGGTGAATGCAGTTCGCTCACCCATGCCGAGCGTCGGGCCCTGGCCCGGCGGTGGGTCGACGTCGCCCGGGGAACCCCGATGCGGGTGGTGGTCCACGTGGGCGGCAACTGCCTGGCCGACGTCCGGGCGTTGGCGGTCGAGGCGGCGGAACTGGGGGCGTCGGCGGTGGCGGCGGTCGCCCCGTGCTATCTGCGGCCGCCCGACGTGGACACGCTGGTCTCGATCTGTGCCGGCCTGGCCGGGGCGGTGCCGGGGCTGCCGTTCTACTACTACGACATCCCGCCGCTCACCGGGCTCCAGCTCGACCTGGTGGAATTCCTCGGGCGGGCCGCCGCGGTCATCCCGAACCTGGCCGGGCTCAAGTACTCCAACCCCGACCTGGTCACCTACCAGCGCTGCCTGCGGGTGCGCACCCCGGCGTTCGACCTGCCGTGGGGTGTCGATGAGGCTCTGCTCGGGGCGTTGGCGGTCGGCTGCCGCGGCGCGGTGGGCAGCACCTACAACTTCGCCGCACCGGTCGCCCATCGGCTCCTGGCCGCCTTCGACCGGGGAGACCTCGACGCGGCCCGCGAGGAACAGCATCGGCTGGTCCGCCTGGTGGGCCTGTTGTCGGCCCACGGCTACCTGGCGGCGTCGAAGGCGGTGATGGGGCTGCTCGGGGTCGACCTCGGCCCGGTCCGACTGCCCCTCCGGCGGCTCGCCCCGGAGGCCCGGGTGCAGTTGCGCTCCGACCTCGACGCGCTGGGATTCAGCGGGTGGCGTTCGGCTGCGGCCGGTTGATCCGGGTCCCCGTGCGGCTCAGGCCTGCTCCTCGACCACGGGGGTGCCGCTGCTGTGGCCGACGATGCGCACCGGGCGCCCGCGTTCCACCCGTTCCCCGTGCGTGACCACGTCGACCAGGGCGTCGCCGAACCGGGCCCGTCCGCCGGGCGTGAGCGGGGTGAGGGTGGTGCCCTCGCGGCCCAGTTCCGACGTCTGTCGTTCCTCGATGGCGGCCACCGAGGCCACGCCGCTGGCGGAGTCCGTCAGGAGGCCCCGGTACAGCGGGGTATGGGGGAGGAGGCGGGCGAGGACGACGATCAGGACGGCCGATCCGGCGAGTCCGAGTCCGAGGTTGCGGATGGGGAGCTGGAGTTCGGGCAGGGTGGGGACGACCGGGCCGCCGGGGAAGGCGTCGACCATGGCCATGACCAGGGCCACCAGGGCGAGTGTGGCGCCGGTGATGCCGGCGATGAACGTGCCGGGGAACACCAGCAGCTCGAGGAGGATCAGGGCCACACCGACGATGAACACCAGCAACCACCCGGCCGCCGAGAGTCCCGCCACGTAGCCGCCGAGGAAGTAGATGGCGAAGGCGGTGATCCCGAGGATTCCCGGGAGGCCGAACCCGGGGGTCTTGAACTCGATGTACAGGCCGAGGATCCCGAGGATCAGCAGGACCGGGGCGAGCTTGTTGATCCAGGTGCCGAGCTTCTCCGTTCCGGTGGGTTCGATCCGCACCACCGGGCTGTCGGCATGGCCGAGGTGGGCGAGGAGGGACTCGATGGAATCGCGGGTGCCGGCGGACAGGAGGGGGCGGGGCGGGTCCCCGTAGGTTTTCGCCGCCTGCTGGTCGGTCAGGGTGAGGAGGCTGCCCTCGCGGTTGAGGACCTCGCCGTCGATCTCCAGGGCGATGCCGCGGTCGATCATCGCCTCGATCACCCGCACGTCGTGCCCGTTCTTCTCCGCCTGGGTGCGCACCATGGCGCGGATGGCCGACGTCATCTTGGCCTCGTAGGTCTCGGGGAGCTTCTCCATGCCGCCGCCGGGTCCGACCGCCACCGGGGCGGCGGCGCCGATCACGCTCTGGGGCGCCATGTGGATCTCCGCGGCCGCCACGGAGATGAAGGCGCCGGCGGAGAAGGCCCGGGTGTTGACGTAGGCGACGACCCGCCCGGGAAAGCGGCCGAGGATCCCGATGATCTCCTCGGTCACGTCCACCCGGCCCCCGTTGGTGTGGATGTCGAGCACGAGCAGCGGGGCCCCGGCGGCCATCGCGTCCTTGACCCCGCGGCGGACCACGTAGGTGAGCGGCGGCATGATGTCGTCGCGGATGGGGAGGATGTACACCGGGCCCGGCCGGAGGACGGGGGGTGCGGGGGCGTCCCCCCGGACGAGGCCGGGGAGGCATCCGAGGAGAACGACCAGGGTGCGTGCGAACCAGCCCATGGTGGGCAACCTATCCCGCCGTCGGCCGCTCAACAACGCGGAAGATCCCGCGGAACGATGCCGTTCGCCCTTGTCGATGGCGGCATTCCCCCCAATGGTGCCGCCATGAGCGCAATCCTGGCCCAATTGGAGACCCTGGGCACCAACCGGGTCTCGGCCTTCGACCTGGTCCTCTACGGCGTCGGCGGCGTGGTGCTGCTGGTCCTCGGGATCCTGGTGCTGAACTTCGGGATGATCTACATCCGCGCCCTGTTCTCCGGGGCGAAGGTGACCCTGACCGAGTTGGTGGCCCTCCGTCTCCGCGGGGTGCCGGTGGGGATGGTGGTGGATTCGCGGATCACCGCGGTGAAATCCGGTCTCCCCCTCACGATCGACGACCTCTCCACGCACTATCTCGCCGGCGGCAACGTCCAGATGGTGGTGCTGGCGCTGATCGCGGCGAAGAAGGCCGCCATCAACCTGCCGTTCGACCGCGCCTGCGCCATCGACCTCGCCACCAAGGGCACCCAGAAGACGGTGCTCGAGGCGGTGAAGACCTCGGTGAATCCCAAGGTGATCGACTGCCCCGCGCCCAGTGCCGGCAAGTCCACCATCGACGCGGTCGCCAAGGACGGGATCGTCATCCGCGCCAAGGCCCGGGTGACCGTGCGCACCAACCTCGACCGCTTCGTCGGCGGCGCCACCGAGGAGACCATCATCGCCCGGGTCGGCGAGGGCATCGTGTCGACCATCGGCTCGGCCACCACCTACAAGGAGGTGCTGGAGAATCCGGACCGCATCTCCAAGACCGTTTTGGACAAGGCCCTCGACAGCAACACGGCCTTCGAGATCCTGTCGATCGACATTGCCGACGTGGATGTCGGGGAGAACGTGGGTGCCAAGCTCCAGGCGGAGCAGGCGGAGGCGAACAAGCTGATCGCCCAGGCGCAGGCCGAGGTGCGGCGGGCCGCGGCGGTGGCGACCGAGCAGGAGATGGTGGCCCGGGTGGCCGAGATGCGCGCCCGGGTGGTCGAGGCGGAGGCCCAGATCCCGATCGGGATCGCCTCGGCCTTCGAGAAGGGCCACCTCGGGATCATGGACTACTACCGCCTCCGGAACGTCCAGGCCGACACGGCCATGCGCGAGAACATCGGGAACGAGGGACGGGACGCCGGCGGCCAAGAGGGCAATCCGACCTCGCGCTGATCGTCCCACAACCGCTTCCCCCCGGTGGCCATGCCTCCTCTCCTTGCCGCCAGCCTGCTGGACAACCCGTGGATCATCCTCGTGTTCATCCTCGGCAGCGCGGTCGTCAACTGGCTCGCCAGCCGTCGCAAGCAGGCGATGGAGGACGAGGCGGAGGTCGCGGAGGAGGCCGGTCCGGAACCCGTCCCGCCGGCCCGCCGGGCGGCGGTGGATCCCGAGCTGGAAGAGGCGCTGCGGCGTTTCCTGGGCAAGAGCCAGCCGCCCTTCCGTGAGGCCCCGCCGGTGCCGCCCCCGCTGATCCCTCCCGCGGCGTCCCAGCCGCCTCCGCCCGTTGTCCCCCGCCGACCGGTTGCTGTTCCCGCTCCCGTTCCCGCCCGGCCGGGGGGTGTCGACGCGGTCCCGGTGCCCGGGGGGGTGACCTATCCGCTGACGGCCGCCTCCACGGCGCGTCGGTTGGCGGCCCGGACCCCCGCGCTGTGCGGGCCGACCGGGCCGGCGCGTCCGCTGGTGGCGACCCTGCGAAGCCGTGCGGGGGCCCGGGAGGCGTGGAAGTTGTCCGTGATCCTCGGACCGCCCGGGGGGCTGGAGTCGTGAGTGCCGTGGTCCTCCTGCTGGTGGTGGGGGTGGTGCTCCTGTTCCTGGAGACGTTCCTTCCCGGCGGGGTGGCGGGCGTGGTGGGTTTCCTGTGCCTGCTGGCGGCGGTGGTGGCGGGGTATCGGCACCTCGGACCCCAGGGCGGCACCCTGCTGCTGGCCGCGGTGATGGCCGGCGGGGTCGCCGGGGTGTGGGCCTGGCTCCGCTACTTTCCCGAGAGCCGCGCCGCCGCCCGCTTCATCTCGCGGTCGGCCAGCGGGGATGCCGGACCCGACCTGTCCGCACTCCAGGGGGCCTCCGGCCATGCCCTGACCCAGCTGAGGCCGTCGGGCGTGGCAATGCTCGACGGGCGTCGGGTCGACGTGGTCGCGGAGAGCGCCCTGATCGAGAAGGGGGCGCCGGTGCGGGTGATTCAGGTGGAGGGGAGCCGCGTGGTGGTGCGGTCCTCCGATGTGCCGGCCTGAAGGTAGGTCGTGTTGCCGTCGCTCACCGCCGGCTTCGGGATCCCGGCGACGATCTTGAGGATGTCGAGCAGCACGTGCAGGGGTTCCTGGATCGAGTCGATCTGGTGGATCAGGTGCTCGGGATAGCAGTCCAGCACCGCGCGGGTCTCGCGCTTGTAGGTTTCCAGGCGGGTCCGGATCACCTCCACGTTGGCGTCGTCCAGGCGGTTCTCGCGGAGTGCCCGCCGCTGGAGGCGGATGATCAGCTTGTCGAGCGAGGCGCAGAACAGGTTGAACACGCCGACCACCTCGACGAGGTCGGCCATGATCCGCGCCTGGTTCGGGTTCCGCGGGATGCCGTCGAGGACGAGGGTGTCGGCCACCGGGTTGAAGCGGCCGGTGGCGATCAGGCCGTCGATCGACCCCTTCCACAGTTCGATTGTGGGCTCGTCGGGGACCAGTTGTCCCTGGGAGGCGTACTCGACGAAGATGCGCCCCAGGCGGGAATCCACCCGGAGGTTGCGGAAGGCGTCGCCGCAGGAGAAGTGAACGAAGTTGGGGATCTGCCCGAGGATCTTCCCCTGGGTTCCCTTGCCGGCCCCGGGGGCACCGAACAGCAGGATGGCGCGGTGTTTCATGCCGTCGCCCGGTTCAGGCGTCCTTGCGGCGCAGGGTGATCTCGGTGATGCCGGCGAACTCCACCGGCAGCTCCGCGCCGGATACCGTCCGGACATGGAGCTCGGCCTGGGAGATGCGGCTGATCCGGCTGGCCACCACTTGGCCGCGGGCGCATTGGAAATCCAGCACGAGATCCTTGTCGGCTTCCCCGGCCACCACCCGGAAGAAGGCGGGGAACTGGGTCTCGAAGAACCGGCGGTTGAAGGTGAATTCGCCGCGCTTGAACGTCTTGGGCAGTTCATCGCCCCCGCCGGTGGGGCGGTTGCGTTCCTGCATCTGGCTGACCATGGACGGCCCGGAATCCGCCACCGTGAGCTGGGCGGCCGCCACCGCCTCGGCGGTTTCGTCGACCGGTTCCTCGGGGACGTTCTTGGGCAGGGCGAGGAAGATCAGGGGGCCGACCACGGGCAGCACGGCCGAGACGGCGCACACCAGGCCCACCGGACGCCATCGGAACCGGGCCACCTGGTAGCCGACGAACAGGTTGGCGGCGAACAGGGCGCCGAGGAACACCAGGCCGCCCGGGGTGAGGAGGGCGGCGCCGAGGCCCTTGCCCGTCTCGGGACGCTGGACGCGGTTCGGCTCGGTGATCTGGACGGGCCGGGGACGGGGCAGGACCAGCTCCGGGTCCGGCTGGGGGATGAACGGCTCGACGAACTTCCGGGCCCGCGGGTTGTCCGCCAGCGCCATCAGCGTCTCGTCGGTCATCTTGCCCCAGTCGGTCCGGGGCGCGAAGGAGCCGTTGTCGAGGCGGATGACGAAACCGTTCTCGTCGGCGGCCACCAGCTCCCCGCGGAACACGTTGCCGTCGATCAGCTTGAACTCCGCCGCAGCCAGCCTGCCGAAGAGCAGGCCGACCAGACAGACGGCGGCGATCACCCGTTGAAGACGCATGATGCACGACGATGGCAAATCGGCCCCGGGGCGGGGAAGCACTTTTCCCGGGTGGGCTTGACCGCCGGTCCCACCTGCCCGCAGCGTCCTCCTGTGCAGCGTCGACCGCGTCGTCCCCGCCGCCCGCCGGACGGCGCGGAGGACCCCCGCTCGCAGGCGTTGACCGAGTGGCGGCACCTGGATGTCCGTCCCCTGGAAAAGGCCTGGCGGACCCCGGCCCGCACCGTGGGCGATTTCCTTCCGGACGTCCTCAAGGACCTCCGGCTGGAGCAGCGTCTGGCCGAGTCGCAGATCATCCAGGTCTGGGACCGGGCCATCGACCCGGTGGTCGCCGCCCACGCCCGCCCGGTGGGCCTCCACAACGGCACCCTGTTCGTGAATGTCGACAGCAATGTCTGGCTGTCGGAGCTGGTCCGGTACCGGCGGCACGAATTGCTGGAGCGCATCCGGCACGCGGTGGGGGGCGACCAGGTGCAGCGGATCTCCTTCCGGCTGGGATGAAGGCGACCCGTTCCCATGTGATGGTCCTGGTGACGGCACCCGACCGCCGGACGGCCCGTCGGCTGGCCGGGGCGGCGCTGGATGCCGCGGCGTGTGCCTGTGCGCAACTGCTGGGCGGGGTGGAGTCGCATTACGTCTGGCAGGGGCGCCGGGAGCGTTCGGCCGAGATCCTCGTCGTCTTCAAGACCACCCGCGCCCGCCTGGAAGACCTGGAGAGGGCCGTCCGCTCGGTGCATCCCTATGAGGTTCCCCAGTTCGTGGTGGTTCCCATCGCGGGGGGCGGGGCGGATTACCTCGCGTGGGTCACCGGGTCGACGGGCTGACGACCCGCGGGTCGGTCATCCGGTGGGCGGGTGTTCTGTGTGACGGCTTCCCGGCCCGGCCCGGCCGTGGTTGACTCGGGGGCGATGAGTTCGACGGCATTGTTGTTCGCCGGGCAGGGAGCCCAGGTGGTGGGGATGGGGAAGGATCTGGCCGCCGCGTATCCCGCGGCCCGCGACCTGTTCGCCGAGGCCGATGCGGCCCTGGGCCATGACCTGTCGCGGATCTGCCAGGAGGGGCCCGAGGACGAGCTGACCCGGACCGGGAACGCCCAGCCGGGGATCTATCTGATGAGCTGGATCGCCCTCACCCTGCTGCGCGAGCGGGTGCCGGGGTTGGCCGTGGCGGCCACCGCCGGGTTGTCCCTGGGCGAGTTCACCGCCCTGGCGGCGGCCGGGGCGTTCACCTTTGCCGACGGGCTCCGCGTGGTGCGGATGCGGGGACGGTTCATGCAGGAGGCGTGCGAGGCGACCCGGGGCGGCATGGCGGCGGTCATCGGCCTGGACGAGGCGGCCTGCCGGGAGGTGTGCGAGGCGACCGGGGTGACCCTCGCCAATCTCAACTGCCCGGGGCAGATCGTGATCTCGGGCGAGGCCGACCGCATCCCCGCCGCCGTCGAGGCCGCCAAGGCCCGGGGCGCCCGGAAGGCCATTCCGCTGGCGGTGGCCGGGGCCTACCACTCCCCCCTGATGGCCGGCGCCCAGCCGAAGCTGGCGGCGGAGCTGGCGGGGATTTCCATCCGGACGCCCGACGTGCCGGTGATCGCCAACGTCACCGCCGCCCCCCATGGCGACCCGGCATCGATCGCCGACCTGCTGGTGCGCCAGGTCACGGCCCCGGTGCGCTGGGAGGAGTCCATCCGGCACCTGCTGGCGCAGGGAGTGAACCGCTTCATCGAGCTCGGACCCGGGACCGCCCTGAGCGGGTTCGTCCGACGCATCGACAAGGGGGCCACCGTCTTGAATGTGGCCGACGTCGCCAGCCTCGACGCCACGGCGGCGGCGCTGGGGGGATGATCAGCGGACCTGGCCCGGATTTCTCACCGCCTTTCTGCTGCGGCTGGCTGCAAGCCCGCCTGGCGGCGTTGGCCTCGCGTTCCTCGCCGGACAGTATGTCCCCATACAGCCCGGTTCGGAACGGCTTCGGCCGCCTTGCCAGGCGGGCTTTCGCTGTGCCTCGCGACGAAAGTAGGTGAGAAATCCGGGCTAGACGCCAGCCGGGTGCGGATGCCGGCGCAGCCCGTTCTCGAGCCACAGCTTCCAGACCATCCAGAGCGCCTCGCGCACGATGTTTCCCGACATCTTGGACGTGCCCTGGAAACGGTCGGTGAAGATGATCGGCACCTCCCGGATGCGTCCCCCGCGCCGCCAGACCCGGTGGGTGAGCTCGATCTGGAAACTGTAGCCGTTGGACCGGACCGATCCCACGTCGAGGGATTCCAGGGTGCGTCGGCTGAAGCACTTGAACCCGCCGGTGGGGTCGCTCACGGGCATGCCGGTGATGAGCCGGACGTAGCGGGCGGCGGCCAGGCTGAGGAGGAGCCGGTTCAGCGGCCAGTTGATCACCCGGATGCCGTCGGCGTAACGGGATCCCAGCACCAGATCGGCCTCCTCGGCGCGGGCCGTCTCGAGGAAGCGGGGGATGTCGGACGGGTTGTGGGAGAAGTCGGCGTCCATCTCGAAGATGAACGCGTACCCGCGCTGGAGCGCCCACTGGAACCCGGCCACGTAGGCCCGGCCCAGTCCGTCCTTGTCGGGACGATGGAGGACGTGGACATGGGGATTGGCGGCCGCGAGGGCATCGGCGACCTCCCCGGTGCCGTCCGGCGAACTGTCATCCACCACCAGCACGTCGAGCACGGCCGGCTGGGCCATGATCCGCTTGACCAGCTGGGGGAGATTGTCCCGTTCGTTGTAGGTCGGGACGATGATGAGGGTGTCCGCCGCCATGGGGTCCGTCGTGCGGGCACTCTCCCGGGACGGCCCGGGGGACACAAGACCAACCGTGGCGGGGATTTGGCGATGCGGTTCAGGCCACCGACCGGATCACGGTCTCGATGGCCTGGATGCCCTCGGCGGCCTGTTGGCGGGTGAGGTTGAGGGCGGGGAGGAGCCGGACCACCTGGCTGCCGCTCGGGATGGTGAGCACGCCCGCCTCGTGCAGGCGGTGGACCATCTGGAGGCTGGCCGCCCGGTCGCTGCCGGCGAAGGCCGGGATCGAGGCCTTGTCGGCCAGCTCAAACCCCAGCATGAAGCCCAGCCCCCGGACCGAGCGGATCACCCCCGGGTGGGCGTCGGCGATGCGTCGGAGCTCCGCCTGGAGCCATTCCCCCACCTGCCGGACGTTGTCGGCCAGGTGCTCGCGGTCGATCACCTCGAGGATGCGCAGCGCCACCGCGCAGCCGAGCGGGGTCCCGCCGTAGGTGGTCCCGTGGGAACCCGGGCCGAGGAGCTGCCCGTGGTCCTCCCGGATCCAGAAGGCGCCGATCGGGAAGCCGCCGCCGAGGGACTTGGCCATGGAGAGGGCGTCGGGCAGGAAGCCTTCCCCGCCGGGAACCCCCTCCAGGATCCGCTGGAAGCTCTGGAAACGCCCGGTGCGGTAGTGTCCGCACTGGACCGCGTCGATCATCAGCAGGAGCCGGTGGTCGTCGCACAGCCGCCGCAGTCCGAGGAGGTAGTCCGCGGTCGCGGGGGTGATGCCGCCCTCGCCCTGGATGCCCTCGATCAGGATGGCGGCCGTCGACGGGGAGAGGGCGGCCCGGGCGGCGTCGAGGTCGTTGAAGGGGATCTGCCGGAAGCCCGGCATGAGGGGGCCGAAGCCTTCCTTCACCTTGGGCTGGCCGGTGGCGGCGATGCCGGCCAGGGTCCGACCGTGGAAGGAGTTGTGGGCAGTGAGGATCTCGAACCGTCCCTCGGCATGTCCGAACCGCCGGGCGAGCTTGTACAGTCCCTCGTTGGCCTCGGCCCCGGAGTTGCAGAAGAAGACCCGGCCGGGGGCGATCCGGGCGTTGATCTGCTCGGCCAGCCGGCCCTGGGGGGCGTGGTAGTAGAGGTTCGAGACGTGCACCAGCCGGCCCGCCTGCTCGACCAGGGCCCGGGTGATCTCGGGATGCGCATGCCCGAGGCAGCACACGGCGATGCCGCCGCCGAGGTCCAGGTACCGTCGACCGGCCACATCCCACAGGTGGCTGCCCGCCCCATGGCTGAAGGCGAGGTCGAAGCGGCCGTAGGTGGGCGCGACGTGGCGCTGGAAAAGTTCCTTCACCTCGGCGAACTCGTTCTGGACGAGGGGCGGCGGGGCCAGGAGCGGATCTTTCATCGTGTCAGGGCCGGCGATTAGCCGTCCAAGGGCCGGCGCACGCAAAGAAAATCACCGGGAGCTCACCGGGCAATCGGGCCGATGTACTCCCCGGCCACCACCACATGGTCGAAGGCCACCCGGTGGAGTTCCGGCGGACGGGCCACGCCGTTCTGGCGCGGGCCCTGCTCGGTGACGTAGTCGAGGAGCCAGAGGAAGTTGAGCTTGAGGTCGGTCGACGTGCGGAATCGGAAGCCCTCGACCTCCTCCGGCCCGTCCGGCTGGAGCTGGAATCCCATGCCCGTCCACGGCCCGCGCCGTGCACCGCGGACGAAATGCGCCGCCGGCTGTCCGTCGACCCACAGGGCCATCTCGCCGTCGGGCGTCTCCGGGCGGGAGTTGAGCCGGACCATCACCTCGACGCACTGCCAGCGGTCGCGGGGGATGACCTGGGGAACGGCCGGGCGGAGGCCGTTGCCCCAGAAGCGTCCGCCGGCCGAGGCCTTCATCTCGTGCCAGTACGTGTAGAGGAACCAGGCGCCGGGCGCGGGATGCCGGCCGTTCTCGCCGAAGGGTTCCACCCCGACCGTGAACCGTTCGTCGCCCCGCGGACGTTCCCCGGCGCCGCCCTGGGGCCAGGCGGTGGAGGGACGGTAGCCGCCCAGGTGGAAGAAGTGGTGGGTGTACCCGCTCTCGGGATGGAACTTCACGTAGAACCGGGCGAAGGCCCGGTCGACCTCCCGCGGGAACCGCCGGTAGAGATGTCCGCCCGTGTTGCGTCCCAGCCGCGCGGTGAAGCGCAACGCCTTCTTCCCCGGACTGCCCGGGGGGGCGTCGTCGATGAAGTCCAGCACCTCCCCGCGCTCATCGCTGACGCTCTCCCAGCGCGCGTCCAACGCGGGACGGTCGGCATCCTCGAAATCCTCGTACAGGAGCACCGCCGGATCCGCCGCCAGCCCGCGGTCGCCGGGATACCGGGCGGAGAGTCCCGGTCCGGAGGGCAGTGGGGATGCGGGAGGCGCCACGGGTTCGGCGCCCAGGCAGCGGCCGGCGATCAGGAGGAGGAGCAGGGCGGCGGGCCGGGGCGGCCGACGGTCGGGGCTCGGGTGCGGGCGGGACATCGGGGCCAGCCTAACGGTCCCGGCGGTGCCGTGCCAACGCGGGGTGGCGGGGTGGTGGATCCGCCGAATCAGGTCAGGAGATCCCGCACCACATGGCCGTGGACGTCGGTCAGGCGGTAGTCGCGTCCGCCGTGCCGGAAGGTGAGCCGTTCGTGGTCGAGGCCGAGCAGGTGGAGGATGGTCGCGTGGAAGTCGTGCACATGCACCCGGTCCGACACGACCGAGGCGCCGATGTCGTCGGTCTCGCCGTAGGCCAGTCCGCCGCGGACGCCGGCCCCGGCCAGCCACGAGGAGAAGCAGGCGCTGTGATGGCCGCGGCCCTTGGCGCCGTCGACGCCGGGGGTGCGTCCAAACTCCGTGGTCCAGACCACGAGGGTGTCCTCCAGGAGGCCGCGCTGGCGCAGGTCGCGCAGCAGGCCGGCGATGGGCTGGTCGATGTTTCGGGCGTGCTTCGCGTGCTCGGCCATGTCGCCGTGCTGGTCCCAGTTGTGGCTGGAGGTGCCGTCCACCAGTTCGACGAACCGCACGCCCCGTTCCACCAGCCGACGGGCCACGAGGCAGGGCCATCCGAAGCCGTCGGTCTGTCCCCGCTTCATGCCGTAGAGCGCGAGGGTGCGGTCGGATTCCCGGCTGAGGTCGAACGCGTCGGTGGCCTCGGTCTGCATCCGGTAGGCGGTCTCGAAGGTCCGGATGCGGGCGGCGAGGGCGGCCTCGCCGCCGCGGGCGCGGAGGTGGCCGCGGTCGAGGGCCCCGGCGAAGCCCAGCTCGAGTTCCTGCAGGCCGGGGGCGGCCGACCGCGGATCCAGGTTGGCGATCGGCTGCGGCCCGGGAACGACCCGCACCCCCTGGTGGTAGGCGGGCAGGAAGTCGTTGTTGAAGATCTGGGAGCCGGCGTACGGGGTCCCGCCGGAGAGGACGACGAAGGAGGGGAGGTTCCGGTTCTCCGTCCCCAGCCCGTGGCTCACCCACGAGCCGATGCTCGGCCGGGAGAAGAAGAACGACCCGGTGTGCATCGCCAGGGTGGCCTGGTAGTGCTCGTTGTCGTCGGACTTCATGGAGCGGATCAGGCAGACCTCGTCCATGCAGTCGCGGAGATGGGGAAAGAGGTCGCTGACCGGCGTCCCGCATTTCCCGCCGGGCCGGAACTCCCAGCCCGGACGCAGGAGGACCCGCTGCTGGTTGGAGAGCCCACCGCCCACCCCCACCGTCTTGCCGTCGGCGGCGAAGAGCTTGGGCTTGGGATCGAACGTGTCCATGTGGGACACGCCGCCGTTGGAGAAGATGAAGATCACCCGCCGGGCGCGGGCCGGGAAATGCGGCGGACGCGGCGCCAGCGGGTCGGCCGGGGAGGAATCGGCGGCCAGGAGGTCGGCGACCAGCCCCGGGAGCAGCATCGAGCCGCCCACCAGGCTGCGGAGGAGCGTCCGACGTGGCACGCGGCCGGCATTGAAGGGGGAGGGATCCATGGACGACGGGTTTCCGGTGGAGAGGGGTCAGTCGATGTGGACGAACTCGTTGAGGCGGAACAGCACCCGGGCGAGGGCGGCCCAGGCGCCGGCCTCGGCCCGGTCGGGCGCGGTGTCGCCGCCGCGGAGCCGTTCCGCCGCCGAGGCAAGGAACTCCCGCGCCCCGGCGGCCTCGGCCGGCTCCGGTTCGCGCCCGAGCGCGGTCCGGTAGGCCAGGGCGAGGCGCCGGTCCGGATCCGGTTCCCGCTCCCGCAGGCGCCGGGCAAAGCCTTCGGACTGGGCGTGGATCATCGGGTCGTTCAGGAGGTGCAGGGCCTGGACGGGCGTGGTGGTGGTGATGCGGGCGGCGGTGCTGGCCGAGGGATCGGCCCCGTCGAAGATGGCGAGGAACGGATGGCGCTGCAGGCGCTGGGTCATCAGGTAGATGCTCCGGTGGTCCGACGGGTACACCGCCTTGAACGGATTGTGCTGGGTGAACTTCCACTCCGACGCGGGCGGGAACGGATGCCCGCCGGCCGGGCCCTCGCGCAGCGTGCCGCCGAGCGCCAGCAGGGTGTCGCGCAGGGACTCGGCATCCATCCGGCGCCGGGGGAACCCGGCCAGCAGCTGGTTCGAAGGGTCGGCCAGGTCGGCCCCCGCCGGCCGCACCGAGGCCTGGCGCCAGGTGCGCGACGCGAGGAGGAGCCGATGCAGTTCCTTGATCGACCGGCCCGACTCGCGGAACCGGCCCGCCAGCCAGTCGAGGAGTTCCGGGTGGGTGGGCGGCTGGCCCTGCCGGCCGAAATCATTCGGCGTCGGGACGAGGCCGCGGCCGAAGTGGTGCTGCCAGACCCGGTTGACCAGCACCCGGTCGGGAAGCGGATTGGCGGGATCGGTCAGCCACGCGGCCAGTTCGCGTCGGCCGGAGCCGGGGACGTCGGCCGGCAGCTCCCGGCCGCCGAGGACGGTGAGGAAGCGCCGACGCACCACCGGGCCGGGGCGGGCGGGGTCGCCCTTGACCTGGATGGGGGTGTCGGCCGGCCGGGGCGACTCGGCCACGGCGTACGCGAGGTCGAAGGGCAGGGGGCGGCCGACGTGTTCCGCCAGCGCCTTCTCCGCATCGGCGACCGCCGTCCGGGCGTCGTCGCGACCGGCCTCGGGGGCCTCCTTGAGCGCGTCCCGGAGCCGCCGGACCTCCTTCTCCAGCCGACCCTTCTCCGACTCGCGCTCCCGCATCAATGCCACGGCGGCGTCGGTCTCGCCGGCGGGGACGAGCGGCACGAGGTCGCGCTGGCGCTGGTCGAGCTCGATGCCCGGCCACGGATAGCGGGTGCTGTGGAAGATCCCGTACAGGGCGTAGTAGTCGGCCGCCGGGATGGGATCGAACTTGTGGTCGTGGCAGCGGGCGCAGCTGAGGGACAGGCCGAGGAAGGCGCGCCCGAGGTTGTCGAGGGTGTCCTCGATGGTGAGGTGCTGCGGGTAGTCGTCGACCCGCGACCCGAACCGTCGGGCGTTGGCGATGTACCCGGTGGCGACGACCTGCCGGCCGCGTTCCTCCGGGGTGGCGGCGGGGAGGAGGTCGCCGGCCAGTTGCTCGGTCACGAAGCGGTCGTAGGGCAGGTCGCGGTTGAACGCGTCGATGACCCAGTCCCGGTACCGGCGCATCTGCGGGATGGGGAAGTCGGAGTTGTCCCCGGCGGTGTCGGCATACCGGACCACATCGAGCCAGTGCCGGCCCCAGCGTTCCCCGTAGCGCGGCGAATCCAGCAGTCGATCGACCACCCGCCGCAGGGCCGCCGCATCGGATCCCGGGTCGGCGAGGAAGGCGTCGATCTCGGCCGGCGTGGGCGGCAGCCCGGTCAGGTCGAAGGTCACGCGCCGGATCAGCGTGCGGCGGTCGGCATCGGCCGCCGGACGGAGTCCGGCCGCCTCCTGCCGGGACAGGATGAACCGGTCGATCGCCCCGGCGGGCCAGTCGGTGTCGGCCACCGCGGGCGGGGCGGGGTCGGCCAGCGGACGGAACGCCCACCACTGGCGGGCGGCGTCCCAGTCGATGGCGTCCCGGGTGCGCACGGCGGCCACCGTGTCCTCGTCGCGCGGGTCGGGAGCGCCGTCGCGGATCCACGTCACGAGGTCCTCGATGGCGTGGGCCGGGAGTTTCTCCCGCGGCGGCATGGCAAGGTTCGGGTCGTCGTGGCGCACTGCGGCCACCAGCAGGCTGGCCTCGGGGTCGCCCGGGGTGATGACCGGGCCGTTGTCCCCGCCCCGCCGGATCCCCGCGCGGGAGTCGAGCAGCAGCCCGCCCTTCAGCTTCTCCGCCCGGGCGCTGTGGCAGGAATAGCAGTTCTCAGCGAGCACCGGACGGATGCGCGCCTCGAAGAAGTCCCGCTGCTGCGGCGTGGGGACGTCGGCAAAGGCGGGGCCGGGCGGCGGCGGGACGGGTCCGGCGCCGGTCCAGATCTCGATCCCGGAAAGGTTCGCCGCCCCGTGCCCGGGCCCGCGAGCGGACACCTTCAGGGCGCCGTCGACCGGTTCGGCCGGCCACGGACCCAGTCGACGCCACGACCCGGCGTCGCCGCTGTGGAACTTCTCCTCCACCACCCGGTCGTTGACGAGGAGGTCGAACTGCTCGGAGTGGTTGTCCTCCCAGACGTAGAGGAACACCTGGCAGGGGCCGGCCGGCAGGCCGGTGAGTCGGACGTCGACCCGGTTGCCCCATCGGCTGCTCCGGATCATCCGGGCCCGATGCCGGTCGGTGGCCGGCTTGAGGACCACCGCCTGGTTCTCGAATCCCTTGGCCTCGACCACGAGGTTCGTCGTGTCGCCCGCCTCCCAGTCGTGCCCGTCGATCCGCAGGGCGGGCCCGTTCAGGTTGATGGCCCGATGGAACTCCGCCGGGGCGGTCGGATCGGCCGCCCGGACGGGGGCCATGACGAGGCCGGCGGCCGGGATCAGCCAGAGGAGCGGTGGGTGGCAGGCAGGCATGGCGGGCCGGGTCTGGGATCGCGGAGAGTCTGTCGGGATCGGGCGGGGCGCGGTAGCAGAATCCGGAGGGGGCGGGTGTCCGGCCGGACACCGGCCGGGACCGGGCTTATCCGACGAGAGGATTCCTGACGGACAGGCCGGGGAATCGGCTGAAGTCCCGGTCGGCACTCAGCAGTTGGGTCACGCCGTTGTCGATGCAGATGGCGGCAATGCGGGCATCGTGGACCATGGGACCACGGATCCTTCCCGCATCGGTCAACCGGGTGAGCGTCGCCCAGTATGTCGGGCTTTCGTGCAGCAGGTGCAGGACGGGGCTTGCAATCCACGCGTCCATCGCTGCGATGGCCTGGGCGGGCGTGGACGGCTGCCGATAGATCCGTGGGTGGGTCACGATGGCAAAGAATTCGTGGACGCAGGGCCAGGGTATGGCCCAGCGCTGATTGCCGTTGGCCAACTCCAGTACCACGCCCAGAGCGGTCCGATGCCACTCCGCGTCCTCCCGATGCGCGTAGACAAGGAGGTTTGTGTCGACTGCCGTCACGAGCCGGCCCCCTCATAGGCGGCCGCCCGAATCCGGTTCCAATCGGCCCCCTGATACTCGGGTTGCAGGCCGTCTCCCGCCACCGTGACGGGACGGACCGGTTCTCTCTGCCGTCGGGCGCGGTCCCTGAGGACCAGTTGCAACCCCTCCTCGGTCAGGTCCTTCAACGTCCTTTCCTCCTTCGCCGCCTGGGCTTTGGCCCGCGCCAGCAATCCATCGGCAATATCGATGGTTGTCTTCATATGGGTGACCGTATGGATGCGGGCGGGGCGCGTCAACGAGCCGGGGGAGGTGGGGTGGAATCCCGATTTGGGTCGGTGGCGGTTCCGACGTAGGGTCGGGCGTGATTCGGAACGTGATCTTCGACTGGTCCGGCACGCTGGTCGACGACCTCCCCGCCGTCTGGCATGCCTCGAACCATGTCTTCCGCCAGGCGGGTGTGGGGGAGATGAGCCTCGACCGGTTCCGGGCCGAGTTCCGGTTGCCCTTCCAGGGGTTCTACGAGCAGTACGTGGCCCATGTGCCGTTGCCCGATCTCGAGGCCTGGTTCCATCAGCGCTTCGTGGAGGTTCAGGACACGGTGGTCCCCCTGCCGTACGCCCGCGAGTTCCTCGCCTTCTGCCGGGAGCGCGGCCTGCGGACCCTCCTCCTGAGCGCGGTCCATCCGCGCCACTACGCCGAGCAGGCGCGGGTGACCGGGTTCGGCGACTTCCTCGACCTCCCGGTCCTGGGCGTGAGCGACAAGCGCCTGAAGATCCGTGAACTGCTCGAGACCCACGGGTGCCGTCCGGAGGAGACGCTCTTCGTCGGCGACATGGAACACGACGTCGAGGCCGCCCGCCACGGGGGCGTCCACAGCGTGGCGGTGCTGACCGGGTACAATTCCCTCGAGCAACTCCGGGCCGCCCGTCCGGACCGGATCGTCGAGCACCTGGGGGAGCTTCAGAACATTCTGGAATCAAACGGGATGCAGCTGTCCGAACCGGAGGGTGCCGGGCGTCCACGGTATCCGATCCCCACCGTGGGCGGCCTGGTCTTCGACGACCGGGGCCGGGTGTTGCTGGTGCGGACGGCAAAATGGTCGAACCGGTGGGGGATTCCCGGGGGGAAGATCGAGTGGGGGGAGGAGAGCGGGGAGGCCCTGAGGCGGGAGATGCGGGAGGAGACGGCCCTCGAGGTGACCGACCTCCGGTTCGTCTGCGTGCAGGATGCCGTCCGTCCGCCGGAGTTCTATCGGGAGGCCCATTTCCTCCTGCTCAACTACACCTGCCGGGCGCGGGGGACGCAGGAGGTCCGGCTGAACGGCGAGGCGCAGGAATACCGCTGGCTGGCGCTGGATGCGGCGGAGGAACTCGACCTGAACCAGCCGACCCGCGTGCTCTTGGACGCGGTGCGCCATCGTCCCGACCTGCGGCACGAGGCGCTGGGGTGAAGGGCGTCAGCGCCGGCCGGGCCGATGGGCCAAGGGCTCTTGGCGGAGCGGGACCGGCCGCCTACCGGCGTCGGCTACGGGCCCGGGGCACGCCGCGCAGGAGCGCAGTGCTCCGGAGGGAGGCGAAGGGCCAAAGGCGAAGGGCGAAGGGATGAAAGTGGCGGCGGATGGTGAATCCGCCGGGGCTCCGGAGCCGCACGCTCCCGCGTGCGGTCGGTCCCGCGGGAGCGGGGGCGATGGGGCCCGGCCTCGACGGAGCGAGGCCCTCCGGGGGGGAGGCGAAGGGCCAAAGGCGAAGGGCGAAGGGCTGCAAACGGCGGCGGATGATAATCCGCCGGGGCTTCGGAGCTTGGAAGCCCGGCGGCCTATCGGCCTCCGCCACGAGCGCGTGCAAAGTGGCGGCGGGTGGTGAACCCGCCGGGGCTTCGGAGCCGGACGCTCCCGCGTGCGGTCGGTCCCGCGAAGCGGGGGCGATGGCCCCGGGGCACGCCGCGCAGGAGCGCAGCGCTCCGGAGGGAGGTGATGAAGTGAAGGGCGTCAGCGCCGGCCGTCGTACCACAGGGCGCAGGCGTCGCGGTCGGTGAGGGTCCGACGCGGCCGCAGCGCGGCGCGGAGGAGGAGTCGGCCGATCTCGGCCGGGCGGTACAGGTCGGCCTTTCGGGCGGAGGTCACGAGGGGGTGCCGGTGCAGGATCACGACCCGGCGTCCCGACGTGCGGGCCGCCCGATGGAGACGCTTGCTGAACTCGATCTCCTCGCCGGCGTACAGCGAGGTGTCGAACCCGCCGAGCCCCTCGAACACCGTCCGTTCGACGAAGATGAACGACCCGGCGACCCAGCGCCGGGTCCGGCTGATGAGGTTCCATCCGCCCGCCATGCCGTGGACCAGCCAGTTGCCGCGGTCCATCCGGAGGGTGGCACCGCCGCCGGCCACCGACCCGGAGTCGGCCGCACGGGCCATGTCGGCCAGCAGCCCGCCGGACGGGCGGGAGTCGGCGTCGAGGAACAGCAGCCAGTCGCCACGGGCGGCGGTGGCGCCGGTGTTTCGGGCCCGGGCGATCATGTTCCGGGGCTCGAACACCACCCGGGCCCCGTGGGCGGCGGCCACCGTCGGGGTGGCATCGGAGGAGTTGTTGTCGCACACCACCACCTCGTGCCGCCATTGCCCCCCGGCCGGGAGCGCCTTCGCGGCGTCGTCGAGGGCCTTCAGGGTCGAGGGGAGAAGTTTCTCCTCGTTGAAGGCGGGGATCACGACCGAGAGACGCACGGCGCAGAGTGGTCCGGGTCCCCGCGGTTGGCAACCGGCCGGCCCCCCGGCGGTGGTGCGGGCGTCCCCGCGAGCCCCGCTCCCCTCGGGGTCGGGATCGGGATCGGGATCGGGTTCCCTCCCGCTTTCGGGGGCGGCGGATGGTGGATCCCGGAGCCGCAGGCTCCCGCGTGCGGTCGATCCCGCGAGGCAGGGACGATGAGCGTTGGGCACGCCGCGCAGGAGCGCAGCGCTCCGGAGGGAGGCGGGGGGAGGGAAGAGGTGGATCGATTCCGATACCGACCCCGACGCCCGATGCAGGACGCTGAGGCAGGTAAAACGGGAACCTCTGCGTCTCCGCGCCTCGGCGGGGAATCTCCGGGAAGAAGCCCTTCGTCCCTTTGTCCCTTCGTTGTTCCCCCAGCTCGGCGGGAGCCTCGCGCCACCGATCCGGCCGGGCGGCCCCCCGGCGGTGGCGCGAGCGTCCCCGCGAGCCCCGCTCCCCTCGGGGTCGGATGTCGGGGTCGGGATCGGGATCGAGTTCCCTCCCTGTTGCGCGTCCCCGGGGAAATCCGTTGACGGTTTCCCGGAGCGGCCAACAGACTCGCGCCCTTGTCGGGGTGGTTTTTGATGTTTTTGTGACGACATGAGCTCTTCTGCGACGACGGCTTCCAAGGGTCTGGAAGGAATTGTGGCGGCCCACACCCGCCTGAGCGATGTGCGCGGCGACATCGGTCAGCTGATCTACTGCGGCTACGACATCGACGAGCTGGCGGGTCGGGTGACCTACGAGGAGGTGGTCCACCTGCTGTTCCACAACCGCCTCCCCAACGCCGCCGAACTGGCCGAACTCAAGGCCGTCCTCGCGGGATACCGGGAGATCCCCCGGGGGGTCGTCGACCTGGTCACCCGCCTGCCCAAGGACTGCCCGCCCATGCACGCGCTCCGGACCGGGGTCAGCGCGCTGGGGTGCTACGACACGGTGGCCGATGACGACACGATGGATGCCCAGCGGCGCAAGGCCCTGCGGCTGATCGCCCAGGTGCCGGTCATCACCGCCTACTTCCACCGGGCCCGGAACGGACTCCCGCTCATCGCCCCCGACCCCACCCTGGGTGAGGCGGCCAACTTCCTCTACATGATCGACGGCGAGAAGCCGTCGGCCGAGAAGGAGAGCACCATGGACATGTGCTACGTGCTCCATGCCGACCACGGGATGAACGCGTCGACGTTCAGCGCCCGGGTCACGATCGCCACCCTGAGCGACATGTATTCGGCGATCACCACCGCGATCGGCACCCTCAAGGGGCCCCTGCACGGCGGGGCGAACGAGGGGGTGATCAAGATGCTCATGGAGATCGGCAGCCCGGACAAGGTGGATGCCTATGTCGACGAGTGCCTGGCCCAGAAGCGCAAGATCATGGGGATCGGCCACCGGGTCTACAAGGTGCTCGACCCGCGGGCGCCGCACCTGAAGCGCATGGCCAAGCTGTTGAGCAGCCAGCTGGGCGAGCCCAAGTGGATCCAGATGTCCGAGCGGATCGCCGAGCTGATGCTCGAGAAGAAGGGGCTGAACGCGAACGTCGATTTCTACTCCGCCACCGTCTACTACTCGCTCGGGATTCCCACCGACCTGTTCACCCCGATCTTCGCCATCGCCCGCACGAGCGGCTGGACCGCCCACGTGCTGGAACAGCTGTCCGACAACCGTCTGATCCGTCCGCAGTCGGTCTATACCGGCCCGGTCGGGTTGAAGGTGGAGCCCGTGAACGAACGGTGAGGCCAAACGGGGGCGATCTCCCGGACGTCCGGCCCGGATGCGGGAGGCGGACGCTCTCCGGGCAGGCCTGTCAGCGGGTGCCCCTCAATTGACGCCGCTGGCCACCGCGGTCGCACCCCCGATGACCAGCAGGATCCCCCCGATGACGAAGCCCACTGCGGTCAGCGCGCAGACGATGATGCCGCAGATCTTGCCGGCCTGCGTCAGGCCGCGGCCGGTGGGGTCCATCTCCCCGGCGTCCATCGCCTTGAGGTCGTTGTTTCCCATGATCCAGGCGGGGATGGCGGTGAAGATGCCGCACAGGACGAATCCGAGGATTCCGAGGACCAGGACGAGGACACCGCGATGGGGTTGCATGGGGCGGGGGGGAGCGGGGTTGCGAAAATGCCGGGGACGGGCTGATTAGCCCGCGGCCCGGTCCGGCGGACAAGCGAAATAATTCCCAGATGAACATCCACGAATACCAAGCCAAGCAGCTGTTGAAGCAATACGGGGTGGCCGTTCCGGCCGGAGACCCCTGCAAGACCGTCGAGGAGGCCCGCGCGGTCGCCGAGCGGTTGTTCGGTGCCGGCCACACGCTCGCGGTGGTCAAGTCACAGATCCATGCCGGCGGACGCGGCAAGGGCACCTTCACCCACGGGTTCCAGGGCGGGGTCAAGCTGGCGAAGTCGGTCGATGAGGTGGTGGATTTCGCCGGGAACATGCTGGGGAAGACCCTGGTGACGAAGCAGACCGGACCCGAGGGCCGGGTGGTGCAGACGATCCTGGTGGCGGCGGCCGAGACGATCAAAAAGGAGTTCTACCTGGCGGTGCTGCTCGACCGGGCGAATTCGCGTCCGCTGATCATGGCCAGCACCGAGGGCGGCGTGGACATCGAGGAGGTGGCGGAGAAGCACCCGGAGAAGATCATCAAGGAGTGGATCGACCCAGCGGTGGGCATCATGCCCTTCCAGACCCGCAAGATCGCCAGTGCCCTCGGGCTGAAGGGCGAGATCTTCCAGCAGGCCTGCAGGCTGATCGCCGGGGTGTACAAGACCTGGTGGGAATGCGACGCGTCGATGGTCGAGATCAACCCCCTCTGCATCGTCGGAACACCCGGCGGGGGCGAGGCGATCGTCGCGGTCGACGCCAAGATCGGCCTCGATGACAACGCCCTCTACCGGCACAAGGACATCCAGGCCATGCGCGACCTGGCCGAGGAGTCGCCGCTCGAGGTCGAGGCGAGCAAGTTCAACCTGAACTACATCAAGCTCGACGGGAACATCGCCTGCCTGGTGAACGGCGCGGGTCTGGCGATGTCGACCATGGACATCATCCAGCACTTCGGCGGCAGCCCGGCGAACTTCCTCGACGTGGGCGGCGGGGCTTCCAAGGAGCAGGTGGCGGCGGCGTTCAAGATCATCCTCAGCGACCCGCACGTGAAGGGGATCCTGGTGAACATCTTCGGCGGCATCATGGACTGCAACGTGATCGCCACCGGCATCGTCGAGGCGGTCCGCGAGACCGGTCTCCAGCTCCCGCTGGTGGTCCGGTTGGAGGGGAACAACGTGGCGGCCGGACGTGACACCCTGGGAGGCTCGGGCCTGACCATCATCAGCGGCGATTCCATGGCCGACGCCGCCCGCAAGGTCGTCCAGGCGGTCAAGGGCTGAGCCCGGTCCCCGCGAACCATCGAAATCCCCAACCCGATTCTTCCATGTCGATCCTCGTCAAAACCGATACCAAGGTCCTGGTCCAGGGCATCACCGGCTCCTTTGGCGCCCGCCACGCCCAGCTCAGCCTCGACTACGGCACCCAGGTGGTGGCCGGTGTCACCCCCGGCAAGGGGGGGCAGGTCTTCGCCCACAACGGCCATCAGGTGCCGATCTTCGACACCGTGGCCGACGCGGTGAAGGCGACCGGCGCCACCACCTCGGCGGTGTTCGTCCCCCCGCCGTTCGCGGCCGACGCCATCCTCGAGGGGGTGGATGCCGGACTGGAACTCGTGGTGGCGATCACCGAGGGCATCCCCGTCCGGGACATGGTCCAGGTCAAGCGGGCCATGGCCGGCAGCAGCACCCGGCTGATCGGTCCGAACTGCCCCGGCCTGGTCACCCCGGGTGAGGGACCGGACTCCCGCGGCGGCTGCCGGATCGGCATCGCCCCGGGGTACATCCACAAGAAGGGCCACATCGGCGTCGTCAGCCGTTCCGGCACCCTCACCTACGAGGCCGTCCACCAGCTCACCGTCCGCGGGGTGGGCCAGTCGACCTGCGTGGGCATCGGGGGCGATCCGGTGAACGGCACCTCGCACCTCGACGTGGTCCGGATGTTCATGGCCGATCCCGACACGCACGGGATCATCATGATCGGCGAGATCGGCGGCTCGGCCGAGGAGGAGGCCGCGGAGTGGATCGCGAAGTACGGCACCAAGCCGGTGGCGGGGTTCATCGCCGGCGCCACCGCCCCTCCGGGACGTCGGATGGGCCATGCCGGGGCCATCGTCAGCGGGGGCAAGGGCACCGCGTCGGCCAAGATCGCCGCCTTCCGCGCGGCGGGCATCGGCGTCGCCGCCACCCCGTCGGAGATGGCCGACACCCTCCTGCGGATGATGTAACCCGCCCGGGGGCCTGAGTGGCGGCGGGTGGTGAACCCGCCGGGGGTTCGGAGCCGCACGCTCCTGCGCTCAATGGGGCGAGCCTGCGAGCCCGATCGG
>CAZGIK010000021.1:0-92476 GCA_964525755.1 uncultured Verrucomicrobiota bacterium
CGGAAGCGGGCCCAGCCGACATGCCAGCCGTCGAAGGACTCGAACTTGAAGGCGAGGATGCAGGAGAGCTGGGTGGGGAACAGGTCCCGGACGGGGGTGATGATCAGGTCGCCTCGGGGTTCTCGTATGGTCCAGTCATACGAGACGACTCCCAATCCAAACGGAGAACCTTGGGGCGTGCCAGCGTAGGTGGGGAGGCCTTGATCGATCTGCATTCCCGATGAGTGGTCCAAAAGTCCGTCAGCGGTATGCAGGAACCGCCCACGGGTCCACGTCAGCTCGGCTCCGGATGTGACATGGTAGAAATTATTCGGTGCGTAGTATCCTGCGAATATCCCGCACTTGATGTCAGTCTCCTTGTCCCCATCGAGATCAAAGAGCAGGAGATCGTCGGTTTCGTACAACTGGGCGCCAGCCTGAAGGCTGAAGGCCGCGAGGAGTCCGATGGAGAGGATATGTTTCATGTCCGGGTGTCAGTTGGAGGCCTGGCGGATCAGGAGGAATCCCCGTGGGTAGTTGTTCTTGGTGCCATTTCCCACAATGGCACCCGACTCGCTGATGGCGACCGCTTCGGAGAGGATCCATGAGGCATCGATCCCGTAGACGGTATGCGGGTCGGAGAGTTGTATCGGCCCGACCCACCACAGGCGCCAATAGGCTGCCCTTCGATTGGATCCAATTGCGTCGCCCAACCAGCCCACTGCGGCGTCGAATCCGTTGATTCCGAGAATGGTTCCTGTGGAATATGAGTCGGGAATCGGGCTGTGTTTGCCTCGGGGGTTCGCCTCCGAATTCGCTCGACGCGTCCACGTGGTCGGACGTGATCGCAAATCTGAGCTGTTGAAATACAAATCCGACCACCCCGCGGCGATGCCGCTCTTGTATTGGCCTCCGTCAATGGTCCCGGGGGAGATCGCATGGGCGGTCGACTTCAGGATCAGCCCGTCCGGGATCTCATCTTCGGTGCCCGGATATTTCTGGATCGGAGGCAGGAGATGGTCCGATTCCGCGATGGTCACGCCGTTGGTCCGGGTTCGGAAGCCCCGCACCACATACTCTATGTCTGCGTGCGACCCCACGAATTCGCCGATGCTGTTCACCGCGTTGGCCTCGCCGTCGCCGTCGTTGCTGTAGGGGGGGCTTCCTCCCCTCAGGTCGGTCATCGCGGACCCACTCCAGGTCCAGAAGACCGGTCGCCTCTCGTAGGTGAAGTTGTTGCCGCCACCCAGATCGAAGCAGGTGGCGTAGCCGGCGATCCAGGTGCCGTTCGGGCTGATGCCATGTGCCGCCGATCTGTTATGATACCAGCCTGTGGAGATCGGCAGGTTGGTGTACCCGCCGGCGTCGAATGCCTTGATCGGCTGCGGCAGATCCGATGAATCGAGCTTGAAGCCGACATGGCGGGCCGCACCGGCGATGGAATCGCTGAGCGACAGTACCCGGGCAGCGCGGGAGGCGGGATAGCTGGTGTCGTAGAAGGTCTCGATCTGGTCCACGGTCGATTGCCACCAGGCTCCGGAGAAGGCGTGGACGTTGGTATGTTCGATGACGGCAAGACCGGCGATCTTGGGATAGGGCTGCCCGCTGCCGTTCAGGTCGCTGTTCAGGGCGAAAGCCTGGGTGTCGCCGAAGGATGTCCCGTCATCGGTGATCTCGTGGAGGGTCCACTCCGGGCCGTCGTAGATGGCGACCGAGGCGGTGGTGCGATGCCCGAGGGCGTAGTTGGTCGACACCGGGGCCGACAGTTTCCACCAGACCACATGCCGCTCGATCACCTCGTCGGCGATGGGTCGTACCTGCACCTCGGCCTCCGCCTGATTGGCGGCAAAGGTGACCGTGGTGGGTGTGTGGACCCAGTTGGTGCCGCTGGGAATGGTCACCGTTGCGGGCGCCACGGCGAGGAGCGGGTAGTAGTGGCTGTTCATGGTCGCATACCGGACGCCGTTCGACTCCGGCAGGATGCCCACAGTCAGGCTGCTGGCCAGGTTCCCGGAGCGTCGGAGGCGGAGGGAACCGATCTGGAGACTCCCGGGCCGGCGGTCCACCGCCACGTCGGGACTGGCTTCCATCCAGACCACATTGCCGATGGGATGCCTCAGGCGGATAAGGCCCGGGCATTGCCGGCACTGTCGCCGCTGCCGTTGCCGGCCTGGGAGGGGGCGTACCAGAAATCGGTGGCGGCGCGCAGCGGTGTCGCCAAGGAACAACACATCAGGACCAGAAGCCATCCCCACCGTCCCAGACTCCGTCGCTCAGACGGGGGCGGGCAGACGGGGGCGGGATCAGCGTCATAAGACCTCCTGTGGACTTGGAAGGATTCGAGCCGAAATGGGCCCCGGGCGCAAGGCGCGAGTTTGGATCGGGGGATCTGTTTGCTTCCAGCGCAAAGGGCGTGCGGGTTCTCCAATGGAACCACCGATCCAATCAGGGTAGGAGTTTCCCCGCCATGCGATTGGACCAATGGCTCTGGGCGGTGCGGTTGTATCGCACGCGCACGCTGGCGGTGTCGGCGATCCGCGGCGGGCACGTGAAGCTGAACGGTGCCACCCCCAAGCCCGCCCATGAGGTCCGCGAGGGCGAGGTGATTGTCGCCCGGACCGGGACGATCGACCGGACGGTCCGGGTGCGCGGCTTCCCGCCTTCGCGGGTGGGTGCACCGCGGGTGGCGGAGTACCTCGACGACCTCACCCCGCCGCCGCCCCCGCGGGATCCGTCCGATCCCTCCACCCTCCCACCCCCGGTGGTCCGTCCCCGGGGCTTGGGTCGGCCCACCAAACGCGACCGGCGGGCACTGGACCGGTGGAGGGAGTAGGAAGGGAGGGGGCGTGGAATGGCCGGCGGGTTCGATTCCGATTCCGACCTCGACCCCGATGGCCGATGGGAAGGGAAGCGGGCACCGGCCGCCTATCGGCGTCGGCTACGGAGAGGGCGGTGGGAGGTCGCAAGACGGCGGGAGGGGTTCGATTCCGATTCCGACCCCGACGCCGATGGCCGATGGGAAGGGAGGCGGGTACCGGCCGCCTACCGGCGTCGGCTACGGGGAGGGCGGCGGGAGGTCGCAAGCTGGCTGGAGGGGTTCGATTCCGATTCCGACCCCGACGCCGATGGCCGATGGGAAGGGAGGCGGGTACCGGCCGCCTACCGGCGTCGGCTACGGGGAGGGCGGCGGGAGGTCGCAAGCTGGCTGGAGGGGTTCGATTCCGATTCCGACCCCGACGCCGATGGCCGATGGGAAGGGAAGCGGGCACCGGCCGCCTATCGGCGTCGGCTACGGAGAGGGCGGTGGGAGGTCGCAAGACGGCGGGAGGGGTTCGATTCCGATTCCGACCCCGACGCCGATGGCCGATGGGAAGGGAGGCGGGCACCGGCCGCCTACCGGCGTCGGCTACGGGGAGGAAGGCGGGAGGTCGCAAGCTGGCTGGAGGGGTTCGATTCCGACCCCGACCCCGATTGCTGGTGCGAACGGGGAGCCTTGGGCAGCTCGGCAGGCGCCTCGCGCCGACGTCCCTTCCGGGCGGCCACGTTCGGTGGCGCAAGCGTCCCCGCGAGCCCCTCGCCGCATCACGAGCATCTGCAACACCTGCGCATGGGAAGGTCTTTGTCCCTCCATCCCTTTGCTGTTCGTCTCCTTTGAGTTCTCCGCGTTCTTTGCGGTTGAGAACTCCCGGTCTGAAACCGTAGGGGAAGATCAGAGGCGGGCGTTGTCGATCAGCCGGGTCCGGCCGATCCGCACCGCGAGGGCCAGATGGGTGCCCCGGGTGACCCGCTCCACGGGTTCGAGGGTCGTCCCGTCGATGAATGCCACGTAGTCCACCCGGGCGGCCGGGCGGGTGTGGATGAAGTCGGTCAGTTCATCGGTCAGCACCCCGGCCGGCACGGGCCGTCGGGCGCCGCGGACCCGCGAGCGCGCGAGGCGGATGGCCTCCCAGAGGACCGTCGCCTGGGCCCGCTCTTCCCGGTCCAGATAGCGGTTGCGCGAGCTCATCGCCAGGCCGTCGGGTTCCCGCACCGTCGGGGCGACGACCACGCGGACCGGGAAATCCAGGTTGTCGACCATGCGACGGATCACTGCGGCCTGCTGCCAGTCCTTGGCGCCGAAGACGGCCAGGTCGGGCAGCACGCAGTGGAACAGCTTGGCGACGATGGTGGTGACGCCGCGGAAATGGGTGGGGCGGGCCGCCCCCTCGAGCCGGGCGGTGAGCCGGTCCTCGGCCACCCACGTGGTGAACCCGCCCGAGTCGCGGCCGGGGTACATGACGGCATCGTCGGGCAGGAACAGGACATCCACCCCGGCCGCCCGGCACAGTCGCCGGTCGTGCGAGAGGGGGCGTGGGTATCGGGACAGATCCTCGGCGGGGCCGAACTGGGTCGGGTTGACGTAGATGCTGACCACCACGATGCCGTCCGGACCCACGCGACGTCGGGCTTCGTGGACGAGGCTGAGGTGGCCCTCGTGGAGGGCGCCCATGGTGGGCACGAAGCCGATCGGGCGTCCGCTCCGCTGCCATTCCCGGGCGAGGCGCTGGAGCGTCTTGGGATTCCGGATGCTGCGCACGGGCCGACTCTCCCCGGCCCGGGCGACGGGCACAACCCCCGCCCGGGGGGGTGCTGGATCGGCTCGGTGCGGCCCGCACCGCGGGCTTGCCAGCGGGGGGCGTCGACGTAGTTTTGGCGCGGATGGATTCGCAACTGTCGCAGTACCTCCCGGTCCTGATGCTGCTCCTGCTCGCGGTGGGCTTCGCCTTCGGCACCCTCGCGGTGTCGGTGCTGGCCGGGAAGCTGGGGCGCCGGACCCGCACCAAGGACATCCCCTACGAGTGCGGCATGCTTCCCGAGGGGCCCGGAAGTTCCCGGCTGTCGGTCAAGTTCTACCTGGTGGCGCTGCTCTTCGTGCTCTTCGACATCGAGGTGGTGTTCATGTACCCGTGGGCGGTCGTCTTCAAGGAGATGGTCCCGACGCAGGCCGGCCTGATGCTGGGCGGGATGTTCTCCTTCCTCGGGATCCTGTTCGTCGGCTACCTGTACGCCCTCAAGAAGAAGGCGTTCGAGTGGCGTTCGTGACCGGGGGTGTCCCGGTCGCGGGTTCGTGAAAAAAGCCGGCCGATGAGGGCCGGCTTTTCTTTTGCCGGGGGTTGGTCTTTTCTGGAGGCGCTTCAGGCAACACACCATGACCACCATCAAGTTCGGCACCTCGGGCTGGCGCGGGCTGATCGCCCGGGATTTCACCTTCGACAACGTCCGGTACGCCGCCCAGGGGGTGGCGGAGTACCTGACCGCCGAGCGTCGGCTGTCGGGTTCCCCGATCGCCGGCCGCAAGCCCGAGGTGATCGTGGGCCACGACACCCGGTTCCTCGGGCGGGAATTCGCCCTGGCGGTGGCGGAGGTGCTGGCGGCCAACGGGCTCAAGCCCCTCCTGTGCGATCGCGACGCGCCGACCCCGGTCATCGCCCACACCATCCGCGCCCGGAAGGCCATCGGCGGGATCAACATGACCGCCAGCCACAACCCGGCCGAGTACCAGGGGCTCAAGTTCAGCGTGTACAACGGGGCGGCGGCCCCGCCGGAGGTCACCCGCGAGATCGAGGCCCGGATCCGGGCCCGTCAGGAGGCCGGCTGGACCTTTGCCGCGGCCCCGGTCGGGACCTTCCAGTGCCCGACCATCGATCCCCGCCCGGCCTACCTGAAGCAGCTGCGCAAGCTGGTCGATTTCGAGGCCCTGAAGAAGGCCCGGCTCAAGGTGGCGGTCGAGCTGATGTACGGGACCGGCCGCGGCTATCTCGACACCCTCCTCGAGGAGGACGGCGGCGCGAAGGTGCTCCGGTTCCATGACCAGCTGAACCCGCTGTTCGGCGGACATCATCCCGAGCCCAATGCCGAGGGGATGTCGGCCGTGCGCGAGGCGATCCTGGCGCGGAAGGCGGTGCTGGGGTTGGGGCTGGATGGCGATGCGGACCGGTTCGGCGTGGTGGATCGCGACGGCACCTGGCTGACGCCCAACCAGATCCTCGCGCTGGCCCTGTATCATCTGAAGAAGAACCGCGGATGGAAGGGGGCGGTGGTGCGGACGGTGCCGACCAGCCACCAGGTCGACGCGGTGGCCGGGCTGCTGGGAGTCCCCGTGCACGAGACCCCGGTGGGCTTCAAGTACATCGGCGCCCTGATGGAATCCGAGCCGATCATCGTGGGGGGCGAGGAATCCGGCGGGCTCAGCGTGAAGGGGCATGTCCCGGAGAAGGACGGCATCCTGGCCTGCCTGCTGATGGCCGAGTTGGTGGCGGTGGAGGGACGTCCGCTGGGGGCGATCCTCAAGGGGCTGGAGAAGGAGACCGGCGAGTTCCACACCGACCGGATCAACGTGGCCATTCCGGCCGCCCGCAAGGAGGCGTTGCTGGAGCGGCTGGGGCAGGGGCTCGACAAGATCGGCCGCCTGCCGGTCCAGAAGTTCATCACCACCGACGGGTACAAGTTCCTGCTGCCCGACGGCGAGTGGGTGGCATTCCGTGCCAGCGGCACCGAGCCGTTGATCCGGTGCTACATCGAGGCCCGGTCGGCTGCCGGGATGAAGGCCATCGAGAAGGCGTGCCGACGGATCCTGGCGGGGTGAGGCGGAGGCCAAAGGCGAAGGGCGAAGGGCAAAGGGCTGAAGTGGCGGCGGATGATGAATCCGCCGGGGGGGGAGAGAGACAACGAAGGGTCCGAAGAACGTCGGCTCTCATCCGGCGCATCCCGAGCTGCCTGCTGCCTCCTTCGATGGGGCGAGCCTGCGAGCCCGATCGGCCCCGGGAGGGGCCGGCGCCCTTGCCTGCCGCCCTCCCCCGCATCCGCCGCCGATCGGCGGCCGGTCCGGCTTCCCCGCCCAGCGGGGTCCTGGCGGACCCCGTCGGACTCACCCGCGGACGCGGGTTCATCCCTCCAGGGCGGAGAGGCCTGTGAGCACGCCTCGCAGGAGCTCGGCGCTCCGGAAAGCTGCGGAGGGGAGGGGAAGATCGATTCCGATAGCGATTCCGACCCCGACCCCGATCGCCGATGGGGAAGGGGAGCCCCAGGCAGCTCGGCGGGAGTCTCGCGCCACCGGTCCTGCCGGGTGACTGGGTGCGGTGGCGCGAGCGTCCCCGCGAGCCCCTCCCCCCCCGTAGCCGCCGCCGATCGGCGGCCGGTCCGGCGTCCCAACCCTGCGGGGTCCTGACGGATCCCGTCGGACTCACCCGCTGACGCGGGTTCATCCAGGGCGGAGAGGCCTGTGAGCACGCCTCGCAGGAGCTCGGCGCTCCGGAAAGCTGCGGAGGGGAGGGGAAGATCGATTCCGATAGCGATTCCGACCCCGACCCCGATCGCCGATGGGGAAGGGGAGCCCCAGGCAGCTCGGCGGGAGTCTCGCGCCACCGGTCCTGCCGGGTGACTGGGTGCGGTGGCGCGAGCGTCCCCGCGAGCCCCTCCCCCCCCGTAGCCGCCGCCGATCGGCGGCCGGTCCGGCTTCCCAATCCTGCCCGGTCCGGCCGGTCCCTTCCCACCGGGACGGGGTTGTGCTTTGTTGGCGGCCGCATGAGTCAGCAGCACCTCGACACCCACCAGAAGGCCCTCGCCATCAATCTCGACGTCGCGAAGTACGGGACCTTCGCGGAGATCGGGGCCGGGCAGGAGGTGGCCCGGTGGTTCTTCCGGGTGGGCGGCGCGAGCGGGACGATCGCCAAGACCATGTCGGCCTACGACATGACCGTCAGCGACGCCATCTACGGCCCGGCCCAGCGGTACGTGAGCCAGGCCCGGCTCGAGGCCATGCTGAAGCACGAATACGGCCTGCTGGTCGAGCGTCTCGCCGCCAAGCAGGGCGACACCACCCGGTTCTTCGCCTTCGCCGACACCGTGGCGGCCCGCAGCTTTTCCCGACGGGACGAGACCCACGGCTGGATGGGCATCCGGTTCCAGACCGAGCCCGGCGCGGAGCCGTGCGACATCCTGCTGCACGTCCGGATGTGGGACCGCGAGAACCTGCAGCAGCAGGAGGCGTTGGGAATCCTCGGGGTCAACCTCGTCCACGGCGCCTTCCATCTCCACCACGACCCGACGGCGATCATCAACGGGCTGCTCGACAACCTGTCGATCGACCGGATCGAGGTCGACATGATCCGCTTCCGGGGCCCGGCGTTTGCCGGGGTGGACAACCGGTTGCTGGCGCTGCAGCTCGTGGAACGCGGCCTGACCAATGCCGCCATGTTCCTGCCGAGCGGCGAGATCGTCGAGGCGGCGGACGTGCTCTACAAGAAGGCCATCCTGGTGGAGCGCGGCTCGTTCCGTCCGGTGACCCGGATCTCCGAGGACATGCTCCGTCACGCCCAGGCGCAGTTCATCCAGGAGCCCAAGGTGGCGGACTGCGACCTGGTGGTGCTGATGGAGATGACCCTCAAGAACCTGGCCCACGGCGGACGCATCGACCATCGGGACTTCCTCGAGCGGGTGGACCTCCTGGGAACCCTGGGCAAGCCGGTGCTGATCTCCAACTACGGCGAGTTCCATCGGCTGGCCGCCTACCTGTTCCGCTTCACCCGGCAGCCGATCGGCCTGGTGATGGGCATTCCCACGCTGCGGGAATTGTTCGAGGAGAAATACTATGCCGACCTGGCGGGCGGGATTTTGGAGAGCTTCGGGCGCATGTTCAAAAGCGACCTCAAGCTGTACGTGTACCCGTACCTGGATCCCCGCACCGGTGCGGTGATCACGGCCGGCAACCTGCGGGTCGCCCCGCACCTGCGCCACCTGTACATGTATCTGGTCGAGAACCACTTCATCCAGGGCATGCGGGATGTGGACGAGAGCCGGCTCAGCGTCTCGGCGCGGGATGCCCTGAACCTCCTGCAGTCCGGCCAGCCCGGGTGGGAGGAACTGGTTCCTCCGCAGGTGGCGGCGATGATCCGGGAGCGGGGGTTGCTGGGATATGGCGGTCCGGTGCCGGTCGGATCATGACGCCCCTGCGCACCCATTTCCGGGACTGGGCGATTCCGGGCCCCGGGGCCCCGGGAGCCCTCGCGGGGATCGAACCCGGTCCCGGGGAAACCCTGGATGCCCTCTGCGGGCATTTCCGGCTGTTCCAGCTGAAGGACGGCCACCGGTTCTCCACCGACGACATCCTGACGGCGTGGTACGGCACGTCGTGGTGTCCCACAGCGGCGACGGCGCTCGACCTGGGCAGCGGGCTCGGGACGGTGGCGCAGATCGTGGCGTGGCGGTTGCCGTCGGTGCGCCTGGTGACGGTCGAAGCCCAGGCGGTCAGCGTGGAACTGGCCCGGCGGTCGGCCGCCTACAACGGGACAGATTCCCGGGTGGACATCCGCGAGGGGGATTTCCGGTCGGATGTCCTGCAGCCCGACGAACGGTTCGACCTGATCACCGGCAGTCCGCCGTATTTCCCTCCGGGCACGGGCGTGGAGAGCGGGCATCCCCAGAGGCTGGCCTGCCGGTTCGAACTGCGGGGCGATGTGGGGGACTACTGCCGGGTCGCGGCCCGGCATTTGGCATCGGGCGGGTTCTTTGCCGGGGTGTTCCCGTGGGAGCCGACGCAATGGGCACGGGTCGATGCGGGGGCGCGGGAGGCGGGCCTGGTCGTGGTGCGTCGGCGTCCCGTGGTGTTCCGCGAGGGGGAACCGCCGCTGGTCGGGCTGTTCGGGATGATGCGGGGGGATGATCTGCCGCCGTGGTTCCGGGACCGGACCTGGACCGAGCCCGACCTGGTGATCCGCACCCGGGACGGGGCGATCCATCCGGAGTACTCGGCGGTGAAGCTGGCGATCGGGTTCCCGCCGTAGACGCCGGCCGCCTTCCGTCAGCGGGCTCCCTTCACCTGCATCTTCACGGTGTAGACGGCCTTGCTCGCGGTCACGAACAGGATGTCCCGGTCGGGTCCGCCGAAGGTCACGTTCGCCGTCCAGCCCTCGGGGATGGGGATCTCGGCGATCTTTTCCCCGGCCGGGTTGAAGACCGTCACCCCCCGGCCGGTGAGGTACACGTTGCCGCGCTCGTCGAGGGTCATGCCGTCGGAACCCATCGTGCAGAAGAGCCGCTTGCCGGTCAGCGGGCCGTCCGGTTGGACGGTGTAGGCGAAGGTCTGCCGGGCCCCGATGTCGGCGACGTACAGCGTCTTTCCGTCGGGCGTGCCGATCAGTCCGTTGGGCTGGCGCAGGTCGGTGGCGACCGCACGGAGTTCCTTCCGGTCGGCGCCGAGGAAGTACACGTGCTGGCCGTCCTGCTGGCTGGCCTTGTCGCGCTCCCAGTACGGGCGCGCGTAGAGCGGGTCGGTGAAGTACAGCCCGCCGTCGGGCCGCACCCAGACGTCGTTGGGCCCGTTGAGCAGCTTCCCGTCCCGGTCCTTCACCAGCACGGTCACCGACTTGTCGGGGGCGATCGACCACAGCTCGTTCCGGCCGTCGGCACAGGCGAGGAGGTTGCCCTGCCGGTCGAAGTACAGGCCGTTGGACCGGCCGGCGGGCTTCATCCAGTCGGTGAACGCACCGCTGGCGGCGTCCCAGCGGACGATCCGGTCGTTGGGCTGGTCGGTGAAGTAGACGTTGCCCGCCGCATCGGCCGTCGGCCCCTCGGTGAAGGCGTAGCCGTCCCCGGCCTTCTCCGGTTTCGCCCCGGGCGCGAGCAGGTCGGAGTCGGCGGCCGACGCCGTGGGGTTCAGTGCCAGGAGGAGGAGCGCGGGGAGGATTCGAAGGGGATGCATGGGGCCAGGGGGATGAACGGGAGGAGGATGGCGGGATGAAGCCTCCGGGGAAGCCCATTCTCGGGGCCCGTGCTGGAGGCCCCTGGGCCGGAATCCCATCCCGCGGAGACGCGGAGGCGCGGAGGAACCCGGTCGGCCATGGGCTGCGGAACTCCGAGGTGCGGCCCGGCGATCTGGCGGTCGCGCCTGCGGAGGCGAGGGGATCCATGATCCTCGTCCCTCCGTGCCCTTTTGGGTTCTCTGTGATCTTTGCGGTCAGTTCTCCGCCCGCCTCCCTGTATCCCCTCTGCTTCTCCGTGCAGGTCGTCCACCGAATCAGCATCCGTCCGATCCCAGTCGGACCGGGAGGCGTCGGGATCCCCACGTGCCGGGCTGCGGATCGAAGTGGCCGGCGATCGGCTGGCTGCATCGGGTGCACCGTCCGTCCGCGACCGCCCACCGGGTGATCTCGTAGCCGTCGCGTCCGATCACGCACGCGCCGCATCCGGGACACCCGGTGCTCCCTCCCTCCGGGTCGCGCACATTCCCCGTGTACACGTACCGGAGGCCCCGTGCCCGGGCGATGGCCCGCGCCCGGGTGAGCGTCTCCGGCGGTGTGGGCGGATGATCGCGCATCTTGTAGTCCGGATGGAAGGCGGTGAAATGCCACGGGACATCGGGTCCGAGATGCCCGGCAAACCAGTCGGCACAGCGCGACAGCTCGTCGTCGCCGTCGTTCTCGCCCGGGATCAGGAGCGTGGTCACCTCGAGCCATACCGAGGTCTCGCGATGGAGGTATTCCAGCGTGTCGAGCACCGGCTGGAGCTGACCGAAGCACAGGCGGTGATAGAAGTCCTCGCTGAATCCCTTGAGATCCACGTTGGCGGCATCCATGCCGGCGAAGAACTCGGCCCGTGCCTCCGGGGTGATGTAGCCGGCGGTGACCGCGACCGTCCGGACATCCCGTTCCCGGCAGGCGCGGGCGACGTCGAGTGCGTACTCGGCGAAGATCACCGGGTCGTTGTAGGTGAAGGCGACCGAGCGGCAGCCAAGGCGGTGGGCGGTGTCGGCGATGAGTGCCGGCCCGGCGGCGTCGGCGAGGCGGTCGAACTCGCGGGCCTTGCTGATGTCCCAGTTCTGGCAGAACCGGCAGCCGAGGTTGCATCCGGCGGTGCCGAACGAGAGGACGCTGGTGCCGGGATGGAAGTGGTTGAGCGGCTTCTTCTCGATGGGATCCACGCAGAACCCGCTGCTGCGGCCGTAGGTGGTGAGGACCAGGTGGTCGCCCTCGCGCTGGCGGACGAAGCAGAACCCGCGCTGCCCGTCCTGGAGCTTGCAGAACCGCGGACACAGCCGGCATTCGATCCGGCCGTCGGGCAGCACCTGCCACCAGCGGGCCGGGTGATGGGATGGGATGGCGGTCATGGGCCGGGTCGGGATCAGGCCTCCGCCGCGTGGTCGACGCGGAAGCGTTCCAGCACGACCGGTTCCTCCGGGTCGAGGCCGGCCTTGCGTCGGGCGATGGCGACCTGCTGTTCCGGAGTGTCGACCCCCTCGATGCCAGGGAGCAGCACCCCGCGGCGTCCGCCCCGGCCGTTGACGATCACGCCGAAGCGCGATGGGTCGAGGTCGGCCGTCGAGTCCACCGGTTCCGGGGGATGCAGCACGCTCACCTCGATCCGCAGGTCCGGCAGTTCGGAGGGGTGGACCGGATCGAAGCGCGGATCGTGCAGCGCGGCCTGCCGGGCCATCCGCCAGGTTTCGGCCACGACGTCCCGATCCTGCGGGGTGAGGGTTCCGATGCATCCGCGGAGCGAGCCGTCGGGACCCCGCAGGGTGACGAAGGCGGCGCGCGGCCCGGCGAGGGGACCCACGCCCGGGGGCGGGCCCCCCGGGAGGCCGTCGAGGGCGGCGGCGATCGACCGTCGGGCCACCGCGGGCAGGTCCTCCATCCGCTGCGGGGCGGGGGTTCCCGCCGGGCCGGGGTCGGGAGGTGATGCATCGCCGGCCACGCCGAGCACCGCCACCCCGTAGCCGACGCCGAAGGGACCCTCATAGCTCAGCACCTCGGGGGCGCTGGCATCGGGTGGCAGGGCGGCGGCGGCGATGGCGGTGCTGTCCACTACGTCCTCGCCGGCGAGTTCCTGGAGTGCCGGGTCGAGGTGGACGGCGCCGTCGATGTCCCCGGTGCGGAGGCGTTCGATGAACTCGCGGTCGAACCGGGCGGCGCGCGGGTCGTAGCCCCCGGGAGCGCCGGGTTGGAGCCGGTGGCTCATGTCGCCGCTGGCCACCACCGCCACCCGGCGTCCGGCCCGGACCGCGGCCGTGGCGATCGCACGGCCGAGGGCGGAACGGCCCGGTGCGCCGGGGTCGGACAGGGCCATCACCACCGTGGGACCCTTCCAGCTGGCCTCCACCAGGAACCAGAGGGGCACCAGGGCCCCGTGGTCGAGTTCGCCGCCATGGAGTTCCCACATCGGGACCCCGGCCTCCGACGCCTCCGACCCGAGCGCCTCGACGAGGGGCTCGTCGACCGGCAGACGGACGCCGACACCGGGGGAACCGAACGCCGCGAAGCTCCCCTCCAGGGCCGGCGTCCGCCAGACGCCGTAGGCACCATGGCGCCGGGGGGAATGGGGGGAGAGGACCACGACCGCATCGGGTCGGGACGCCACCACGGTGCCGGCGGCGGCCCGCAGGGCGGCGACCGACGAGCGGGCCTCCCGGCCCCGTTCCCCTCCCACCGGCGGAACGAGGATGGGGGCATGAGGCATCAGCACCGCCACGGCCACCCCGGCCGGGCGCGATTCGATCCGGGCCTTCATCGTGCCGTCGACGGTCGCATCCGGCCCACGATCGCGCCGCACCAATCTTGGTCGGGATGGCCCGGATGCTGTCATCCGACCGAACGCCGGTTTGCGCTCCGGGCCGTCCGTCGGGAGGATGGGGCGCGTGACCTCGCCTGACCTTCAGCCCGGTGCCCCGGTTCCCGAGTCCATCCGGAACCGCAAGGGTGCACGCACCACCCGCGATGTCCCGGCCGAGGTGCGGGCCCTGCTGGATGCCGGCCGGTTGGAGACCGTCAACCTGTGCGAGTGGCTGGTGGTCGACCTGGGCGTCCTCTCCCGGCACGTGCTGGCCGGGCTGGGGGTGGGGGACCGCCATGCCGAACTGGCGCGTCGGCTCGTCGACGCCCCCCCCACGGCGCCCAAGCGCCACGCGGTGGTCGGGGCGTTCCTCGCGTCCGAGCTGGCGGTGGGGCGGGGCTTCGACCGGGTGTTCCGGCACCTGGCCGGGCACCCGTCGGATGTCGTCCGGGCGTGGGCGGCGGAACTGGTCGGACGCCGTCCGGGCTGGGACGTGCGGCAGCGCCTGGCGGCGGTCCGTCGCCTGGCCGCCGACCGGAACATGAGCGTCCGCGAGATGGCGTGGCTGGCGGTGCGGGACGCGATCCACGACGAACTGGACACGGCCATCGGCGAGCTCGCGACCTGGACCGGGGATCCCGATGCGAACGTGCGGCGGTTCGCCTCCGAGGCCACCCGACCCCGCGGTGTCTGGTGCCGGCACATCCCGGCCCTGAAGTCCGATCCCGGCCGCGGGCTGCCCATCCTCGGGCCGCTCCGGGCGGATCCGGCCCGGTACGTGCAGGACTCGGTGGGCAACTGGCTGAACGATGCCAGCAAGTCCCGGCCCGATTGGGTCCGGGAGGTGGCCGCCGCGTGGGAGGCGGAATCGGCGTCCCCCGCCACCGCCCGGATCGTTCGCCGGGGGCTGCGGACCCTGCGTCGGGCCCCGGGCGAAATCCCCGTTTGAGGCCCGGTGCGGTTGCTGGTTCACTGGCCGGGAGGCTTCCGCCCATGCTCAAGCACCAGCTCATCCATCCCGAGATCAACGCCATCCTCGGCCGCGCCGGGCACCATGCCCGGATCCTGATCGCCGATGGCAACTACCCCGCGTCGACCAAGAAGGGGCCCAACGCCCAGGTGGTCAGCCTGAACCTGTCCCCCGGCCTGGTGACCGTTGCCCAGGCACTGGCCGCGGTCCTGAGCGCCATCCCGGTGGACGTGGTGAACACCATGGGAATCCCGGCCGACGATCCCTACGCCGCCCAAGGTGAGCCCCCGGTCTGGGCCGAGTTCCGTCGGATCCTCCGTGAGGCCGGAGTCCGGGCCATCCCCGAGCCCATCTCGAAGTGGGAGTTCTACGAGGCGGTCCAGTCGCCGGACCATGTCCTGACCATCCAGACCGGCGACCAGGCCCTCTGGGCCAACGTGCTGCTGAGCGTCGGATGCCGCACACAGTCATGAATCGCCGTGATTTCCTCCAGTCCGTCGGGACCGCCGGCGCGTTGCTCGGCGGGTCCACCCTGCTCGGGGCCGACGTCCGGTCGGTCGGGTCCGGGGTGGGGGCCGACCTGGTGGTGGTGGGCGGCGGCCTGGGGGGATGTGCCGCCGCGCTGGCGGCCTGCCGCGCGGGGCTGCGGGTGGTCCTGACCGAGGAAACCGACTGGATCGGCGGGCAGCTCACCAGCCAGGCGGTCCCGCCCGATGAGCATCCGTGGATCGAGGGCTTCGGCTGCACGCGGTCCTATCGCCGCTTCCGTGACGGGGTCCGGCAATACTACCGGGACCACTTCCCCCTGACCCCGGCGGCCCGGGCGAATCCCCACCTCAACCCGGGCAACGGCTGGGTGTCCCGCCTGTGCCATGAGCCGCGCGTCGCCCTGGCGGTGCTCCAGCAGATGCTCGCACCGCACGTCGCCGGCGGACGCCTCCGCATTCTCCTCCACGCCCGTCCGGTGGCGGTGGAAGTCGATGGCGACCGCCTCCGCGCGGTGGACGTCGACGTGGCCGGCCGCGGTCGGGTGACGCTTTCCGCCCCGATGTTCGTCGACGCCACCGAGTTGGGCGACCTGTTGCCCCTGGCCGGCGTGGAGCATGTGACCGGGGCCGAATCGCGCCGGGACACCGGCGAACCGCACGCGCCGGAGGCGGCGAATCCGCTCGACCAGCAGGCGGTCACCTGGTGCTTCGCGATGGACCATGTCGAGGGTGAGGACCACACGCTCGCCCGGCCGGCCGAGTACGATTTCTGGCGCGCCTATGTGCCGGTGATGCAGCCGCCGTGGACCGGCCGGTTGCTCGACTGGGAGAACACCCATCCGATCACCCTCGATCCCCGGACCTTCCGGTTCGATCCCACCGAGAAGCTCGCCAGCGGGAACATCTGGGCGTACCGGCGGATTGCCGACCGGGGCCAGTTCCAGCCGGGCACCTACCCGTCGGGCATCTCCCTGGTGAACTGGCCGCAGAACGACTACTGGCTGGGGCCGCTGGTAGGGCCCGGGGTGACGCCGGAATCGGCGGCGGAACATCTCCGGCGGGCCCGGCAGCTCAGCCTCTCGCTCCTGTACTGGATGCAGACCGAGGCGCCGCGCCCGGATGGCGGCACCGGCTGGAGGGGGCTGCGGTTGCGGGACGACGTCACCGACGGGCCCGACGGGCTGGCCAAGGCGGTGTACGTCCGGGAATCGCGGCGTCTGCTGGCCGAGGTGACGGTGGTGGAGCAGCACCTGGCGACCGAGGTGCGGATGGAGCTGACCGGGAAGCCGCGCGACGAGGTCACCGCCGAGGCGTATCCCGACTCGGTCGGCATCGGGGCGTACCGCATCGACCTGCACCCGGGCACCGGCGGCACCAACTACATCGACATCAGCGCGCTCCCGTTCCAGATCCCCCTCGGCGCGCTGATCCCGCGTCGGGTGGACAACCTTCTCGCCGGGGCGAAGAACCTCGGCGTCACCCACCTCACCAACGGCTGCTACCGGCTCCATCCGGTGGAATGGAACATCGGCGAGGCGGCGGGTGCCCTGGCGGCGTTCTGTCGGGACCGGAAGGCCGTCGCGCGGAGGGTCCGTTCCGACCCCGGGCTCCTGGCCGCCTTCCGCCAGCGGTTGCGGGACGACGGCTTCGAGCTGGAATGGCCGCGGCTTCGGCCGCTCTGATCAGAGCGACCAGCCGGACCGGTACCGCGCCTGGAGGAACTCGTCGGCGGCGGGGCAGTTCACGGCCCGGGCCGAGGCGGCGTCCCATTCCAGCTCCTGTCCCACCCGATGGGCCACGTTGCCGAGGAGGATGGTCTCGGTGAGCGGTCCGGAGTAGTCGATCGAGCAGGTGGTGGGTCCGCCGTTTTTGCACGCGGCGATCCACTCGCGGTGGTGGCCGATCGAGTCGGGGATCGACGGGGCGGGCCGCTGGAAGTCGGCGAAGTCCTTCTCGGGAAGCAGGAGATGCCGGCCGTAGTCGGCGAGGAGGAGGCCCTTGGTGCCGACGAACAGCGTTCCTCCGCCCCATTTCGGGATGAGGCCCTCGGCCATGTGCGGAGGGCGCCGGTCGCCGTGGTACCAGCGGAGCCGCACCGGCGGCTGACCCGGTCGCCCCGCGTACTCGTACTCCACCACCAGCCAGGTCGGCGGGCATTCGGGATCGGGTGCGGGTCCGTCGACGATCCGGACCCGGCGTGGGGACCGGAGGCCGAGGGCCCAGTGAGACAGGTCGACGTGGTGGCAGCCGAGGTCGGCGAGGGTTCCCCCGGCGAAGGTCCACCAGTTGCGCCAGTGGAAGGGGAGGTACTCGGGGTGGTAGGGACGGGGTTCGACCGGGCCGAGCCAGAGGTCGTAGTTCAGGCCGGCCGGGATGGGCGGGGTGTCGGTGGGGCGCCGCTTGCCGCCGAACCCGCCGCCCACCCAGACGTGGACCTCGGCAATCGGGCCCACGGCGCCGGACTGGACCAGTTCCACCACGCGGCGGTAGTTGGTGCCGGCGTGGATCTGGGTGCCGATCTGGGTGACGCGGCCTTCCCGGCGTGCCAGTTCGGTGAGGGCGCGGGTCTCGCCCACGGTCCGGGCGAGGGGTTTCTCACAGTAGAGATGGCGGCCGGACCGGAGGACCGCGGCCCCGATCACCGCATGGGTGTGGTCGGGGGTGGCCACCACCACCGCGTCGATGTCCTGGCGCTCGAGCATCCGCCGGTAGTCCACGTACCGGGCCGCCTTGGGAAAGTCCCGACCGGCGGCGGCGAGGAGGTTCTCGTCGACGTCGCACAGGGCCACCACGTTCTCGTGGGCGACGTTGTCGAGGTTGTAGCGTCCCTGGTTGGCGACGCCGACCACGGCGACGTTCAGTTTCCCGTTGGCCGAGGCGGCCCGGGCGCGGGGATGGACCAGGGGGGCGATGGCGGCGACGGCGGCGGCCCGGCGGAGGAATCCGCGGCGGGAGACGGATGGGGACTGCATGGGCGTCGTTCTAGCGGCCCGGCCTCGCGGGGGCAATGCCCCGCCCGGGTCATTCCCGGGAACTTCCCGTCGCCGGACACGCCGTGCCCCCGGGGAGGAACGGGCGCCGGAAGGCCTCCTGGAAATCATATCCCCCGCGGAAATGCTCGGGCCGGTCGTCGTCGGTCTTCGAGAGGATGCCGGACCCGACCAGGTTGAACACGATGTCGCCGAAGTCCTCGCAGCGGTGGATGCCCCATTCGGAGAGGACGGCGAGGGCCATCGGGCCGAACTGCTGGAGGGCGAGGGACCGGATTCCCTCGAGGAGCTGGTGTCCGGAGACGTGGCGGGGCATCCCGCCGGTCTCGCGGGCGAGGGTGGCTTGGGTGTGGTCCAGGGCCTCGCGCACGAAGTGGTAGGCGTCGCGATGGAACCGCGGATCGCGCTCCAGCAGGGGGCCGAGGGCCGTGTCGAACTCGTCCATGGGTCACTCCTCCGTCACCGGCGGTGGCGCGCCGGCATCCGTCGCCGGCGGAAGGGAACCGATCCACGCCCGGCCGGCGATGCCGCCGAGGAAGAGCAGCACGACCACGAGGATCGTCCACTGTTCCTGCCGGGTGAGCCGCCACATGGCCGGGAGTCTAGCCGGCCGGCTCGGCCACGACAATGTTCACCAGGCGGCCGGGCACGACGATCACCTTGCGGACCTCCCGTCCCTCGATGAACGGGCGGACCTTGTCGCTGGCGCGCGCGGCGGCCTCGAGGGCGGCCGCGTCGGCATCCGCGGCGACGCGGACCTTGTCGCGCACGCGGCCGTTGACCTGCACCGGCACCTCGCGGGTGTCCTCCACCAGCAGGGCGGGGTCGAAGGCCGGCCAGGGGTGCCGGGTGAGCACCGGTACCGCGGATCCGAACGCGCGATGCAGCAGCGCCCACAGTTCCTCGCCGAGGTGCGGCGCGAAGGGGGCGAGGAGTTGGACGAACGGGCGCAGGACGGCCACGGGGCGCACCTCCCAGGTCATCGCCTCGTTCACCAGGATCATCATCGCCGAGATCGCGGTGTTGAACCGGAGGGCGTCGAGGTCCTCGGTCACCTTGCGGATGCAGGTGTGCAGGGCGCGGAGCTGGGCGCCGGTGGGGGGCAGGTCCTGGATGGACGGATGGATCCGGAGCGACGCGAGGAGGGCCTCGCCGGCGGCCGGATCGGACGCGTCCTCCTGGCCGTAGTCGGCCTCCGACGGCTCGTCCACGCACAGGCGCCAGACCCGGCCGAGGAACCGGTACACCCCTTCCACCCCGCGGGTGTTCCACGGCTTGGTCTCCTGGAGGGGGCCCATGAACATCTCGTAGAGGCGGAAGGCATCGGCCCCGAACTCGGCGAGGATGTCGTCCGGGTTGACCACGTTGCCCCGGGACTTGGACATCTTCTGGCCGTCCTCGCCGAGGATCAGGCCCTGGTTGACCAGCCGATGGAACGGCTCCGGGCCGGAGACATGGCCGAGGTCGAACAGGACCTTGTGCCAGAACCGGGCGTAGAGGAGGTGGAGCACGGCGTGTTCGGTGCCCCCCACGTAGAGGTCCACCCCGCGGGTCGCGCCGGGCCGGGCGCCCATCCAGTAGGCCTCGACGTCCGGGTCGACGAACACGCGGTCGTTGTCCGGGTCGAGATACCGCAGGTAGTACCAGCACGAGCCGGCCCACTGGGGCATGGTGTTGGTCTCGCGCTCCGCGCCGTCGGGCAGGCGCACCCAGTCGGCGGCCCGCGCCAGGGGCGGCTGCCCGTCGGGCGTGGGCTTGTAGTCCTCGAGCGCCGGCGGGAGGACCGGGAGGTCCGATGCGGACAGGGCCTCATGGTACGGCGTCCCGTCCGCGTCCCGTCGCCAGACGATGGGGAAGGGTTCGCCCCAGTACCGCTGCCGGCTGAACAGCCAGTCGCGGAGCTTGTAGTTGACCGTGCGGCGTCCGAGGCCGGCGGATTCCAGCCAATCGGTGATCCGTCGCTTGGCCTCGGCGGTGGGCAGGCCGTCGAGGGAGATCCGGTCCGAGGTGGAGTTCACCGCCGTGCCGTCGTCGCAGAAACCCCGCCAGTCCGTGTCGGGATCCGGCGGACGGACCACCTGGACCACGGGGAGGCCGAAGGTCTCGGCGAACTCGAGGTCGCGTTCGTCGTGGGCCGGCACGGCCATGATCGCCCCGGTGCCGTAGCTGGCGAGGACGTAGTCGGCGATCCACACCGGGATCCGGCCGCCTGTCACCGGGTTGACGGCGTGGGCGCCGGTCCAGACCCCGGTCTTGGTCCGGGAGAGTTCGGTCCGCTCGAGGTCCGACCGCGCGGCGGTCCGGGCCTGGTAGTCGCGGACCGCGTCCGACCGGTCCGCGGGGGTGATCCGGGCCACCAGCGGATGTTCCGGCGCGAGCACCATGTAGGTGGCCCCGAAGAGGGTGTCGGGTCGGGTGGTGAAGACGCGGATCGGGGTCTCGTGTCCCTCCACGGCGAACGCCACCTCCGCCCCCTCGCTGCGGCCGATCCAGTGGCGCTGCATCTCCTTGAGCGAGTCGGACCAGTCGATGGTGTCCAGATCCTCCAGGAGACGCTCGGCGTAGGCGGTGATGCGGAGCATCCACTGGCGCATGGGGCGGCGGACGACGGGGAAACCGCCGACCTCGCTGCGTCCGTCGACCACCTCCTCGTTGGCGAGGACCGTGCCCAGCTCGGGGCACCAGTTGACCGGGGCCTCGGAGACGTAGGCGAGCCGGTGGGCGTCGCGATGCGCCCGGCGCCGGGCCTCGGTGTCGCAGTCGGCCGGGATCGGCAGGGTGTCGATCGGCTCGGCCCGGCGGGTCGCGGGGTTGAACCAGGCGTTGTAGAGCTGGAGGAAGATCCACTGGGTCCACCGGAAGTACCGGGGATCGGTGGTGTCCACCTCCCGCGACCAGTCGTAGCTGAACCCGAGCGAGCGGACCTGGCGACGGAAGTTGCGGATGTTCGCCTCGGTGGTGGTGCGGGGATGCTGGCCGGTGCGGATGGCGTACTGCTCGGCCGGCAGGCCGAAGGCGTCCCATCCGATCGGGTGGAGCACGTTGAACCCGAGGGTGCGCCGGTAGCGGGCGAGGATGTCGGTGGCGGTGTAGCCCTCGGGGTGGCCGACATGGAGGCCGGCGCCGGAGGGGTAGGGGAACATGTCGAGGATGTAGCACTTCGGGCCCGGGTCGATCCCGGGGGCGGGATTGACCGCCCGGAACACGCCCGATGTCTCCCACCACGCCTGCCAGCGCGCCTCGATGGCGGGAAACGGATACTGCCGTCGGCTCATAAGGCCGGGGAATCTGCCGGACCGGGGCGTCGGGGGGCAAGGGACAGCTGCGGGATGCCCGGGGCGTCGGGGGGTGCATTCCCGCTTTTCAAGCCCGGGGGTGTTCCCTAGCTTGCCGCCTCTTTTCGCCGCATGCCGCGCGTTTACATCAAGACCTACGGCTGCCAGATGAACGAGCGCGACAGCGAGGCGGTCGCCGCCCAGCTGGTCGCGCGTGGCTACGAGGTGGCGGCGTCCGAGGCGGTGGCGGACGTGGTCCTGCTCAACACGTGCAGCGTGCGGGACCTGGCGGAGCAGAAGGCCCTCGGCAAGATGGCGGCGGTGGTGGGCCAGGCGCGGCGGTCCCGTCCGGGGCAGAAGTTCGGATTCCTCGGCTGCATGGCCCAGAGCCGCGGGGCGGAGCTGCTCGAGGCGGTGCCCGGGGTGGACCTCGTCCTGGGCACCCAGAAGTTCCACCGGGCCGCCGGGCACCTCGACGACCTCCTCGCCGGACGGGCGGACCGCGTGGTCGACGTCGGCGCGGAAGCTGGCAGCGAGTCGGCGATCCGCGACCATCTCCTGACGGTTCCCGGCGCCCCCGCGCCGGCCCCCCGGCAGGTCTCGGCGTTCGTCTCGATCATGCAGGGCTGCAACCAGCACTGCACCTTCTGCATCGTCCCCCACACCCGGGGCCGCGAACGGTCCCGACCCATCGCGGAGATCGTCGACGAGGTCCGTCGCCTGGTCGACCGCGGGGTCCGCGAGGTCACCCTGCTGGGGCAGATCGTCAACAGCTACGGCCGCCGCGAGGTGCCGGTGGTGGACGGGCGGTCGGGTTTCGTCCAGCTGCTCGACGCGGTCCATGCCGTCGACGGGCTGGAGCGGATCCGGTTCACGTCGCCGCATCCCAGGGGCTACGGGGCGGACCTGGTGGAGGCGTACGGAAGGCTTCCCAAGCTGGTGGAAAGCGCGCACCTGCCGCTGCAGAGCGGGTCCGACGCGATCCTGCGCCGCATGCACCGCGGGTACACCGCGGAGCGGTTCCTCGGGATCGTCGGGGCCCTGCGGGCGGTGCGTCCCCCGATGGGGATCACCACGGACATCATCGTCGGGTTCCCCGGCGAGACGGAGGCCGACTTCGAGGACACGCTGCGGTTGTGTCGGGAGGCGCGTTTCGACATGGCGTACGTCTTCAAGTACTCGCCCCGGCGCGACACCCCGGCGGCGTCCCTGCCCGACCAGCTCCCGGGCGAGGTCATCGAGGAACGCCACGCGCGGCTGCTGTCGATGGTCAACGACATCGGACGCGAGCGATACGAGGCGTTGGTCGGGACCCGCCAGCAGATCCTGGTCGAGGGGCCGAGCCGGCGGAATCCCGCCCGGTACGAGGGGCGGACGCGGTGCAACAAGATCGTGGTCTTTCCCGGCGACGAACGGCACCGCGGGCAGGTGATGGACGTCCGGATCGAGCGCGTGGGCACTTTCACCCTGTATGCCGACCCCGCGGTGGTGAACCTGGGTGCCGACGGGGACGAACCCGCCCGGGTGCGGGAGCCGATGGTTGCATGACACTTTCCTCCGCCACATGGATCCTCGCCGGCGTTCACGCCGCGGTGGGTGCCTTCCTCCTCCTCCGGGGCCCGTCGGCCGTCCGCGTCCTGCGCGGGCTGCCGCGGAACGTTCCCGCCGGGGTCCTCCTGATGCTCCTCGGCACGGCGTGGTTCGTCTCGAACCTGTACCGGTCCGACCTGACCGATTTCGCCGAATGGCGGCCGGTGATGTACGGGGGGTTCGCGCTGCTGGGGATCGGGTGCTGTTTCTTCGTCCGGGACCACCTGTTCATCCGCGGGGCGTCGGTGGTGGCGCTGCTGGTGTGCGACCGCTTGCTCGACATCCAGCGCTGGCATCCCAGCGGGATGAAGAACGTGGTGACCGTCTGGGCCTACGTGGTGATCTGCCTCTCGGTGTGGTTCTCCATGTCGCCGTGGGTGTTCCGGGACGGGGTGGGCTGGCTCACGGCGACGCCGGGCCGGCTCCGGGCCGGGGGCGGGATCCTGGCCGGCTTGGGCCTGGTCCTGGCGGTCCTGGCGGCCGTGGCGTACCGCCTTCCGGCGGGGTGAATTCCCCCGAAAACGGGGCTTGCCTCCGGTTTCCGCCCCTGACTATCTTCCGCGCTCCCTTGCCGGGGACTCCTGTGCCCCCCGGTCGGAACCAGCTTTGTAACCGATATGCCAGTCACCATTCGTCTCAAGCGCGGCGGCTCGAAGAACCACCCCCACTACCGCGTGGTCGTGTCCGATTCCCGCAGCCCGCGCGACGGCAAGTTCATCGAGGAGATCGGGACGTACGACCCGGTCAAGAAGGGCGACAACTTCGCCATCAACCTGGACCGGGCCCGTTACTGGGTCGGCGTGGGCGCCAAGCCGTCCGACACCGTGGCCAGCTTCCTCAAGAAGGCGGCCAAGGCGGCTCCGGCGGCCTGAGTTCGTCTCCTTTCCCCGCCCCCATCGCCCATCCCGCCCGCCCATGTCCCTCCAGCCGTTCATCGATCTCGTCGTCCGAGGCCTCGTGGATGATCCGGAGTCCGTGGTGGTGGAGCCGGTGGATCGCCAGGGGGTCACCGTGTACGAGCTGCGGGTGGCCGACGACGATGTCGGCAAGGTGATCGGGCGGAAGGGGGCGACGATCAACGCGCTCCGGGCGATGGTCCAGGTGGGCGGTGCCAAGTCGGGTCGCCGCTGCGCGCTGGAGCTGATCGAGCGGTAGGTGCGGCCGCCGGGGCCGGGTGGAGGCCGGCCACGATGCGCATCGATGTACTGACCCTGTTTCCCGCGATGTTTGCGGGGCCGCTGGACGAGAGCATCGTCGGCCGGGCCCGCGAGCAGGGGGTGCTGGATCTCCGGATCCGGGATCTGCGGGACTGGACGCATGACCGTCATCGGACGGTGGATGACCGTCCGTTCGGTGGCGGGCCAGGAATGGTCCTCAAGCCGGAACCGATCTTTGAAGCGGTTGAATCCCTTCGTGGGGAGCAGACGCGGGTGGTGCTCACCTCGCCGAGCGGGCGTCCGTTCACCCAGGAGGTGGCACGGGAACTGGCGTCGGTGGGGCACCTCCTGGTGGTCTGCGGGAGCTACGAGGGGTTCGACGAGCGGGTGCGCGAGCACCTTGCGGACGACGATCTCAGCATCGGGGACTATGTGCTGACCAACGGGGCGTTGCCGGCGATGGTCCTCATCGATGCCGTGACGCGCTTGCTTCCCGGGGCCTTGGGGCATGCCGGGAGTGCCGAGGAGGAGTCGTTCAGCGAGGGGTTGCTCGAGTACCCGCACTACACCCGGCCCGCCGTGTTTCGCGGTTGGCCGGTCCCGGAGGTCCTGCTGTCCGGGAATCACGCCGACATCGTGAGATGGCGGCGCCAGCAGGCCATGAAGCGGACCGCCGAACGGCGGCCCGACATGTGGGACAAGTTACGGTGGGCCAAGCCCACGCCGAAAAGACAACGCAGGATTGAGCCATGAACAAAGGTGCATTGTTTGACAAGATCGAGACCGAGCAGTTCCGGTCCGACACGCCGAGCTTCCAGGTGGGCGACAGCGTCCGCGTCCACACCAAGGTGGTGGAGGGTGACAAGGAGCGGATCCAGGTCTTCGCCGGCCTGGTGATCGGCATCCGGGGACGGGGCCTGAACCGGACCTTCACCGTCCGCCGGATCTCCTACGGGGAGGGTGTGGAGCGGATCTTCCCGCTGCATTCGCCCCGGGTGGACAAGATCGAGGTCGACCGCGCCGGCAAGGTGCGGCGTGCCAAGCTGACCTATCTCCGCGGCCGGATCGGCAAGAGCGCCACCGCGGTCAAGGAGAAGGAGCGGGTGGTCAAGGCTTCCTGACGGACCCCGGTCCTTCCCGGGTCCCCCTCATCCGGCCGGATGCCCTTCCCGCAGCGCGGGCGGGGCTTCCGGCCGCCCTCATTCCGGGGGGAGGCAGTCCGACGCTGACAGGACGATCCTCTTCCGCTATCAGGAAGCCGCCATGCGTTGCCTCGTCACCGCCGGTCCCTCGTTCGAGTGCCTCGACCGGGTGCGGCGCCTGACGAATTTCTCGACCGGCGGACTGGGCTCCCGACTGGCCACGGCGCTGCACGGGGCCGGGCATGAGGTGACCCTCCTCCGGGGGCGCCTCGCCACCGCACCCATCCCGTCGGCGGGCTTCCCGGTCCTCGAGTTCACCACCTCGTCGGACCTTGCCGCCCGGTTCCTCGAACTCTCCGGCGACGACCCCGTGGCCGTCTTCCATGCCGCCGCCGTGTCGGACTTCGGGTTTGGCGAGGTCATGGAGCGGACACCCGATGGTCGGACCCGTCCCGTTTCCGGTGGAAAGCTTTCCAGCCGTGGGGGCTCGCTGTGGGTGGAGCTCAAGCCGACGCCCAAGTTGTTGAACGGGCTCCGCGACTGGTATCCGCGGGGCTGGCTGGTGGGGTGGAAGTACGAGGTCGAGGGGCCGGCCGGGCGGGTTGTCGAGCGGGGGATCGGGCAGTTGCGGGACTCCCGCACGGACGCCTGCGTGGTGAACGGACCGGGGTTCGGGCCGGGATTCGGCGTGCTCGAACCGGGGATGTCGCATCCGGTGCCGATGCCCTCCGAGGCGGACCTCATCGCCTGGCTGTCGGCCCACATCCCGGACGGGCGCTGAGTCGCATTCCGGGCGGGGGCGGTGCCGGGGCGACGGGCCGTTCAGCCCGCGTTGTCCATCGGGAGGGCGCTGATCTCGAGCATGCGCTCGATGGGGCGGCGGGCCCGGGCGATGAGTTCCGGGGACATCTCGACGCCCGGCGAGCGGTTCGCCATGCAGTCGTGGAGCTTCTCCAGGGTGTTCATCTTCATGAACCGGCACTCGTTGCAGGCGCAGGCCTCGGTGGGGGCGGGGATGAAGGTCTTCCCGGGGCACTCCCGCCGCAGGCGATGCAGCATGCCCGCCTCGGTGGCGATGATGAACTCCCGCGCCGGGCTCTGCCGGCACCACGTCACCATCTTCTCGGTGGAACATACCTCGTCGGCCAGCATCCGGACCGACCGGGTGCATTCCGGATGGGCCACCACCGGGGCGCCGGGATGACGTTCCCGGATCCGGGTGATGGCGGCATGGGTCCATTCCACGTGGACGTAGCAGTTGCCCTTCCAGAGGGTCATCGGACGTCCCGTCTGCTCCATCACCCAGGCCCCGAGGTTCTCGTCGGGCACGAACAGCAGATCCCGGTCCGGCGGGGCATGGCGCACGATCCGCACGGCGTTGCCGCTGGTGCAGATCACGTCGGATGCCGCCTTCACCTCGGCCGAGCAGTTGATGTAGGCGATGGTGTAGAAGTTCGGATTCGTCGCCTGCAGCTCGCGCAGCTTCGCCGCGGGGCAGCTTTCCTCGAGGGAGCATCCGGCGTCGCGGTCCGGGAGCAGCACCAGCTTGTCCGGGTTCAGGATCTTGGCCGTCTCGGCCATGAAGTGGACCCCGCAGAAGACGATGACATCGGCCGGGGTCCGGGCCGCCTGCTGGGCGAGCCCGAGGGAATCGCCCACGTAGTCCGCCACGTCCTGGATCTCCGGGATCTGGTAGTTGTGGGCCAGGATCACGGCATTCAGGCGGCGCTTCAGGTCGAGGATCTCCCGCGAGAGGGTGTCGCGGTGTTCCGGGCCGGGGGAGGTGGCCCGCACCGGGAAACGGTCGACGCCGGAGGCGACGAGGGGGGACTCGGTCATTCGGGGCGGGAGGTTAGGAGGCGTCCGCGGCGGGGTCAATCGACCCGGGCCGGGGAAGGGGTTTGCGCACCAGCCGTTGCCACGCCATCAGGCCGGTGGTGGCAGCCAGGAGGGCGCAGGTCAGGTACGGCCACGAGGGATGTCGGTCATAGAGCCAGCCCGCCAGGGGCGGACCGAACATCCGTGCCAGGCTGCCGGCGCTCTGGGCCACCCCGAGCGTGGAGCCCTGGTCCTCGGAGGGCGTCAGGTTGGAGAGCAGTCCGAACAGCGGGGGACGGGTGAGGCCGGATCCGACGGCCAGGAGGGCGACGCTGGCGAGGAGTCCCCACCAGGGCAGGCCCGCCGGGGTGGCGAGGACCCGCCATCCGAGCGGCTCGGTGCCGTGGAGGAAGGGCAGGGGAACCAGGCTCACGGCGAAGATGAGCAGGCTGAGGGCGATCAGGCGCGGCTCGCCGAGGCGCTTGACGAGGCGTCCGATGGGGCCGCCCTGCACGGCGGCGCCGATGAGGCCGCAGAAGCAGAACAGGACGGCGTTGGTGGTGGCCGACGCCTCGCGGTCGAGTCCGAAGTTCCGCTGCACCAGCAGGCCGAGGGTGCTTTCGAAGCAGGTGAACCCGAAGGTGGCGAGGGCGAAGGTGAGGATGAGAAACCCGACGGTGGGCCGATGGAATACGTGCAGGGCCTGCTCGAGGCGGGGGCGTCGGGCGACCGGGGCGTTGCCGCGGTGCCAGCTTTCCGGGAGCCGGACCAGGGCGAAGACGAAGTTGCCGGCGCAGAGGGCGGCGGCGATCCAGCCCGGTCCGCCCGGCCCGAACAGCTTCATGCCCACCGCGGCCAGCCCGGGGCCGACGGTGAAGCCGAGCCCGAAGGCCATCCCGATCAGGCCCATGCGCTTCGACCGCTCGGAGGGCGGGGTGATGTCGGCGATGTACGCCTGGGCCACCGTGATGTTGGCCCCGCAAATCCCGGCCAGCATCCGGGAACCGAGGAGGATCCAGAGGCCGGACCGGTCGGTCATCCCCGAGGCGATGGCGAACACGGCGTAGGACGCGGCCGCGCCGGCCGTGCTCACCAGCAGGACCGGGCGGCGTCCGACCCGGTCCGAGAGCCCGCCCCACCAGGGGGCGAAGACGAACTGCATCGCCGAGTAGGCGGCGAAGATGAGCCCCACCTCGAGGCCGCTGGCGCCGAACGCCCGGCTGTAGACGGGCAGGAGGGGGATGACGAGGCCGAACCCGACCAGGTCGATGAAGACCGTGAGGAAGAGGATGAACAGCGAGGGGCGTCGCATGGGATGGCGCGGCGGGCTAGGGGGCGGTCTCGGTGAGGGTGACCCCCTCGCCCATGGCCCGCTCAAGGCGGGCCCGGGCCACGGTGAAGTCCCGCAGCGCCTGACGGTAGGTGTTCCGGGCCTCGGTGAGGGCGGTCTGGGCCGACAGCACGTCGAGCTGGGTCCCGGAGCCGGCTTCCGACCGCGCCACGGCGAGCCGGAGCGCCTCCTCGGCCTGCTCGGTCACCTTCTGCTGGGACTCGAGGACCTCGCGGGCCTCCTGGAAGGTCGAGTGGGCGGTGCGGACCTCCAGTTCCACGCGGCGCCGGGTGTCCTCCGTGTCGATGCGGGCCCGTTCCGCCCGGGCGCGGGCGGCGGTGACCCGGCCGCGGGTGAGGCCCGAGTCCCAGATGTTCCACGAGAGCTGGGCGCCGAGGTTCCAGCCCTGGAGTTCCTGGTCGAGGTCGCGGACGAAGTTGCGGTTCTGCCACCCATACCCGGCGATCCCGGAGAGCTGGGGGAGGTAGTCGGCACGGGCCTGGCGGATCTCCTCGCGGCGCTGCCCCTCGGCGGCGGCGAGGGCGGCGAGCTCCGGGCGGCGGTCCAGGGCGCGTCCGATGGCCGTGGCGAGCGGGACCTCGAACGGTTCGGCCGCGAGGCGGCCGCTGAGCTCGAGGGGGATGTCCTGTTCCACACCCTCGGGGACGGAAAAGCCGAGGAGGACGGCCAGGTTGTTCTTGGCGATGCGGAGCTGGTTGCGGGCGCGGATGAGGCGCGGGCGGGCGTTGGCCAGCTCGACCTCGGCGCGGAGGACATTGAACCGGGGCACGGTCCCCGCCTCGAACCGTCGGGTGGTGTCGGTGAGTTCCCGTCGGAGCAGCTCGATGGAGGCCTCCTGGACGGCGATCTGCTCGGCGGCGAGGAGGACATCCTGGTAGGCCACGCGGACCTCCAGGAGGGAGTCGGCGACGACCGCCTGATGGGCGGCGAGGGCGGCCTCCCGGGTCAGTCGGGAGGCGCGGGCCGCGGACCGGAGCCGGCCGCCGGCGTAGATCGGCTGGCTCACGGTGAGGAGCGCGTTCCAGTTCTGGTTGTTGGCGAACGGGACCGCCGGGGCTCCCGGGGGACCGAATGCCACCCGCTCGATCTTGCCCTCGTCGATCCGGTTGTAGGCGCCGGTGGCCTGGAGGCTGGGGAGGAAGGTGGCGCGTTGCTGGAGGGAGATCCCGTGGGCCTCCTCCACGTCCTGGCGGCTCCGGGCGATGGCCGGGCTCCGGTCCAGCGCCGCTTCCAGGCAGTCCTCCAGCGAGAGGGGCCGGTCGGGCCAGTCGGCCGCCTGGAGGCCGGCCGACAGCAGGCCCGCCGCCGCCCAGCGGGCCAGCCGTTTCCAGTGTCGTTTCATGCCCGTCAGGCTGGAGGGCGGGGCCCCGGGGATCAAGGACCGGTGTGGCATCGGTTCGGCGGGGGGCATTCGGGGTGTCACTCGGCGGATGCGGACGGCGGACGCTGGATGAACACGTCGACCTGCTGCCCCACGTAGAGCGGGAAGTCCGGGCGGTCAAACGCGTAGATCACCTGGAGGACCCGGGTGTCGACCCGTTCGAGGCTGTCGCCGGTGAGGTTGCGCTTGGGGACCACGTAGGGCTCCACCCGGACGAAGCGGAGGGGGAGCCGGAGGTCCGCGTAGCCCTTGGGCGACGCCACGGCCGGGGCGCCCGGGCTGACGAGCAGGGCGTTCTGCTCGTCCACCTCGGCCCGCACCTGGAGGGTGTCGACATCGCCAAGAAGGATCAGGGGGTCCTGTTGGACGGCGGCCGGGGCGAACTCGCCCGCGCGGATGTTGATCTGGAGGATGCGGCCGTCGCGGGGGGCGCGGACGGTGAGGACCTCCAGTTCGGTGCCCGCCTGCCGCGCCTGCGCGGCGGCGGCGACGGCCGCGGCCCGGGAGGCCTCCAGCCGGGCCCGGGCCGCAGCCAGGCCGAACTCCCGTCGACGCAGCTCGTCGACGGACGCCGCCTGGTCCCGTTCGAGCCGGGCGAAGCGGGCCTGCTGGTCCTCCCAGTCCGCCACCTCCGCCGCCCGCACCGCCACGTCGGACTCGGCGGCGGCGAGCTGGGCCGACAGGGACGCCTCGCGGGCGCGGGCTTCGCGGTCGTCGAGCTGGATCAGCGGGTCGCCCTGCCGGACCGGGTCGCCGACGGCCACGTGGACCTTGAGGACGAGGCCCTGCCGGGGGGCGGCGATGCGGACGTTCTCCCGTGCGGCCTCGATCAGGCCGGTGGCGGCGACGGTGCCTTCCCAGGGTGACCGTGCGGGCGGGGACTCGGGGAGCGGGGCCGGGGGGCGTTGGGAGCTGCGGCGGACGAGGAGGCCGGCCGCGAGGATTCCCAGCACGGCGAGGTAGAAGGTGGGCTTGCGGAGGAGCATCGGGTCAGCGGTGGTTCTGGATGAAGGCGGCGAGCGCCCCGCCCTGGTGGACGCCACGCACCCGGCCGTCCTCCATCTCGGTGAGCCGGTCGGCGTAGGCGTAGGTTCGCGGGTCGTGGGTGACGATCAGCACGCAGCGGTCCGGGCCGCGGGCCACCCCGGCGAGAAGGTCCATGATGGCGTGGCCGGTGGTCGAATCGAGCGCGCTGGTGGGTTCGTCGCAGATGAGCAGCGCCGGTTCGTGGACGAGCGCTCGGGCGATCGCCACCCGCTGCTGCTGTCCGCCGGAAAGCTCGGCCGGCCGGCGGTCCGCCTTGTCCGCCAGCCCCACGCCGGCGAGGGCGGCCCGGGCCCGTTCGACGGCCCCGCGCCGGCCGACGCCGTTGATCAGCAGCGGCACGGCCACGTTCTCCGCGCAGTCCAGGGTGGGGATCAGGTTGAACTGCTGGAAGACGAACCCGATGTGCCGTCCGCGGAACGCGGTCAGGGCCGACGCGGCCAGGCCGTCGAGTCGGGTGCCGAGCACCTCCACCGTGCCGGAGTCCCAGGTCAGGGTGCCGGCGATGACCGACAGCAGGGTGGTCTTCCCGCAGCCCGAAGGGCCGACCACCAGGTGCAGTTCGCCGCGCCGGGCCGTGAAGTCCGTCCCCTTCAGTGCCACCGTGCGCGAGTCCCCCGTGCCGAAGGACTTGGTCACCGTACACACCCGGACGGCGGTTGCGTCGGGTGCGGGATTGTCGTCGGGCGCTGGGGTCATCCGCGGAAGACGATGGCGGGTTCGAGCCGGGCCACCTTGCGGATGCCGAGCAGGGCGGCGAGGCCGCAGATGACCGCGATGGCGCCGCCGGTCTGGATCAGCGACTCGGCCCGGAGGAGGAACGGCGGCTGGCCGCCGGGCAGGACGAGGAAGCCGAAGAGCGCGGTCAGTCCGACCCCGATCCCGTAGCCGACGAAGCCCACGGTGAAGGCCTGCACCAGGAGCATCGCGGCGAGGGTTGCGTTCCCGGCCCCCATCGCCTTGAGGGCGCCGAGATGGCGCAGGTTCTCGAGGACGAACGAGTAGAAGGTCTGCCCGGCGATGGCCACGCCCACGATGAAACCGAGGATGATGGTCGTCATGAACGAGAACGGGATTCCGGTGTTCTTCCAGATGTAGTCGACGGTGACCCGGGTGAACTCGGCGGTCGAGTAGGCCTTGAGGCCGGTCTCCCGGGCGATGCGGGCCGTGAGCTCGTCGACCGGCTGCCCGGGCTTGGGCTCGGCGAGGATCACCGAGAGCATCTTGCGCTGGCGGGGGGCGTACTGGAGTGCCTGGTCGTAGGTGGTGAAAACGTAGGGATACCCGAAGAAATGCCGCTCGGTCCGGCAGATGCCCACCACCCGCGCCTCGCGGTCGTTGATCTCGAAGGTGTCGCCGATCCCGATCGGGGAGGGGCGCCCGGCCGAGAGCCGCTCCACGCCGAGTTCATCGAGGAACACGGTGTTGGGCAGGCGCAGGTCGTCGAGCCGTCCGGCGAGGATCTCCGGGGGACGTCCGAAGAGCGTGGCGCCGTCGAGCCCGATCACCATGATCTGCTTGTCGGCACCGTCGGCCAGCTTCGCCTTGAGGATCCCCTGGAAGAGCGGCACCGCGAAATCCACCCCCGCCACGCTCCGGACGCGGTTCACGTCGGTGTCGCGCAGCGCCTTGGTCTCATTCGCGTAATCGACGTGGGCCTCGACCACCCAGATCGAGGCCCGCATGTTGCGCAGGTGGCTGGTGGTCCAGGAAAGCAGCCCCTGGAAGACGGCGTTCTGCTGGGTCATGAGGAGCGCGGCGAAGCTGAGTCCCCCGACCAGCATGAGGTACTTCCCCCGGTCCCCGGTGAGCATTCGCAGCGCAAGATGGAGCATGGTCGTGGGCGGGGCCTCCGCGGGTCCGTCGGCCGGAGGCGACGGGATGCCCCCCGAAGCCGGAAACGCGGGCGACGCTAGCCCGGTTCCCCGGGGAGTCAAACGGGCGCGGCCCGTGGGCGGCCGCCGCGGTGTTCCGACGGGAAAACCCTTCCCAAGCGGGGGCCGATCGGCACACTCCGGGGCCTTGTGAATCCCACGTTCACGGGCACCCATACGGCCATTGTCACCCCGTTCGACGACGCCGGCGCGATCGACGAGACGGCGCTCGGCCGGCTGATCCGACTCCAGGTCCGGGGCGGCGTCGACGGCATCGTGCCGGTCGGCACCACCGGTGAATCCCCGACCCTCGACTACGACGAGCACATCCGGGTGGTGGAACTGGCGGTGAAGTTTGCGGCGGGCCGGGTGCCGGTCCTGGCCGGGACCGGCGGCAATTCGACCGCCGAGGCCATCGAGCTGACCCGACGGGCCGAGAAGGCGGGGGCGGACGGCTCGCTCCAGGTGGCCCCGTACTACAACAAGCCGTCGGCGGAGGGGTTGTACCAGCACTTCGCGGCCGTCGCCCGGTCGACCCGCCTGCCGCTCGTCCTGTACAGCATCCCCGGCCGGTGCGGCATCGAGATCCCGGTCGACGTCGTCCGCCGCCTTGCGGCGGAGCATCGGACGGTGGTGGGGATCAAGGAGGCGGGGGGCAATCCGGACCGGGTGAGCCAGCTGCGGGCCGCCTGCGGGCCGCGGTTCACGATCCTCAGCGGGGACGACGCCCTCACCCTGCCGTTCATGTCGGTGGGCGCCCACGGGGTGGTGAGCGTGGCGTCGAACGTGGATCCGAAGCGGGTCGCGGCCATGGTGCGCGCCTACGCCGCCGGCGACGTCCGCCGGGCGCTCCGGCTCCACGACCGGCTCCACCCGCTGTTCAAGGACCTCTTCGTCGAGACCAACCCCGTTCCGGTGAAGGCGGCCCTGGCGATGATGGGCCTGATGGGCGAGTCGGTCCGCCTGCCGCTCGCCCCGCTCCAGCCGTCGAGCCGCGAACGCCTGGAGGCGACGCTCCGGGCGCTGGGCTACCTGGGCTGAGCCGGTTCGGGCGGCGGCCCGGCCGCCGCGGGTGCGCCGAGCAGCGGGGCCACCGCGCGTTCCAGTTCCGCGGCGGTCAACGCCCCCAGGTAGCGGGCCGCGAACCGGCCGTCCCGCCCGATGACGAAGGTGGTGGGGATCGAGGCGATCCCGCCGAAACGTTCCTGGACCTCGGGACCGGCCATCAGCACCGGGTAGGTGATCTTGTGGCGCTCGGCGAACCGGCGGACGGCGTCGGTTCCCCCGGCGTCCACCGACGCCCCCACCACCACCACCCCGTCGGCCTGCCGCCGCTGATGGAACGCCTCGAGGTCGGGGATCTCCCGGACGCAGGGCGGGCACCAGGTGGCCCAGAAGTTCAGGACGACCACCTTGCCGGCGAACCGGTCCGAGCGGACCTCCCCGCCGTCCAGGTCGGCCATGACCCAGTCCGGGGCGGGATCCTTCGGCACCGGGACCGGCATGAACGATCCGCCCCCGGGTTTCATCAGCCAGAGCAGGATCACCCCGATGGCCACCGGCAGGCCAAAGCTCACGACTTTCGGCGTCATGGCTCCGAGGCTAGATGACGGGCGGACCGGTTGCAGGAAAAAGTCCGGCCGGGTGGGCGACGGACCAGGGTCTTTTCCTGTGAAGAGGCAGGGATGCCACAACGACGAACTGGCAGTTGTTGGGCACCACCTACTCCCGCAGTTGCGTGGACTTCTACCTTCCCAATGAGCGCCCAAGCGCCTGTGGTGTCTGGAACTGGATCCCAGGGCCCGCTCCATCCTCCGCAGCAGGGACCTGCCCGAAGAGTTCTCAAAGGCCCTCTCCCAGGTGCCCGGCGGAGTCCTGCCTGTTTCACTTCCGCAGTGTGACTCACTCTGCAGGGCCCTCGCGCGGCTGCCACCCCGCACCTTCCCGGGGAATCAGTCCCGGTCATCCGCGAGAGGCTCCCGTCCAACCCAGCCCTCGCCCTCGATGTCCTCAACTTCTGACCCCTCATAAGGAAAGAGCCTGGGGCGCCAGCCGGTCCCGCCCGCTGCCAGCGCCGCCGCCCAACCGTCGCCCAGCGGCAGGTCGACCAGCCCCCACCCGGAACCGTCCGGTGCCGTGAGTCGCCGGATCCCCCTGTCGGGGCTGGCATCGACCGGATGCCGGGCGAGTCCCCCGGCGATGCCGGTGCCCCGGGCCTTGAGCCATGCCTCCTTGCGGGTCCAGAGACGGAAGAACCGGCGGTCGAGGTCCGGTCCGCTGCACCCCTCCAGCGCCGCCGCCTCGGCGGGGGCGAACCAGCGCCGGGCCACCGGCAGGAGGTCGGCGGCCGGACGGATCGGCTCCAGGTCGATTCCCACCGGCCGGCCCCGGGAGATGGCGACGAGGACCCGGTCGCCGGCGTGGGCCACGTTGAACGTCCAGTCCCCGGGGACGGACGGATCGAGGGCGGGCTTGCCGTGGGGTCCGGGGCGGATGGGGAGCTCCGCGGCGGGGATCCCGGTCAACGCGGTGAGCCATGTCCGCAGGGCGCCGCGCGCGGTCTCGAAGCGGGCGCGGGCGCCGGGATGGACGATCCCGTCGGCCCGGCGCCGCTCGTCGCCGGTCAACCCCGCGCGTCCGGCCCGCACGGTGTCGGCGTCGACCGGGATGCAGCGCCATCCCACCACCGCGGGATCCGTCGGGAAGGGGAGCCGGTCGACGGGGACGGGGGTCATCGGGCGTCCGATCCGAGGAGGAGCCCCGCCATGCACGCGGTGAGGTAGCAGGCGAGCAGTCCGCCCGTCATGGCCCGAAGGCCGAGGCGGGCGAGGTCGGAACGCCGTCCCGGGGCGAGGGCGCTGATCCCGCCGATCTGGATGGCGACGCTGGCCAGGTTGGCGAAGCCGCACAGGGCGTAGGTGGCGAGGATCCGGCTGCGCGGCTGGAGGGTGTCCTGCATTTCCGTGAGGGAGAGGTACCCGATGAACTCGTTGAGGAGGATCCGTTCGCCGAGGGCGGTGCCCACCGCCGGGCAGTCCTCCCAGGGGATCCCGATCAGCCAGGCGAAGGGGGCGTTCAGCCGGCCGAGGATGGCCTGGAGGGGCCGGTCGGTCTGCCATCCGACCAGGCCGACGATCCCGGCCAGGGCCCAGTTCGTGGCGGCGATCCCGGCGGTGAAGGCGATCAGCATGGCCAGCACGTTGAGCGAGAGACGGAGGCCGTCGGCCGCCCCGTGGCAGAGGGCGTCGAGGGGGTTGACGGTGTTCCGTTCCGTCGCGGCCACGCCGCCGGCCGCCGTGGGGCTGGTCTCGGTCTCGGGCACCAGGATCTTGGCCATCATCAGGCTGGCCGGGGCGCTGAGCACGGAGGCGGTCAGCAGGTGCCCGGCGTCGATCCCGAGGCCCACATAGGCCGCCAGCACCCCGCCGGCGATGGTTGCCATTCCCCCCACCATGAGGGCCATCAGCTCCGAGCGGGTCATGCCCTCGAGGTAGGGCCGGATCACCAACGGCGCCTCGGTCTGGCCCATGAAGACGTTCGCCGCCGCCGCCAGGGTCTCGCTCCCGCTGGTGCCGAGGATCCGTCGCATCCCCCACGCCATGCCCCGCACCACCGCCTGGAGGATTCCGAAGTGGTAGAGGAGGGCTGAAACCGACGAGACGAGGATGATGGTGCCGGTGATCGTGATCGCGAGGACCATCCCGTTCGCCGGCCCGAACTGTCCGGCGAGCAGGTCGTTCCGGGCGAGGGGGCCGAACACCAGCGTGGTGCCGTCGGTGGCGAAGCCGATGAAGCGGGTGACCGCCTGGTGGAAGCCGTCGAAGAGCCGTCGGCCGAGGCTCGAACGGAGGAGGAACAGGCCGGCGGCCGCCTGCAGGGCGAGGCCCCAGGCGACGACCCGGAGGGGAAACCGTCGACGGTTCTCCGAGAACAGCCAGGCGAGGCCGATCAGGACGACGATGCCGAGGAGGCTGGCGGGGTTCCCCATGCCGGGCGGTGAGGGTGGCGGAGGGCGGCGGGGGGGGGCAAGCCCCGGAGTGTGGCGAACCCCGGCGGGCGCCACGCGGGCGTTCTCGTACTCGTTCTCGTCCTCGTACTCGGGTCCCGCGGCTTTCCCTGTCGAGTACGAGGACCGCCCCTGACGGGCTGAGTACGAGGACGAGCTCCGGCGAACGCCATGCGGTTCCCCTCCGGGGCTCGACGGCACAAGGGAGGCCGGGGCAGGGTTCCGCGGTGGATCCCATTCCCTTCCTGTACCCCCACCGGGTCACGTACGCCGAGTGTACGGTGGGCGATCACGTGTACTACGCCCGGTACCTCGACCTGTTCGAGGCGGCCCGGGGGGCGTTGTTCGCCGCGGTGGGGCAGCCGTTCCGTCGGATGCAGGACCAGGGGGTGATCTTTCCCGTGGTCGAGGCGGTGGTGCGGTACCGGTCGCCTGCCCGGTATGACGAAGTCCTGGGGATCGGGGTCACGGTGACCGAGGCCCGGCGGTTCCGGCTGTCGTTCGCCTACCGGGTGACCGGGCCCGACGGCGGGGTCCGGGTGGAGGGGGAGACCCGGCATGTCTGCACCGACCTGTCCGACCGTCCGATCCGGCTGCCGGCCCCCCTGGTGGACGCCCTGACGCCCCATCGGGTGGCGGCCGAAGCCGTTCCGGGCGCGGCCAAATAAGGGTTTGCCGGTAGGAGGCCCCCCCGTATGCTGCCGCCGATGAAGATTCGGGCAAAGGCGGGCGCTCTCGGGGCCGTGTTGGTCCTGGCGTTGGCCGCCACCGGGTGCAGCGGGGTGAACGCCAACGGCAGCGTGTCCCCGGCCTCCTTCTTCCTCCCCGGGCTGATGCGGGTCCAGCCCCCCAAGCCCGCCCCGGCCGATGCCGACGCCCCGCGTCCGACCGAGCTGGCGTCCGTTCTTTCCCGGGAGCTCTGACCTCCCGACCGTCTTGTTCCGACCGAGTTTCCCTCCATGCGTTTCCCCCTCGCCCTGACCGTCAAGATCGCCCGGCACATCACGGCCCACCGGATGCGACGGAGTCCGAAGTTCGCCATGGTGCTGCAGCTGGAGCCGCTGCACACCTGCAACCTCACCTGCACCGGGTGCGGCCGGATCCGCGAGTACTCCACCAGCCTCAAGGACATGGTGCCGCTGGAGAACTGCCTGGCGGCGGCGGCCGAGTGCGATGCGCCGATGGTGTCCATCTGCGGTGGCGAACCGCTGATCTATCCCCACATCGAGCAGCTCGTCACCGGGCTGCGCGCGCAGGGTCGGATCATCTACATCTGCACCAACGGGGTGTTCATGCGGAAGAAGATGCGGGAGTACCTCGCCGCCCATCCCGGGCCCCGTCGCGAGCCGATGCTCCGGCAGTTGCTGGACGAGGAGCTGATCACCGAGAAGGAGGCCGAGGCGATCCGATCGGCCGACGAGACCGCACGCGCCCGGGTGACCATCGCCCCGAGCAAGTGGATGTACTGGAACGTCCACGTGGACGGGCTCGAGTACACCCATGACCTCATCGTCGAGCGCGAGGGTGTGTTCAAGGAGTGCGTGGCCGCCATCCGGATGGCGAAGATCCTGGGCTACCAGGTCGCCACCAACACCACGGTGTACAAGGAGACCGACGTCGCCGAGATCGAGGAGATGTTCAAGTACCTCAGCTCGCTGGGGGTGGACGGGCACACGATCTCGCCCGGCTACGACTACGACGCCGCCAAGAAGGACATGGTGAAGCGGCTCGGGCGGGATCCGAAGGAATTCTTCCTCACGCGCGATTTGACCCGGCAGAAGTTCCGCGACATCGAGCGCTGGGGCCGGCTGTTCACGATCTTCGGCACGCCGGTCTACCAGGAGTTCCTGGCCGGCAAGCGTGAGCTCACCTGCACGGCGTGGGCGATTCCGACGTTCAACGTGCGGGGCTGGAAGGCGCCGTGCTACCTGATGACCGACGGGCACTATCCGACGTATCAGGGGATGCTCTCCCAGGTGGAGTGGGACCGCTACGGGGTGGTGGACGGGGTGGCGCGGGATGCACGGTGTGAGAACTGCATGGTGCACTGCGGGTACGACCCGAGCGGGGCCCTGAGCACCAAGCCGCGGGACACGTGGATCAACCTCAAGTTCAACTTCAGCGCTCGCCCGGCCCGCTGGCCGTCGAGCCCGGAACTGGAGAAGGGGGCCTTCAACGGTTTCAGCATCGGCAAGGGCCACCTGGCCGAGGCCAAGGCGGCGGTGCAGCGGGAGATGTCGGGCGCCCGGTCGGTGTTCCAGCGGAACGGCGACCACGACCATGCGGCACCGCCGGCCGGCGGGTCGTCGGCACAGCGGGACGAGCTCCTGGCCCGCATCCGGCCCGCCACGGCGCCGGCGCCGGAGCGTCCGGAATGACCGCGGGGCCCGCAGTCGCCCGGGGATGAGCGCGCTGTTCCTCTCGCCGCCGAGCTTCGACGGATTCGACGGCGGCGCCGGGTCGCGCTACCAGGCGCGTCGGGAGGTCACCAGCTTCTGGTATCCGACCTGGCTCGCCCAGCCGGCCGCCCTGGTGCCCGGGTCCCGCCTGCTGGACTGTCCGCCGCACGGGATCGGCCTCGGGGAGTGCCTGCGGCTCGCCGAGGGGCACGAGCACATCATCCTCCACACCTCCACCCCCACCCTGCGCAACGACTGCCGGGTGGCCGAGGCGATCAAGGAGCGGAACCCCTCCGCCCGCATCGGCTTCGTGGGCGCCCACCCGGCGGTGCTCCCCACCGAGACCCTCCGGTCCTCGCCCGCCATCGACTGGGTGGGCCGCCGCGAGTTCGACTTCACCTGCCGCGAGGTGTGCGAGGGACGTCCCATGGAACAGATCGCCGGGCTCAGCTTCCGCAAGGACGGCCGGGTGATCCACAACCCGGAGCGCGAGCTGATCCACGACATGGATGCGCTGCCGTGGGTGGCCGACGTCTACCGGCGCGACCTCGACATCAGCCGCTACTTCATCGGCTACCTCCTGCATCCGTACATCAGCCTGTACACCGGCCGGGGATGTCCGGCCCAGTGCACGTTCTGCCTGTGGCCGCAGACGATCGGCGGGCATCGGTACCGGGTGCGTTCCGCCGGGAACGTGGCGGCGGAGATGGCCTACCTGAAGGCGGCGTTCCCGCAGGTGAAGGAGTTCTTCTTCGACGACGACACGTTCACCGCCAACCTGCCGCGGGCCCGGGAGATCGCGCGGCGGATCGCGCCGCTCGGGCTCACCTGGTCCTGCAACAGCCGGGCGAACCTCGAGGAGGACACCATCCGCGAGCTGCGCGACGCCGGGTTGCGACTCTTCCTGGTGGGGTACGAGACCGGGAACGAGGACATCCTGCGCCGGATCAAGAAGGGGGTGACCCTGGACGAGATGCGCCGCTTCACCCGGGCCTGCCACCGCGCGGGGGTGGTGATCCACGGGACGTTCATCCTCGGCCTGCCGGTGGAGACGCCGGAGACGATCGAGAACACCATCCGCTTCGCCCAGGAACTGGATGTGTTCAGCATCCAGGTCTCGCTCGCGGCGCCGTATCCGGGGACCGAGCTGTACGAGATGGCCCGCCAGAACGGCTGGCTGGTGCGGCGGGACAAGTCCGACATCCTCCAGCAGCACGGCTTCCAGCACAGCGCCCTGGAGTACCCGGGCCTGTCGGCCGCCGAGATCTACGAGGGGGTCGAGCGGTTCTACCACCGGTACTTCCTCCGGCCCGGCCCGATCCTGCGCATCCTCCGGACCATGCTGGAGGACAAGCAGGTGTTCGTCCGCCGCTGCCGCGAGGGCTTCGAGTTCTTCCGCAGCATGTCCCAGCGCCGCGACGGCCGGTCGTAGCGCGGGAGGCGCCGGGGGCTGGAGGGGCGGGATTCCGAAGTCGGGAGATTTCCAGTTGACCCCCGACGGGCGGTTTGGAGACAAAATCGTCCACTCGTTACCTGAGTCACCCTGTTCCGAAGATTTGCCCATGCCCCGAGGTACACGCCGTCGAGCGATCACACCGCCGCGTCCGGTCAACACGACCAAGTACGACGCCCATCATCGCGTCCTCACCAGCACCTACGGGTCGTTCGCCGACCTGCGGCGCGAGCTGGCCGACTCCAAGGAGAAGGTGGCCGAGCGGGAGAAGGTGCTGGGGCAGCTGAGCGAGACCGTCGATCCGCAGCGGGCCTACCTGCTGTTCGACGACTACCTGGAGAAGCTGTCGCTGCGACGATCGGATTTCGGCCAGCACGACTGGTGGTCGCGGATCCAGGATGCCGCCGGGAACCGGCGGCTGGAGGAGGTGGCGATGCTGTTCCTGCGGTCGAACCGGTCGCTGCCCACCGAGCTGGTGCCGCATGCGAACTTCGAGCGGTTCGCCGAGGTGGAGCAGTCGGAGAAGGAATCGGGGTTTGTCGCGGCGCTGGAGAGCTGGCTGTTTCCGCCGAACCATTCCCATCTCGACTCCCCCCGGGCGGCCCTGCGGGTGGTGTGCGAGCCGCAGGCGTTGGCGCCCGACGTCAACCAGTGGCGGCTCGGGATCCGGTTCCTCCTGTTCCGGAGCCGGTCGGGCGAGAAGGAACGGTTCATCCCCGACCTGTGCGAGCTGCGCACGCGGGCGGCCCATGAGGCCGAGCTGTTCCCGGCCGAGGACTGGAGGGTGATCGACTGGCTCCATGCCAACTGGCCGACCCGGGTCGCGGCCGGGGAACGGCTGGTCATCGACGGCACCGACCTGCTGGTGTGGCTGGCGCAGTTCGGACACGGCCAGCGGCTCGAGTGCCCGGGAATGTCCGACGGACTGTCCTTCCTCGGACGGATCGCCGAGCTGAAGCCGCGGCTGGACACGGTCGACGGCGAGCTGAGCTTCACCCACGTGCTGCACCTGCCCGACGGCCGGCAGGAGGCGCTGCCCGGGTGCCGGTTCATGTCGGGCGAGCCGCCGCTGGTGCTGGTGGGGAACGAGTTCTTCCTCCTCCGCAACGCGCCCCCCCCCTCGCTCCTCGGCCCCTGGGCACAGCGGCCCATCGTTCCCGTCCGACGCCTCTCGCAGCGGCTCCTGACCGAGCTGCGCCGGACGCAGTCGGTCGGCGACGGCGCCGCGGCCTGGGACCAGCTGTGCGAGACCCACACGGCCCGTCCGCAGTTCGTGTTCGAGCTGGCCGACGAGGTCGTGCGCCTGCGCCTCCTGGCCACCAGCGATGTGGACGGGTCGGAATGGCAGTGGAACGGGCACGAGTGGCAGCGGGTGGTGGCCCGGCGGAAGGACGGCGACGGCCGGCCGGAGCTGCTTGACGATCCCCGGCTGGCCCCGGCGGTGGAGTGGCTGCAGCGGCTCGACTGGTTCACGCCCGATCCGGGGCTGTGGGTGGGCGACGCCAACGAGAACTTCCTCTCCGCCCTGGCGTTCGCCTGGGCCGACCGCCCGGAGGAGGCCGACTTCCTCGGCAACCCGCCCTTCCAGCGCCTCTTCCTCAACCGCCGCGTGGTCAAGCCCAAGCTGGTCCTGCGCGGGTCGGGGATCGACTGGCTGTCGGTCTCGGCCGAGTGGGAGGCCGAGGGGATGCGGCTGTCGCCGGCCGATGTGCGTCGGCTGGCCCAGGCGACGACCCGTTTCGTGAAGCTGCCCGACGGGGGCTGGGTGGAGATCGACGTGGAGGCCAACCGCAAGGCCCATGAGACGGCGGCGACGCTGGGCCTGGAGGGGCTGAGCGACGAGTCGCAGAAGGCCTCGCTGCTGCATGCCACGCAGCTGGACGAGGCGACGCTGGACGAGATGGGCACCCGCAAGGTGGTGGCGGCGCTGCGGGAGAAGCTGGCGAACTTCCGCGGGGTGCCCGACACCCCGCTGCCGGACAACATCCACGCGGAGCTCCGTCCGTACCAGAAGGAGGGCTTCGACTTCCTGTGCAACCTCTCGCGGCTCCGGCTGGGCGGGATCCTGGCCGACGACATGGGCCTCGGGAAGACGCTCCAGACGCTGACGTGGCTGACCTGGCTCCACGCCAATGCGCCGAAGAAGGACCGCAAGCCCTCGCTGGTCATCTGCCCGGCCTCGGTGCTGCACAACTGGCGGCGTGAGGCGGAGAAGTTCGTGCCGCACCTCAAGGTGCTCGTCCTCCAGTCCGGCCAGGCCCGCCACAACCTGCGTCGCCAGATCCCCGAACACGACATCGTGGTCACCAACTACGCCATCCTCCGGCGCGACCTGGAGGAGCTGGGCAAGTTCCCGTTCCGGGCGCTGATCCTCGACGAGGCGCAGTTCATCAAGAACCCGAACGCCCAGGTCACCCTGGCGGTGAAGGAGATCGAGGCCGACCAGCGGCTGGCCCTGACCGGCACGCCCCTGGAGAACCGGATGCTCGACCTGTGGTCGATCGTCGACTTCATCCAGCCCGGCTACCTGGGCAACCAGACCAGCTTCCAGGAGACCTACGAGCCCAAGGGTGAGGGGGCGGATTGGGAGCAGGCGACCGCCCGGCGCCGGCTCAGCGCGCGGCTGCGGCCGCTGATGCTGCGCCGCCTCAAGCGGCAGGTGGCGAAGGATCTGCCCGACCGGATCGAGGAGCGGCGGGACTGCGAGCTCGACGACGAGCAGCGCAAGCTCTACCTGGCCGAGCTGCGGCGGAGCCGTGAGCAGGTCATGAAGACCCTGCAGGAGAAGGGCGTGGCGAAGTCCAAGATGCACGTCCTCGCGGCCCTCACCCGCCTGCGGCAGATCTGCTGCCATCCGCGCCTGGTCGGCAACAGCACCCCCTCGGGCAAGACCGACACCCTGTTCGAGCTGCTCGAGCCGATCCTCGCCTCCGGCAACAAGGTCCTGCTGTTCTCCCAGTTCGTGGAGATGCTCAAGCTGCTCGAGGCGGCCTGCAAGGAGCGGGGGATCCCCACCCACATCCTCACCGGCGAGACCAAGGGCCGGCAGGAGGTGGTGAACGCGTTCCAGGCGGACCCGAATCCCGGCGTGTTCCTCCTCTCGCTGCGCGCCGCCGGAACCGGACTCAACCTCACCACCGCCAGCTATGTCGTCCTGTACGACCCGTGGTGGAACCCCGCGGTCGAGGCCCAGGCGATCGACCGCTCGCATCGCATCGGCCAGACCCGCACGGTGAACGCCTACCGGCTCATCACTCCGGGCACGGTCGAGGAGAAGATCTGGGAGCTCCAGCAGCGCAAGGCCCAGACGATCCAGGACGTGCTGGGCGAGGAGGGCTTCGCCACCAACCTCAGCCGCGACGACCTGGAGTACCTCTTCAGCGAGGATTGACGTCCGGGCGACCGGGGCCCGGCCGGTGCCGGGCCCAGTCGCCGCCCGGGATCACCGGGAGGCCCCGCGGGTCCCGGTTGTACACGTAGACCCAGGCGTGCGGCACGGGACCGTCCACCGGACGCCATTCCCGCCGGTACAGCGAATCCTCCGGCCGGCCGGGATGGCAGTCCTCGTAGGCATCCAGGGTGGCGAGGACCGTCCGGTCCTCGGCGACGTGGATGTCGGCGACGATGCTCCCGGGGCCGTCCACCAGGGCGGGATACTCGCCGCAGTCGACCAGCGTCCCGTCGATGCGTCCGGGCCCGAGGCGCCGCAGGCGCCCGGCGATGCCCAGCAGCTCCTGCGCGCCGAAGCCGGGCCGGAGCGAACCGTAGAAGGCCACGCACAGGCGCTCGGGGAGGGCTGTGGGGGAGGGGTTCATTCCGGAGAGGGGTTCATGCCGGGGAGGGGATTGCTCATGACCGTCCTGTGAGCCCGTCCCGCAGGGCCCGCACCTCGGCCAGCACCTCGCGGGCGGCGGCCAGCGCCCCGTCCCCGTCGACCGGGACGTCCGCGGGTCCGGGGTCGGATGCGGGTTCGTCGGGATCCCCCAGCCCGCTCTCCCGCAGGGCGCGGAGGCGGGCCAGCATGAGGTCGCGGATCTCCTCGGCGTTGTCGACCCCGCGGAGGACGCCGGTGTGGAAGGATTCGCCGACGTGCCCGCCGCCTTCCCCGTGGGCCGCGGTCCCGCCCCCGCCGCCGCCGGCGGTGGTGATGACCAGGTCGCGCAGGCCGAGGAGGCGTTGCAGCGGGCCCTGTCGGAGGCTGATGTTCTGGATGTTGGCGAAGCTCACCGTCATCTCCCGCACCCGGGTGAGCCCCTCGCGGATCCGGAGGCTGCGGTCGGTCACCATGTACCAGCGCATCTCGTAGTCGAGGACCACCAGGGCGTAGGTGAAGGGCATCTGGACCAGGGCCACGACGAGGCCGACCACCTCGATGACGAGCATCCAGCCGAGGGCGCTGTCGAGGTGCAGGCCCTGGGGCAGGGTGGCCTCGCCCCCATCGGCAAGGTGGGCCGGGAGGACGGCGTGGATGGCGACCACCCACGCGGCGATGGCGGCGAGGACCACCATCTGGCGCATCGCCCAGAGGGCGCGCTTCAGGCGGAAGTAGTTCCAGGCGGCGCGGAAGCATCGGAGCGATCCCGGGGACCCGGAGGGCGGCTCCGGCTCGGGGGGGACCTTCAGCGCCCGCAGGACCAGCGCGCGCGGGCCGGCGAACCCGTCGCTCACAAGCCCTCCCTCCCGCCCAGGTCCTCCCGCAATCCCCGCAACTCCGAGGCCACCTCGCGGAGCACCCCGGCGAGTTCGGCCGACCCGACGCCGGCCGACCCGGCCGGGGGGGCATCCGATGGCCCCCGCCGCCGGACCGGATCCTGGGTGCCCCGCATCCGCCGGTAGAGGAACGTCCGGATCTCCTCGAACTGCTTCAGCCCCTCGATGGTCATCTCCGGGGTGGCGCTGCCGCTGGCCGTCTGGATCTGGATCCGTGCCAGGCCGAGCCAGCGTTCGATGAAGTTGGAGGTCAGGTGGATGTCCTGGATGCGGGCGTAGTTCAGGATGATCTCGCGTCGGAACAGGATCCCCCATCGCATCGACACCCCCTCGTCGTCGAACCGGTACCGGAGCGTGTGGTACCGGAAGTACCCGTGCAGCCAGACGGCGATGGCGAGCGGGGGGAAGAGCATCATGGGGATGCACCCCAGGGTGTAGTAGAGCAGCAGCGACCGGTCGGGCCGCTCGATCGCGAACAGGTCGGAGTCGGGGTCGGTCGGTGGAGGATTCATGGCGGGCTCCCGGGGGGGATGCTGCGGGAGTGTCGCCCGACGGGCAAGCCGGGGGCTCCCCGGCCGTTGCGGGGCGGAAGTGTTCCGTTCCCGCCGCAGGGCACCCGGCGACCTGCCCGCGCGGGATCCAAGTTGCCGCTTGAGACCCGCCGTCCCCCCCTCCAGCCTTCCTATGGTCCACCGACCGAATGACCCCGCTGAACGCCATCCGTCCGGGCCACCCGGCATCCCCGCGCGCGGAACATTCGGCGACGTGCTGCGGCCATTCCTCCCGATCCGGTCCACCTCCGTCCTCGGAACCCTCCCATGCGCCCATCCACCGTCACCCTCCTGGCCCTGCTGACGCTTTCCGGCGCGCTTCGGGCTGCCGGAACCCAACTGGGGCCGATTGTCCGGAAGGAGTCCGGGCTGGAACTGAACTGGTCCGGGGGAACCGGGCCGTTCCAGGTCGAGGAGGCGTCGGCGCCCGCCGGTCCCTGGCAGTCGGTCGGGACGCCTGCCGCCACCAACACCGCGATCGTCCAGCCGTCACAACCGCAGCGCTTCTTCCGGGTCCGGGACACGGGGGGCGGTGACCCGGCAGAGGATCCCGCCGCGGTGGCCCTACGGGCGACGTTGGACGCCGTGGGCACCTTTGTGGACGGCGTCCCCGCGTCCCCCCGGGCGGCCTGGCGTGCCGCCGTCCTCGCGTTCCTGCGCCAGCGGACGGACATCGACTCCGCCGGGGAATCCCCGGACGGGGTGTGGGCGATCACCACCGACGCCATTCCGCTGGCGATCTGGAACAACCGGAGATCCGACCCGGCGGGGCAGGATGATGTCGGGGGCGTCGGCCTTCCGGCGGGGACGGAGACCCCGGGCGGGAGCCGGGCGCGGTTTGCGACGACGGTGGGGCAGGGGTTCACCCTGGCGGCTCCGAGGTTGTCGCGCCAACTGGCGGGGAACGGCTATGGGACCGTGTCCGATGATGCCCAGATGGACTCGTTGAAGGGCATGCGCCCGGAGTCGGTGTTCTTCTTCAACACCCACGGCGGGACGTTCCAGACGCCGCTTTACGGTGCCGACGGGAAGCCGTTGCGCGATGGGGGCGGATTCGTCGCCTACGAGAACACCTTCGGCCTGTGGACCGGCACGCGGATCGATCCGCGCCGGACCATCCCGCTCTACCGGCACGACGAGCTGGTCGAGGAACTGAAGGCGAAGCGCCTGTGCATCGCGTTTGCCAAGGCCTCCGAGACGGTCTCGGAAACGGGGGTGAGGCGGGACGTGAACGAGTGGCATTTCGGGATCACCGCCAACTGGGTCCGCCACTACATGAGGTTTGAGCCGGGGAACCATGCCAGCGTCTGGCTGGCCGCGTGCCGCAGCGGGTCCGCCGACGCCGCGCCCCTGCGCGCGGCATTCCGGGCCGTCGGCGCGGAGTTCGTGCAGAGCTGGACCACCTATGTGGACGGCGACGGGGTCCTGAACGCCACCAGCTTCGTGTGGGACCGGCTCCTGGGCGCCAACCGGTTTGCCGCGCCCGCCACCCCCCAGCGTCCGTTCGGCTACGAGGAGGTCTGGGAGGAGCTGAGATCCCGCGGCCTCCACCGGTATCCCTCGGTCGACGACAACGACAATCCGGCCACCACGGACATCGTTTTCGAGGGTGACTCGGGCGACGGCACGTTCGGCCTGTTCGCGCCCTCCCTGGCCTACGTGATGGTGGATGAGGTCGCCGACCGCCTCCACCTGGTGGGACTGTTCGGGAAGCCGCCCGAGGCGGAGCAGCAGGTGCTCGTCGGCGATGTGCCCGCGGAAATCGATTCGTGGGACCATCGGAAGGTGGTCGTGAAGCTGCCGCGCACCGGCCCCGGTTCGGCAGGCGACGTGCAGGTCATTGTCCGCGGGCATCGGAGCAACGTGCGACGCCTGACCCGTTGGACCCTCACCGGGACCTACCGGATGCAGGGGGACCAGGAGCCCCACGCCATCGACGGAACCCTCACCGTGATCTTCCGGGCGGACATCGGGGAGTACCGCCTGGTGCCGGGTAACGTCTTCATCCGGCCGACCCGCAGCGCGCCGGCCTCCCGGGCCTCCGAGGTGTACCTCGAGGCAAAGGGAATCGTCTCGAACTCCTGCGGTGACGGGCGGAACGAGACCGAGGTGTGGAGCGGCTCGGGGTTGTTTCCGACCTACGACCCCACCGGCCCTCAGATCGCGACCGTCTATTTCCAGGTCGACACCCTCACCGGCCAAGGAGCGCTGGCGCTCGTTTTCGGCATGCGGCACCTCGACCTGTTCCCGCTGAAGATGACCCTGACCCTCTGTGAGGGTCAGAAGTTCGAGTTCCCGCTGGCACCGCCGCCGCCGGGGGACGTGGACGTGGAGTTGGCCTTCCGGTCGCCGCTCGAGGAGAAGCTGCCCGACGGGTCGGCCTTCGAGGTGATCCTGCCGGGGGGCGGGGTGACCATCGGTCCGGACTGGGCGATCCCCGCGGGGGAGATGTCCAACGAGCTCATGGCCACCTGGCGATGGAACCGGGCCGAGGCGGAGTTTCCGCCCGACCCCCAGGCGGCGCGCTGAGCCGGACGATGCAGACTTTTTCTGGCCCGACGGGCCGGGGTGGGGGCAGCGTTCGGCCGATGCCGTCCTCCGTCACCGGATCCCTGCGGCCGGTCCTCTGGCCGCTGCTGGCCGTCCTCTGGGGCGGGTCCCTCGCGGCGGCGCCGGCGGCGTCGACCGTGGCCATGGCGGCCCGGTTGCGCGGGATCCACGAACGGTCGTCGCCCATGCGCAACCCGTTCGCCAGCGACCGTCGGGCGGAGATCCTCGCCCAGCGCCTTGCGGCCACGACGGACCCGGGGCGGCAGGTCGTCCTGCAGCGGGAACTCGGGGTCGAGCTGCTCAACGCCGGACGCAGCGAGGAGGCGATCGGGGCGTTCCGGGCGTACGAGCGGGCCGCACGGCTGCATGCGCCCGACGACCTCGCGGCCAACCGGGCCCTGGTGCTGCTCCACCTGGCGACTGCATGGATCCGGCTGGGCGAGCAGGAGAACTGCCTCGCCAACCACAACGCCGAGAGCTGCCTGTTCCCCATCCGCGCCCGGGGTGTCCACCAGCTCCCCCGCGGTTCCCTCGGCGCCATCGCCGTGCTCGAGCCGGCCCTGGAGGAGTTCCCCGACGACCTCGCCCTGCGCTGGCTCCTCAACGTGGCCTACATGACCCTCGGCCGGTATCCGGACGACGTCCCCGCCCGTTGGCGGGTCGACCCGGCCCGGCTGGCGTCCGAGGCCCCCATGGCCCGCTTTCCCGAGGTCGCAGGCCCCGCGGGCCTGGACGTGGAGGGTTTGTCGGGTGGGGTGGCGCTGGACGATTTCGACGGCGACGGGCGCCTCGACGTGTTGTGCACCGGGTTCGGTCCGATGGAACCGATGCGCTACTTCCGGAACGAGGGCGACGGGCGGTTCACCGACCGGACGGAGGCGGCGGGTCTCGCTGGCCTCACCGGCGGGCTCAACGTGGTCACGGCCGACTACGACAACGACGGGTGGCTGGATGTCCTCGTGCTGCGCGGGGCGTGGATGGGGCGTGAGGGGCGTTACCCGAACTCCCTGCTGCGCAACCGGGGCGACGGGACCTTCGAGGATGTGACCGAGGCCGCGGGCCTGCTGAGTTTCCATCCGACCCAGGCGGCGGCGTGGCTGGATTTCGACGGGGACGGCTGGCTCGACCTGTTCATCGGCAACGAGAGCCAGCCCCGCGACCTGCACCGGTGCGAGCTGTACCGGAACCGGGGCGACGGGACCTTCACCGACGTCGCCGCGGCGTCGGGGGTGGCCCTGGCCGCGTTCGTGAAGGGGGTGGCGGTGGGCGATTACGACGACGACGGCCGCCCGGACCTCTACCTCACGACCATCGGGGAACCCAATGTGCTTCTCCGCAACGAGGGGCCGGTCGACCCGGCCAACCCTTCCGGCCCGTGGCGTTTCTCCGACCAGGCATCCGCCCGCGGGGTGACCGGGCCCGAGTATGCCTTCCCCACCTGGTTCTTCGACTACGACCAGGACGGCCGGCTGGACCTGTTCGTGGGCGGATACCGGACGTACGACGTGGGCACGCTGGTGTCCGAGTGGATGGGCATCCCCAGCTCCGCCGAGCGGCTGCGGTTGTATCGCAACCTCGGCGGGGGTGGGTTCGCCGAGGCCGCACCCGAGGTCGGGCTCGACCGCGTGGTGCATGCGATGGGGGCCAACTTTGGCGACCTGGACAACGACGGCTGGCTCGACCTGTACCTGGGCACCGGGGACCCGCCGCTCAGCACGCTGGTGCCGAACCGTGCGTTCCTGAACCAGGGGGGGCGGCGGTTCGCCGACGTGACCGCGGCCGCCGGGCTGGGGCATCTGCAGAAGGGGCACGGCATCGCCTTCGGGGACATCGACAACGACGGCGACCAGGACCTCTACGCGGTGATGGGCGGGGCGGTGTCGGGCGACGTCTACCGCAACGCCCTGTTCCTCAACCCCGGATCCTCCCATGCCTGGGTGACGCTGCGCCTGGTCGGGCGCCGCTCGCCGCGCGACGCCCACGGCGCCCGGGTGATGGTCGAGACCGCCGGGCCCGGCGGGGTGCGTCGGCTGTACCGGTGGGTCGGGTCGGTCGGCAGTTTCGGGGCGTCGCCGCTCCGTCAGGAGATCGGCCTCGGCGACGCCACGGGCATTGCGCGGGTGGAGATCCGATGGCCGGCCGACGGCCGGACCCAGGTGATCACGAACATCGCGCCGCGCGGCTTCTGGGAGATCGACGAGGACCGGTCCGGGGCCCGTCGACTGGACCTGCGTCCGTTCGTCCTGCCGTCCCATCCCGAATCCGTCGTCCCTCCTCCCCCATGAGCCACCCGTCCACCGAGTCGGCCCGCCGCCATGCGGCGGGGTATCGCACCCACCGCGGCCTTCCCGCCCTGGCGGGGCTCGGTCGCCTGGTCGACGCCGTCGAGCCCGGCCTGTCGGTCGAGGAAAGCGTGCGCCGGCTCAAGGTCCACCACCACGTCCTGCGCCGCCTGCACCAGGCGTTCATCGCGTGGCTGCCGTCCGAGCCGGTCTACGAGCTGAAGATGGCGTTCAGCTACCACGCCCACCTGTGCGCGGAGCAGGTGACCGCGCTGCGGGGGCGGGTGGGCGAGATGCGCGAGCCGCCCCTGGGACTCGAGGCGGTGCCCCATCCCGGGCTGGGGCTGTTCCTCGACGAGATCCTCGCGGCCCCCACTGTGGCGGAGCGGTTGCTCGGGGTGTACGAGGTGGCCCTGCCGGCCCTGCACGCGGCCCTCGTCCGGCACCGGGACGCGTGCCACCTCCTGGCCGACCAGCCCACGCGGCGGCTCCTGCGCGGTGCCCTGCTGGACGTCGAGGACCTGCTCGACTTCGGGCGCCGGGCGATCCAGTCGCTGGTGTCGCCGGCCGACCGCGAGGCGTCGGCGCCGGGCCGGGCGGTGCTGGAGGCGGCGCTGGCCGCGTGCGGCGGGATGGACGGGACCGCGGCGCCGTCCGGGTCGCTTCCGGAACCGCTCCATTCCCGGGAACCGTTCCGGTTCGACGGGGTGCCGCGCCGTGACGGGCGCTTCCCGGACCCGTACAACATGGGGGTCAACGCCGAGGTCTTCCTGTACGACGAGGAGCAGCCTGCGGACGCCCGGGTGCTCATGCTGTTCTACAAGCGGCTGCGCGAGATCGACGTGCCGGAGGTCATCGCCTCGATCCTGGCCGAGACTCCGGGGAAGCCGTGGGCCTACCAGCGGGACATGACCCGCCAGCTGTGGGACGAGGCCCGCCACGCGATGATGGGCGAGGTGGGGTTCGCCAGCCTGGGCGTGGACTGGCCCCGTCGGGTCATGGTCAACCACACCTGGTCCCTCGGGCTCAACACCCAGCTCACCCCAAAGGAACGCCATGCGGTCCTCTACTACATCGAGCAGGGCCTCATGCCCCGGACCGGCAAGCGGCACGAGTGGGAGGTCGGGATCCGCTCGGGCAACGCCCTTGCCGCCACGTTCCAGGACTTCGACTGGGCGGACGAGGTCCTCCATGCCCGGGTGGGTCGCGACTGGTATGTGGCCGGCATGCCGGGTCCGCACGAGGCGGTGGAGTACGGCGACCGCTGCTGGAGCCGGGTGCTGATGGGCTGGACGGAGTGGCGCGATTCCGGGCGGACGACGCACCGGAACTGGTGGCCGGACGCCTACCGGGAGTACTGCGTCCGGAACGGGGTCGAACCCGATCCCCGGGCGCTGGCCTACGGCACCAGCTACGAGTCGGTGCGGGCCGACCTCCGTGATCTGTCCGCGCCGGGCTGACCCGGGGCGGGACCGGGGGCGGCCGGCAGGCCGATTCCGAGGCGCTCCGGGTGGGTGTAGACGTTGAACCGGCCGTCCCGCAGGAACCCCACCAGCGTCTGGCCCGAGGCCCGGGCGAACTCCACGGCGAGGGACGACGGGGCGGACACCGCCGCCAGCAGGGGGATCCGGGCCGCGAGCGCCTTCTGCACCAGCTCGAACGACGCCCGCCCGCTCACCAGGAGCACGTGGCCGGCCAGGGGCCACGGACCGTGGCGCAGGCAGTGGCCGATCACCTTGTCGACGGCGTTGTGGCGGCCCACGTCCTCCCGCAGGCAGACCAGCGAACCGTCCGACGCGAACACCGCCGCGGCATGCAGGCCGCCGGTCAGGTCGAAGGTTTCCTGGGCCGCCCGCAGGCGCCCGGGCAGGAGCAGCAGGTCGGCAGGCGCCAGGCGCAGGTCCGACCGGACCGGCGGGAACCGGCCGTGGACCGCATCGATCGTCGCCTTGCCGCACAGGCCGCAGGACGACGAGGCGAACACGTGCCGGGTCAGCCGGGCGAAGTCGACGCGGACATCCGGTCGGAGCAGGACGTCGACCACGTTGCCATCGGCATTCCTCGGATAGGGCCGCACCTCCGCCACCTCGTCCCGCGCCTGCACCAGTCCCTCGCCGACGAGAAACCCGAGCGCGAGTTCCTCGTCGTGGCCCGGGGTCCGCATCGTCACGCTGACCGGCCGGGTGTCGACCCGGATCTCGAGCGGTTCCTCGACGGCCAGCGTGTCGGCGACCCGGTCGACGTCGCCGGTGCGCCAGCGGACGACCTGTGCGGAGACCCTGGCCGGGGAGGACATGCGGGCAGCCTTCCCGGTGCGGGGGGCCTGCGAAAGGCGAAATACGGGGCGGGAACGGGGAATGTCCGGCTCAGGGCAGGGGGCTGACGGGTCGGGGGGTTCGGGCGAGGTGTTCGACCAGGCGGATGCCGACCACGAGGGCGAGGCCGATCAGCACGGCGCCGGTCAGGCGGTGGAGGCGGGCGAGGGCGGTGCCGGTGGCACGTCGGGAGGCATGGGTGACCAGCCAGGAGACGAGGCTGAACCAGGCGAGGCCGCCGCCGGCGACGCCGAGCACGAACGCCCACTTGCATTCCCAGTGGTCGGCCAGCCAGCCGCGGGACAGCAGCGTGGCGGCGATGGTGAGCCACCAGAGGAGGATCCCCGGGTTGCCCAGCACCCGCAGGAAGCCGGTCCAGAGGGCGGTGTGGGGATGGAACCGTTCCTCGACGAAATGTTCGAGCCGCTCCTCGCCCGGCAGGGGGACGCCCCGCAGGTACTTCACCCCGAGCCACAGGAGGAGGAGGAAGCTGGCGAGTTCCATGGCCGCGCGGACCCACCGGTTGTCGAAGAGGCCGGTGAACCCGGCGAAGGCGATCGTGCAGTAGGCGGTCTCCATCGCCACCGCCCCCAGCCCGAGGAAGAGCGACCAGCGGAGGCCGCGACGGGGACCGTCGGCCAGGAGCGTGGCGTTGACCGGTCCCCCGGGGATGCTGGCGAGGAACCCGGCGGCGAAGCCGAGCCCGCCGCACCAGGCCAGGTCGAAGGTCGCCCCCATGGGTCAGGGACGCCCGGCCGGTGTCGACCCGGACCCATCGCCCGCCCGCCCCGGCGTCTCGCCGTCGTCGTCGGGCTCGTCGTCGTCGTCCGCCTCGATCTCCCGCTGCATCCGCCGGGACATCAGGGGGCGGATGAACCCGTACACGAGGTAGGCGGTGAAGATCAGGGGGGCGACCACCGGGAGGACCTTGTTCCAGAGGAGGACGAAGAACCCGATGATGATGACGATGACGAGGGTTTTCTGGAACGGTTTCTGGGTGCGCCAGCTGATGCGCTTGAAGGTGGGGTACTTCACCTCGCTGACCATCATGGCCGAGAGGAACACGAGGAGGATGGGGAGGGCGTAGCGCCAGGGTCCGACGCGGAACTGTTTCTCGTCCCACCAGAGGAGCAGGAGGGTGAGCGAGGCCACCATGCCGGCGGCGGCGGGGATGGGGACGCCGAGGAAGTAGCGGCCGCCGCCGCCGCCGGCCATGGCGGCGAGGCAGTTGAAGCGGGCGAGGCGGAAGGCGCCGCAGATCACGTAGAGCGAGGCGATGAACCATCCCACCTCCGGGTGGTCGCTGAACACCGGCTTGAGCACCACCCGGTGCACGAGGAAGGCCGGTGCCACGCCGAAGCTGACGATGTCCGCCAGCGAGTCGAACTCCCGTCCGAACGGGCTCTCGAACCCGCCCATCCGCGCCACCCGCCCGTCGAGCAGGTCGAAGATGCAGGCGAGGAGGATGTAGAACAGGGCGTGGCGGATGACCGAGTTGAAGTTCGCCGCCGAGGGATCGGCCTCGACGATGCGGGTGAGGGCGAGGAAGCCGCAGAAGAGGTTCCCCGCCGTGAACAGGTTCGGGAGGAGGTAGATCCGGAGGCGGTCGGAATCCCCCGCCGGTGCGGGCTCGGGCAGGTGGCTCATGGGCGTCGCGATGGCAGGCTGCGTCGGAGGCGGGCCGGGCCGGTGGGTTTCATCGCCCCGGAACCGTAGGGTGCGGTCCCCGGTGCGGGGAAGCCGGGAATCGGCGATTCCGTCGACGCGGGGTTGCCCGGGTCCGTTTACACCCCATGCTTCCCCCCGCCATCCTCCGGTTGAACATCCCGTCGCCGGGGGGAGTCTGCTTCGCCTGAGACAATGCCAGCCCCCGAGACACCGATCCTCGACTACCAACCCCGGACCCGACTGATCTTCGGTCCGGGTGAACTCGCCCGTCTCGGGGATCTGGCGGCCGGCCTGGGGGGACATCGGGTGCTGCTCGTCACCGATGCCGGCATCGTGGCGGCCGGCCATGCGGCGCGGGCCGTCGCGGGGCTCCGGGAGGCGGGCCTGGATGTGACCGTGTTCGACCGGGTCCGGGAGAACCCGACCACGGCCGACGTCGACGCCTGCCTGGCGGTGGCGCGGGAGGCCGGGGTGGACCTGCTGGTGGGGCTGGGCGGGGGGAGTTCGATGGACACCGCCAAGGGCACCAATTTCCTCCTGACCAACGGCGGGGAGATGCGGGACTACTGGGGGGTGGGGAAGGCGACGCGTCCGATGCTGCCGCTGATCGCCGTGCCCACCACGGCCGGCACCGGCAGCGAGTGCCAGTGTGCGGCGTTGATCGCCGACGAGTCGACCCACCAGAAGATGGCGTGCCTGGATCCGAAGGCGGCGGCCCGGGTGGCCCTGCTGGATCCGGAGCTGACCGTCTCCATGCCGCCGAGGGTGACGGCGGTGACCGGCATCGATGCCGTGGCCCATGCGGTGGAGACCGCGGTGACCCGGCGCCGGAACCCCCTCTCCACGCTGTTCTCCCGGGAGGCGTTCCGGCTGTGCATGGGGGCCCTGCCCGGGGTGTTGCGGCGTCCGGACGACCTCGGGGCCCGGGGGCGGATGCTCCTTGGGGCGGCGTTCGCCGGGACGGCGATCGAGAACTCCATGCTCGGGGCGGCCCACTCGGCGGCCAATCCGCTCACCGCCCACCACGGCGTGGTGCACGGGGCGGCGGTGGGCCTGATGCTGCCGGCGGTGGTGCGGTTCAACGCCGCCGATCCGGGCGCCCGGACGCAGTATGCCGACCTCGCCCGCGCCGGCGGCCTCGCGGGGAGTCATCGGTCCGACACCGCGGCCTGCGACGCGCTGGAGTCGGCCCTGCGGGAACTCCTCGCCGTGGCCGGCCTGCCGGCCACCCTGGCCGATGCCGGGGTGCCATCGGCCGACATCGACCGCCTCGCCGCCGGGGCGGCGGCCCAGTGGACCGCGCAGTTCAATCCCCGGACCGTCGGGGAGGCGGAGTTCCGGGAGTTGTACCGGTCGGTGGCCGGCTGAGCCGCAGGGAGACGGCTGAGGGCTTGAGCCGGGCCGGTGGCCGCTGTTGAGTGGGCGGACATGGATGTGATCGAGCCGGTCTCCCTTCCCCCGCCGCCGCCCCCGCCGGAGCAGCCGTCGGTGGAGGAGTGCCTGATCCTGCGGCCCGACGTGGTCCGCCGATTCGACTTCGCCGCGATCTTCCCCTCGGCCGGGCCGGTCGAGCTGGAGCTCGGCGCCGGCGACGGTTCCTTCATCCTCGCCCATGCGGAGCGGCATCCCGACCGGAACCTCCTCGCGGTCGAACGGCTCCTGGGGCGCCTCCGGAAGATCGACCGCAAGGGACGCCGCGCGGGACTGCGCAACCTGCGCGCCCTCCGGCTTGAGGCGGGCTATGTCCTCCACTGGATGGTTCCGCCGGGATCCCTGTCGGCACTGCACGTCTACTTCCCCGACCCATGGCCCAAGCGCCGCCATTGGAAACGGCGGCTGGTGGGCCCGGAGTTCGTCACCGATGCCGCCCGGGCCCTGGCGCCGGGAGGCTGCCTGCACCTGCGCACGGATCATCCGGGGTATTCCGAATGGATGGAGGAGGTGCTCGTCCCGCGGGACGAGTTCCGTCGGGTCGATCCGCCGGCCGACCTGCTCGCGGTGAAGACCGACTTCGAGGCCGGATTCAACGCCGAGGGGATCCCGACGCGGGCGTCCTCCTGGGAGAGGAGGCCTGAGTGAAGGGCGGGCGGTCGGGCCTGTGGGCGGCATGCCTCGCGGTCCTGATGGGCGTCGTGACGCTCCGGGCGGACGAGTCCGGTCCGCTGTCGGCCGACCAGTTGGCGGCGCTCGAGGGAGTCGCGCGCGACCGGTTTGCCATCCGGTGGACGGAACTGGGGACCAACGGACTGTCGGCCCTGCACACGCGGGCGGCCGCCTATGAGGAGGCCCTGCGGGAGCGTCACCTGCCGCACGGGCTCCTCGTCAGCCTGCGCCACGAGGCGCCCGGGTCGGACACGGTGGTGGCGCTCCGGGATCTGGACCTGGCCTCCGGTTGGACCGGCTTCCTCCTCGCCTCGACCGCCTACCGGTTCTCCGTCACCCGCGACCCGACGGCCCTGGCCGACGTCCGTCGGGTCCTCGACGGCGTGGAGCGGCTGCTCGAGGTGTCGGGCCGACCGGGATTCGTCGCCGCGTACGCCGGTCCCGCCGCGGACCCCGCCTACCGGGCCGCCTACGCGGTGTATGGCGGTCCCGATCCGGACCGTCCCGGGATGGGTCGCCTGGCCTTCCGTGGGGAGGGTGGGGGTGCGGACACGGTGTGGCTGGCGGGGGCCGATGCCCGGAACCTGGCCGGGCTCAACTTCGGCCTGGCCATGGCCTATTGGCGGGTCCGGGAGCCGGTGATCCGCGGTCGGATCAGCAACGCGGTCGTCCGGGTCGTCGGACGGCTGGAGTCCGACGGCTGGCGGATCCGCGACGGCCGGACACCGGACGCCTTCGTCGGGACGATCCTCTCCGCCGCCGTGCTCCGGACCGCGGCCACGGTGGATTTCCGACGGTACAACGCCGCGTACGAGGTGCAGGCCCGTCGGGTGCAGGAACTGGATCCCCCCGTGGCGCCCCCGTATGGCGACCTGCGGGACACGGCATTCACCGTGGGGAGTCTGCTGGCGTTGTCGGGTCTCGAGACCAACACCACGCGTCGACTGGTGTACCAGCAGCACCTGAAGGAGCTGTGGCGGTCGGCCAGTTCCCAGCTCAACCCGTGGTATGCCGCGGCCTATGTGAACGGTTTCGACGAGCCCCCGCGCGACGTGGTGGCCCGGGCGACCCTGCAGGGGGTGCTGGCCCAGTTCCCCGATCCGCCCCGGGTCTCGCCCCCGGTCGATCTCCTTTCGGATCCCGCCCGCGGACGGGTCGAGGCCAACGGCGCGACCTGGCTGGCGCTCCCCGCCCAGCTCCCCGACCGCCCCGCACGGGCATTCCAGTGGGCCTGGTCGGCCTGCATCCCCGCGGGCGGCGACGGGGCGGCGGTGACCCATCCCGGGGTGGATTTCCTGCTGCCGTTCTGGATGGGACGCGATGCCGGGCTGATTCCGAGTCCCGATGCGATGCCGGCGGTGCTCGGGGATCTTCGCGACCGGTTCCGGCGCTCGGCCCCGAGGGAACGCCCGACCCGGACGGAGCGTTGAGCCGAAGACAGGACCCCGCGGATTTTCCCGCCCGGCCGCAACGATTCAGGGCGGCGGCGGGCGGCGGGTGCCCGTGGAGAGGGCGATCCCGTCGGGTCCGATCGCCAGGGACACCGCACCGCAGAGGTCGGTGAAGAGCGGGGCCTCGGGGCGTTGGGCGAGGCGCTGGCGCTGGTCGCGGCTGCCCCGGGCGGACGCCGGGTAGTCGCCGGTGGCCACCACCACCCGGCGGGCGCCGATCCGGCCGAGGAGATCGTCCGGCAGCACCTGACCGTCGGATGGCACGGCCGCCACCACGACATCCGCCCGGAGGTCCGCTTCCCGTTCCATGAGGCGCTTCTGGCCGCCCCGACCGAGGGCCGAGAGCAGCAGGATCCGGTGCCCGGCGAACTCGCGACGGAGGACCACGGCGTTGTCGTCCGACCGGGTGAAGCGGTCGGACGGATCGGGGTGCAGCACGGTCCATCCACACCACTCCATTCCCCGGGCGAGGGCCGTGGGCGGGTGTCCGTTGGTGGTGAGGCCGGCCACGTGCCGGCGGAACGCCGGGCCGCGCAGGCGGGCGTCGGGCACGGCGGTTCGGTCGGCCGGCAGGGCCCGGAGGAGTTCGCCAACGCCCCCCACGAAGCGTTGTTCGCCGTGGGTGACCGCGTGGGCGGGAATGCGGTTCCAACCCTCGCCACGGAGGTACGGCAGGGTGATGAACTCCACCGTGCCGGCGCTTCCCCCGTCGAGGACCAACCGGTCGGCACCCATGGGTCCGGCCGCCACCAGCGCGCCGCCCCCGGGCAGCACGGTGAGGTGGAGGCGGGGATCGGGACGGAGGGATCGGGCCGTGAGTCCGGTGGCGGCGAGGACCAGGGCGGCGGTGCCGACGAGGAGCCATCGGCGCGGGATGCGTCGGGAGGCGAGTGCGAGTCCGATTGCGGTGTAGTACACGGCCCACCAGCCGGCATCCGGTGCCGCCACCCACCAGGCGCCGCCGGGCAGCGCGGCGAGGCGTTCCACCACGGCCAGCTGGCAGCGGACCCAGAACCACGCGCTGGCGGTGCACCCGGGGACCAGCGGCGGGGCGAGGATGCCGGCGGCGAGGGCGGCGACACCGGCGGTGAGGGCGAGTCCGGCGAGGGGAACAACGGCCACATTGGCCAGCAGGGCCACCGGGTTGAGGAGGTGGAAGTGGTGGAGGGCGAGGGGCAGGGCGGCCACCCAGGCCGCGACCGCCGTGGCCACGTTGGCTCCCAGCGCCCGGACCGGGCCCGCCAGCCACCGGTGCCACCGGGGACGGAGTTCGTCGGGGACCAGGGGATCGGGTCGGAAACCCTGCAGCAGGCCGGCCTGGATCGGCGGGATGAGCAGGGCGAGGCCGGTGACGACCAGGAAGGAGAACTGGAAGCCGATGTGGAACAGTTGGCCCGGGTCCCACGCCAGGAGCAGGGCGGCGGCGAGGGCGAGGGAGTTGAGGAGGTCCGGCGGACGCGCCAGGAGCCAGCCCCCGGTGACCACCGAGGCCATGACCGCCGCGCGGACCGCCGACGGGGTCCATCCGGTCGTCGCCACGAACGCCCAGACCAGCGGCAGGGCCACGAGGCCGCACCCGGCCCGCGGCACGCGGGCCACCCGGAGAGCCTGCACCAGCAGGGCGGCGATCAGAGCCAGGTGGAGGCCGCTGATGGCGAACAGATGCAGGGTGCCGGTCCGCATGAACGGTTCCTCCAGTTCCTCGGTCAACGCCGTCCGCCAGCCGAGCAGCATCCCGCGGATCAACCGCGCCGCCTCGTCGTCGGGCAACCCCCGGGCGAGCACCTCGTGGGCGCCCCGGCGCCAGCGCTCGAGCAGCGGGGGACGCTCCGGGGCCGGACCGGGCAGGAACCAGTCCGCGGGTCCGTCGGCGACCACCTGCCGATGGACCCCGCGCACGGCGAGGTGGCGCCGGTAGTCGAACAGGCCGGGAGCCCGGGCTTCCGGCGGCGGGCGCAGCACGCCGTCCACCCGCACCCGTCGCCCCCGCCAGAGACCGTCGTCGGGCGGACCGGGCGAGCTGATCATCACCCGGCCCCGGACCGGCTGCCGGACGCCGTCGGCCGGAATCCACGCCACCGCCCGGGCGAGGACCGTCAGCCGGCCGCCCGAACGGTCCCGCGCGTGGGCCGGCCGGACCCGCGGGGGTTCGAGGAGGACGGCCTCGATCTGGCCGATCACCGGTTCGGCCGGGGTGAGGTGGCGCAGGTCGGCCGGATTCAGCGGTGCCTGCCAGAGGGTGTGGTGGAGAAGTCCGGAGGCGAGGCACAGGAACCACAGGGCGGGGGTTCGGAGCCGGGGAACGGCGAGCAGGGCCGCCGCGGCGGCAATGCCGGCGACCGCCGCCGGGATGGATACCGGCCAGCGGTCGGACACCAGGATGCCCACGGCGAGGGCGAGCACCGGGGGAACGAGGGGCTGGCGCATGGCGGGACCGGCCAATAAGACCGAATCCGTCCCGGCGGCCAGTCCGCCTATCGGCGTCGGCCGGCCATCAGGAGCAAGGCCGTCGCGGCGAGGCCGGCCCCGAGGGCGTCGAAGCCCACGTCCCGGAGCGCTCCCTCCCGGCCGTCGACGAACGACTGGTGGAACTCGTCGCTGACCGCATAGGTCACCGCCCAGGCCCAGGCGAGGATGGCGCGATGGGTTGGGGTGGCGGCGATGCCGGGTGGGCGGCCGACGGCCCGCCAGACACCGGCGGTGAGGACGGCGTACTCGGTGAGGTGCCATCCCTTGCGGGCGACGGTCTGGACCAGGCCCACGAGGGCGTCCGACGCCCCCGGATGCAGCCACAGCACCAGGGGGCGGATGAGTCGCGAGGTCTCGGACGAGGCGAACAGCCCGGTGGAACCCCAGAAGATCAGGCCGGCCCAGAGGCCGACCGGAAGCCAGGCCCCGAGCCAGGGGCGGAGGAGACGCGTCACGCGGCGGATGACAGCACAGCCGGACCCCGGCCGTCAGTCCCGCGTGTTGCCCCGGTCGGGCGCCCAGGTGCCGATCTCCATGTGGGGCTCGTTGTCGTTGTTCCAGCGCCGGCGCCACTCGAGGTTGTTCGGGTCGACCACCATCTGGCGGATGGCCGATTCGGCATGGCCGTCGGCGAACTGGATGTTCGTCCGCTTGTCATGGCGCTTGGACGGCCACTGGTTCGATTCGCGGGCGTCGATGTTGCCGTCCCAGTTCGTGTCCGTCCGGCTGTCGGCCAGCATGATCATGTTCGATGGCGAGACCACGTCCGCCTCCTTGACCTCGGGCACGGCGCCGATGTCTCCGCCGAGGCCGAGCTGGGGCATCTGGAACGGGTTGCGGAGCCCCCAGTCGTTGTACCCGTAGGTGAAGGCGGCCGGGACGTTGCCGCCGATGGGGGTGCCGATGAAGTTCATCCCCTTGCGGAGGGTGCGGTTGACGTTGGTGTCCCAGCGCCACTCCGGCTTGCCCGACGGGCACCAGAACGGCGTCCGGTTGGTCCCCATCTGGCTGAAGAGCCGCAGGGGCCAGAGGTAGGATCCGTAGGTGGGGCTGCCCTGGCGGACGTCGATGGCTCCCGGGTACTTCTCGTACTCCTGGACGTACATGATGGTCGCCAGGCCCATCTGCTTGCAGTTGTTCAGGCAGGCGATGCCCTTGGCCTTCGCCTTGGCCTTGGCCAGCGCCGGCAGGAGCATGCCGGCGAGGATCGCGATGATGGCGATCACCACCAGCAGCTCGATCAGGGTGAACGCCGTCGGCCGGCGGCGGGAGGAGGGTCGGTTCATGGGGGCGGACGTCGGTCGTTCGGAAAGGGATCATTGGCAGCAAGACAGGTCGACGCCACCGATGCCATGCCGCTGACCCACGGCGGGCTATCTGAAATGCACGGCCGGCGGCGACCTTGCCCGGAGCGGGTCGCCTGTTAGCGTCGGCCCGTGACCGGTCATCGTGGATACCTCTGGCGGGCTTGGATCATGGCGGTGCTGCTGGCGGGTGCGCCGGTGGAGGCGGCCGAGCGGTTCTTCGAGTTCGAGAAGGCCGACGAGGGCGGCGTGCCGCCCGGTTGGCGTTCCCTGCTGGCCGGGGCGGGACGTGTGCCGGAGTGGAAGATCCTCCTCGAGGACGTTCCGCCGACCTTGCGCCCCCTTTCCGACAAGGCCCCGGTGGTGACCCGGCGCGCGGTCCTCGCCCAGGTCTCCCGTGATCCGGCCGACGAGCGGTTCCCGCTGCTCGCCTTCGACGGCGAGCGCTACGGCGACTTCACGGCGGCCGTCCGGTTCAAGATCGTGGACGGCGTGGCCGAGCAGATGGCGGGGATGGTGTTCCGGTTGCAGGACGAGCGGAACTTCTACGTGGTCCGGGCCAGCGCGCTGGGCAACAACGTGCGGTTCTACAAGTTCGTGGACGGCCAGCGGTCGGCGCCCATCGGACCCGAGGTCCCCGTGGCCCGGGGCGAGTGGCATGAGCTGGAGGTGGCCTGCACCGCGAACCGCATCCGGGTGCGGTTCAACGGCGCCGAGGTCCTGCCGGAACTCACCGACAACTCGTTCAGTGCGGGCCGGGTCGGGTTCTTCACCAAGTCCGACACCGTGGCGTACTTCGCCGACCTGCGGATGGACTACCGTCCGCTGCAGACCCTGGCCGAGACGCTGCTGCGGGCCACGCTCGAGGACCAGCCGCGGCTGCTCGACCTGCGGATCTACGGCAGCACGCCCGAGCGGGCGGCGATGCACGTGATGGCGGCCAAGGACCCGGCGGTCGTGGGCGAGGCGGCGGGGGAGGTGGAGGAGAAGGTCTTCACCGAGGACCGGGCCTACTACTCCCGGAGCCGGTCCGAGGCCGTGGTCACGGCGCCGATCCATGACCGCAACGGCGAGGTGCTGGGTGTGGCCCGCTTCGTCCTCAAGCCCTATGCCGGCCAGATGGAGAGCGTCACCATCTCCCGCATTCTGCCCATGGTGCGCTCGATGGAACAGGCCGTCGGCGCCGCCCGGACGCTGGTCGAGTAGCCGCGAACCCGCCTCACGGCCGTCACGGAAAGGTTTCCCGGGACGGGGCCGAATCCTCTCGGCGTCTTGGCAGGCCGCCTGCTCTTCTCTCAGGCATGAAAGGAGCGGTCTTCTTCGAGCGGGACGGGATTCTCAACCTCTGTGCCGAGGTGGGCGGACACCAGGTGCCTCCCCGCAGCCTGGACGAGTTCCGGGTCAACCCGGCGGCAGGCCCCCTGATCCGGGAGCTGAAGTCGGCCGGCTTCGTCGTCATCGGCACCACGGTCCAGCCGGGGGTCGCCCGCGGCGACTTCACCCGGAACGAGATGGACCTCATGCACCGGGTGCTGCGGCACCAGCTGCCGCTGGACGACCTGTTCCACTGCTGTTCCGACGACCCCACGCACCCGTGCTACAAGCCCGAGCCGGGGCTCTTCGTGGAGGCGGCGTTCAAGTGGGGGGTGGACCTCGACCGCTCGTTTGTCATCAGTGACAAATGGGCCGATGCCCGCGCCGCGCACGTGGTGGGTTGCACCTCGGTGATGGTGGCCTCGCCGTGGGTCGGGGACGACCACCACGACTTCGTGGTTCCCGACCTCGAGTCGGCGGTCCGGAAGGTCCTGCAGCTGCATGCCGCGCCCCAGGGTGTGGTGGCCCACGGCTGACAAGATCGGAGGCGAAACACTCCGGGCCGCCGGAAGGGTCTCCGCCCATTCCGGGTGTGCGAGCTGGTACGGGATCATGGCGGGGAGGAGGCGGCTTGACGCTCCCTGGTTATGCGTTATTTCCATGCGTTGTGAAAACCGTCTCGATCATGGAAGCCCAGCACAACCTCTCGCGGGTCTTGAAGCTGGTGGAGTCCGGGCACGAGGTTGGCATCACCCGGAGGAACAGGATTGTGGCACGCCTCCTTCCCCCGCGTGACGCGGGCGCGGTCGAGTTCCCCGATTTCGGTGCCCGTGCGCGCGCCATCTGGGCGGGAGGATGGAAGGGGGCGTCCTCGGATGCCCTGCTTCACGAGGGTCGTGGTGACCGATGACGACCTATTACGACACGGGCCTGCTTCTCAAGCTGTATACCTCGGAGCCTGCCTCCGAACTCGTGGAGGCGTTCGTCAAACGGAGACGGACGCGTCTGCCGGTCCACGCTCTGCACCTGGCGGAGATGACTGCGGCTCTCCGGTTGAAGCAGTTCCGGGGAGAGTGTCTGTCGGCCGAGGCGGAACGGGCCCTGGCCTGTATCGACGAGGACCTCGGTGCGGGGATTCTGAACTCGGTGCCGCTCGATTGGGACGAGGCATGGCGCCAATGTCGGGAGCTGTCCCGACTGCATGCCGACGAGGCAGGCTGTCGCACACTCGACACCCTGCACGTCGCGTGTGCGATCCAGCTGCGTTTCGGCGAGTTCGCGACATCCGATGCCCGTCAGGCGGGTTTGGCGCGGAGGTGCAAGCTGCGCGTCGTGGACCCCGCCGGGCGTCTGACGACCTGAACTGACCCGAACGAGAGGCGTTTCCAGGCCCCGTCGGAGTTTCCGGTCGCCTGGAAAGCCAGGTCGAGGGACGGCGAGCGCCATCCGTCCGAAGGCATGGACGCCGGGGTGGGAGATCACGGTCCCGGGCTGCCGGGGACTGCACGGCCGCGCCGGACCACCCGGTAGACCAGGAACATCTCGTCCCCCGACCGACGGGCCCGGACCAACTCGAGGCGGGTCGCGTCGGCAAGCCGGTCGAATCCCCCGCCGCCCGCCAGGGTCGGGGCGGTGCGCCCGCCGAAGACCCGGGGGCAGACGGTCAGGTGGAGTTCATCGACCAGCCCCGCCCGGAAGAGGGCGAAGTTCAGCTCCCCGCCGCCCTCGGCCAGCAGGTGACGCACCCCGTGCTCCCGACGAAGCCAGGCGAGGGCCGCCGCCAGGTCGACGCCGGCCCCCGGGCTCTCCCAGACGGCGTCGGCACGTTCCGACAGAGTACGGCGTCGGGCGGCCGTCAGCCCGCCGCCGGTGATCACCAGGAGGGGGCTGCCCCGATACGACCAGACCGGCGCCTGCGGGGAGACCGTGCCGCGGCCGGTGACCAACACCCGGAAGGCCGGCCGGTCCAGGCCGAGACCCCGGCGGATCCGCAGGTACTTCTCCCCGCCGTGATCCATCACCGCACCGCTCTCCTCGACCGTCCGGGCACCGCACAGGATCGCATCGGCCCCGGCCCGGAGCCGGTGGAGGTTGTCGATGTCCCGCGGGCTGCCGAAACCGGGGACATTCCGCGCGGCGGTGTTGATCTTGCCGTCGGCCGTCATGGCCATGTTGATCCGCACCCGGGGACGGTCGACCGACTCCGGTGGCGGCGCGGCGGGGGTGGGGCGCGGCGTCATTGGAGGAGCATGGCGTCGCCGTAGCTGAAGAACCGGTACCCGTGCCGGATCGCCTCGCGGTAGGCGGCGAGGATGCGGTCGCGTCCCGCCTCGCCGCCCGGGTCGGCAAACGCGCTGACCAGCATCAGGAGGGTGCTTTCGGGCAGGTGGAAATTGGTGATCAGGGCGTCGACCACGTGGAACGGTGCCGGCGGGTGGAGGAAGATGTCGGTGGTTCCCGGCCCGGTCGGAAGCCCCTCTCCGGGAGGCACCCGACGGGCCAGGGTTTCCAGCACCCGGACGGTGGTGGTCCCCACCGCCACCACCCGCCCACCGGACGCCCGGGTCCGGGCGATGGCGGCCGCCGTGCCGGTGGGAAGGTCGAACCTCTCGGTATGCATCCGATGCTCCGTCACCTGGTCGACCTTCACCGGGAGAAACGTGCCCCCGCCCACGTGCAGGGTGACATGGGCGATTCCAATGCCCTGTGCCTGGATGTCGTGCAGCAGCCGTTCAGTGAAGTGCAGGCCCGCGGTCGGGGCCGCCACCGATCCGGGATGGCGGGCATAGACGGTCTGATAACGTTCACGGTCCCGTTCCGATGGTCCACCGGCCGGGTGGATGTACGGGGGGAGTGGGGGTTCGCCGATCGTCTCCAGGTTCCGGGCGAGTTCGAGGGGATCGGCGAAGCGGAGCTGGCAGTGGCCGTCGGAGTTCTTGGCCTGCACCTCGGCGGTGAGGTCCGTGGGTTGGCCCTGCCGGTCGTGGAACCGCAGGCGGGTTCCCGGTCGCACCCGTTTGCCCGGTCGGAGCAACGTCCACCAGGTGCCCGGGGAATCCTCCGACAGCAGCAGCACCTCGATGGAGCCCCCGGAGTCCTCCTTGGCGCCCCGGAGGCGGGCGGGGATGACCCGCGAATCGTTCAGGACCAGCAGGTCGCCCGGGCGGAGGTGGCGGACGATCCCGGGGAACCGTTCGTGCGACGTCCCCCCCGAGGCCCGGTCGACAACCAGGAGGCGGGACCCGTCGCGCTCGGGTGCCGGTTCCTGGGCGATGAGTTCCGGGGGCAGGTCGTAATGGAAATCGGCGGTCCGCACGCGGGCCAAGAATTGCGCGGGGCCAGCCCGCGACAACGTCAATCTGACGTCCCCCCGTTCCGGCAGCCGCCCGTGGAAGGGGGGCGGCGGACATGGAGCCGTCTGGCCGTCAACGGGTTGTCAGCACAGGGTTGTCGGGTCTGGGGGGTAAAGTGTCTGTGAGTAATTCCAAGGGGTAAATTATTGACCCTTTGGGGGGCTTAGGAGTACCAAGGGTTCGCTGTCCGAAGTTGTCGCCGCACCCCCGGCTCTCCCATGACCTCCGCCCCCCTTCCTGAAGCCGCGATGGCGCCGGATTCCCCCGGCGGTGCGGCGCGTGGGGGTGGGGTGGCGAGGCCGTTGTTCACCTACCGGTACAAGCACGGGGTGGACACCCAGGGGCGGATCCAGTTTCCGAGCCGATGGAAGCTCCGTGCGACCGACACCGAGCTGGTGGCGGTGCTGGTGCATCATCGACTGCTGAAGCAGGACTACGTGCTGGTGCTGCCCTACGACCTTTTTGATGTGTTCACCGGGCCGCTGCGGTCCGGTGGGTTCACCGACACCACTGCCCAGGCGTTCCGGCACGAGTACGCGGAGCGGATGATGACCATCGACCTCGACGGTTCGGGACGGTTCAGCCTGCCGTCCGAGCTGCGGGGGCCCGCGGGGCTGGAGAAGGAGGCCCTGCTGGTGGGGTGTGTAGACCGGTTTGAGATCTGGAATCCGGCCGCCTACGAGGCGGCGAGGGAGCGGGAGCGGGGCTTCATCGACGGCATCAAGGCGACCGACCGCATCGAGCTATGAACTGGTTCAAACGACTTTTTCGCCGGAAGACCTCCCGGCAGGCGACGACCCCTGCGGCTTCCCCGATGCCTGCGGGGCGGCGGGGGTGGTGGGCGCGGTGGCGTCGTCGGGGCGAGGTCCCGGTGCGGAACCCACGGCAGCTGGAGATGCTGCTCAGTGGGGTACGGCCGGTGCGCAATTCTCTTCTGGATGACGATGTCGAGGTCGTGAAGCGGCCCCGGTCCCGTCTGATCTATGAGACCAAGCCGGCCTCCGGCGCCCAGCGTGCGCACCTGGAGGAGGAATCCAACCGCGCGTGGGAGCGTCTGCGGGGCCGGCAACTGGATCGGTTGAAGGTTTCGGCCGACTGAACCCCGGGCATGCGTGCAGCCTTCGTTCGACCACATCCCGGTGATGCTGCCGGAGGCGCTGGCGGCGCTGGGAGTGCGCCCGGGCGGCCGCTGGCTGGACGGTACGGCGGGTGGCGGCGGGCATTCCGAGGCCATCTTGGCGGCGACGTCGCCGACGGGCTTCCTGTGGGCGTGCGACCAAGATGGCGACGCGCTTGAGGCGACGGCCCGGCGCCTGGCCGGGTACGCGGGCCGGTTCGAGCTGCGTCGGATGAATTTCGCCGAGATCGGCACCTGGGTGCCGGCGGGCTCGTGCGACGGCGTCCTGCTGGATCTCGGCGTCAGTTCGCATCAGCTCGATACCGGCGACCGCGGGTTCAGTTTCCAGCAGGACGGGCCGCTGGACATGAGGATGGACCGTCGGTCGGGGCTGACGGCGGCGGATGTGGTGAATGACTGGCCGGAGGCCGACCTGGTGGCGGTGCTCCGGGAACTGGGAGAGGAACCGGCGGCCCGGCGGATCGCCCGGGCCGTGGTGGATGATCGGCAGGTGAGACGGATGACGACAACGGGGCAACTGGCGGCGTGTGTGGCCCGGGTGATCCCCCGGCGGGGCCGCACCCACCCGGCCACGCGGACCTTCCAGGCCATCCGGCTGGCGGTGAACCGGGAGCTCGACGTCCTGCCCCTCGGCCTCGAGGCGGGGTTCGGGGCGCTCGCGCCCGGCGGGCGGCTGGTCGTCATCACTTTCCACTCCCTCGAAGACCGGATCGTCAAGCGGACGTTCCGTGATCTCTGCCGGGACTACGATTTTCCGGGCGCGGTGGACGTGCCTGAGCTCCGGGTGCCGCGGGTTCCCCGGGCGCGGGCGGTGACCCGCAGCGCGCTGGCACCGGGCGACGCGGAGCTGGCGGTCAATCCCCGCGCGCGGAGCGCCCGGCTCCGGGCGATCGAGAAACTCTGAGACGACGATGGCAAGGAATCGAAAACGGGAGGATGTCGCCCTGCGGTGGGGCACGTTGGTGCGGTCGTTGCTGGCCTCGCTGGCGATCGCCGGACTCGGCGTCGGCTACGTCCGGCAATCCATCGTTCAGGATCGCCTGGGCAGGGAATGGAACAAGCTGGAGCAGCAGAACGAGGAGCTGACCCGGGCCATCTCCGCCCAGCGGCACCAGCTCAGCCAGCTCAAGTCGGGCGAGGGCCTGAGGGTCCTCATGGCCCGGCACGGGATCTCCCTGACGAATCCGTCGCCCGCCCGCCGGATCTACCTGGAACTGCCCGTCCGTCCGGTGGAGGGCATGTCCGCCCCGGCGATGGCCCGCGGCCGGTCGATCACCCCGGCTCGCGTCCTCCCGGCACGCACCACCTCCGCCCTCGCCACGCTCAACACGCCCACCCCTCCCTGACCGTGCCCGACGCGCCGTCCACCCACCGACGCCTGCACTTCATCACCGCGCTGTTCGTGGTGGTGCTGTGCGGCCTCGCGGTGCGGCTGGTCCATGTCCAGGGGATCGCCCCGATGCACGCCGGGCCGGCGGAGGACGCCCTCCAGAAGATCCCGCTGCCGGCGCGGCGCGGTGCGGTCCACGACGTCCATGGAACCCTCCTGGCCCATTCGCGCTTCGTCTACGACCTGAAGGTGGATCCGGTCCTGCTCGGCCCTCACGCCGCCGAGTTCGCCCGCTTCACCGCACCGTTGCTCGGGATCCCCGAGGAGCAGCTCGTGCCGCTGTTCACGCCCCGCGGGGAACGTCGGACCCGGAAGGAAGTGGAACGGGATCCGGGCGGGCGCTGGCGGACCAACGAGGTCGCCTTCCTGTTCACCAACCGGGCGGTTGCGGTGCGTTCCCAGGTGGAACCCCGGGAGTGGGCGTCGATCCGGAGCCAGATCCGCACCAACTTCCAGCTGGCGGCCCGGGCCGAGGCGGCCCGCGACCTGGCCGCGGTGGCCGCCGTGTCGCCCAACCTCGCCGGCAAGCTGCGGCTCGTCGCCTCGGGTGACCTCGCCTCGCTGAACCGGTTCAAGTCCACGCTCAAGGAGGCCCGGCGCCGACGGGACGCCCTCCGCCTGCAGGAGCTCGAGATGCGGGTCAACGGACTCACGGCCCATGAGGTCGAGATGCGGGCCTATCCGCTCGGCGGCCTGGCGGCCCACGTCCTCGGCCACACCGACGAAAGCGACACGGCCGCGGCACCGGGCCTTCCCCCGCGACTGAAGGGGATGATGGGCATCGAGTGGCGCTTCGACCCCGAACTCCAGGGGGTTCCCGGCCAGCGGGTGATCCATACCGCCCGGGGACGGGAACTCGCCTTCCTGCGCGAGCGGGACATCCCGGCGCGGAACGGTCTTGACGTCCACCTTACCCTCGATGCCCGCGTCCAGATGGCGGTCGAGCGCGCCCTGGACGCCGGGGTCGAGCGGCTCTCGCCCCAGGGGATCTCCTGCGTCGTGATGCGTCCCCAGTCCGGTGAGATCCTCGCCATGGGAAGCCGTCCGACCTTCGACCCCAACCGCTTCCGCAAGTACCCGGTCGACTGGCGCCGGAACCGGGCGCTGGTGGACCCGGTTGAGCCGGGGTCGACGTTCAAGATGGTCACCTATGCCGCGGCCTTTGACCTCGGTCTGGCGACCCCGGACTCCCTGGTGGACTGCGAGCACGGGCTGTGGAGTCCCCCCAGCGGGCGGGCGGTCCGGGATGTCGAGGGACACGGGCTCGGGGTGGTCACGGTCGAGGAGGCGTTCGCCAAGTCCTCCAACGTGGCCGCAGCCAAGTACGGCCTCCAGATCCCCATCCCGGTGTTCCGCGAGTACGCCGGTCGGATGGGCTTTTTCCAGCGCACCGGAGTCTTTTTCCGCCAGCAGGTCGACACCAACGGCATGCCCTTCGCCAGCTTCGGGGCGGAGGATCCGGGTTCGTTCCCGCCGGTCCGCCGGATCAACACCGAGCTCCACGGACGGCTCAGCTACGGCTACGGCCTGAAGGCCACCCCGCTGCAGATCGCCGCGGCCATGTCGACCATCGCGAACGGTGGACGGTACATGCGGCCGCACCTGGTGCGGCGGCTGACGGCACCGGACGGAACGGTGGTCCGTGAGTTTTCCCCGGAGATGGTGGGCCAGGCGATGCGTCCGGAGACGGCGGAGCGGATGCGTCGGATGCTCCGGCGGGTGGTCTCGGATGGCACGGCGCGGCGGGCGGCGCTGGAGGATTACGCCGTGGCCGGAAAGACGGGCACGGCCCACAAGTTCGTCAACGGCCGCCAGAGCAACGAACACTACACCTCCACCTTCGTCGGCTACCTGCCCGCGGGGAAGCCGGAGCTGTGCATCGTGGTGGTGGTGGACGAGCCCCGCAAGCGGGGTGCGGGCAGCCACTACGGCGGAACGGCCTGCGGGCCGATCTTCCAGCAGGTCGCCCGGGAGGCCGCAGGCTACCTGGCCCTGCCGCCCGACATCGAGGAACTGCCCGAGGACCTCACCGTGGTGCGCACGGTGGCCGGACGGGGGAGGGGGGGATGAGATGATCCTGGACCAGCTCATCCGCAGCCTGCCCGAGGTGGAATCGACCGGTCCGGCGTGGCGCGGTGCGGGTCGACGGGAGGTGACCGGGGTCACGTCGGACGGCCATCGGGCCGGGCCGGGGGTGGTGTTCGTGGCCCTGCCGGAGCAGCTCCGCGCCGATCCGCACCTGGTGGAGGCGGCCGTGGCGCGCCGGCCCGCGGCGGTGATCGCCCCGGTGGGGGTTCCGGTGCCGTCCCGGGCCGCGTCGGTGGCGGTGCGCGATTCCGCGCGGGCCCTGGCGGTCGCCGCGGCGACGCTCCACGGCTATCCCGGACGCGATCTCCGCGTGATCGAGGTGGACGGTGCCTCCCGGGGGCGCGGGGCGGCGGCCGACTACCTCTTCCAGTTCCTCGGCCACCTCATGCCGCCGGCGGGCCTGCTGGCCGCCGACCGTTGCCTGCTGGCCGGCAGGGTCCTTGCCCAGCCGGCGGCCGGGCTGGACCCCTTCGAACTCCAGCGCTCCCTCGCCGCCCACCGCGGTGCGGGAGGAACCCATGTGGTCCTCGAGAGCCCGGGCGCCGCCGTCCCGTCCCTCGGGATCGAGGTGCTCCCGCGGGGCCTGCGGGTGGATGCCGATGCCGACGCAATGCCGCATCGGGTTGTCCAGTCGACCCGTCGCGGAACCGTGCTGGCGCTGGCCGGGGCGTCGGGCGAGGTCCGGGTGGCGGCCCCGGTGGTGGGCCGACGCCAGGTGGAGGCGCTCCTCGCCGCCTTGGCGGCGGGATGCCGGCTGGGCATTCCGCCCGAACGGCTCCGGGCCCTCATCCCCCGGCTCCAATCGCCGCCGGGTTGCCTGGAACCCGTTGCGGCCGGACAACCCTTCGAGGTGCGGGTCGACGCCACGCCGGATCCGGAGGCCCTCGCCGAGGTGCTTGCGGAATTGCGTCCGCTCACGCCCGGCCGACGGATCCTCGTCCTCGGGGCGCGGGCCGACTGGTCCGGGGAGGTCTGGGCGGCCTGGGCCGGGGCCGCCCGGGGCGCCGACCTGCTGGTGGCCACGGTGGACGATCCCGGGCATGCCGACGCCCCCGACCTCGCCGCGCGCCTCGCCGGGGGACATCCGACGGCCCGTCCGGAGGCCGACCGCGGGGCGGCGATCCGTCGGGCGGTGGGCCTGGCGCGTCCCGGCGACATCGTGCTGGTGGCCGGCAAGGGGCGGGCGTCCCGATTGGACCTGGGACACATCGTGCTGCCCTGGGACGACCGCCGGGCCGTCCGCCATGCCCTGGCCGGGGCCGGGTATCCCGGGGAGGATTGGACCTGATGGAACCGCGCAACCTGCAATGGGTGGCGGGGATGGCGGGGGGACGTCGGGTGCGGGGCGCGGAGGGCGACCGGGTGTGCCGCGTGGTGACCGACTCCCGGCAGGCCGCGGCCGGCGACCTTTTCGTGGCGCTGGCGGGTGTCCGTTCCGACGGTCATGACCACCTGGCCGATGCGGTCGCCGCGGGGGTGGCGGCGGTGATGGTGTCCCGTCCGGTCGGGATCGTGCTCCCGGCCGCGGTGGGGGTGGTGGAGGTGGCGGACACGCGGATCGCCCTCGGCCGGATGGCGGCCGCGTACCGGGGCGAGTTCCATCCGGTGGTGGTCGCGGTGGGCGGCTCGAACGGCAAGACCACCTCGAAGGACCTGCTGGCCGCCCTGCTCGGGACCGCCGGCCCCACCCTCCGCAGCCCGGCCAGCTTCAACAACGACCTCGGGGTTCCGCTCACCCTGCTCGGCCTCGAGGACCGCCACCGGTTCGCCGTGCTGGAGGTCGGGACCAACCATCCCGGTGAACTCGATCCGCTGCTCCGCTGGATCCGTCCGGACCACGGCTGGATCACCAGCATTGGACGGGAACACCTGGAGCACTTCGGCGACCTTGACGGGGTGGTGGCCGAGGAGGGGGTGCTGGGCGGGCACGTGCCCGGGAAGGGGATGCTGTTGCTCCCGGGCGATTCCCCCCACGCGGCGGCACTGGCGGCGCGAACCTCCGCCCGGGTGGTCCGGGTCGGGATCGGGGAGGGACTGGACTGGTCCGCCGAAGTGCTCGGCGGGGACTGGTCGGGGATGGACTTTCGGCTGGCGGGCCCGGTGTCCGGGTGGGCCGGACGCTGGCGGGTGCCGCTGCCCGGGGTGCACTCGGTCCGGAACGCCGTCGGCGCGCTGGCGCTGGCCGCCGGGCTCGGCGTGGACCCGGCGGCCGCCCGCGAGGCCCTGGCGGCGTTCCGTCCCCCGGCGGGCCGGATGAACCGCCGGATGGCCGGCGGGGTGCAATTCCTGGACGACACCTACAACGCAAACGCCGACTCCGTCCGGGCGGCGATCGAGACTTTCTCCGGCCTCCCGTGCGCGGGCCGCCGAGTGGCGGTGCTGGGTGACATGGCGGAACTGGGCCGCCACACCGAGACCGCGCACGGTGAGGTCGGAACCCTGGCGGCGGGCCGGGTGGACGCGCTGTTCGCCGTGGGACGCCATTCCCCGCTGGTGCGCGACGCGGCGCAGCGGGCCGGGCTGGGCGAGTCCCGGGCGTTCGCCGACACGGCGGCGGTGGTGGACGCCCTCGCCGGGTACCTGCGACCGGGTGACACCGTGCTGGTCAAGGCCTCGCGGTCGAGCCGTCTCGAGGAGGTGGTGACGGCCCTCGAACACCGGCTCGGAACGGGAGGGGAGGGCTGACGATGCTGTACCATCTGTCCGAACGCTTTCCGTTCCCCCCGTGGTCGCTCTTCCAGTACACGACCTTCCGGAGCGCCGGGGCCCTGGTGACCGCCCTCCTGCTTTCGTGGTGGCTGGGCCCCCGGGTGATCCGCTGGCTCCGCGAGCTGCGGTACCGTCAGGAGTACACCCCGAAGGATGCCGCGGCCGGGGTGCCCGACGTGGCGTCGGACCTGGCCAAGCGCGGGACACCGACCATGGGGGGGCTGCTGATCGTCGGGACGCTCGACCTGGCGGTGCTCCTGTGGGCGCGCTGGAATCCGCTGGTGATCCTGGTGCTCGTCACCCTGGTGGTCCTGGCCGGACTGGGCCTGTACGACGACTGGGCCAAGGTTTCCCGGCAGAATGCCGCCGGGGTGGCCTCCCGGCTCAAGCTGGTCGTCCAGGTGCTCCTGGCCGGCGCGGTGACGCTCTACCTCTGGCTCCTGCCGTCGACGCGGGCCCTGGTCACCGAGATCAACCTGCCGTATGCGCCGGCCCGCCTCGCCCTGATGGGCGGCCCGGTGCTGGGTCTGGTGGCCGTCGGGCTCTCCATCCTCACCATCGTGGGCAGCTCCAACGCCGTGAACCTGACCGACGGCATGGACGGTCTGGCCATCGGCTGCACGCTGATCTGCACCTCGGTGCTCACGATCCTGACCTACATCGCCGGCAACCGGTTCTTTGCCGGGTATCTCCTGGTGCCGGCAGTGCCGGGAGCCGGGGAACTGACCGTCGTCTGCACCGCCCTGATCGGCGCCAGTCTCGGGTTCCTCTGGTTCAACTGCCACCCGGCCGAGGTTTTCATGGGCGACACCGGTTCCCTGGCCATCGGGGGCGCCCTGGGGGTGATCGCGGTCCTCATCCACCAGCCCCTCGTCCTGCTCATCGCCGGCGGGGTCTTCGTGGCCGAGGCGCTGAGCGTCCTGATGCAGGTGGGCTGGTTCAAGTACACCCGGCGCCGGCACGGCGAGGGGCGTCGGATCTTCCGCATGGCGCCGCTCCACCACCATTTCCGGAAACTCGGCTGGGCCGAGTCCAAGATCGTCACCCGGTTCTACATCGCCGGGGTCCTCTGCGCCGTGCTGGCGCTCAGCACGCTCAAGATCCGCTGACATGACACGCCCTTCTTCATCGATGACGCCCTCGTCCGGCCGGTTTTCCCGAAAGAATCCGCCCGGTTGGCCACCCGCCGCTTGCCCCTCCGGAGGGGGGGCAGTACAACCGAGCCGGTTGGCGGTGCGGGCGGCGGTGACTGTTTCGGCGGATTCCATTTTCCGGTCCGGTTCGCGGATGTGTCCGGTGGTCTTCCCGGGTGCATTTCCATCGGATCTCTCCCCCACGGATGGTGGTGGGAGACCGGAGGGTCGTTCCCTTTCCCGCCCGGATCCGTGTCCCCCGAGGTGGGAACGGAACCCCGGGTCCACCCCAACCCCGACCACCTCGACCGGCCTGCCGAAGGCCCCCCACAGACCATGAGCACTCCCAATCCATTGGCCCCGCAAGGCTCGCTGCTGGAGCAGCACGGGCGGGGACGTTCCACGTTCCAGATCATCTCCTTCATCGGCGGACTGCATGTGGTCTTCCTCTGCGGCCTGTTGTGGATCGGCTGCAAGAAGGAGGAGGCGCCCCCGGCCGCGGGCGCGGCCGATGTCGGCGACCTGCCGCCGGTGACCCAGGGGGCCGATCCGCTGACTCCGCCGGCCGGGGTGGGGGCGCTCGATGTTCCGCCGCCGCCGACCGGCACCGGGCCCGATCCGGATGCGGGCGGTGTGGCGCCGGTGCAGGCTTTCCCCCCGGCGGTGACCGCCGGGTCGACGGTTCCGCCGCCCCCGGTGCCGATGCCCATGCCCGCCCAGACGTCGCCGGGTCCGGTGGCGCAATGGACCCCGGAGCAGCCTGCGGCCGTGTCCGCGGGGGCGTCCTCGACCCACAAGGTGGCGGGCGGGGAGTTTGGAACCACCATCGCCCGCAAGCACGGGATCAGTCTCAAGGCCCTGCAGGATGCCAACCCGTCGGTGAACTGGAACCGCCTGCAGGTGGGGGCGGAGCTGGTCATCCCCGCCCCGGCCCCCACGGCCAGCCGGGTGGGCGATCCCGCCCCCGGCGGTGGAACGGGCTACACCGTGCAGGGAGGCGACACGGGCCTGCGGATCGCGCGCAAGTTCGGGGTTTCGTGGAAGGACATCCGACGCGCCAACAACCTGTCGAGCGACGTGCTCCGCATCGGGCAGCAGCTGGTGATCCCCACCGGCGGCGCCGCCGCGGGATCGGCCACGGGCGGGGCCCCGGTCGCGGTTCCCCTGCCGCCCCTGTGACCTGAGCCGGTCCCAAGAACCCTCCATCGGGATCCCGCGATGATCCGCAACGCCACCACCGCCCTGATCCTGGCCGTCGGTTCCCTGGTGGCGCTGAGCCTCACCATGCTGCTCAGCGCCACGATGCTGGACCGGGACCCGTCGGCCGGCGTCTTCAACCAGACGGTGGCCACCGTGGCCGGATTGGTGGCGCTGGTGACGGTGGCGGCGGTGGACTACCGGCGGACCGGACGTCTCTCCTGGTGGGTCTACGCCCTGGCGATCGTCCTGCTGGTGCTGGTGCTCGTCCACGGACGTCCGATCAAGGGGGCCCGCCGCTGGGTCTTCGGGGTCCAGCCCTCCGAGTTGGGCAAGCTGGCCCTCCTCCTCACGCTGGCCCATTTCGGCGCCACCCGCGGCGAACAGATGCGGCGGTTCCGCACCGGGATCGTCGGGGGCGGCCTGATCGCCCTGCCGATCTTCGCCCTCGTGCTGGTGGAGCCGGACCGGGGAACGGCCGCCCTGCTGGGACTGATGACGCTGCTGATGCTCCTCCTGGCCGGCGTCCGATGGGTCTTCGTCGCCCCGCCGGCCCTGCTCGGTGTCGGCCTGATGACCGCGGTGGTCTTCTTCAGTCCCATGGCCAGCAACCGGATAGATGCCTGGCTGCACCCGGAGAACCATCGACAGGGCGCCGGGCACCAGGTGCTGAAATCGCTCTACGCCTTCGCCGCGGGTGGTTTGGACGGCCGCGGCCTCGGCCAGGGAACGCTGAAGTACCGGGTGCCGGAGGTGGAGACGGATTTCGTCCTCCCGGCCATCGGCGAGGAACTCGGCCTGCCGTTCACCCTCGGGGTCGTGGCGGCCTACCTGGTCATCCTGGTCGCCGGCAGCACCATCGCCTCCCGGGCGCCGGACCGGCACGGGATGCTCCTCGCCGCCGGGGTGACCTTCCTGATCGCCGCCCAGGCCTCGATCAACATCGGGGTCGTCACCGGCGTCCTGCCCAACAAGGGCATGCCCCTCCCGTTCATCAGCCGGGGCGGCAGCAGCATCGCCGTCATGCTCACCCTCGTCGGCATCCTCCTGTCGGTGGCCCGACAGATCACGGAGGCTCCCGCCCCCCGCCGACACCGGTCGGTGTTCGGCGATCCGGAGGAGGAACCCGCGCCCGCCCGATGAACGGTCCGTCGCAGCAACCCGTGTCGGTGGCGATCGCCTGCGGGGGAACCGGCGGACACCTGTTCCCGGGACTGGCGGTGGGCGGGGCCTTGATGGAGCGGGGGGTCGATGTCGACCTGCTGGTCTCGGGGCGGGATGTCGACCGCGAGGCGGTCCGCGGCGTGCGGGACATGCGGGTGGTGACCCTGCCGGCGGTGGGATTGCAGGACGGGAACGGGCCGGCCTTCGTGGCGGCCGCGTGGCGGTCGCGTCGCGTCGCGATGGATGCCTTCCGGCAGCGTCCCCCGCGGGCGGTGCTGGCCATGGGCGGGTTCACCGCCGCCCCGCCGGTCCTTGCCGGCCGGTCCCTCGGCGCCCGGACCTTCCTCCACGAATCAAATGTCATCCCGGGCCGCGCCAACCGCTGGCTGTCCCATCTGGTCGACGCGTGCTTCGTCGGGTTCCCCGAGGCGGCCGAGCGCCTGTGGCATCCCCGGGTGGAGACCACCGGCACGCCCGTCCGGCAGGGGTTCGAGGCGATGGATCCCGGGGCGTGTCGGGCGGCGCTGGGATTCCGACCGGACGCCCCCCTGCTGCTGGTCACCGGGGGCAGCCAGGGGGCGTCGGGCCTCAACGAGCGGACGTCGGCCGCCATACCCGACCTGCTCGATGCCGTGCCCGGACTCCAGGTGCTGCACCTGACCGGCGCCCGCGACCGGGACACCTGCGCCGCGGCGGTGGCGCCGTTCGGCCGTCGGGTCCAGGTCCGGCCGTTCCTGGCCGAGATGGATCTCGCCCTGGGCGCGGCCACACTGGTGGTGAGCCGGAGCGGGGCGTCCTCGCTGGCCGAGATGGCGGCGGTGGGCGTCCCCGCCATCCTCGTCCCGTTCCCCGCCGCGACCGATGATCACCAGACTCACAACGCCCGGGCCTATGCCGGCTCGGGCGCGGCGTGGATCCGTCGGCAGGCCGACTGGACGGCGAAGCGGATGGTGGCGGACGTGCGGGCGTTGCTGGCGGATCCCGACGGGTTGGCCGCCATGCGGGCGGCGGCCCGCGCCCGCCATGCGCCCGATGCCGCGACCGACATCGCCGACCGGATCCTCCGGGCGATCGGGATGCCCGCGGTCGCATCCGGCGACGAGCCCGGTCGGGCGCCGGTGAACGGTCCGCTGTTGGCCACCCCAACCCGGGAGGTGGCATGAGCCCGCTCCGGCTGGGTGCCCCGGTGGAGGAGGTCGCAGTGGCCCGGAGGTTGATGGGCGACGTGGCCCGGGCGGACCTCTTTGCCGATCTCGACCGGGTCCTCGGGCCGGCGTCCCGTCTGCGTCGGGATGAGCCCATGGCCCGCCGGACCACGCTTCGGGTGGGAGGGCCGGCCGACCTGTTCCTCGAGGCCGGGTCCGAGGCCGACCTGGTCGCGGCCCTCGACCTGGCCCGCCATCATGGCGTGCCCGCCTTCCTGCTGGGCCGCGGGTCCAATCTCCTCGTCCGGGATGGCGGGATCCGTGGACTGGTGGTGTCCCTCCAGACCCCGGGGTTCAGCGGGCTCGCGATCGACGGATGCCGGCTTCGGGCGGGTGCCGGGGCCTCCCTCCGGGAACTCGCGAACGAGGCCCGCCGGGCCGGACTGGCCGGACTGGAGTTCCTCGAGGGGATACCGGGGTCGGTCGGGGGCGCCCTCCGGATGAACGCCGGGGCCATGGGCGGGTGGACCTTCGACGTGGTCGAGACGCTGCGGTACCTCGATGCCGACGGCACGGTCCGCGAGGTGACCGGGGCGGACGCCGGGGCCGGCTACCGCGAATGCCCGCTGCTGCGCGACCGGGTCGCCCTCGGGGCGGTGTTCCGGGGAAACCCGGGGTCGCCCGACGAGATCGGGGAGCGGATGCGTGCCGGGGCCGCCCGGCGGTGGTCGTCGCAACCCCGGCAACCCAGTTCCGGGTGCACCTTCAAGAACCCGTCCCGGGAGATGCCGGCCGGCCGCCTGGTCGATGAACTCGGGTTGAAGGGGATGCGGGTCGGGGACGCGATGGTCAGCCCGGTGCACGGGAATTTCTTCGTCAACTGCGGCCGGGCGAGCGCCCGGGATGTGCTGGAACTGATCGAGGCGGTGCGTCGGCGGGCCCTCGCGGAGCGGGGAATCGCCCTGGAGACCGAGGTCGAGATCGTGGGGGAGGACGCATGAGGACGTATGATGTGGCGGTGCTCCTCGGCGGCCCCTCGGCGGAGCGGGAGGTGTCGCTGCGCTCCGGTGCGGCGGTCGCCGCCGCGCTGCGCGGCCTCGGACATCGGGTGGTCGAGGTGGATCCCCGCCCGGGGGCGCTGACGCTTCCGGCGGAAACCGAGGTGGCCTTCCTCGCCCTGCACGGTACCCATGGCGAGGACGGAACCGTGCAGGCCGAACTCGAAGCCTTGGGGATTCCCTACACCGGGTGTGGCGTGGAGGCCTCGCGGCTGGCGTTCGACAAGGCGGCCACCAAGGACCGGTGCGCCGCCGTCGGCGTGCCCACCCCGCGGGGACGGGTGCTGGCCGGGGATGAACGGGACTGGCCGGCGGGCTGGGGACCGCCCGTGGTCCTGAAACCCTCCTGCCAGGGCAGCAGCGTGGGGCTGGTCTTCGTGGAGGATCCGGCCGGGTTCGGCCCGGCGCTCGCCGAGGCCCGTCGCCACGGGACCCCGGTGCTGATGGAGGAACGGATCATCGGGCGCGAGACCACGGTGGGCATCCTCGGGGACCGGGCGCTTCCGTTGGTCGAGGTGCGTCCGCGCACCGGGACCTACGACTACCACCACAAGTACACCGCCGGGGCGACCGAGTATTTCTGCCCGGCGGCGCTGGACCCGACGGTCACCGCGGCCGTGCAGGCGGCGGCGCTGGGGGCGTTCCGGGCGGTGGGAGGGCGGGACTACGCGCGGGTGGACGTGATGCTGCGGGCGGACGGCTCCCCCGTGGTGCTGGAGGTCAACACCCTGCCGGGAATGACCGAGACGAGCCTCCTGCCCAAGGCGGCACTGGCGGCGGGCATCCCGTTCGCCGCGCTCTGCGGGCAGATGCTGGGGATGGCGCTCGCCCGGGGGCCGGGGAGGGGAGCGCCATGAGATGGTTCGGCGGATCGGGTGGGAACCGTCGCCGGGACCGTCGGGCGGTGCCCGAGGTCCGGTTGCAATCGCGCACCCGGCCCGGCCCCCTGGGACGGGCCGCGGCGCGTCTGCTGGTGTTTCTCACCGTGGCCGCGGCGGTGGTCCTCGGGGTGGGGGCGCTGGTCGTCGCCGCCCGCGACCACTGGCTGCACCGGATCGAGGCCCTCGCCGTCCGGCGGATCGAGGCATCGACCGACGGAATCCTCCGCCGTGAGGAGATCCTCCAGATGGCCGGGGTGCAGGCGGGTCGGAACATCCTGGCCATCGACCTGCCCTCGGTGCAGGCCAGCCTGCTGCGGCATCCACGGGTGGCCGGTGCCGAACTTCGAAGGGAACTGCCCGACACTTTGCGCCTGGAGGTGCGGGAGCGGTTTCCGGTGCTCCGGGTGCCGCTGGTCGGTCGGGACCTGCCGGGGGTGGGCTACCTGCTCGACGAATCGGGATTCGTGCTGCTCCCCGCGCAGCCCGGCCAGGTGCAGGCCGATGTCGTCGAGTACGAGGCCTCCCTCCCGGTGCTGCTGGGGGCCCGGATGGCCGACTTCAAGGTCGGCGGCGTGGTGTCGGAACCGGCGGTCCGCTCCGCCCTCCAGCTCCTCGCCGCCCATGCCGCCTCGCGCGTGGCGGGCCAGGACGACATCGTGTCGATCGACATCTCCCGTCCGCCCGACATGAAGGTCGTCACCACGCACGGCAGCCTGGTCACGTTCACGCCCCGGACCGACGATCCCGCCTTCCACCTCGCCATGACCCTGTGGGAAACAGTCCTCGCCAAGGGACGCCAGATTGGCAAACCGGTGCTGACCCTCGACCTGTCCATCACCAACAACATCCCCGTGCTGTGGCGCGAGGAGGCGGTGGTGCCCGAACCCGAACCCGTCCGCCCCGCGCGCCCCCGGCGACGCCCGGCCCCCCGCAATGTTTGATTCCGGAAATGTCGTGGTCGGCCTCGAGATCGGCACCTCCAAGGTCTGTGCCGCGGTCGGGGAGGTGAACGCCCAGGGGGCGTTCACCGTCCTCGGACTCGGACAGGCCCGTTCGCGCGGGGTCCGGAAGGGGGAGATCACCGACATCGCCCGGAGCAGCGAGGATGTCCGCACCGCCCTGGCCGAGGCGGAGCAGATGGCCGACGTGGAGATCCGCGGGGTGTTCCTCGGCATCACCGGCGCCCATGTCCGCGGCTTCAGCAACCGGGGCATCCATCCGGTGGTCAGCGCCGATCGCGCGATCAGCGACGACGACGTCCAGGACGCCATCCGGAATGCCCGCGCGGTGGCACTGGGATCGGACCAGGTGATCCTCCACACGATCCGGCAGGATTTCGTCGTCGACAACCTCGAGGGCATCGAGAACCCGGCGGGCATGGTCGGGGAACGGCTGGAGGCCCGGGTCCACGTGATCCACGGACACGGCCACCGGGTGGAGAACTCCCTGCGGGTGGTGCGGGGGATCCAGCTCGAGGCCGAACAGGTGGTGTTCAACGGGCTGGCCTCGGCACTCGCCGTGCTCGGTCGGGAACAGAAGGAGCTCGGGGCGCTGGCGATCGACCTGGGGGCGGGCACCACCGAGTACGCCCTGTACGCCGGCAGCGTCCTGCGCCACAGCGGGGTCCTCGCCGTCGGAGGCGACCATGTCTCCAACGACCTCGCCATCGGGTTGCGCGTGCCGCTCGGCCGGGCGGAACAGCTCAAGCTCGAGCACGGTGCCGCCTGCGTGGACGATGCCTGCCGGGGGGTGAGCCTCACGTTGCCGTCGGAAAGCGGCACCCGGGAACGGGTGATCCAGCTGGAGCACCTGCGTCGCATCCAGTGCCTTCGCCTCGAGGAGACGCTCGAACTGGTGGCGCGCGACGTGGGGCCGCTGCTGGAGCAGGCGCGGAGCGGGGTCTACCTGAGCGGCGGCGGATCCCGGACGCCGGGGATCGAGGAGCTGGCGGAGCGGGTGTTCCAGCTGCCGGTCAGCGTGGCCCGCACCCAGGATGTCTCGGGAAGCACCGCCGCGCTGGACCAGCCCGAGTTCGCCACCGCCATCGGCCTCGCCCGGTTCGGGGCCCTGCGCCAGCGCCGCCGTCCGCCGGGCGGCCTCGGTGGATTGCTCGGCGGATTGTGGCGACGCTGACCGCCCGCCCGTTTTCCCTCACGCGCCCCCAGCCTCGACACGCCATGGAACCCAGCGAACATCCCGGCACCGGACCGACTCCGAACCCGTCCACCGCGCTCCGGGTGCTCGGCATCGGCCGGGCCGGTGCCCGGATCCTCGACGGCCTGCGGGCGGCCGGGGTGGACGGGGTCGGGTTGACGGTGCTGAGCCCGGAGGACGGGGTGCTGAACGCGGCCGGGGTCCCGGACCGGCGTCCGATGGGCCGCACCCTCACCCGGGGCCTCGGGGCCGGCGGGGACCCGGCCCTGGGACGGGCGTGCGCCGAGGCCGGGGAGGCGGAGATCCGGGAGCTGGCATCGGAAGGTCGGGTGGTCTTCGTGGTGGCAGGCCTGGGGGGCGGCACCGGATCGGGAGCCGCACCCGCCGTGGCCCGGATCGCCCGCGAGGCGGGGGCGCTCGTCCTCGGCGTGGTCACCCTGCCGTTCAAGTTCGAGGGCCGCCTCCGAGAGGGACATGCGGCGGCCGCGTTCGATGCCCTGCGGTCGGCGGCCGACGCCGTGATCTGCATCCCCAACCAGCAGGTGCTGGCGACCGTCCCGGACAAGGCCCCGGTGGGCGAGGTGTTCGCTGCCGCCAACGCCCTGGTGGCGGAGGCCGTCCGCGGGATCGTCCGCCTCCTCGTCCGCCCCGGCGAGATCGCCCTCGACTTCGCCCACCTGGAGCGGTTGCTGCGGGGACGTCATGCCGAGAGCGTGATGGCCGCCGCTGCCGCCCGGGGCGAACACCGCGCCCGCGAGGTGGTGGAACGCCTGCTGGCCCATCCGTTCCTCAACGGGGGCGATGTCCTGGGCCTGGCCGACGGGGTGCTGATCTCACTCGCGTCCGGCCCGGGCCTCCCGGCCCAGGAGGTCTCGTGGATCGTCGACCAGATCCAGCGCCAGTGCGACCACGCGGAGGTGATCCTGGGCACGACCGTCGAGCCGGCTCTCGCCGACGGACTGCACCTTACGCTGATCGCCGCCCGCGGGGGATCGGTCCCGGTGCCGGAACGGGTGCCCGCGGCGGCCGACCGGCCGTCGACGGGCGATGGGGACGAGGGACTGCTGGGCGCCTCCGGGGACCGGGGGTCCCATGCCGCGGCACGTCTCGTGCCTCCCGCCCCGGAGCTCAGCCCCGAGCAGAAGGGCGAGATCCTGGCCCGGGCCGCCGGACGCACCGGGATCAAGCGCCGCAAGCCGGTCCAGACGCTCTTCAACTTCGACGTCGTCAGCAAGGGCCGGTTCGAGAAGACCGAGGCGACCATCCTCCACGGCGAGGATTTGGACCTGCCGACCTTCATCCGGCGGGGGTATTCCTTGAACTGAGCCGGAACCATGCCGTCAGCCCGTCCGCCCACCCCGGATTCGCCCGATCCGGGGGCGGTCGTCGATGCCCTGCTGGGATGGTTCGCCCGGTCGGCCCGCGACCTCCCGTGGCGCCGCACCCGCGACCCGTATGCCATCTGGGTCTCCGAGGTCATGCTCCAGCAGACCCAGGTGCGGACGGTGATCCCGTACTGGGAACGCTGGATGGCGGCCCTGCCCGACGTGGCCGCGCTGGCGTCGGCTCCCGAGGAGCAGGTGCTCCGCCTGTGGGAGGGGCTCGGGTACTACTCCCGGGCCCGGAACCTGCAGCGGGCGGCCCGTCAGGTGATCGAACGGCACGCCGGTCGGTTCCCGGCCGACGCGGCCGCGTTGCGCGAGCTGGCCGGGGTCGGGCCCTACACCGCGGGGGCGGTGGCGTCGATCGCCTTCGACCTCCCCGAGCCGATCGTCGACGGGAATGTCGTCCGGGTCCTCGCCCGGGTGCATGCGGTCGCGGGGGACCCGCGGTCGGCAGCGGTCCGGGGGCGCATCTGGGCGTTGGCCCGGGAGGCGGTGGAAGGGGCGTCGGTCCGGGGCCGCCGGGATGCCGTCACGCCGCTGGCGCTGGGGCCCTGCAGCCAGCTCAACCAGGCCCTGATGGAGCTCGGCGCCCTGGTGTGCACCCCGTCCGCGCCGGATTGCGCCGCCTGCCCTGTCGCGCCCCGATGTCGCGCCCGGGCCCTGGGCCGGGTGGAGGATTTCCCCGGCGGGACGGCCCGTCCGGTGACCACCGCGCGGCGCCTGGCCACGGTGGCGATCCTCCTCGATGGACGCTGGATGGTGCGACAGCGCCCGTCCGGCGAGGTCAACGCCGGGTTCTGGGAGTTTCCCGGCCTTGAGATCGGTCCCGACGACGACCCGGCCGCGGTCCTGTGCCGCTGGCTGGAGGTGCCGCCCGGACGGATGGAGTTCCTTGCCCGGGTCCGGCATTCCATCACCCGGTACCGGTTCACGCAGGAGGTTCATGTGCTGCGGGCCGCGCGGACTCCCCCGGTGGGCGGTGGCGCGATCCGCTGGGTGACCCCGGAGGAACTGGCCGACCTGCCGCTGACCGCCGCCCACCGGCGGGTGGTCCGACGATTGCCGACCGGATGCTGACACGCCCCGTGCCGCCCGCGTAGGCTGGCCCGCACATGACCGACACCCCCAGCCAGCGAATCGTCGAGGACCCGTGGCGCGTGTTCAAGATCATGGCCGAGTTCGTGGACTCCTTCGACACCCTGTCCCGGCTGGGGCCGTCGGTGACGATCTTCGGGTCCGCCCGGCTCAAGTCCGACGACCCGTTCTACAAGGCGACCCAGGAGATCGCGGCCGGGCTGGTGCGGGAGAAGTTCGCCGTCATCACCGGGGGCGGGGGCGGCGCGATGGAGGCGGCCAACCGCGGGGCGGCCCAAGCCAAGGGACACAGCGTGGGGCTGAACATCGAGCTGCCGTTCGAACAGAAGCCCAACAAGTACGCCAACATCCAGGTCAACTTTCACTACTTCTTCAGCCGCAAGGTCTGCCTGGTGAAGTACAGCATGGGTTTCGTGTTTGTGCCGGGCGGGTTCGGGACGCTCGACGAGCTGTTCGAGGTGCTCACCCTGGTGCAGACCCAGCGGATCCCGGCATTCCCCCTGGTCCTCTACGGCGCCGACTACTGGCGGGGACTGCTCGACTGGGCGTCGTCGATGGAGGAGGCCCGGATGATTTCGCCCGGGGACATCCGGTTCCTGACCGTGGTCGACACCCCCGCCGAGGCGGTGGCGCGCATCCGGGACTACCGTCGGACCGTGGGCGTGCCGGAAAATGTGCCCGCGGCCTTCCGCTGAGACCCGATGTCCTCCCAGGCCGAGTATCGCGAGACGTTGTTCCCCGGCGGGTTGCGGCTGGTCACGGCGCGGATGCCCCACATGGCCAGCGTGGCCGTGGGGATCTGGGCCGGTGTCGGCGGACGCCATGAGGCGGCGGCGGTCTCGGGGATCTCCCACTTCATCGAGCACCTGCTGTTCAAGGGCACGCGCCGGCGCAGTGCGGAGCAGATCTCGCGGGCTGTGGAGGGGGTGGGCGGATACCTGAACGCGTTCACCGACGAGGAACACACCTGCTTCCATGCCCGCGCCCGGGCGGACCGCCTGCCGGTGCTCCTCGACGTGCTCTTCGACATGTACCTCGACTCCCGGTTCGAGCCGGCGGAGATCACCCGGGAGCGGGCGGTCATCCTCGAGGAGTTGGCAATGTACCGCGACCAGCCGGCCGAGCATGTGCAGGACCTGCTGAACGCCGCCCAGTTCCCGGGACATCCCCTCGGCCGGCCGGTGCTGGGATCCGAGGCGACCCTCCGGGCCCTGCGCCGGCCCGCGTTTCTCCGGCACCTCGAATCCCACTACGTCGCCGGCTCCACGCTCGTGGCCGTGACCGGGGCCGTGGAGCATGCCGCGGTGGAGGAATTCGTCCGGCGCCACCTCCGCCGGTTCCGTCCCGGTCGGGCCCCCGAGCCCGAGCCGTATGTCGCCCCTCCGGGACCGCCGACGCTGGCCGTCGAGCAGCGTCCGGTGGAGCAGGCCCAGCTGTGCCTCGGGCTGCGGGCCTGTTCGCGTCACGATCCCCGGCGCCACGCGCTGCGCCTGCTGAACGCCCTTCTGGGGGAGAACATGAGCTCCCGCCTCTTCCAGGTCATCCGCGAGCGGCACGGCCTCACATACCACATCGGCACCTCGGCCAGCACCTGGGCCGACGTGGGCGACCTGACCGTGAGCGCCGGGCTCGATCCGGACGAGCTGTCCCGAACCCTGCGACTGATCCTGCGGGAGCTGGGACGCCTCGTGGAGCGGGCGCCCGGGGCGGGGGAGGTCCGCCGCGCCCGCGACTATGTGCTGGGCCAGTTCGACCTCAGCCTGGAGAACACCGAGCACCATCTCATGTGGCTGGGCGAGCATTGGCTGAACTACGGCGCCCCGCCGGATCCCGACGCCGTGCGCCGTCAGCTCGGGTTGGTGACGCGCTCGGCGATCCATCGGGTCGCGCGCGATTTCCTCGGCCCGGCCGGCCGGACGCTGGCCCTGGTGCTTCCCGGCGAATGCCCGGCCGGGATCCATCGGATGCTCTCCGCCGGCTGAAAACTGTCCGGAAACCGGACGAAACCGGCTCCCGGCCAGCCCGATTCCGCGCCGCCGGACCGGAAGTATGGGGAAAAGAGGATTTGACCGACGTCCGTATTTGTGCGCTTCTCCGCAGGTCCGATTTGAGCCTGCGGTGTCGGCGTCACAATGACGGTTTGCGGCGGCCCCTCCCTTTTGAGTCAGCCCCCATTCAAGTTCTGCCATGGGGCAGATTTCCACGCGGTGTTTGAAGCGGTGTCAGTCAGCAAATCAGCAAGTAGTTAGTGAGTCGTCATATGGACAACAGCAACAACCGACTGTTCGTGGGCAATCTGTCGTATCAGACCATGGAACGGGACATTCAGGATCACTTCGCGGCCGCCGGGGTCGTGCTCAATGTGAACCTGATGCTCGACAAGTTCACGGGCCGCTCGCGCGGCTTCGCCTTCGTCGAGTTCGCGACGCCCGAAGAGGCGCAGAAGGCCGTGGACATGTTCCATGGGAAGGATCTCGGGGGTCGTGCCCTGACGGTCAACATCGCCCGTCCCCGCGAGGAGCGTCCTCCGGGCGGCGGCGGCGGCTTCGGTGGCGGTGGTGGTGGTGGTGGCCGGCCCCGTAGCAGTGGTGGTGGTGGCGGCGGCGGCGGTGGCTACCGTGGCGGTGGCGGCGGTGGCGGTGGCTACCGCGGCGATCGTGGCGGCGGCGGCGACCGTGGCGGCGGCTGGCGCGGTGAGCGCGGCGGCGGCGGCGGCGGCGGCTGGCGTCGTGAGCGCAGCGAAGAGGGCGGGTACTGATCCCCATCCTCCGACCCTGATCGGATTCATCAACCGCGGTCTCCCTCCGGGAGGCCGCGGTTTTCGTTTTCCGGATACCGGATCCCGTGGCCGGCGGCGGATTGGTGACCGGTTTCGATCCCGTCTTCGGGCGAATGGGGACAAACCGGTTGACACCTCCGGGGGGGCAAACCTAGCGTCCGGTCCACCTTCTTATGTCTGACGAAACCCCTGTCCCCCCGGCCCCTGGTGGTGGCGAACCGCCCACACCGGCGGACGCCGCCCAGAAGAAGCAGACGGTACGGATCAGCCTGCCTCCCCGTTCCGCGGCCGGGGGTTCGGTGACCCAGAAGATCAAGCTCCCGACCCCGGGTGCGGCTCCTGCGGCGCGTCCCGCGGCGGCGGCCCCGGCCCCGGCTGCTGCGGCTCCCGCACCGGCCCCGGCGGCGGCTCCGGCCGGGTCCAGCATGGCCAAGGCTCCCGCGGCGGCCCCGGGCAAAACCGCCGCCGCTCCGGCCCCTGCCGCCCGCCCCGCCCCCCGGCCCCGCGCCGCCTCCCCCGTGGGTGGCCTCGAGGTGGGTCTCGCCTTCGCCGTGGTGGCCGTCGCCATCGGCACCGTGATCGTCCAGTTCATCCTGCCCTTTGCTCCCTGATACTTCCCATGGCTTCCGAGAACATCGTCACACTGACCGCCGACAACTTCGAATCCGAGGTCCTCAAGTCCGCCCAGCCGGTGCTGGTGGATTTCTGGGCCGAGTGGTGCGGGCCCTGCAAGATGCTGGCTCCCGTGCTGGACGAACTGGCCGGTGAGTACGCCGGCAAAGCCCGGATCGCCAAGGTCAACATCGACGACCATCAGGACCTGGCCGCCCAGTATGACATCCGGTCGATCCCGACCCTTCTGCTGTTCAAGGATGGCAAGGTCGCCTCGCAGTCCGTGGGCCTGAAGCCCAAGGGCGCGCTGAAGCAGGCCATCGACGCCGCGCTCGCCTGATCCCGCGGCCGGACACCCGGTCGTCATGCCCTTCCCAAAAGCGTCCGCCGGCCCCGCCGTGCGGGCGCTTTTCTACAACCAGCTCGCCACCCTGCTCGCCGCCGGAGTTCCCGTGCTCCGGGCGGTCGAGCAACTGGCCCGGTCGCCCGCCCACCGGGGATTGCGTCGGCCCGCCTTCGATCTCCTCGATGGCCTGAAGGGGGGCATGGGCTTCGGCGAGGCCTTTGCCGGGATGAACGGCTGGGCGCCGGCGTTCGACCTGGCGCTGATCACCGCCGGGGAACGCTCGGGCACGCTCGACCGGACCTTTCGCACCCTGGAGCGCCACCACCGGGAGCGTGCCCAGAATCTCCGCACCGTCCGCTCCGAGTGCCTCTACCCGGCGCTGGTGCTCCACCTCGCCCTGCTGATCGCCCCGCTCCCGGGATTCGTCCGACACGGCAACGTGCTCGTGTACCTCTCGCAAAGCGTCGGGGTGATGCTCGTCCTCCACGCCGGGGTGGCCTTCGCCTGGTGGTCGCTCCAGGGGGGACGCGGTCCGGCCTGGAGGGCGTGGATCGAGGCCATCCTCCACCGGGTGCCGGTGGTGGGCGCAGCCCGTCAGGACCTGGCGGTGGCCCGGCTCGCCGGGGCCCTCGAGTCGCTGCTGGGCGCCGGCATCCTCGTCACCGAGGCCTGGCCTCTGGCCGCCTCGGCGTCGGGTTCCCCGCGGATCGAACGGGCGGTGGCCCAATGGCCCGATGACCTCGCGGCCGGACTCACCCCGGGGGAGCTCGTCGCGGCGTCCGGGATCTTTCCCGAGAGCTTCGCCTCGGCCTACCTCACGGGCGAGATCTCCGGGAGACTCGAGGAACAGCTCGCCTGGCTGGCCCGCCATCACGAGGAGGAAGGGTTCCGCGGGCTGCGGATCCTGTCGCAATGGTCACCGCGGATCGCCTACGCGCTGATCGCCGTGTACATCGCCTTCCAGATCCTCGCCCTCGCGGGCGGCTACGTGGGGATGCTCGACCAGCTCCTCGACGGCTGACCGGCATCGGCCCGGGCGCGAGTCCCGGCGGAGAGGCCGGGCTTGATGTCATCGGCGGTCCCGCATTTCATGTGGGGGATGCACCGCCGTGACTTCCTGGCCGCTGCCGCGGCCACCCCGCTCCTCGGCCTCCTTTCCGTGCGGGGTGCCGATGCCCCCGCCGCCACCGCCACCCCCCTCCCGCGCAGCCAGCGCCCCGTCCTCCTCTCGTGCAAGATGGGCATGATCGCCCGGGAAGCGGACGGCCGGAAGCTGTCGATCGTCGAGCGCCTGCGGATGGCGGCCGATGCCGGGTTTGACGGGGTGGATTTCGACGAGGCGGGCGGCGCGACGCCGGAACAGGTGCGGGATGCCGTGCGGGAGTCCGGCGTGTTTGTCCACAACGCCATCAACCACACCCACTGGGGGGTGCGCCTGACCGACCCGGACCCCGAGGTGCGGGCCCGGGCCCGGGCCAACATGGACCACTGCATCCGGGTGTCCCACGCGGCCGGCGGCAGCGGCATCCTCATCGTGGTCGGGCAGGGAAGCGACGGTCCCACGGCGGAGATCGAGGAACGCTGCCGGCAGGAGATCCGCAAGTCGCTGCCCCTGGCCGCCTCCCTCGGCCAGCGGATCCTGGTGGAGAACGTCTGGAACCGGATGATGTACGACCACGACCAGGGACCCGAACAGTCGGCCGACCGGTTCATCGCCTTTGTCGACAGCTTCCACAGCCCGTGGGTGGGCATGTACTACGACGTGGGGAACCACTGGAAATACGGCCAGCCGGGCGAATGGCTCCGGGCGTTCGGCCCCCGGGCGGTGAAGCTCGACGTCAAGGGCTTCAGCCGGGCGAAGAACCAGTTCGTCGAAATCGGCGGCCCGGATGACGACCTGCCGTGGGACGAGGTCCGCAAGGCGATCGCTGAGACCGGTTGGACGGGCTGGACGACGGCGGAGGTCGGCGGGGGCGACGTGAAACGCCTCACCACCGTGCGTCAGCAGATGGAGAAGGTGTTCGGACTGTGATCCGGCCGGGCCGGCCGGCCGCGGATCACTTCCGTTCCTCGTACCAGGCCATCTGGATGTTCTCGAGGACCTTCTCGTTGGACGCGTCCGGGCTGTCGCCGAACTCCCCGAGTTCACACACCATCTTGTGGAGCTTCGGAAAGCTGAGCTTCAACGGGTCCTGATCCGGAAACTTGTCCATCAGGGCCCAGGCGATTTCCTCATGGTCCTTCCAGGTGAGCTTCATGTGCGGAAACAGGAACCGGCGTCCGCCCGTCCGTCAACGGCAACGGCATGACCGGTGCGTCGGGCCCGATGCACCGCCCCGGGTCCGCCCCTGCCCCCCCGACACCCTTCCATGGCATCCCGAGTCATCTCCGGCCTGTTCTGCCTGCTCATCGTGCCGATGCTCCGGGGTGATCCGGTCGGGCCGGAAAGAACGGCGGGTCCCGTGCGGTTGACCCGGCCCGTACCCCATCAGGTGGTGCAGCGGCGGACCCGCGACGACGGGGTGATCCCGGTTGCGGGGACCTTTCCCGGCGGGGATCCGGTCCCGGTGGGGGGGGAGGTGCGGTGGGTCGGGGAGCGGGTTGCCGGGGACTGGATTCCGGTGGCGACGGCGGGGGAGGGCGGTGCATTCCGTGCCGAGCTCCTCGCCCCGGCGGGCGGATGGTACCGGGTCCAGGTGCGTGGGTTCGGACCGGACCCGGAGGCCGTCGATGCCGAGACGGGCCCGGTGGGGGTGGGCGAGATCTTGGTGGTGGCCGGCCAGTCGAACTCGGCCAACCACGGCGAGGAACGTCAGGTTACCCGCACGGGGCGGGTCGCCGCATGGGATGGAGGGACCTGGCGGCTCTGCGTCGATCCCCAGCCCGGCGCCAGCGGGGACGGTGGCAGCTTCCTGCCGCCGCTGGGCGACATCCTCGTGGAGCGCTTGGGGGTGCCCGTGGGATTCGTCGCCTGCGGCATCGGGGCGACCAGCGTTCGGGAATGGCTTCCCCGCGGTGCGACCTTCCCGGAGCCACCCACTCTCGAGGGACGTGTGGAACGGCTCCCGGACGGACGCTGGGCCAGCCGGGGCGACGCCTACGCCCGCCTTGTGGAACGGATGCGACCCCTCGGACCGCGGGGCTTCCGCGCCGTGCTGTGGCACCAGGGGGAGAGTGATGCCAACCAGAAGGATCCGACCCGAACCCTTCCGGGCCCCCTGTACCGGGAGTTTCTTGAGCGTGTCATCCGGGATTCGCGCCGGGATGTGGGCTGGGAGGTTCCCTGGTTTGTGGCGCGGGCCACTTACCATGTCCCGGGCGATGAGGGGTCGCCCGAGATCCGGGCGGCCCAGGCCTCCCTGTGGCGGGATGGGGTGGCGTTGGAGGGGCCGGACACGGATGCACTGAAGGGGCCGCTCCGGGACTCGGGGGGGCAGGGGGTGCATTTCAGCGGCGAGGGGCTCCGGGTTCACGCGGAGCGATGGGCCGACCGGATCGCACCGTGGATCCTTTCCGCCGCCCCCTGAATGCGGGGCGCCCCCCGCGGTTAGCAGCCCGTCAAAAAACTCCGAGGGGTCCTGCGGCGAGGCATTTTGGCGGTGGGCAAGGCGGGGAGGCCGGAGCATCCCCG
>CAZGIK010000022.1:0-91322 GCA_964525755.1 uncultured Verrucomicrobiota bacterium
CGAGTATCACACTTACGCATCCACAGGACGGGTGCCCGGCGTGACGCTTACGGTCGATAGGCGTATTGACACACAATGAGTGATTACAAGCCATCTACTGGAACTTTGATTCTCTATCTGGGGTCCTTCTTCGCCGTTGTCCTTCCGGCAATTTTGTTTACCGGGATTGGCTACATGTGGTTCGTTGAGAATGTTGTTATCCTAGATACGACTGCGAGGCCCGAAGGCGTCGTTGACCGACTTCTGGTTTTTGCGGCGGTTCTTCCGATGATACCGCTCATGCTGCTAGCCATTCTCATTTCCGGCATTCCCTGGATGTTTGTCATGTCGCGTCTTCTTTCATGGGCGGATATCGAGCACTTCACGAAGCAGAGAGGACCACGTTTACCAATCCTGTCGGCCTGGCTTGACCGCGTGTGGTTGCGCATGATTCAGCCCAGGAGACCAGTGAGTCCATTGGGAGGAACTCTAAAGTGAATCCTCAGCCTCCTCATGACGAGCTGGACAAGCGGCCGGTTCACTGTCCGGATGAATCGCAAACGCCACCTGCGACCCAAGAAAGAGAATCGCCCAGACAATTGTCGAAAGCAGATTCTCCGATTCATACACTGCCACCCATCCAATCGATGCCGCCATGACCGGAGCAACGACGAATGCAGCGTGGTTGCGAGAAAAGCGCTCGGGACTTAGAATCATTGATGCCGCGATCGTGATTCCAAAGGAGACACTAAGAAACACCCCGGAGCCGCCGCCATGCGTCCCGGAACCTGCAAATCGGCAGAATGCGAATAAAACGCCTGAAGTGATCGCAAGTGCTTTGCGTGAACTCTTCATTTCTCAGTCATACGCGGCACGACACGAACCCGCTGCCGAGTGGGTGCTTCGGATGTCACCCTGAACCGGTCGCAAGGACAAGCTGATTCCGGCAACCAACTGGTCCTGCACCTCACCGCCTCCCTCGACCACGAAATCGTGCCTCAGCCAAGAGTGCTCGGCACCGATGCGATAGAGGTTCAGGGAGCGTCATTCTTTGCTGACGCATAACGCCTCGCCGCTCGAAACTGTCGAACCAGTCGCATCACACCGACCACGAAGAATCCCCCGCCGACAATCGCGGAAGCAATGAATGCCGACGTCAGGCCACCCGCGAAGGCGATAATGAATCCCAAGAGCATGAGCATCGCGCCGGAATGTTCCGCCCTTGCCGAACAACGGGGACAATACACTCTTCGTGAGCCCCAGCGTGCTTGGAGAGCCTCGCCGCAAGCGGGGCAATAGTGGCTATGCATGACGTGTTGGCTAGCGGCCGGGCCTCAGAGCGACCGCCGCCGACAGTGACGGCAGAGCGCACAAGACACTCCCGAACTGCCGCCCGACGTTGATCGGAGAGGCGGGGCGGCGGTTCGCCTCCACCGGCTTGTTGGGCGATTGTTTACCATCCGAACAGCATCTCCTTGATGAAAAGCTTCAAGCCTCTCCAGAACCCTTCCGATTTACCCACGGCCACCGCTAGGAACGTAACAAAGGCGACAAACAACACGGCGGCAACAATAGGATGAAAGACAGCGAGCAATCCAACAGCCGCTACCACCAAGAGTGTCGCTAGGCACGCTACTACACGATTGCGTCGAGTCGGGATCATGTGTCAGTGCGCCCAACGTCCAGCATGAGGCGCGGCTAACCGGGAGCGCGCGTTCGATGCAGGACAGGGGTTCGAATCGACTGTGATCATTTGAACTCGGGGCGGGTCAGCCGTTGCGCTCCATGCGCTTGTCCTGCTTTGCTTCCTCTTCAAAGCGACTCCAGTAATTCTCGCAAGCGCCGCATAGCTCCTCAAATGAGATCTCTCTTCCGTTGTCGAGCGACAGGGAGAAACACTCGAAATCAATATCCTACTCTCCGAGGGTTGTGATGATGTGAACCGGGACATCTTCGGATTCAGTGCTCAGGATCTCAGTGTTGGTGCCAGCGATACGCTCCAGATCATTGGTCGTAACGCCCTCATCCCAAATCTTCATAGCGAGGCTCGTGCAGCTAGAATGATGGACACGAACGTCCTCTCCATCGTCCGAGAACATCTGTCGTAAATATGGAATCTTCACTCGGATAGTGACGTCTCCTGGAACTAATCCATCGAATGACGCGATACCTCAGTCATGAAGCACATTCCATATCTCTGCGCGTGAGTTCATTATCTAGAAGAACATCAATTTGGACCAGCCTTGGGGTGGTTCGAGTTTCCTGATAGCACCGAAATGTGGACGCAAAGACAACCCGAATCCGGGTGCCACCGAAGCATCACCCCCTCGGTAGCCCCCTCCTGCCTCCCCGTCCCTGAACGTGGTATAGCACCCTGAAGAGATCGATTCGCCCGACCCCGGTGAGGGGTTGGGTGGTTTGCCCCCTGTCGTCGGGTGACGGCAGGGGGTTCTTCGTTGCCACTGCACCCTCGACGAGGCGCGACGGCCTTGCCGTCCATCGCCAGGCGGCGCAACAGATGCTGAACTTGTCTTCTGGTCTTGGAGGGGAGGACTGGGGCGAGTCCCTGAATCGGCCTCTCACAGAGCCACGGAGACACAGAGGAACAAACCGTCGCGAGCAGCGCGGCTCGGAGGCCCGGGAAGGCGTTGCGCCTTGATACCCTTACGCATACCCTCACTCAAGGGTTGCTACCCTGACTCCCCGAGTACTTCCATCGAGCCGCCGGACCTTTGCCACGGCAGGCCACCTCGCCGGACGCCTTCAGATCGCTGAGCAAGGTGCGGATCCATTCCCGCCCCACTCCGGGACAGGCCAGTTCGATGTCGCCCAGCCGGAAGTCCCCGGGCTGGGCCCGGATCGCCGCCAGCACCAGCTCTGCCTTGGTCCCGCGGGGAGCCCGGACCTGCCCCGCACGTTTCTCGAACTCCGCATAGCTGCGGCGGATGATCCCGAGCAGGAAGTTCATCCACGGCGTGAGCTCGTGCCGGCCCTCATGCCAACGCCCCGAACTCCGGTGGAGGCACTGGTAGTAGTCCTCCTTCGACTCCTCCACCATCCGTTCCAGGCTGACATAGCGACCCACCTCGTAGCCGTGCTGGTACAGCGCCAGCAGTGTCAGCAAACGCGACACCCGACCGTTGCCATCCCGGAATGGATGGATGCACAGGAAATCCAATACCAGGCCCGCAATTGCAATCATCGGCGGGATGCCCTCCTGATCCAGTGCATGGCGGTATCGCAGGCAGAGTTCATCCACCGCAGCCGGTGTCTCCCCGGCCGTCACACACCGGAAACGGATGACCGGTGGCCCATCCGGGACGAGCTGGATGATCTCGTTGTCGATGCGCTTGAACTGGCCGGAATCCCCGCTGGTAGACTGGCACAGACCGTGGAGCCTTTTCAACGTGTCGGCCGTGATGACCAGCCGATCGTGGTGCGCGTGAATCTCGTTCAGCGCCAGCCGATAACCCCGCACCTCCTCCTCCGAACGGTCCCGCGGCGGGGTGTTTCCCAACACCAAGGGCCGCAGACGATCCGCGGCCACGGTCACCCCCTCGATCCGGTTCGAGGATTCCGCGCTCTGGATGAGGGCCATCTCGCACAAGACCTTCAAGACTTGGGGGGATTGCCGGGTGTAGAGTTCCTGCCTGCCCTTGGATTCCGCAATGTCATTGAGCAACCTCGTGGTGCTCATCGACACCGCGAGATCCCGGAGCCGATGGTTGCGGAACGAGTTCATGGGGATGGTCGGCCACTCCGCCGCCGTGTCGCGGTCGTTGATTCGCGGACCCGCCATTCGCTGCCCGCCATCCCGCGGCACACGGTGGACTCCCTGAGGGTGGTGACGACGTGCGGCATGGGGGCTTTCGTGCCCCGAAACCTACCCTGCCCCCCTCCCCCTGTGCATCCCAAAAACCTGCGGGTCAGGCAGATCGCTCCGGGGCCGGTGGCCGCACCTCGCCAAGGGGCGGATTCCTGAGCTGTCTCTCACGGAGCCACGGAGACACAGAGAAACAAACCGGCGGGAGGGGTGCGGCTCGGAGGCCCGGGGAGGCGTTGCCCCTTGGCCCCGGTGTCGGTCCGATCCATCCGGGATCCCCTCCGTGTCTTTGTGCCTCCGTGTGATTCCTTCCCCAATTATCCCTCCGCCCCGCCGCCGAACTGTCTCTCACGGAGTCACGGAGACACAGAGGAACAAGCGGTCGGGAGCTGTGCGGCTCGGAGGCCCGGGGAGGCGTTGCCCCTTGGCCCCGGTGTCGGTCCGATCCATCCGGGATCCCCTCCGTGTCTTTGTGCCTCCGTGTGATTCCTTCCCCAATTATCCCTCCGCCCCGCCGCCGAACTGTCTCTCACGGAGTCACGGAGACACAGAGGAACAAGCGGTCGGGAGCTGTGCGGCTTGGAGGCCCGGGGAGGCGTTGCCCCTTGGCCCCTTGTCGGTCCGACCCATCCGGGATCCCCTCCGTGTCTTTGTGTCTCCGTGTGAGTCATTCCCCATTCACCTCCCCTCCCCGTCGCCGAACTGATCTCTCACGGCACCGGGGCTCGGAGAATCCGGATCCAGATTCCCGTTGATGATCCGAGTGATGCCATCCCGCATCAGCGACTCCCCGAAATTCAACAGGTACCCCAACCTGAGGCCGGTCAGTCGAAGGTACGTCAGCACCTGCTTCTTGTGGGCCGGCGCCACCTGCTCAACCGACTTCAACTCCACAATGACCAGGTCTCCAACAATCAGGTCTGCCCGGAATCCTTCGTCGAACTTCTCCCCGCGATACTCGATGGCGATGCCCACTTGGCGCCGGACGCTCAAACCCCGCCGCTCCAGCGCCCGGGCCAGGGTCACTTCGTAGACAGTCTCCAACAACCCGGGTCCGAGCTCCCGGTGCAACTCAACGGCACAGTCGACCACCATGGTGCCGATGGCGTTCTCGTTCATCTCCGTGCCTTTGTGCCTCTGTGAGAGCCAGTATCCGTCATGGATCACACTTCGTACCCCATCCGCTCCGGGATCCCCCAAGGACAGACCTTCGGCCGGGGGTTCAGGTTGGGATGGGAATTCGGGTGAAGCTACCGAGAGTTGGGGATGCGAGGCAAGGGGTTGGATGCCTGTCGCCGCACCCCGGAGAGGCGCCCTACCCCCCGCGCCCCGGGCGGGATCCAGGTGCTCAGGCCCCAAACCGTTCCCGAAGCTCCGCGGATTGCCGGGCGTGTTTGCCCGGCGACGTCCGCTTCAGTTTGGCCAGGTTTTGCAGCTTCCATCGAATGGCCGGAAGTTCGGCCAGGTGCGGGCATTGCATCAGATCCCACCGAGGTTCTCCTTGGACCAATCCCAGCAGGAATGCCCGGTGATTGGCTGTCAGGGTGGACTCCAATTCAACCCGAAGCCGGTGCCGTGTTTCGATGAGCGCGTCGAGGCTTACCGCGGTGCGGGCCATGCCTTGGAACTCGTTCTCGTAGGCCGTCGCCAGATCCTGATCGCGAGAGAAGAGGACCTCGTGGACTGGACGGTTGTGACCGGCGAGGTAGCCGACGAAGCACTCGACCATCTCTCCCGTCATTCCACCCGACTCGAAGAGGCAATGGATGTCGAACAAGTCCCTCGGGTGTTGGCGATCCAGGGCAGCAACCAGCTTGCCGCCGTAGAGCTCGCTGGTGGACAGAACTGGGGCTTGAACATCAACCGTGAACAGTCGGCGGCTCTCGGACGTGAGCGGCAATGTTTGAACCGGCAGCATCGTGCCACGGAACACGTGGTTCACCTCAACCTTCACCTGCAGACGGCCCCGGCGGATGAACAATTTGGACTCGTCTCCCAGACTCCGGGTCGGAGCGTCCACCTGAAGTCCCCGTCGCAACAGCTCCCCCCGCACCAGTTCCAAGGAAGCCCCCATCTGCCGCAGGGCCTCCTCTCTCGTCGCCGTGTGATCGACGAAGACCACATCGATGTCGACGGACAATCTCGGCAGGTCCCGGACGAACAGGTTGATCGCCGTTCCTCCTTTCATGGCAAACCGCGGGCCCCGGAATACGACAGGAATCGCCTCCAACAGGAGGCGCACGGCCTCGATGTATGCCGGATCCATCACGAGGTCAGGCTGAGACGGGTTCCGCTCTTAAGTCGTGCCGACCATCGCGTGCCGGTCAGGTGGTGCGCCGCCGCCCGGCGGGCCGTTTCAGCCCAGGGCAACTGCAACTCCTCGGCCCATTGCACACAGAGTCGGGCGGTCTTCACCCGCTGGCAATGCTGGAGGAACAGCGTCACCACCTCCGGTCGGAGGAACCGCACGCCTTCCATGATATTCCTGGCCTCTTCGACCCCCTGACGGAGTCCCACCTGTGAGAGCATCTCCAACAAGGCCCGCTCGGGGACGGAGACCGGCACACCTCCCAGATGTTCCGGAAGCGGCTCCAGGCCCGCCCCGGCCGGCAATTCGGAATCGAACGGGGACCTCGTGGTGTACCGGGAGGGAAACCGCTCCGTGAACCAGGACGGAAGCCGGAGATTCTCTGCTCCCCAAAGCCAAAGCGGTTCCCTCGTCGGGACGTTGTGCCCGAACCCCCTCCAGGCGAGCGCAGTCTTGCCACCCACGTGGAATCCCTCGATCCGCGAGGCGAGAAACCGGAGACAGTCCTCCTGGCGCAGGACATCGTTGGGGAACTGGAAAACCCCTCGTCCCAGCCGGGTCAGCCAACCGGACTTCACGTAGTGATGCGCCAAGGCCGGCGTGACGCCCAAATCCGACAGACTGGCGGTGTCCAATGGCACTCCACGGGGCATTTCCGTCAACAACCGACGGAGTGTTCCATGACGTTCTGTTCGAGCCATGCTTGATCTGTACCACGCAGATTATGCGTCGAGCAACCCCCGATCTCCCGGACCCGGAGTCCTCGGGCCAAGCCGTCAGAGCAGCCGGGGATCGAACGCAAACGGGACGGGGTCACCGATCCGGATCCGCCGGAAATCGGGGTGCGCAGGATTGAGGAGGTAGTTGGACTCGGACGGGACGATCACGCTGGGCAACTCCAGCACGGCGGATCGTGCCTCCTTCGCCCAGCGGTCACCCACCGCCCGGGTCGATGGGGGCGGCGGTTCCTCCGTCCAATCCGTCGGCACATCAGCCACCTTCTCCGCGAGCGTTTCGTCGAACTCAATCGGGATGGCGACCCACCGGAGGATCACCGGCGGGTTCAGGTGGACGAGCAGTTCAAGGGCCGCAAGTGCGATGCTTCCGCTGGTGTAGGCGACCCGGGTTCCGGGCGAGTTCCAACGCCCACCGTAAAGCCATGCGCCCTCGCCATCGAAGGCCGTGGCGGCATGCTTCTCCTTCACGATCCGGAACGCCCGCATCGTCAGGAATAGACGCCGTACTCGATGCGGCCGAGCAGGTTCTCGACCTCGCGGGCTCCCACCTCCGTCTCGGCATACTCGAGCGGGATCGATCCGCCCAATCCCACCTGGGGCGACCTGAGCCAGCGTCGCGCATCCTCGATGGATTCCAGGACCGAAACCGCCTTGCCGAGGAGTCGGGCAAAGCGGACGACCCGGTCCGATTCGGCAACATCCAACCTTCCGGCAGCCTTCCGTCGATGGAGCGTGGCCTTTGAAATGCCCAGCATGGGAACCAGTTTCTCCATGGGCAGGTCGAGATCACCGCGAAGCTCGTCGAGTTCGTGGACCGGCAGGCCCACTTTCAACGCCCGGATCAGCCTGGAGGGGGTGAACTCCTCGGAGCCCATCGTACCGGATGTCCCGTGAACCCAGTACGCGACCACGCCGCCACCGGCTTTTCTGCCTTCGGACTGACCGACCTTGCGGTCGACACGCTTCCCCGCCGCGCGGGCCTTGGGTCGTGGCTTTGCGGGTGCTGTTTCCATGTGAGAGACGTTTAAGTCTCACCTGACGTCATCGTCAACCGTCGACTTGGAGCCGGTCCGGAAGCTGGAGACGAAAGGACGTGACCCGCGTCGTCCCCGGGAGGTGCTCATATTTGGGGGCGCTCGGTGGCAGATTCGGGGAGCACACCGCCGAGCCCAGGACCCCCTCCCCGGAAAGACGCCCTGCCCATCGCCCCCGGCCGGAGTCCAGGCTCTTCGGACCCCGGTTTTGTCCACTCGGGTCCACGTCCGGGCCACCGGGGGCAGGCCGGGCCCAAGCGGTCCCGCCGATCGACCCTGACCGCAGGTACCCCCGCCCCCCTGCGACGCGTCCTGGGGCATCCTGGAGCGTTCGCCGTCGGACGGGTGTCCCCGGGGGCAACCCACTGTCGTCACCCCTCCCCTCGAAGGCCGGGATCGACCGGCTGGCAGGTCGGGGGCCGGCGAGGCATCCGGAAGGGGGGCCGTTCTAACAGTCTGTTCTATACTGTCTCTCACGGAGTCACGGAGACACAGAGGAACAAGCGGTCGGGAGCTGTGCGGCTTGGAGGCCCGGGGAGGCGTTGCCCCTTGGCTCCGGTGTCGGTCCGACCCATCCGGGATCCCCTCCGTGTCTTTGTGCCTCCGTGTGATTCCTTCCCCATTCACCTCCCCTCCCCGTCGCCGAACTGATCTCTCACAGAGCCACGGAGACACAGAGGAACAAACCGGCGAGAGCAGCGCGGTCTGGAGGCCCGGGGAGGCGTTGGGCCTTGGCCCCTTGTCGGTCCGATCCATCCGGGATCCCCTCCGTGTCTTTGTGCCTCCGTGTGATTCCTTCCCTATTCACCTCCCAGCCCCGTCGCCGAACTGATCTCTCACAGAGTCACGGAGATGCGGATCGGTGGACTCTCGTCCGCCCCACGAATGCAGGATGGATCGCGATCCCGATCCCGATCCCGACCCCAACCCCGAGGGGGTGCGAGCGGGTCACGGCTCCGCGGTGATCACCACCAGCCAGGCGTCGTCCCAGTTGTCCCGGGAATCCCCCCCGTACACGAACACATGCCCCTCACGCAGCTTGGCAATCGACTGCATCTTGGAATCCACGAGCCGCGGCTTGCCCTCGGCGTCGACCCCATGAATCCGGACCTGCAACTGGTCCTCGCCAACGACCGCCACCTCCACCGTGCACCGTTTGCTGAGGGCGACGGACTGGTTCTCGGGCCCCTTGACGGTCCGGGTGTCGGACTTGACCACGAAGTAGTTCTTCCACCGGAGGTGACGGAGGAACTTCCGCTGGAGGTCGGGCTCCAGCCGGGAGAACTGCTTCCCCTCCGGCAGCTCGCCGTCGGTTCCCCAGACCAGTTGCAGTCGGATCGGGACATCCCCGGCGTGGACCGTCGCGGCCGTCAGCAGGGTGCCCAGGCAGAGGAAGGAAAGGACCCTGAGCAGGGGGAGCGGGAGGGGGAGGAGTCGGGTCATGGGGAAGTCGGGGTCGGGATCGGCGGACCGGGTCACTGGACCCAGTGGATGGTCACGCCATCGGTGTCGGAATGGAAGGTGACCGCCGGGGCGCCGGCCAGCATCCGGGCGGTGCCGGCCTGAATCTCCACCGGATCGCGGTCGGCCCGCGGGAGGGACAGGAGCACGGCGGCGACGGCGACGCCGCATGCCGGCAGGAGCCAGCCCCAGAGGCGTCCCCAGGAGGGGGCGGCCTGGGGGACGGGGACGGCCGGCGCATCGAGGCGCCGCCGGATCTGCGACCAGTAGAACTCCCGGGTCTCGGGCACCCGACGCATCGGGTCGACGCTCCGGAGGCTGTCCCCGACGGCGCGCAGTTCGGCCGCCAGGGCGGCGGCCCGCGGGTCGCGGGCCAGCAGTTCGTCGACGGCGGCCTGTTCCGACTCGGGAAGCTCCCCGTCGACGTGGGCCTGCAGTTGCAGCAGGGGATCGGTGGTGCTCATTGGGATCGTTCGCGTTTCAAACCTTGCAGCAGTGCGGCGAGCCGGCGGCGCGCGTAGAAAAGGCGGGACATGACGGTCCCGATCGAGATCCCGACCCGCTTCGCGATCTCCTTGTACTCCAGTCCTTCGAACTCGTGAAGCATGAGGACGGTCCGGTGGGCATCGGTCAGTTTCTCCATCGCCTCGTCGATGCGCTGCCGCATCTCCTCCTTCTCCAGACCCTCGGTGGGGTTCACGAATTCAACCGGCATTTGGCGTTCCACGCCACCCGATTCCTCCTCGAGGGCCTCGACCGATTCGGCCCGGACCCTCTTCTGGCGGCGGAGGTGGTCGAGGCAGAGGTTGATGACGATCCGGGTGATCCAGGTGGCGAACGAGGACTCGCCCTGGAACTGGACCAGCCTCTGCCATGCCTTGACCCACGCCTCCTGGGAGAGGTCCAGCGCCTCCTCCTCGTTCCGCACCATCAGGATCGCCCGGGCGAAGATCTTGTCCCGGTGGCGGGCGACCAGTTCCTCGAACGCCTCCATGTCGCCCCCGCGGGACCACTCGACCAGTTGCGGGTCGGCCGCTGCAGGGTAGTCACGTTTCAACTTCGGATGCATCGACGTGACCGGTGGCGGGGCTATTCAGCGGGGTGGGCGGCCCGGGGGACCGGGGAAGGGTTCACAGCCGCCCCTTGCTGCTGGGAACCAGGCCCCGGATCCGCGGATCGCGCTGGCAGGCGAAATCCACCGCCCGGGCGAATGCCTTGAACAGGCACTCGACGACATGATGGGGCTCCTCCCCGTACAGGAGTTCGAGGTGCAGGTTGCACGCGGCCGCGTTGGTGAAACCCTGGAAGAACTCCCGCGCCAGTCCGAACCGGAAGGCGCTCGACATGTCCTGCTCGCGGTCGGCCTTGGGAATCCGGCGGTGGGACAGCTTGTCCATCCCCTTCCAGACCAGGAACGGGCGTCCGCTGAAGTCGATCACACACCGGGCCAGGCATTCGTCCATCGGCACAAACGCCTCGCCGGTGAAGGGGTTCCGCGGATCGAAACCGGTGCCGTAACGCCGGATCCCCTTCTTGTCGCCCAGGGCGGCCCGGAAGGCCTCCCCGAGGGCGATCCCGCAGTCCTCGACCGTGTGGTGGGCGTCGACCTCGAGATCCCCCCGGCAGCGGAGACGGATGTCGCACACCGAGTGCTTCGCCAGCAGGGTCAGCATGTGGTCGAAGAAGGCGATGCCCGTGGCCACGTCGGCCCGGCCGCGACCGTCGATCCGCAGGTCGAGGTCGATCGACGTCTCGGCCGTGATCCGTTCCAGTTGTGCCCGACGGGCTCGCATGGCCGAAGGCGTATCCGAACCGGCGTCCGGGGACCAAGCGAATAAGGAATTCCACATGACGCCGCCCCGCTTCGGGGTCATCCTCGCGCCATGCCCAACGTCATCCTTCGTCCGGACTGGCACCTCCCGGAACGCCATGTGACGCCCGAGCGCGAGTACCTCCGACGACGCGATTTCCTCAGGCACCTCGGCCTTGCCGGGATCGGGCTGGCGGCGGCGTTCCCGTCGGGAGCCCTGGGACAGACCCCGGCGGCCGCATCCCCCTTCCCCTCCCCCCGCAACCCGGCGTTCGCCCCCGGATCCCCGCTCACGCCCGAGCGGATGGCATTGACCTACAACAACTTCTACGAGTTCAGCACCACCAAGGACCGGGTCCACCGGCTGGTCGACCGGTTCCAGGTGAAGCCGTGGAAGCTGGAGATCTCGGGGTTGTGCGAGAAGCCGATGTCGATCGACATCGACGAACTGCTCCGTCGGCATCCCCACGAGGAACGGGTCTACCGGTTCCGCTGTGTCGAGGCGTGGTCGATGGTGGTGCCATGGACCGGATTCCCGCTGTCGCGCCTTCTCCAGGATGTCCAGCCGAAGAGCGAAGCGCGGTTTGTCCGGTTCCAGACCGCGGCGAGGCCGGCCGAGATGCCCGGCATCGCCCGTCTCCCGGACTATCCGTGGCCCTACACCGAGGGTCTGCGGATCGACGAGGCGATGAACCCCCTCGTGCTGCTGGCGACCGGGCTCTACGGGAAGCCGATGCCGAAGCAGAACGGCGCCCCGGTCCGCCTGGTGGTCCCCTGGAAGTACGGCTTCAAGTCGATCAAGAGCATCGTCCGGATCGAACTGGTCGCCCGGCAACCCGCCACCCTCTGGGAGACGTTGTCGCCGCGGGAGTACCCGTTCGAGTCGAACGTCGACCCCGCCGTTCCCCATCCCCGCTGGAGCCAGGCCTCGGAGCGGGTGCTCGGCAGCGGGAACCGGATTCCGACCCTGAAGTATAACGGGTACGCCGATCAGGTGGCCCATCTGTACCCGGGCGCCTGAGCGGATCGGCCGGCGACCACTCCCGCACGGAACCTCCCGCCCAATGCCCGGTCGCCTGTCGCCCGTCCCGCACGTCCGCGCCCGGGGGCACCCGCCGGCGGACTGGCTCCTCCGGTTCCTCGCCTTGGCGACTTGGATCGCGTCGGCCGAACCCGTCCCCCTGTCGCCCCCCGGCGCCGTGCCGGGCCGGACCGCCGGCTTCACCCGGATCGACCCCGGGTCGGTCGGGATCGACTTCGTCAACCACCTCCCGGAGGAACGGGCCGCGCGGTTCCAGAACCTGCTCAACGGGTGCGGGGTGGCCGCGGGGGACGTGAACGGCGACGGGTTGCCGGACCTGTATTTCTGCCATCGGGCGGGGACCAATGCGCTGTACCTGAACCTCGGGGGCGGGCGGTTCACGAACATCACCGACCGCGCCGGCGTGGGCTGCGCCCACCAGTCGTCCAGCGGCGCGCTGTTCGCCGACCTCAACGGCGACGGCCACCTCGACCTCTTCGTGACCGCGTTCGGCGGACCCAACGCCTGCTTCCACGGGGACGGCCGGGGCGGATTCACCGACGTCACGTCGGAGGCCGGCCTCGCGGAGACGCTCGGCGCCACGTCGGCCGCGGCCGGGGACCTCGACGGGGACGGCGACCTGGATCTCTACGTCTGCCATTTCGGGACCACCTCGCCGCTTCGCGACGGGGCCCGGCTCTCGGAGCGGATCGTGAACGGGGTTCCCACCGTCACGGGCCGCTGGGCCCGCAAGGTGCGGATCATCGACGGCCGCTACGTGGAGTTTGGTGAACCCGACACGCTCTACCTGAACGACGGCACGGGACGCTTCACCGCCGCGCCCTGGGCCGGGCGGTTCACCGACGGCGAGGGGCAGCCGATGGAACCGCCGTGGGACTTCGGGCTCGCCGTGCAGATCCGGGACATCGACGGAGACGGCCGGCCCGACATCTACGTCTGCAACGATTTCCAGACGCCCGACCGGATGTGGCTCGGCGACGGGCGCGGACGGTTCCGTCCCCCGCCCCGGCATGCCCTGCGGAACATGAGCCACGCCAGCATGGGGGTGGACTTCGCGGACATCGACCGGGACGGCCACCTCGACTTCATCACGGTCGAGATGCTGTCGGCGGATCATGGGCATCACCTCCGGACCTCCAGTCCGATGTCGCCCATCGCCCGTGTGGCGGGGCTGGGTGCGGAGCAGGAGGACCTCCCGCGCAACGCCCTCTACCGCGCGCGGGGCGACGGGACCTGGGAGGAGATCGCCTGCATGGCCGGCGTGGCGGCCACCGACTGGTCGTGGACCGCCCTGTTCCTGGATGCCGACCTCGACGGATGGCCCGACCTGTTCGTCTCGAACGGGCATCGGCACGATGTCAACGACCGGGACGTCAACGACCGGATCCGGGCCCGTGGCGGGGCGGGCATGCGCCGCGCCGGGGCGCCGCTCGGGGAGTATCCGCCGCTCCGGCCCCGCAAGCGGGCCTTCCGCAACCGGGGCGACCTGACCTTCGAGGACGTTGGCACGGCATGGGGATTCGACGCGGAATCGATCGCCCACGGCATGGTGCCGGTGGACATCGACGGGGATGGCGACGAGGACCTGGTCCTCAACGTCCTCGACGGCCCGCCGCTGATCCATCGCAACGACGCCACCGCCCCCCGGCTGGTCGTCCGGCTCCGGGGTCCGGCGCCCAACACCGCCGCGGTCGGCGCACGCCTCGAACTGGTCTCCGGGGCGGCGCGCCAGACCCGCGAGATCCTCGCCGGGGGACGCTACCTGAGCGGCGGCGACACGGCGCAGACCTTCGCCGCCCCCGAGGGCCCGCTGACCCTGGAAGTCCGCTGGCCCGATGGTTCCCGAAGCCGTCACGACAACCTGTCGGCCGGGCACCGCCACACCCTCCAACCGCCGGCCCGTCCGGAGTCCGTCCCGGCCCGACCCGACGTCGAGCCGTCGCCGTGGTTCGAGGATCGGACTGCCGGGCTGGGGCAGGTGCATGGGGAGGATTCCGACGGCGGATTCGACCTGGACCCGCTCGCCCTGCGGCATTACGGGCGGATGGGACCGGGGGTGTTGGTGGCCGACTTCAACGGCGACGGCCACGACGACCTGATCCTGGGCGGCGCCGCGGGTCACGGGATCGACTGGCGGGCCGGGGATGGGCACGGCGGGTTCCAACCGGCCACCGGGGGCGACGGGTTCCTCCTTCCCGAGGACACCACCGGGATGGCGTGGATCGTCGGCAGCGAGGAACGGCCCTTCCTCCTCGCCCAGGTCCGGTCGGCGGACGCCGATCCCCGGCTGTACCGGCTGCGACCGGACGGGACCGGGGTTCCGGTGGGGTTCCAGTCCAAGGATGACTGGAGTCCGACACCGCTCGGTCCGCTGGTGGCGGCGGATGCGGACGGCGACGGGCGGCTGGAGTTCTTCGCCGGGGGATGGTTGCCGGGAGGGGCGGACCCGGCCGCCGCGCCGTCGCGGATCTGGCGGCTGACGCCCGGGGGGATGGTGGCCGCCGGCACATGCACGACCAGCGGCGGGCCGTTCACCCGGTATCTGTCGGCTGTGTGGGCCGACCTCGATGCCGACGGTCATCCGGAACTGGTCACCGCCGGGGAATGGGGGGACATCGTGATCGACACCCCGGGACGCCCGGGCGGCGCGGTGCGGCGACTGGGGGTGCGGGGCTGGTGGCAGGGGTTGGTGGCGGTCGACGTGGACCACGACGGCCGGCTGGACCTGGTCGCCGGCAACTGGGGACTCAACTCCCTCCGTCAGGTCTGGGGGGACGGCCGGCCGGGGGCGTTCCACGGCGACCTGGAGGGCACGGGCCAACGGGTGACCGTCGAGGCCTGGCGGCCGGGTCCCGACGCCCCGTGGCGCCCGTGGCGGGACCGGGAAACCCTCCAGTCCGGATGGCCCTCGATCGCCGGCCGCTTCGCCTCCCACGCCGACTACGCCGCCGCCGACCTGCGCACCGTCCTCGGCGATGCCATCGGACGGGCCGTCCTCACCGAGGTGGACACGCTCGCGTCCACCGTCTTCCTCAACCGCGGGGACCGTTTCGAGGCCATCCCCCTGCCCCGCGAGGCCCAGGTGGCGCCCGTGTTCGGGATCTGTGCCGCCGACTTCGATGGCGACGGCCACACCGACCTGTTCCTCGCCCAGAACTGTTTCGCCGTCCGGCCCGACGACTCCCGGCTCGACGCCGGCCTGGGGCTCCTCCTGCGCGGGAACGGGGATGGCCGGTTCACGGCCGTGCCGGCGTCGGAATCGGGCATCCGCATTCCCGGCGACCAGCGGGGAGCCGCGGTGGGGGACTTCGACCGGGACGGACGCCCCGACCTCGCGGTCGGTCAGAACGGAGGTGAAACCCGTCTCCTGCTTTCACGCGCCGGTCCACCCGGGGTGCGGATCCGCATCACAGGCCCGCCCGGCAACCCGTCGGCCTGGGGAGCCACGGTCCGGGTCCGGTCCGGCGACCGGACCGTCCTCACCCGACCCATCACCTCGGGCTCGGGCTGGTGGTCGGGCGATGGCCCCGGGGGCTTGGTCGTTCCCCGAATCCCCGGGGGACGGGTCGAGGTGACCTGGCCGGGCGGGACGCGCACCGGCGGGGCGCTGCCGGCGGATGCCGACACGGTGGACGTCCGGCATCCCGGAGCCGGTCAACCGGGCCCGCGGTAGGCGCACCGGGAGGTGCAGGTCTCGGCCACGATCACCTCGCGCAGCAGCGGCAGGTCGGGCTTCAGCCGGTCCCAGATCCATCGCGCCAGATTCTCGCTCGTCGGGTTCTCCAGCCCCGGCAGGTCGTTGAGGTAGTTGTGGTCCAGCTGCCGGTACAGCGGGGTGAACGCGGCCTTCACGTCGGCGAAGTCCATCACCCAGCCCAGCTCCGGATCCACCGGCCCCTCGAGGACCAGCTCGATCACGAAGCTGTGTCCATGCAGCCGCGCGCACTTGTGGCCGGGCGGCACCCGGGTCAGCCGATGTGCCGCCTCGATCTGGAAGGTCTTCCTCAGTTCCATGATGATGTTCCGTCTCCCGGTCCGGTCAGGTCTCGAAATCCGTCCACGACACCAGGTCTCCGAGGGCCGGACGCCCGTCGTGCCGCCACAGCGGCGTGGGGGCCTGCATGCGTCCCACCGGACACACCCGCGGCACCCCCCAGTCGGAGAGCCGCCGCGCCATCTCCATCGCCCGGTCGTCCACCGCCGCCAGGGCGACGGTCGACACCTGGTGCCGCACGGGCTCCGCCTGGACCAACACCTCCGCGAGGTCGCGGACCGGCTTCACGTAGATGAACCGGTTGAGGCAGGAGCACTCGAAGCGGGGATCGTTGTCGAACACCACGGTCCATGCCGTCGACTCCGGGCTCTGCCACAGCCGGACACCGCTTGGCCGGTCGCGGAACGCGGTGTCGTAGCGGAGCCGGTCGACCGTCCCCGGCTTGACCGCCGCCCGCAGCTCATACACCGCCCGCCGGGCGGCGATCGCCGCGGCCTCCTCGTCGGGAATGGTCCCCCGGGGATCGACCGCCTCGTGTTCCGCCAACCCGTCCGCCAGCGCCTCGGCAAAACCCTCCGGATTCACCACGCCGTCGTCCTGCACGTAGAACACATGCGGCGACAGGCATCCCAGCTGGTTCCAGGCGACGATGTCCGCCACCGCGTCGCGGACCACCCGGCGGACCGAGTAGGTGGAGAGCATCTCCCCGCTGACGAACCCGAAGCTCAGCCGGTGTCCGTGGCCGACGAACCGGCAGCGCAACGGCAGCCGGTCGCGGATGGACCGGAGGGTCGCGTCGGAACCCGTCGCCGTGACGCACTCCGCCTCGCCGAAGAGCGCCTCCTCGAGGTCGGCCTGTCCGCCCGGCCACTCCGCCAGCTCGAGGCTGGCGCCGAGCTTGGGCTCGGTCTGGGCGAGGGAATGCGCGAACAGCCGCGGCATCAGGCTGGCACCGGTGGCGCACTTCACGAACTGCGCCGACTTCGACAGCAGCCCCAGCACCATCGACATCAGGGTCGGGTTCGGCAGGTTCCCGGCGGCCACATGCACCAGGAGCGACGGACCGCGGGCGCGGGACGAGCGGGAGGTCCGGAGTTCCGGGGCGACGGCGGCGAAGTCGTCCAGTTTCCGGATGTCCCCCAGGTCCTGCACCACCAGCCCCTCGAGGTTCTCCACCGTCAGCCCCGCAAAGAAGGCGTCGAGGCCGCGGGCGAGGGTCGCGGGGCCGACGGACAGCTCGGACGGACCGCGGGCGAGGGCCACGGCCCGGAGCCCGTTGTCGGGATCCCGCCACTGCTCGGCGGTGTAGGCGATCATCTCGATCAGCGCGCGCACCCGCTGGGCGCCGAGCCAGGCGTCGCGGTTGCGACGGATCGCCTGGCAGGCCTCGCGGACCGTGCCCGGGTTGAGGCTCAGGCCCCCGCCGAGATCCGCGAGGAAGAGGTTGGGGAGGTTCATCTCGGAATGTCGTGTCCGCCCGGCGGCCCGCCCGCGATCAGGCGCCTCCAGGCCCGCTCGAAATACCGCACACCCGGCAGGGCCGCCAGCGCCACGACCAGCATGACCGCCAGGGCGCCGAACAGGACCCGGTAGGCGCCCGGATCCGACGCCCGGTCGCCCAGCGCCCGCACAGCCCGGCCGAGCACCCAGTGGGCCGAGTTGCCCAGGAGGCCGCCCACCGTGATGAAGAACCCGAACGCACGGCCCCGGACCGCATCGGGCACCGCCTGCATGACACCCGCCTCGACGACCGGATACACGGCCATGAAGAAGAAGCCGAAGGTCGCGAGGGCCCAGGGGAAGGCCGCCCGGGATGTCCACGGCAGGAGGCCGAGAAGGACCGCCGACACCGCCATCAGGACGCCGGCCCACGTCAGCCGGCCCCGGTCGCTGAGGTGGCCGAACACCGGATTGCTGAGCGCCGACGCCACGAACATCAGGCTGAGCACCCGGCCGGCCCCCTCCACCGAGTCGCCATGCGCCTTCTGGAGGTACAGCGAGCACAGGGTCCCGTTGCCCGCACCGGCGAAGTCGCGGAGGGCGAAGCCGACGGCGGTGGCCACGAACACCACGAGGAAGGCCGGGGCGGGAAACAGCGGCATGCGGCGCGAACGGGCGACCGACCCGTCCGCGGCCGCCGACGCCTCCCCGGGCGCCTCGGCGGCCAGCCACCAGAAGATCCCCGCCATGGCCACGCCGGCCAGGCCCAGCTCGGCCACCGGCGCCCGCCAGCCCGCCGCCTCGGCCCGCCAACCGCTGTACAGCGGTCCGATGAAGAATCCCAGGCTGGCGCCGATCCCCAGGAGGCCCAGCGCCCGGCCGGTGCGGTCCGGATACAGCCGCGCCACCAGGGCGGTGGCCGCCGGATGGAACAGGCTGCCCCCCAGCCCGGCCAGGGCGACCCACGCCACCGCCGTCGCCTGGTCACGGGCCAGCGACAGCCCGAAGAACCCGATCCCGTTCACCAGCAGCCCGAGCGCGAGCAGCCGCTTCCGGCTGAAGCGATCCGCCAGGATGCCCACCCCGAACGCCGGCAGGAAATACGCCACCATCATCACCGTCACCAGCGACGTCGCCTGGTCCACCCCCGTGAGCCCGAGATCCGCCACCATCGGCAGGTACAGGGGCATCAGGGCCACATGATAGATGTGGGTAAAGGCGTGGAGCAGCGCCGCCAGCAGCAGCGTCCGGTCCCGATGTGGATCGATCCCGCTCATCCGTTCCCCCCGGCGCCGGCCGACATCAGCGAGCATCCCCGCGGCTCGGCCTGCCCGGCCCGGCCGAGCAGGATGAAGCCCGACCCGCGGCGGACCGCGCGGTCCGCCGTCTGCACGGCCACGGCCGATGCCGCATTCGCCAGGTCGACCACCCGGAGCAGCCCGGCATCCCCGTCCGGCACCTCCCGGCCGGTCTCGGCCGACACCACCAGGGCCCGGGCCCACGGGGGGAACCGGAGGACGGAATCGCCCGACCGCACCCGGCCCGCCACATGGTCGTATGCCTGGGAACCCAGCTCGGCCATGCCGTACTCGGTGACCCGATGGGACGCCGGAACGCCCAGGACCGACTCGATTCCGGCATGGAGTTCCCCCCGGGTGAGTTCCCTCGACCGTCCCTTGTACCCCCCGGTCTCCAGGACGCGCGAACCCGCCGGAAGCGGCCATCGGACGCCCCGGGCCGTCGCCCGGTCAATCAGGTGGACGAAATGGAAGGCCGTCCCGAGAAGCCCCACCGCGCTCCCCGACGCCACCGCCCGGGCCAGGGCCGCATCCAGCGTCTCCCAATCGACCCCCCAGTCGCCGTCCGGGCCGATTTCCCCGGCAAAAACCCGTCCGTCCATCCCGCCCGGGGCATCCCGGGTCACCGTGTCGAACATGTGGACCAGCGAGGAATGGGGGGCGGCCTTGGAGGGAGGCGTCAGGCTCACCCAGCGGATGCCCGGGTCGGTGGACGGATCCAGGTGTGCCCGGAACCACGGGCGTGTCGATGCGTCGTACAGGGCGAGGGATTCGACCGAATGCGCATGGCGGCTCGGCACCTGGCCGGTGGTGCCGCTGGAATGGAACACCCGGACCCGGTCGCCGGGCGCGAGGCACGAGATGTCCCCGTCCTTGAAGCCCGAGGTCGGCACGGCCGGGATCCGGCGCCAGTCCGACACCGACTCGGGGCCGATCCCCCGCGAGCGGCACAGGCTCCGGTAGTCGGCGTTGGCGTCGAACTGGACGGCGAACGCCCGGCAGGCGAGCCGGTCGAACGCCGCCTCGCCGGGATCCGACCGGACGGCCGTCCCGATGAAGGACCGGACGTCGGCCACCAGGGCGTTGAGGGCTGGAGTCATGCGGTTTTTGGGAGGGGGAAAGCTTCCCGGGGCGGGCTGGTTTTCCGCGACAGCCCGCGCAGGAGATAGGCGGTCCGGGGGACGGCTGCAATCCGGAGTTGGGCCGGTCCGACGGCAATTCGCCAGCGCCCTCTTGAAAAGCGCCCGGCCGCGGCCCACCTTCCGCCCGACCATGAAGTTCATCCTGTCGACGCACAACGTGACCCTGACGGAGGCCATCGAGACCCATGTCCTGAGCCGGCTGGAGCGCCTGGAGCACATCGACCGCTGGCTCCTCGACGCCCGCGTCACGCTGGAGAAGGACCACACCGCCCATTCGCCCGCCCGCCAGTTCAAGTGCGGCATCCGGGTGGGCATCCGCGGCAACGACCTGTACGCGGAGGACCGCGAGGAGGACCTCTACGCGGCCATCGACCTGACGGTGAAGAAGCTCGAGCAGCAGATCCGGAAGAAGCACAGCAAGGCCAAGGCCAAGAAGCACACCAAGGGCGCCCGCCAGAAAGAGGCGACCCGACTGGCCGAATAGCCCGTGCTCGTCCGCTCCCGAGTCGTCCTGCCCGTGACCGCGCCGCCCCTCGAGGACGGCGCGGTTTGGCTGTCGGGTGGAAGGGTCCGCCAGGTGGGGCGCTGGCGCGACCTCCGGCGGGAGGTGGGCGGCCGGGCCCTGGACGCGGGCGAGTCGGTCCTGTTCCCGGGCCTGGTCAACGCCCACTGCCACCTCGACTACACCGGCCTCGCCGGATGCCTGCCACCCCCGCGGTCGTTCGCCGGCTGGATCAAGTCGATCCTATCCGCCAAGGCCGGCTGGGGATTCTCCGAGTTCGCCGCGTCGTGGCTGGATGGGGCCCGTCAGCTGCTCTCCACCGGCACCACCACCGTCGCCAACATCGAGTCGGTCCCGGAAATGCTCGCCGACGTCCGCGACGCCACCCCGCTCCGGGTCTACTCGTTCCTCGAGATGACCGGCATCCGCAGCGGACGCAGTCCGGGCGAGATCCTCGACGAGGCGGAATCCCGCCTGGCGCCCCTCCCGGTGCGCCGGGGCGGGCTGGGCCTGTCGCCCCACGCCCCGTACTCCACCCACCCCGGACTGCTCTCCCAGGCCGCCGCCCGGGCCGAAGCCCACGGCTGGCGCATCACCACCCACGTGGCGGAGTCCCAGGAGGAGTTCGACATGTACATGTACCGTCGCGGGCCCCTGTTCGACTGGCTCGCCCCGCAGCGCGACATGTCCGACTGCGGGCTCGGCTCGCCGGTGCGGCACCTCGAGCGGGTCGGGATGCTCCGCCCGGGCCTGCTCGCCGTCCACGTGAACCACCTCTGGAGCGACGACGCCCGGCGGCTGGCCGCCGCCGGGGTGTCCGTGGTGCACTGCCCGAGATCCCACCGCTACTTCCAGCATCGCCGATTTCCCCGCCAGGAACTCGAGGACGCCGGGGTCACGCTGGCGGTGGGCACCGACAGCCTGGCCTCCACCCGCGCCGACCGCGGGACACGTCCGATCCTGTCCCTGCTCCACGAACTCGCCGCCCTGGCGGCCGTGGATTCCGCGGTCGCCCCCGACACCCTCCTCACCCTCGCCACCGCCTCCGGTGCCCGGGTGCTCGGACTGGACGGCCTGGCCGGCACGCTGTCCCCGGGCGCCTGGGCCGACATGGCCTGGCTGCCGCACGCGGGACGACTGGAGGACGCCGCGGCGGCCGTCGTCCATCACCCGGGCGAGATGTCCGGGGTGATCCTGGAGGGCCGGCAGGAATGGCCCCGCCCCGCCCGGCAGGCCGACGCCCCGCCGGCATGAACCCGGATCCCCATCCCCTTCCCGACCCGGACCCGACCCGGCCCACGGTCCTGATCACCGGCGCCGCCGGCGGGCTCGGCCGGGCCCTGTGCCGGGCGTTCCTCGACGCCGGATGGAACGTCCACGGCGGCGTCCACCGGGAACCGATCCCGGTCCCCCACGACCGCCTCACGGCCGTCCGCCTCGACGTCACCGAACCCGGCGCGGCGGACCGGGCCGTCGCCGAGGTCTGTCGCCGTGCCGGCCGGCTGGACGTGCTGGTGAACAACGCGGGGATCGCCCGCGACGGGATCCTTCCCCGGATGGCCGACGCCGAATGGGATGCGGTGCTCGGGGTCAACCTGACCGGGGCCTTCCGCTGCTCCCGGGCGGCGCTCCCGGTCATGGCCCGGGCCGGCGGCGGGCACATCATCCACATCGGCAGCTTTGGCGGACGCGCCGGACGGGCCGGTCAGGCGAACTACGTCGCCTCCAAGGCCGGCCTGCTCGGCTTCGCCGCCGCCCTGGCCCGGGAGGCCGCCGCCCACGGCATCCAGGTCAACACCGTCCTCCCCGGGTTCCTCCCCACCGGACTGGTCGGGCACCTGTCCGAAGCCGACCTGTCCCGCGCCGCCGGCGAGAACCTTCTGGGCCGGCTCAACGACCCGGCCGAGGCTGCCCGGTTCATCGTGCACCTGGCCGGGATGCGGAACGTCTCCGCCCAGGTCTTCAGCCTCGATTCCCGCCCGGCGCCGTGGGGCTGAAAGCCGGGCCATTCGCGGAATTCCCCCGCCGCGATCCGCCGGCTAGCATCCCGGTGTGACGCTTCGAATTCCCTGGATGACGGCGGCGGGAGCGCTGGCCCTGACACTCGGCGCATCGGCCCAGCACGGGACGGTCCCGGCGGACTTCGCGACCGCGCAGGACCAGGCTGGACGCCTGACCCTGCAACCCGGACTCCACCTCTCCGTCTGGGCCGCCGAACCCCAGCTGAGCAATGGCGTGGCCTTCAGTTTCGACCCCCGCGGCCGCGCCTACATCGCCGAAACCCACCGTTGGAACCGGTCGATCTTCGACATCACCCAGAAGACCAACTGGCTGCTCGCCGACATGGCGTTCCGCACCGTGGCCGACCGGGTGGCCTTCCTGGAGACGCAGTTCGCCCCCACCGACCCGGATCTCCTGACCCGCGACTCCGAGCTGGTACGTCGACTGGAGGACGCCGATGGCGACGGGCGGGTCGACCGGAGCACGGTGTTCGCCACCGGGTTCAACTCCCCGGCCGATGGCACCGCCGCCGGGGTGCTGGCCACCGGGGAGCACGTCTACTTCGGGAACATCCCCTCCCTGTGGCGCTTCCCCGCCGCCGAGCCGCCGACCGACCCACCGCTGACTCCCGGTCCGGAACACCGGCTGGCCACCGGGTTCGGCGTGCATGTGGGGGTGTCCGGGCACGATCTCCACGGGCTGATCCACGGACCCGACGGCCGCCTGTACATGAGCTTCGGCGACCGCGGGATCTGCGTGACGAACCGCGAGGGCGCGGTGCTGGACGTGCCGGACTGCGGCGGGGTGCTGCGGTGCGAACCCGACGGCTCCCGCCTGGAGATCTTTTGCATCGGCCTCCGCAACCCGCAGGAACTCGCCTTCGACGACCTCGGCAACCTGTGGACGGTCGACAACGACACGGCAGGTGCCGACCCGTGCCGGGTCCTCCACCTGGTCGGGGGCGGCGACTACGGGTGGCGCACCGCCTACCAGCACCAGGAGGGATTCGGCGAATGGGTGCAGCAGGAACTGTGGCGGGGCGGTCAGGACGGGATCCTGCCACCCGCCGGGACCGTGAGCCAGGGCCCCAGCGGACTGGCGTTCTACCCGGGAACAGGCTTCGGCGAACGGCTCGCCGGCACCTTCCTCCACTGCGACTTCCCCGGAGGCGTCTGGGCCTACACGGTCCGCCCGGAGGGCGCGTCGTTCGCGGTGGACCGCCGGGAGAAGTTCCTCTGGGACTGCTGGCCCACCGATGTCGAATTCGGCCCCGACGGCGCCGCGTATGTCCTCGACTGGGTCGCGGGCTGGGGCCAGCCAATGCGCGGCCGGATCTACCGGATCGCGCCGCCCGGCCTGGCGGCGGATCCGGTCGCCTCGGAAGTCCGACGTCTCCTGGCCGACGGCTTCGGGGAACGGGATCCCGACGAACTCTCCCGCCTGCTGGGCCATGCCGACCGTCGGGTGCGGGCCGGCGCCCAGGAGGCCCTGGTCCGACGCCGGGCGCTCCCCGCCCTGGTCGAGGCAGCCACCGCCACCGCCCCGCGGATGCGTCGCCTCCACGGCGCCTGGGGCCTCGGGCAACTGCTGCGCACCGGCGTGTCGGCCGACGCCCTCCGTCCCCACCTCACCCGCCTCCTGCCCCTGGCCGCGGATTCGGACGACGCCGTGGCGGGTGCCGTCCGCGGCCTGCTGGCCGGGGCGGGGTTCCCGGAGACCGCTCCGCTCCTCGCCACACCGCCCGACGGGACCTCGCCGGTCCGATGGCGGTCGATGCTCGACGCCCGGCGGATGGTCGAGGGGCACGGGGTGGAGGTCGGCGGGGAGCAGGGCCTCCAGGCGCTGGCGGGCGGGCCGGAGGGGGCGGACCCGTTTGTCCGCCACGCGCTGGTCCACGTGCTGTCGGACCGGATCTCCGCCCCGGGGCGGGACGGCGCCGGAGCGCTGGCCGGTTGGCTCCGGCACCGCGACCCGCGGGTGCGGCACGTGGCCGCCCTGGCCCTGCGCCGGACGGCCTCGCCGGCCCTGACCAACCTGCTGTCCGACCCCGACCCGTCGATCCAGGTGACCGCCGGCCGCGCCCTCCACGACCTGCCGGTCGTGGCCGGGATTCCGTCCCTGGCGGCATTGGTGACGCGGGTCGACTGCCCCACCAACCTGCTCACCCGGGTCATCGCGGCCAATCTCCGCCTCGGGACACCGCTGCACGCCCAGATGGTCGCCTCCCTGGCGAAGCGCCGTGACGTGCCGGGCTGGGCCCGGGCCCGGGCCCTGTCCGCGCTCGGCGACTGGGGCAACCCACCCCCGCTCGACCCGGTCCTCGGCAACTGGCGGCCGGCCGTGACCCTGGAGTCCGACGACGACCCGGCCGGCAACGCCCCGGCGGCGGTCCCCGACGTGGCGGGCAACCCCCTGCTCGAACGCGCCCGCGCCGCCGCAGCCACCGCGTTTCCCGGCACCCGCCTCACCGCCCTGCCCGGACTGCCCCCCGACCTCGGGCGATCCGCCGACCTGGAAACCGGCCTCACGGTCCGCCGCAACCCCCAGGGCGCCCGACGGGCCTTCCTGCGGGTGGGCGACGAGATCCTCAACCCCGACACCCCGGACGAGTACGGCGTGGTGGTCCCGGGGGGCCCGGCGCCGGTCGAGGTGCAGCGGGCCCTGCTCCAAGCGGCCGTCCGGCTCGGCGCGAAGGAGGCGGCCCATCCGTTCTTCGAGAAGCTCACCGATCCCTCCACCCCGGCCGAACTCCGCCGCGAGATCGTCCCGGCCCTCGCCGCACTCCTCGCCTTCCAGACGGCCGACGCCGTCCGCATCGCCCTCGGCGACCCCGATCCCGGGGTCCGCGCCAGCGCCGTTCCCTTCCTGGACCGGCTGGAAGGCGATGATGCCGCAACCCGGCTTGCGGCCCTCGTCCCGCCGGGCGTCCTCCCGGGCGGCACCGCCCCGGGTGCCGCCGACCCGGCCGTTGTCCGCTCGGCCGTCGCCGCCCTCGGCCGGGTGGCGTCGCCCGGGACCGATCGGCTCCTGGCCGACGCCCTGGAGGGGGTGCTCGACGGGAGGGTGGCGGAGGAGTACCGGCTCGACGTCCTGGCCGCCGCAGGACAGCGACGCGACGCGGTGCCGGCCGTCGCCGCGGCCTTGGACCGATGGGAACGGGGCGCCGCGACGGCCGACCCGATCGCCCGCTGGCGACCGGTCCTGACGGGCGGGGATCCCGCCCGGGGGGCGGCGATCTTCTTCACCAATCCCCAGGTCCAGTGCAGCCGCTGCCATCAGGTCCGCAGCGAGGGCGGCATCGTGGGACCACCCCTCGACGGCATCGCCGCCCGACGCCCCGCGGAGTACCTGCTTGAGGCCATCCTCGAACCCGACCGCGCCTATGCCGATGGCTTCGTGCCGCCCGAGGGGGGACTTTCGGCCATGCCAGCCGGCCTGGCGGAACTGCTCACGCCCCTCGAGCTGAGGGACGTCCTCGCCTACCTGCGCACCCTCGACAAATAGCGGCTCAGAAGAACCGGTGGCGCCACTCCGGTCGCATCAGCTCGCAGGCCTCGGCAGTCCCGAACCAGCGATGACGCCGGGCTGCGATCGCATCGTAGACCGCATCGCGCCATCCCCCCGGGATCCACTCCAGGCACCGGGCCAGGCGCCAGATACCGCCCAGTCCGGACAGGATCCGGAGGGCTGCCCCACTCCGGAGATGCACCCGCTCCCCCGGCGTGCCGACCGACTCCACCAGCAGGACGCTCCCGAGGAATCCGGACGGCAGCCCGTGGCGCGCCAGCAGGTCTGCGCCCACCGGGGACTGGAGCGCGGCGAAGCGGAACCGTCCCGCCGGGTCCCGACGCAGCACGAACTTGACCCAGCCGTGGCACAGGGCGCAGGTGCCGTCGAAGAGCACCAGGTTCCCCGGCACCGGACGGTCGGGATCCGAACCGGTCCCGCCCACCGTGGTGGGACCGGAAGGGCTGGGGGCTTGGGTCATGGTCGGGGGAACCCGTCCGGGCTCCCGACCGACAATCCGCCGGCATCCACAAAACACAAGACCCCGCTCCGGACTGTTGAACCGGGGCCGGCCGACGGTACTCTCCCCGGGACGCCTCCATGCCCGCCCTCCTCCACCGACTTCCCGGCCGGTTCATCCGCCGGCTCGCCCCGATGCTCCTGTCGGGCGTGCTCGGGACCGCGGCCGCGGTCGACTTCTCGGCCGAGATCCGGCCCATCCTCTCCCAGAAATGCTTCCAGTGCCACGGGCAGGACGAGGGTTCGCGCAAGGCCGGGCTGCGGCTGGATCTCGGCCCGGAGGCCATCCGGGAACGCAAGGGGGTCACCCCGATCGCCCCCGGCCAACCGGCCGCCAGCGAGATCATCCGGCGGATGACCAGCACCGACCCCGACGAGGTCATGCCGCCGCCCGAGACCCGGAATCCGGTGACGCCCGACGAGATCGAACTTGTTCGTGCATGGATCGCGTCGGGCGCCGAGTACAGCCCCCACTGGGCTTGGCGGGCGCCCACCCGGCCGGCCCCACCCCAGGTGGCCGACCCGGCCTGGGCCCGGAACGGGATCGACCCGTTCATCCAGGCTCGCCTCGAGGCCGTCGGACGGACCCCGTCGCCCGAAGCCGACCGCGAGACACTCGCCCGCCGGGTCGCCATCGACCTCACCGGCCTTCCCCCGGACCCCGCCGCCCGCGACGCCTTCCTGGCGGATACCCGTGCGGATGCCTACGAGCGATACGTCGACAGCCTCCTCGCCTCGCCCCGCTACGGCGAGCGCTGGGCGCGGATGTGGCTGGACCTGGCCCGGTACGCCGACTCGGCGGGCTACGGGTCCGATCCGCTCCGCCCCCACATCTGGCCGTACCGCGACTGGGTGATCCAGGCGTTCAACCGCAACCTCACCTACGAGCAGTTCTCCCGGGAGCAGCTGGCGGGGGACCTCCTCGACGCCCCCACCCGGGAACAGGTCATCGCCACCGCCTTCCATCGGAACACCATGACCAACACCGAGGGGGGGACCGAGGACGAGGAATGGCGGGTGGCGGCGGTGAAGGACCGCGCCAATGTCACCGCCCAGGTGTGGATGGGACTGACGTTGGGCTGCGCCCAGTGCCACACCCACAAGTTCGACCCCATCACCCATCGCGAGTACTACGGGTTCTACGCCTTCTTCAACCAGACCGAGGACAACGACCAGCCCGACGAGCGCCCCACGCTGCCCCTCCTGCGACCCGATGAGGAGGCCCGGCGGGAGGCGCTCCGGACGGAGATCGCGGCCCTTGAGGAACGCCACGCGGCCGACGATGCGGAGTACCTCGCGGAACGCGACGCCTGGACCGTCGCCGCCGCGCGGCCGGTCGCCTGGGAACCGGTCCCGGTGGAGGCCGCCCTCTCCGCCGTGGCCGACGGCGCCCGGCTCGACCGGGAGCCGGACGGAACCCTCCGTGCCCAACCCGGCGGCGCCGGACGCGACCACTACATGGTGCAGGTGCGCATCGACGATCCGGCCGACGTCACCGCGCTCCGCCTCGAGGTGCTTCCGGACCCCGGGCTCCCCGGCTCCGGCCCGGGAACCCATCCGGGCGACGGCAACTTCGTCCTCAACGACCTCCGGGCCTTCGTGGCGCCGGCACCCGCCGCGGCCGCCCCGGCCCGCTATGTCCGCATCGAGGGACTCGGCGGCCGGCGGCAACTCGCCCTCGCGGAGGTGCAGGTCTTCTCGGGCCTCACCAACCTCGCCCCCGGCGGAACACCCCGCCAATCCACCACCACCTACCTCGCCGACCCCGCCCGCGCGATCGACGGCAACACCGACGGAAACGTCAACGCAGCCCACTCGGTCAGCCTGACGCTGCCGGAAGAATTGCCCTGGTGGGAACTGGATCTCGGCCGGACCGAACCGGTCACCGAACTCGCCCTGTGGAACCGGACCGACGGCAGCGAAGGTCAGCTGGGCAATGTCCGGGTGACCCTCCTCGACGCCGACCGGCAGCCGGTCTGGTCCACACGCCTCGACGAGCCCCCCCGTCCCGTGACCCGGATCGGACCGTCCGGCGGAGCGCGTCCGCTGGCCCTGCGGGAAGCCACCGCCGACCATGCGCAGCCCGGATTCGCCGCCGCCGGCGCGATCGACGCCCGTGCCCACCGGGACTCCGGATGGGCGGTGGGCGGGGCAACCGGCGCCGCACACCAGCTCGCCGTGGAGCTCGACGCCCCCCTCGGCAGACCGGGCCCGGTCACCCTCCTCCTGCACCTCAGCCAGAACCACGGGGAGCACCAGCTCCTGGGGCGGTTCCGATGGTCCCTCACCCGCCACGCCCCACCGGTCCGCCTGCTGCCGACCGCGGTGGCTGCCGCCCTGGAAGTCGGATCCGCCGATCGGACCGACGAACAGCTCCGGGTCCTCGACCGCCATTTCCGCCCGCTTGCCAGGACCCGCGCCGGCCTCCGAGGCGAGATCGCCGCCCGTCGGAATGAACTCGCATCCATCCGCGGCACCCCCGTCCCGATCCTCCGAGAAGTCCCACCGGACCGGCAGCGGACCACCCGGATCCTCAACAAGGGCAACTACCTGGACCCCGCCGGGGAGGTCGGCCCCACCGTTCCCGAGGCGTTCCATGGGTGGCCGGAGGGTCGCCCCCGGGACCGCCGGGGGCTGGTCGACTGGCTGTTCGACCCGGCGAACCCGCTGACCGCCCGGGTGGCGGTCAACCGGTTCTGGAGCCAGATCTTCGGACGGGGCCTGGTCGAGACCGAGGAGGACTTCGGCACCCAGGGCACCCTGCCCAGCCACCCGGAACTGCTGGACTGGCTGGCGGTGACCTTCCAGTCCCCGCCCGACGATTCCCGACCCGGTGCGCCGGCGCTCGGATGGGACATGAAGGCGCTGGTGCGCCTGATGGTCACCTCGGCCACCTATCGGCAGACCGCGGCGGTCCCCGCCGACGTCCGGGAGGCCGACCCCGCGAACATCCTCCTTGGCCGCGCCACCCGGCGTCGGCTCGATGCCGAGGCCGTGCGGGACCAGGCCCTGTCGGTGGCGGGGTTGCTGGGCGGGCGGATCGGCGGGCCCAGCGTGTACCCCTACCAGCCCGAGGGCCTGTGGCGGGCCGCCTTCAACGGCGAACGCACCTGGGCCACCTCGCCGGGTGACGACCGCTATCGCCGCGGCATCTACACCTTCCTGCGCCGCACGGTCCCCTACCCGAGCATGGCCACGTTCGACGCCCCCAGCCGCGAATCCTGCACCGTACGCCGCCTCCCCACCAACACCCCGCTCCAGGCGTTCGTCACCCTGAACGACCCGGTGTTCGTCGAGGCCGCCCAGGCCCTCGCACGCCGCCTCCTGCACGAGGCCGGCCCCGACCCCGAAGCCCGCGCCGCCCACGGGTTCCGACTCGCCACCGGACGCATCCCCTCCGCCGCGGACCTCGCCCCGCTCCTCCGGCTCCACCGCGCCGAGCTCGAACGTCTCCGGGCCGATCCGGAAGCGGCCCGGGCCCTGGCCGGCGAGCCGCCGGTGCCCAACCCCCAGGGGGTTCCGTCCGCGGAACTCGCGGCCTGGACCTCCGTGGCCAATGTCCTGCTCAACCTCGACGCCCTCCTCAACCGCGGCTGAGAGGCTGACCGGAACCTCCGGGAGGTCCTGCACCGCGGCGTTTCGCCTCTGATTACGCGCCGCAATCGATTGCCGCGGCCGGTCCGGACCGGCCGCCGGCGGCGGCTGTCCGGGGCAAATGCCCTTGACGGTCCATCGGCGACGAAACTAGTCTCCCGACCGAAAACAGGTTCCTCGACCGGGATGGCCGGTCCGCGTGAAGTCGGAGCTCAAACTGCCGGCTTTTTTTTGTCCGCGTGGAGCCCTCGGGAAGCGCCTATGAACGCTGAATTTTTGGCTGTTGTTGAGTACTGGGAGAAGGAAAAGGGAATCAGTCGAGACCGCTTGATCGCGGCCATCGAGGAGGCCCTGCTGGCCGCCGCCAAGAAGGCGGTGGGCCCGGCGCGGGAACTGCGCGTGGTGATCGACGCCAAGGGCGGCGAGATCCGCGCCTGGGCCAAGCTGATCGTGGCCGAGCGCGTCCTCTCCAAGCATGACCAGATCTCCGTCTTCGACGCCCGCCGGGCCGGACATCCCGAGGCCAAGCCCGGCGACGAGATCGAGATCGAGGTGACCCCGACCGGCTTCGGACGCATCGCCGCCCAGTACGCCAAGCAGGCGCTGATGCAGCAGGTGCGCCGCGCCGAGAAGGAGCTGATCTTCACCGAGTTCAAGGACCGCGTCGGCGACATCGTCAGCGGCACCGTCCGGCGGTTCGAACGCTCGGACGTGGTCATCGACCTCGGCAAGTTCGAGGCCCTGATGCCCAACCGCGAACGCGTTCCCACCGAGGAGTACCAGGTGGGCGAGCGGATCCGGTGCTTCGTCAAGGAGGTCGAACAGACCCCGCGCGGCCCCGAGATCATCCTGTCCCGGGCCGACCCCCAGTTCGTCGTCAAGCTGTTCCGGCTCGAGGTCAGCGAGATCGCCGACGGCACCATCGAAATCAAGGGCATCGCCCGCGAGCCGGGCTTCCGCACGAAGCTGGCCGTCTACAGCCGGGACTCGAAGGTCGATCCGGTGGGCGCCTGCGTCGGCCTCCGCGGCCAACGGGTGAAGAACATCGTCCGCGAACTGAACAACGAGAAGGTCGACATCATCCCCTGGTCGCCCGATCTCCAGAACTTCATCGCCAGCGCCCTCGCCCCGGCCCGACTCAAGGCGTTCGACATCGACGAGGCCAACCGCCGGGTCCTGATCCGGTGCGCGCCCGACCAGCTGTCGCTCGCCATCGGTCGCCGCGGGCAGAACACCCGCCTCACCGAACGCCTGAGCGGCTGGCGGATCACCATCGAGCCCGAGGCCGACCAGATTCCCGGGTTCGAGGACAAGGTGGAACGCGCCGTCCGGGAGCTGACGAACGTCCCCGGAATCTCCGAGACCCACGCCCGGGTGCTCGTCAACTCCGGCTTCCATGAACTGACGGATCTCGCCGAGGTGGACGTGGAGGACCTTCAGGGCATCCCCGAGGTGGCCGATGACGCCTCGCTCATCCTCGAGGCCGTCCGCGGCGAACTGGCCCGCCGTCAGGCGGGGTCATCTCCCGCCGCCGTCTGATCCCTCCCGAACCGCCAGCCGCCCCCCCCCGACAGAACCCCGACAGAATCCATGCCCGTCCGCATCTACGAGATCGCCAAGAAGCTCAACCTGGAGAACAAGGTGGTCCTGTCCAAGGCCAAGGAGCTTGGCATCTCGGCCGCCAAGGTGGCCTCCAGTTCACTCGACAAGATCACCGCCGAGTTCCTCGAGCAGCAGTTGGCACCCGCCGCACCCGCCCTGCCCGCGGAGCCGGCGGCACCGGTCGAGGCCCCCGCGGTCACCATCATCCCCGTTCCCGAACCCGAACCCGAACCGGAGGCGGCCGTGGAGCCGGAGCCCGGGCCGGAGGTGGAACCCCAACCCCAAGCGCCCGACGCCATGACCCCGGCGGCCGAATCCCCGGAACCCGTCGAACCGGCCGAGCCCGCGGTCACCGAACCGGCTGTCGCAGCGACGGTCCAGGACGCCGGGGGAGCGGAGCCGGCACCGGCACCCGAACCGTCGCCTGAGCCCCCGGCCGCCACCGCACCCGAGGCGGTGGTCGCCCCGGCACCGGTCGCCACGCCAACCCCCGCTCCCGTCACCTCCACGCCGGCCGCCGCGCCCGCACCGGTCGCCCCTCCGGCGCCGGCAGCCCCTCCCCGGCCGCAGCTCGGCGAGAAGGTCGGCTTCATCGACCTCGGCAACCTCGGCCGCCGCGGCGGCACCCCCGCCGAGCGCGGACGCGGACGCGAGGAGCGTCGCGATGATCGCCGCCCGCCCGCCGGACGGCCCGGCCAGCCCGCCGGGCGACCGGCACCCGGACAGTCGCGTCCGGCCGCCCCGAGGCCGCCGGCCAATCCGCGCGCCAACCTGCCGGTCGATGCCCCGTCGCTCCAGATGCGGTCGCCCATCGTGGTCCGCGAACTGGCCGAGGCCATGGGACGGAAGCCGTTCCAGATCATCGCCGACCTGATGCAGATGGGGGTTTTCGCCACCGTCACCCAGACCATCGACGCCGAGGTCGCAGTCCGCGTCTGCGCCAAGAACGGGTTCCGGTTCGAGACCGAGAAGCGCGACAAGGCCGGGCACTCGGTCAACGTGCCGAAGGAGCAGACCGTCCAGCTCGACCAGGACGACAACCTCGAGGACCTCCGCCCACGCCCGCCGGTGGTCACCATCATGGGCCATGTCGACCACGGAAAGACCAGCCTCCTCGACGTCATCCGCAAGGCGAACGTGGCCGCCCGGGAGGCGGGCGGGATCACCCAGCACATCGGCGCCTACACGATCTTCTACCCGCACCCTGAGCGTCCCGCGGACGTGATGCAGCTGACGTTCCTCGACACGCCCGGCCATGCCGCCTTCTCGGCCATGCGGGCGCGCGGGGCGAATGTCACCGACATCGTCATCCTCGTGGTGGCCGCCAACGACGGCGTCATGCCGCAGACGCTCGAGGCCCTGTCCCACGCCAAGGCCGCCAAGGTCCCGATCATCGTGGCCGTCAACAAGTGCGACCACCCGGGGGCCAACCCGATGAAGGTGCGGCAGCAGCTCCAGGACCGGGGACTCGTCCCCGACGACTGGGGCGGCGACACCCTGTACGTCGACTGCTCGGCGGTCACCCAGCAGGGCGTGCCCAAGCTGATCGAGGCGATCCTGCTCCAGTCCGAGCTCATGGAGCTCAAGGCCAATCCCAGCCGCAAGGCCAAGGGCAACGTGATCGAATCCGGCGTCGAGCCCGGCGGCCCGGTCGCCACCGTGCTCGTCCGCAAGGGAACCCTGCGGCTGGGCGACGTGGTGATCTGCGGCGAGCACTACGGCCGGGTCCGCGCCCTGATCAACGAGGAGGGCCAGCGCCTGAAGGAGGCCACCCCGTCGGTCGCCGTCCGCGTCCTCGGCCTGAACGGCGTCCCGGAGGCGGGCTCGGAGTTCAGCGCGGTCGAAAACGAACGCGCCGCCCGCGACCTCGCCGAGGAACGCGCCACCGAGCGCAAACGCGCCAACCTCGAGGGGATCCGCCCCCGCCGCCAGACCCTGGAGGACATCTTCGGACAGATCAGCGACATGTCCGCCAAGGTGCTCAAGGTCATCGTCAAGGCCGACACCCAGGGCAGCGTCGAGGCGATCTGCGACGCCATCCGCAAGATCGAGGCCCGGAAGGTCGACCTCGAGATCGTCCACCATGCCGTGGGTGCCATCACCGAGTCCGACGTCCTGCTCGCCAGCTCGTCGAACGCCGTGATCCTCGGGTTCCATTCCCGCGTCGACTCCAGCGCCGCCGAGACGGCCAAGCGCGAGGGGGTCCAGATCCGCCTCTACGCGATCATCTACGAGCTCATCGACCAGGTGAAGGAGGCCATGGCCGGACTCCTCGACCCCCTCACCCGCGACGTCACCGTCGGCCAGGCCGAGGTCCGGAAGGTGTTCTCGCTCTCGAAGGGCGGGAACGTCGCCGGTTGCGCCGTCACCTCGGGCCGCCTGGTCCGGGGCAAGATGCGCGTCCGCCGCGCCGGCCACGTGATCTACGAGGGCGTCAGCCTCACCCTCAAGCGGTTCCAGGACGAGGTGAACGAGGTCCGCACGGGCATGGAATGCGGTGTCCGGCTGGACGGTTTCGACGAGTTCCAGGAGGGCGACATCATCGAGTGCTACACCCTCGAGAAGGTCGCCCAGAAGCTCGAGTGACCCGCGCCACGGGTTGGATGGACCGTCCCGGGGCACGTCCGCGGGATGGCGGCCGCCTTTCCCGCCCGGGACCGCCCCCGCACCCATGAAAGCCCCGAAACCCCCGAGCCGTCGCCTCCAGCGGGTGGCCGAACTCCTCAAGCGGGAGGTCAGCGACATCATCCGCCGCGAGCTGTCGGTCGACCAGGTCGGCCTGCTCAACATCAACGAGGTGAGCGTCGCCGCCGACATCCGCTCCGCCATCGTCTTCATCGGGTTCGTCGGCACCCAGGCCCAGCGGGCCGCCGCCCCCGAGAAGCTCCAGGCCCACGCCGCCCGCATCCAGCTCGCCCTCGGCTCGGCGCTCCGCATGAAGTGGACCCCCACCCTCCAGTTCGTCCTCGACGACTCCATCGAGCGCGGCAACCGCATCCTGTCGATCATCGAGGAGATCGAGAAGCCCGCCTCCCCCGGGAAGCCCCCCTCCCCACCGCCCCACCCCGCCCCGTGAAGTCCCGGCCGAAAAGCGTCGACACCATCATCGCCCGCCTCTCCGAGGCCTCCTCGGTCTGCGTCGTCGGCCACATGCGGCCCGACGGCGATTGCATCGGAAGCCAGGTCGGCCTCGCCCTGGCCCTGCGCACGTCGGGTCGGACGGTCACGGTCTGGAACGAGGACCCGGTGCCCGACAAGCTGCGGTTCCTCGACCCCGACGGGCTCGTGGCCCGACCCGAGCCGGGACGCCGGTTCGACGTCGTGGTGGCGCTCGACTGCGCCACCTACGAGCGCCTCGGCACCGTGCGTCCCTGCATCGAGGACCGCGGCCTGCTGGTCAACATCGACCACCACGCCTCGAACACCCGGTACGGCGACGTGAACTGGGTCTCGCCCCGGGAACCGAGCACCGGGGAACTGGTCTACGACCTCTGCCACTGGGCCGGTTGGCGGATCAACAGCCGGATGGCCGACTGCCTGTTCACCGCCATCAGCACCGACACGGGCAGCTTCCAGTACCCGAGCACGACCCCGGAGACGCTCCGCACCGCCGCCGAGCTGGTCGAGGGCGGCGCCCACCTCGGCCGGATCTGCCAGGAGGTCTACCAGAGCTTCCCCCTGAGCCGGGTCCGCCTGCTGCGCCACGTCTACAGCTCGTTCCGCCTCACCCACGACCATCGCACGGCCTACTTCTGGCTCCGGCAACGCGACTATTCCCGCGCCGGCGCCACCACGGAGGAAAGCGAGGGCCTCATCGACCACATCCGCTCGATCGAGGGCGTCATGGTGGCGGTCGTCTTCGAGGAGGTCGGACCGGACCAGGTCCGGGTGAGCTGGCGGTCGAAGGATCCCAAGGTGGATGTGGCCCTCCTCGCCGCCCGCTTCGGCGGGGGTGGCCACAAGGCCGCCGCCGGCGCCCGCATCACCGGCAAACCCCTCGGCGTCCAACGCCGCGTCCTGACCGCCATCCGCCGCGCCCACGCCGGACAGACTCCCGCCTGACCCCACCTCCCGACCGCATGCAACCGTTCTCCCCACTCGACGGCGCCCTGCTCGTCGACAAACCCCCCGGCCTCACCAGCCACGACGTGGTGGACCGGGTCCGCCGCCGGTTCGGAATCCGCAAGGTCGGCCATTGCGGCACCCTCGACCCCAACGCCACCGGCCTCCTGGTCCTCGTCCTCGGCGCCGCCACCCGCCTGTCGGAAAAGCTCATGGGCTCCGACAAGGTGTACGAGGGGGACATCAAGCTGGGCGAGAGCACGGATTCCTACGATGCCGACGGCCAGCTCACCGGCTCGCTCCCGGTGCCGCCGATGACGCTCGACGAACTGAACGAGGCCGCCCGGTCGTTCGTCGGCGACCAGCAGCAGGTCCCGCCGATGGTCAGCGCGGTGAAGCTGGGCGGGGTGCCGCTGTACAAGCTCGCCCGCAAGGGCCAGGAGGTGGAGCGCAAGCCGCGCCTGATCCACGTGTACAGCTTCCGCCTCACCGCCTACACCGAGCCCGTCGCCCACTTCCGCATCGCCTGCACCAAGGGCACCTACGTCCGCACCATCGCCCATGAGCTGGGACAGAAGCTCGGCTGCGGCGGCCATCTCCTCACCCTCCGACGCCTCGCCAGCGGACGCCTCGACGTGGCCGACGCCGCGCCGCTGGCGGAGGTGCTGGAATGGACCGAGGCGGAGCTCACCCGCCACGTCATCCCCTTCCTGCGCCTCCGGACGCTCGAGTAGCCGCGCCGGCGGCATCCACCGGATGCGCATCCTCCACCGTGCCGATGACCTGGGAACCTCCTTGGGCGGGGTGTGCCTCGCGCTCGGCATGTTCGACGGCGTGCACCGGGGCCATCAGCACGTCGTGGGACAGGCGGTCGCCGATGCCCACCGCCTCGGGGCCACCCCCGTCGCGGTGACCTTCCATCCCCATCCGCTCGCCATCCTGCGTCCGGACGACGCCCCGCGCCTCCTCCAGTCCCTGCCCCACCGGCTCCGGGAACTGGCCCGGCTCGCACCCGCGGCAACCCTCGTCCTCGGGTTCACCCCGGCGCTCAGCCGGCGCACCGGACGGGAGTTCATCGCCGACCTCCAGACCGGCTTCGGCCGCATCCGGTCGGTCACCGTGGGCGCGGGCTTCCACTTCGGCCACGGCCGCTCGGGCCATGTCGACCTCCTCCGCGAGGTGGGCGCCCTCGACGGGTTCGAGGTGCATGCCATGGAGCCGGTCCGGGTCGACGGCGAGGTGGTCAGCAGCACCCGCATCCGGACCACGCTCCGGTCGGGTGACCTCGCGGCCGTCGGCCGGCTCCTCGGGCGCCCGTACGCGCTGGCGGGCGCGGTCGTGCCGGGCGACCGGATCGGGCGCACCCTGGGATTTCCCACCGCGAATCTCGACGTGGCCGGCCTCGAACTGCCGCCCCACGGCGTGTACGCGGTCCGGGCCCGGATGGACGGCGTCCCCCACCCGGCCGCCCTCAACCTCGGCCGCCGACCGACCGTGGGGGATCGCCTGGAGGAACGGTGCGAGGTGCACCTGATCGACTTCGACGGCGACCTCTACGGACGGGAACTGGAGGTGGAGTTCGTGCGTCGCCTGCGCGGGGAAACCCGGTTCGCATCCGTCGGGGCCCTCCGGGAACAGATCGCCGCCGACATCGGCGAGGCCCGCGCCGTGCTGGCGACTGCCGGGGAAGGTCCGACGGCGGGCTGACCGGAAACTCCCCCCACCCGCCCGCTTGCCGGATGTCCGCTTCGGGCCAACTGTCGGGTTCGTGGAACACGACCTCCAGGACGCCACCCTCGTCCTCCTCGGACACGGCTCGACCCTCAACCCGGATTCGGCCGCCCCCACGCTCCAGCACGCCGACACCCTCCGTGCCCGGGGCCTGTTCCGCCAGGTGCTGTGCGGGTTCTGGAAGGAGGAACCCGGGTTCGCCGGCGTCCTCCGCGGCGCCTTCGCCCCGCGCGTCTTCGTCATCCCCCTGTTCATCAGCGACGGCTACTTCACCGAGCAGGTGATCCCGCGGGAACTGGGCTTCGGACGTTCCCCGGACGGTTCCCTGGAGCGGATCCGGCGCGACGGGGACCGCTGGCTGGGCTACGGCGAGCCGGTGGGAACCCACGACGGGATGACCGATGTCATCCTGGCCCGCGCCCGGGAGGTGGTCGGGACGGGACCCGATGCCCCCGCGCCCGGCGAGACCTCGCTCTTCATCGCCGGCCACGGAACCGGTCTCAACGAGAACTCCCGCAAGGCGATCGAGCACCAGGTGGGGATCATCGCCGGGACGAACACCTACCACGACGTCCACGCGATCTTCATGGAGGAGGACCCGCGCATCGGCGACTGCCATCGGCTGGCCGGCACGAGGAACATCGTGGTGGTGCCGTTTTTCATCGCCGACGGACTCCACAGCCACGAGGACATCCCGGTGATGCTGGGCGAGTCGGTGGCCGACGTGCAGGCCCGGCTGGCGGCGGGACTTCCCACCCATCCGAACCCGGCCGTCCGCGACGGCCGGCGCGTCTGGTACGCCCGCGGGATCGGCACCGAGCCGCTGATGGCGGAGGTCATCCTCGCCCGGACCCGGGAACTGGCCGACCGGATCCCCCGCGCGGGCTGAGAGGTCCGGAAGCTCCGGGGTCCGCCGCGCCGCGGGAATCCGTTCGCCTCGGCCCGGAGGTTCCTGCTATGCCGGGCCCGCATGACGCAGATCCTGATCAACGGGTCCCGCGGCCGCATGGGACAGGCCCTGCTGGCCGGGGCCGCGCAGATGCCGGACCTCAACGTGGTGGGCGCGGTGGACGTGGGCGACGACTTCGCGGCGGCGCTCGCTCCGGCCGAGGTGGTGATCGACTTCACCCTGCACCATGTGACCCCGGACGTGGCCACCGCCTGCGCCGCCGCCGGCAGGGCCCTGGTGATCGGGACCACCGGGCACAGCGAGGCCGAGAAGGCGGTCATCCGCCAGGCGGCCACCACCATCCCCGTGGTCTGGGCGTCGAACTACTCCACCGGCGTCAACACCCTCTTCTGGCTCACCCGCCGCGCCGCCGAGATCCTCGGGCCCGGCTTCGACCTCGAGGTGGTGGAGATGCACCATCGCCACAAGAAGGACGCCCCGAGCGGAACCGCCACCACCCTGCTGGAGATCCTGGCCGACGTCCGGCAGGTCCAGCTCGCCACCCAGCTGCGCCACGGACGCCAGGGCATCACCGGGGAGCGGACACCCGACGAGATCGGGATCCATGCCCTTCGCGGAGGCGACGTGGTGGGGGACCACACGGTGATCTTCGCCGCCGATGGCGAGCGGCTGGAGCTGACCCACAAGGCCAGCAGCCGGGACACCTTCGCCCGCGGGGCGCTGCGGGCCGCCGGCTGGGTCAAGGGCCGCCCGCCGGGCATCTACAGCATGCAGGACGTCCTCGGACTCGCGTGACCGATCCCGATCCCCGTTCCCCCTGGGTCGTGCTGGCCCTCGGGGCGAACCTGGCCGATCCGGCCCGCAACCTCTCCGCGGCCATCCACCACCTGGCCGATCGCCTCGGACCCGGCCTGCGCCCGTCGTCCCTGTGGACCAGTTCGCCGGTCGACTGCCCGCCGGATTCCCCGACGTTCGTCAACGCGGTCGCCGCGTTTCCCCAGCCGTCCGACGTCTCCCCCGACGCGTTCCTCGACTGGACCCAGGCGTTGGAACGGGAGTTCGGGCGCCGTCCGAAGACCGTCGTCAACGAGGCCCGTCCGCTGGACATCGACCTCATCGCGTGGGGTGCCGAGCGGCGGGCCGGTCCGCGCCTGATCCTTCCCCATCCCCGGGCCCACCTGCGGCGTTTCGTCCTCGAGCCGCTGGCCGAGATCCTGCCCGGACTGGTCCTGCCGGGACAGACCCGGACGGTCGCCGCGCTCCTCGCAGGACTGGAGACCGGCGAGACGCTGCGTCGGATGGGCCCGCCGTGGCGCCGCGGGGCCGGTCAGCGCACGGCGGGAACGTCCGGCTCCATGTCGGCCGTGTAGTACAGGATCCGGGCGCAGCTCGGACAGGTGACCAGGTCCCGCCCGCCCTTGGCATCCACGAACACCTGCATGGGCAGCTTCATGTGGCATCCGCCACACACGCCCTTGGGCAGCCCGACCACCACGTTCTCGCCGCGGTTGCGGAGGATCCGGTCGTAGCGCGCCAGCACCATCGGGTCGACCCGGTCGGCCAGTCCCGTGCGGTCGGCCTTCACCCGGTCGTGTTCCGCCCGGAGGTTTCCCTCAAGGACGGCCAGGTCGGCCAGCAGGGCGTCGCTCTCCGCCTGCTGCCGACGGTGCACCTCGGCCGCCGCCTTCTCCTCCTGCCGCGCGGCGTCGATGGCCATCATCAGCTCGAGTTCCTTGTCCTCGAGGGCGGCGATCTCGGCCTCGGTGGTCTCGATCTGGTGCTGGAAGGCCTTGTACTGGTCGTTGCTCCGCGTGTTGTTCTGCTCCCCCAGCACCTTGGCCCGACGCTGCCCCAGCGTCTCCACCTCCAGCTCCAGCCGCTTGCGCTCGCTCTCCAGCTGCTGCGTCCGGGCCCGGACCTCCTCGAAGGCCCTCCTGGCCCCGTCCGCCTTGTCCTGCAGGTATTTGCGCTGGACCGGCACCTGGCCGAGCTCCGCCTGGAGCCGGAGCAGATGGCGGTCGCGATCCTGGAGAACCAGCAGTTGTTCGATGACAGGGAGCATCCTGCCGGCAGGCTAGGGGCGCAGGGGAAGCCACGTCAACGCACCAGCCTCCTTCCCAAGCACGCCCGGTCCTCCTAGCCTGCCCGCGCGTGATCATCGCCCCATCCCTGCTGGCCGCGGACTTCGGACGGCTGACGCACGAGGCCGCCCGCGCCCACCGCTCGGGGGCGGAGTGGCTCCATCTGGACATCATGGACGGCCACTTCGTCCCCAACATCTCGTTCGGTCCCGAGGTGGTCCGCGTGGTCCGACCCCACTTCCGCCGGGTGCTCGACGTCCACCTCATGTGCTCGCGTCCGGAGATCCTCCTCGAACCCTTCGTCAAGGCGGGAGCCGACCGGATCACGATCCACGTGGAGCTCGGTGCGCGGGTTCCGGACCTGTTGTGGCGGGTGCGGTCGCTGGGATGCGCCGTGGGCCTGGCGGTCAACCCGCCCACCCACATCGGTGAGATCCGCCCGTACCTCGGCCAGGTCGACCTGGTCCTGGTGATGACCGTGAACCCGGGGTTTGGCGGGCAGTCGTTCATCGAGGAGTGCGTGCCCAAGATCCAGCAGGCGGCCGCCTGGCGGGCCCAGGGGGGGCACCGGTTCCGGCTCGAGGTGGATGGCGGAATCAACGAGGCCACGGCCCAGGAGTGCGCCCGGGCCGGGGCGGACACCTTCGTCGCCGGGACCGCGCTCTTCCGGAAGCGGAACCTGGGAGCGGCCGTCCGCCGGATGCGCACCCTCGCCGCCGCCGCCGCCCCGGTGCCGGCGGTCACCGCCACGGCCTGATCCCCGCCCGGGGACCTCCCCATGCTCGGCGCCCTCGCCGCCACCCTGCTGTTCGCCGTCTCCGCCGTGAGCGCCCGGCGCAGCCTCGAACACATCGGCTCCCCGGCCGCCAACCTCGTCCGCCAACTCATCGCGGTGCTCCTGCTGGGCGCCTACGCCCACACCCTCGGCACGGGCTGGGCCGGCCCCGCCCGGGGCTGGTTCCTGCTCAGCGGGTTCATCGGCTACGGCCTCGGCGACCTCGCCCTGTTCCTCGCCCTCCCGCGGATCGGTTCCCGCCTCACCGCCCTCATGACCCAATGCCTGGCGGCGCCCCTGGCGGCCGGCATCGAGTGGCTCTGGCTCGGACGCGCCCCGTCGGCCGCCGAGGTGCTGTCGGGCATGGTCATCCTCGGCGGGGTCGCCCTGGCCCTCGCCCCCTCCCGCCCGGCCCATGCCCCGGCCCCGACCGCCCTGCCGCGGGCCGGGATCGCCTGGGGGGTGATCGCCGCCGCCGGCCAGGCCGGAGGCGCCGTGGTGTCGCGGTACGGCTACGACGTCCTCGCCGCCGCCGGGTCGTCGTCGGATGCGCTGACGGTCACCTACCAGCGGATCGTCGCCGGCGTGGTCGTGGCGCTGGCCTGGCACCTGCTCGGCCGGGGCCGGGTGCCCATCCTGCCGGGTCGCGAGCAACTCCGGCGGGCCGCGCCGTGGTTCACCCTGAACGCCCTGGCGGGCCCCACCCTCGGCGTGGCGTGCTACCAGTGGGCCCTGCAGCATCACCCGACCGCGGTCGTCCTCCCCGTGGTGGCCACCACCCCGCTGGCGGTGATCCCCCTGGCCTGGTTCCTCGAGCACGAACGCCCGTCGCGCCGATCGCTCATCGGCGGATGCCTCGCCGTGGCCGGCGTCGCGCTGCTGGCGCGGTTCCACTGACCGGAAACCCGGGGAAAAAAGCCCTTCCCACCCTCGGGCCGGGTTCCGCATTCTGTCCCCATGCGCAAACGTCGCGAGGCCCGGGAACGGGCCGTCCAGTTCCTGTTCCAGAACGACCTGAACCCGCCGGAGAACCTCCCGGCGGCGCTCGACAGTTTCTGGGACAACACGCGGCTGAACCAGGTGCTCGACCAGGCCGCCGGCCCCACCTGGGGCGAACGCGTCGAACTGCCCCCGCCCAGCGCCGAGGAGGCCGCCACCCGGCTCTTCGCCGACGACCTCATCCGCGGGGTGCTGGAGCACCGGGAGCAGCTCGACGAGATGATCCGCGTCCACGCCAAGAACTGGGACCTGCGCCGCATGGCCGTGGTCGACCGCAACGTGATGCGCCTCGCCATCTTCGAGATGCTCCACCGCCCCGACATCCCCCCGGTGGTCAGCATCAACGAGGCGGTCGACATCGCGAAGCGCTTCTCCACGACGGATTCCGGGAAGTTCGTCAACGGGATCCTCGACAAGGTGAAGGACGGGATCCTGCGGCCGGCGCGGACCGCCTCGGAAACCCCGGCCTCCGCGTGATGTTCGCCGACCTCCACCTCCACACCCACTTTTCCGACGGCACCTACACCCCGGACGAGCTGGCCGCGGCGGCACATTCCCGCGGCCTGGGGGCGATCGCCCTGACGGACCATGACACGGTCGACGGCTGCGCCCCCACCGCGGCGGCCTGCGCCCGGCTCGGGATGGAGTTCATCCCGGGCACCGAGCTGACCGCCGGCTGGGGCGACCACGAGATCCACATCCTCGGCTACTGGGTCGACGACGCCGACGCGGACTTCCGACGCGAGCTGGAGCGGTTCCAGGGGTATCGCCGGGATCGGATCCTGCAGATCGTCGCCCGGCTCAACAGCCTCGGCGTGCCGCTCACCGCCGAGGCCGTCTTCGCCCTCGCCGCCTGCCGCTCGCCCGGTCGCCCGCACATCGCCCGCGCCCTGCTCCAGGGGGGATTCGTCCCGGACTTCGACACGGCGTTCGAACGCTACCTCAAGAAGGGCTGCGCCGCCTGGGTGCCCAAGCCGCGCATCGAGGCGCCGGACGCCATCAAGCTGATCCACCGGGCCGGCGGCGTCGCCGTCCTCGCCCACCCGGGGCTGTATCGGCGCGACAGCATGATCGCCGACCTCGCGGCCGCCGGCCTCGACGGCCTGGAGTGCTGGCATACCAAGCACCACAGCGCCATGGCGGTGAACTACGTCCGGATCGCCACCGAGCTGAACCTGGCCCCCACGGGCGGCAGCGACTGCCACGGCCTGAACAAGGGCGACCCGCTGGTGGGCACCATGAAGCTTCCCTACGACCGCGTCGCCGCCCTCCACGCCCGCCGGCCCCGACGCGATCCGGTCGCCTGACCGCACGCCCCCCCCGCCCCTCCGTCCCCGACGTCCTCCCATGGGATTCTTCGACAAGCTCAAGTCCGCCATCAGCAGGACCACCGCCACCCTCGGCCATGAGATCCGGCGGATCGTCACCCGGTCGCCGCGCCTCACCGGCACCAGCCTGGAGGAACTCGAGGCCGCCCTGCTCGGGGCGGACCTCGGCCTGCCGATGACCCAGCAGATCATCCAGGCGGTGAAGTCCGCCTACGAGACCCAGGGCCGGAGCGGCGCGGACGTCTTCGGCATCGCCGCCCGGGAGGTGGAGCAGGGCCTTTCGGGTCTCGACACCGCCCTCGCCCGCGGCCCGGGCGAGCTCACGGTGGTTTCGCTCGTGGGCGTGAACGGCACGGGCAAGACCACCACCAGCGCCAAGCTCGCCCACCTCGTCCGGCAGCAGGGCGGTTCGCCTGTGCTGGCGGCCTGCGACACGTTCCGCGCGGCCGCAGTGGAGCAGCTCAAGCTCTGGGGCGGACGCCTCGACGTGCCGGTGATCAGCGGCGCCCACAACGCCGACCCCGCCGCCGTGGCCCATGACGCCATCACCGCCGCCCTCTCCCGCCACGCCAGCCACCTGTTCGTCGACACCGCCGGCCGCCTCCACACCAAGCACAACCTGATGCAGGAGCTGCAGAAGGTGCATCGGGTCATGGACCGCAAGCTCCCCGGCGCCCCCCACGAGGTGCTGCTGGTTCTCGACGGCTCCAGCGGCCAGAACGCCCTGGTCCAGGCCCGCGAGTTCCACAGGATCGTCCCGCTGACCGGCCTGGTGATCACCAAGCTGGACGGGACGAGCAAGGGCGGCGTGGTGGTGGCGATCCAGAAGGAGCTGGGCCTGCCGGTGAAGTTCATCGGGGTGGGCGAGCAACCCGACGACCTCCAGCCGTTCGTCCCCCACGACTTCGCCGAGGCGCTCTTCGCCGCGCAGTGATCCCGCCGCGCCCCGGTCCCCCATGGGCCCTCCCGACGACGCCACGCTGGACACGGCCCGCATGCGCCGGGCCCTCGCCCTCGCCCGCCGCGCCCTCGGGGACACGGCGCCCAATCCCATGGTGGGCGCCGTGCTGGTGCGCGACGGACGGGTGATCGGGGAGGGATGGCATCGCGGTGCCGGCCAACCCCACGCCGAGGTGGAGGCCCTCGCCGACGCCGGCCGGCGGGGGGAATCGGCCGACGGGGCCACCCTCTACGTCACCCTCGAACCCTGCTGCACCCACGGCCGCACCCCGCCCTGCACGGACGCCATCCGGCGGGCCGGCATCCGCCGGGTGGTGGTCGCCGCCACCGACCCCAACCCGGCCCACGCCGGACGCGGACTCGACCTCCTCCGCGCCCACGGCATCCGCGTGGACATCGGACCGCTGGCCCGGCAGGCCACGGAGCTCAACGCCGGGTTCAACCACTGGATCGTCCACCGCACCCCGTGGGTCACGGTCAAGGCGGCCCTGTCGCTCGACGGCAAGATCGCCACCGCCGGCGGGGAGTCGAAGTGGATCACCGGCCCGGAATCCCGCGCCTGGGGACAGCGGCTCCGACGGGAACACGACGCCATCCTCGTCGGCCGCGGCACCGTGGCGGCGGACGACCCGGCGTTGACCGTCCGCGACCCGAGGGGGCGCCGACCGGAACGTTCCCCGATCCGCGTGATCCTCGACACCTCGGCCCGGACCCCGACGGACGCCCGGGTGGTTTCCGATGCCTTCGCGGCGCGCACCCGGGTGGTGGTCGGCCCCGACGCGCCCGCCCGGAGGATCCGGGCGCTGGCGAAGCGGGTGACCGTCTGGCAGGCCCCCGTGAAGGACGGCCGGGTCGACCCCGCCTGGGTCCTCGGGCGGTTGGGCGGTGAAGGGATCACCAGCCTCCTCGTCGAGGGCGGCGGCGAGATCCAGGCCGCGTTCCTCCTCGGCGGCCATGCCCATCGGGTGGCGTTCTTCTACGCGCCGACCGTCCTGGGCGGACGCGACGCCCCGCGGGCGGTGGCCGGCGACGGCGCGGCGGGGATTTCGGCAAGCCCCGTCCTGACCCACACGCGATGGCGTCGGCTCGGCCCCGACCTCCTCCTGACCGCCGACGTCGGCGCGCCCATCCCGACGGAAGATTGATCAGGGGAGGAGCAGGAGTAGGATCATCCCTGCCACCAGGGTGACGACGGTGACCGGCACGCCATGTCGGAGGTACTCCCGGAACCCCACCGTGGCGTGCTCGCGGGCGGTCTCGAGGACGATGATGTTCGCGACCGAACCGAGGATCGTGAGGTTTCCCGCGAGGGTGGTGGCGAGGGCGAGCACCTGCCACATCCGCTCCGGATCGGCGAACCGGCCCATCCACTCCCCGGCGACCAGGACGAACGGGACGTTGGAGAACACGTTTGAGCCCACCACGGCGAACCCGGCAAAGGTCCATGCCTGCCGTCCCGGGGTGTCGCCCATCCAAGGGCGGACCCACCCAAACACCTGTCCCGGCAGCCCGGTGGAATTGAATCCCTGGACCACCACAAAGAGCCCGGCAAAGAACAGCAGGAGGCTCCAGTCGACCTTTGCCAGCATCGCGTGCGTGTCGCGGCCCGCGACCACCAGCAGCACCACCGCTCCGCCGAGTGCGGTCCACGCCAGGCTCAACCCGGCAAAGAACCCGATCACTACGCCCGCCAGCACCCCGAGGGCCCAGCGGAGCAACCGTCCGTCCACTGCCGGACGATCCGCCGGCACCGGCCGCAGGACCACCCCGGCCATCTCGCGCCGGAATCCATGCCGCAGGAGCAGGAAGACCAGCACCAGTCCCAACACGGCCACGGGTCCCAACCGGGCGAGGAAGGCGGCGAACCCGATCCCCGAGCGGGTGCCGATGATCATGTTCTGGGGATTGCCCACCAGGGTGGCGACCGATCCCACGTTCGCCCCCATGGCCAACGCGAGCAGGTACGGCACCACGGGCAGGCCGCCGCGGGTGACGAGCACCACGACGAACGGGGTGAGCATCAGGCAGACCGTGTCGTTCACCAGCAGGGCGGACAGTCCGCCGGACAATCCCACCACGGCTGCCAGGAGCCGGTCCGGCGTGCGGGCCCGGCGCAGGATGCTGTCGGCCAGCCACTGGAAGAACCCGGCCACATCGAGGAAAGCCGAGATCAAACCCATGCCCAGCAGGAGGACGATGGTGTCCCAATCGACCGCCCGGTAGACCGCCTCCGGAGTCATCACCCCGGTGGCGACCATCAGGACGGTACCGAGGAGCGCGGCCGCCGGCCGGCCCAGCGGGAGCCACCGCAGCCGACGTCCACTGATCAGCACGTAGGTGATCCCGAAGATTCCGACCGCCAGCCCATCGCGCCATGCGCCATCCATCCGCCCGGATACCAGCCGCCCGCCCGGTCCGACTCAAGCCCTCCGTCCGAACGGCGGCCTACCGGCTTCCGCCACGAATGCCACAGATGCCGGGACCGACGGGAGCGGGGCGGCCCCATGCGGTGGCGCAAGCGTCCCCGCGAGCCGCTCCCCGCGCTCCCCCGGTAGCTGCGGATGATAATCCGCGGTCCCCCGGTGCCTCGCCACCGCCCCCCACCTCCCGCCATCCCCTCCGTGTCTTTGTGGCTCCGTGTGAGGCCCATCCGGAATCCGCCCCGACGCGATCTCTCACAAAGGTCACCGAGCCACGGAGAGAAGTCGGAATCGTCCCTTCGCGCCCTTTTTGTCCACACTCCCCCGCCTCGCAGGAGCTCGGCGCTCCGGAAGGCGGCGAAGGTCGATGGGAGAGGGAGATCGATTCCGATGCCGATTGCGACCCCGACCCCGAAGCGGGCGAGAGCGGGGCGGCACCGGGCAGCTCGGCGGGAGCCGCGCGCCACCGTTCCAGCGGGGCGGCCCCAGGCGGTGGCGCGAGCGTCCCCGCGAGCCCTTCTCCCCTTCGGGGTCGGGGGTCGGGGTCGGAATCGGGATCGACGGACTTCGTACCTTCCCCCGCCTCCGCATGCCCTCAAATGGGGATCGCCACCCGGGGCCGCCCGCCTACCGTCGGGGGCCGATCGAACATCGCATGAGCCTCACCACCTTCTCGTTCCCAACCCCCACCCTCTACGGCCCCGGTGCCCTCCGGGAACTGCCCGCCCGGCTGGAAAGCCTCGGCGTCCGACGCCCGCTCGTGGTCACCGACGGCGGACTGGTCCGCACCCCGGCGTTCGAGTCCCTGGTGTCCGTCCTGGGGGCCGACCGCCGCGACCGGGACTGGTTCCTGTTCAGCGGGGTGCATCCGAACCCCGTCGAGGACGATGTCCGGCAGCCCGCGGCGCTCATGCGGGAGAAGGGATGCGACGGGGTGATCGCCATCGGCGGCGGCAGCGCCCTCGACGCCGGCAAGGCCGCCCGCCTGCTGGCCCTCCGCCCCGACCTCGACCTCACCCGGTTCTACGACGAACCCCTCGACTGGTCCGGGATCGCCCCCCTGGTGGCGATCCCCACCACCGCCGGCACCGGCAGCGAGGTCGGACGCAGCTCGGTCATCACCCTGGATGCCACCCGACGCAAGGCGGTGCTGTTCCATCCGGCGCTCCTCGCCCGGGTGGTGATCCTCGATCCCCTGCTCACGGTGGGCCTGCCGCCGAAGCTGACGGCGGCCACCGGTGCCGACGCCTTCACCCACTGCCTGGAAAGCTTCACCTGCCCGGTGTTCCATCCGCTGTGCGACGGCATCGCCCTCGAGGGGCTCCGCCTGGTGGTCGGGGCCCTGCCCCGGGCGGTCCGCGACGGGAACGACATCGAGGCCCGCGGCCACATGCTGGTCGCCGCCGCCATGGGGGCGATCGCCTTCCAGAAGGATCTAGGGGCGGTGCACTCGCTGGCCCATCCGCTCTCCACGATCTGCGGCATGCACCACGGCCTGGCCAACGCCCTCTGCCTCGTCGCCGTGATGCGCTTCAACGCGGCCCGGAAGCCCGGACTGTACCGGCGCCCGGGGATCGCCTGCGGACTCGACCTCGTCCGCGTCACCGACGAGGAGGCCGACCGCCAGACGATCGCGTTTGTGCGCGAGTTCCTCGCCGGCATCGGCCTGCAGTCGCCGCTGCGCGACCACGGGGTCACCGCCGCGCATCTCGACGCCCTCGCGGCCCAGGCGTGGGAGGATCCGTGCCACCGCACCAATGCCGTGCCGGTCTCGGCCGCCGACCTGCGGGCGCTGTACGAGGAGGTGCTGTGATCCGGCCCGGGAATCCCGTCCGATGCGCACGCTGACCAACGACCCCCGCGACCTCGAGGTGCTGAACCTCGGGTCGTCCGCCACCGGCCACGGCCCGTTCGTGGTGCGGCAGGAGGGCTATGTGCGCGGCCGCGAGGAACTCGGCTCGGACCGGTTCTTCCTCCGGCGCGACGGCGTCTGGGTGCTGAACCTGACGGTCTGCGCCCTGCCTCCCGACGGCCAGCGCGCGTTCTTCTTCGAAACCCTCGGGGACGTGGCAGCCCTGCTGGAAGACCTGCCGACCGTGCCGCGGGTCGAGCCGGACCTTCCCCCGGGACTGACCCGGGCCGCCGCGCTGGCCGCGTTCCACCGCGACGACAATCTCCTCTGGCAGCGCATGACCCGGGCCTCCGTCCACCCCCTGCCCGGTGCTGAGTCCGACCGTCCATGATTCCCGAACCGCATCCCGATCGTGATCGGGATGCAGCCACCCAACGAGCTTGCGGTCCGGATCGTCGGGGGCGCCTTCCTCCTGCTGCTCGGGGTTTGGTTCGGCTTCGAGCGCCGGCGTTTCCGGGGACCGCCGCCGATGTCCCCCGGCTGACGGCGTCGGCCGGCGGGCCCGGAGTGGATTCCGATGGAGCGGGACCCGGGGCCTTGGCAGGCTCCGCGGCATGACGTTGCCGACCGACCTGTTCCTCGACGGAGAGTTCCGCGCCCCGGCCTCGGGCCGCCGCACCCCGCTGGTCAATCCCGCCACGGGCGAGCCGTTCGCCGAGGTCGCGGCGGCCACGGCACCGGAGGCCGATGCCGCCGTCGAGTCGGCCCACGCGGCATGGGTCGGCGGATGGCGCGACCTTGCCCCGGGACGCCGCGCCGAGATCCTCTTCCAGGTGGCCCGCCTCCTGCGCGACTACGCGGAGCACATCGCCGAGTTCGAGTGCCGCCAGATCGGCAAGCCCATCAGCGACGCCCGCGACGAGGCCCAGCTGGGCGCCCGGGTGTTCGAGTACTACGCCGGGGCGATCGGCAAGTTCGGCGGGGAGACGCTGCCGGTGGCCCGGGGCGGATTCGACTTCACCCTGCGCCAGCCCCTCGGGGTCGTGGCGGCGATCGTCCCGTGGAATTTCCCCTTCCCCATCGCCTGCTGGAAGGTCGCCCCCGCCCTGGCGGCCGGGAATGCCGTCGTCCTGAAACCCGCCTCCCTCTCCCCCCTCACCGCCCTCGCCCTCGGGCAGATCGCCCACGCCGCCGGGGTCCCCGCCGGGGTGCTCCAGGTCCTCCCCGGCAGCGGGGCGATCCTCGGCGACGCCCTCGCCACCCATCCCCGGATCCGCAAGGTGTCGTTCACCGGGTCGACCGAGGTCGGCCGACGCGTCATGGAACTGGCCAGCCGCGACCTGAAGCGCGTCTCGCTCGAGCTCGGCGGCAAGTCGCCGAACATCGTGTTTGCCGACGCCGACTGGCAGCAGGCGGCCGACGTGTCCCCGATGGCGGTGTTCGGGAACACCGGGCAGGACTGCTGCGCCCGGAGCCGGGTGTATGTGGAGCGGCCGGTCTACGAGGCGTTCGTCGAACGCTTCATCGGCGCCACCCGCCGGCTGGTCGTGGGCGATCCCACCCGGACCGAGACCCAGCTCGGCCCCCTGGTGAGCGCCGCCCAGCGCGACACGGTCGAGGCGTTCCTCGCCGACGCCCGGGAACGCGGCTCCCGGGTGGCGTGCGGCGGAGGACGTCCCCTGCCCCACGGCTTCTACCTCGAGCCGACGGTCCTGCTGGATGTCCAGCCCGCCGACCGTTGCTGGCGGGAGGAGATCTTCGGGCCGGTGGCGGCGATCGTGCCGTTCGACGACGAGGCGGAGATGCTGCGCTCGGTGAACGACACCCCGTACGGCCTGAGCGGATCCGTCTGGACCAACGACCTCCGCCGCGCCCTGCGGGTGTGCCGCGCCGTGGACAGCGGGGTGCTGAGCGTGAACTCCCACAGCAGCGTCCACGTGGAGGCCCCGTTCGGCGGATTCAAGCAGAGCGGCATCGGACGCGACCTCGGCATGGCCGCCCTGGCCGGCTACACCGAGACCAAGAACGTGTACGTCGCCGCCTGACCCTGAGGCGGCGCCCCCCCCGAACCCGGCCCCGACATGGAGACAGCCTCCAGCACCCACGGCAGCCCGCCGCCGGTGACCCGCCGGGAGATCCTCGGGTGGTGCCTCTACGACGTGGCCGACTCCGCGTTCACCACCGTCATCGTGACGGTGCTGTTCTCGGTGTACTTCGGCACGGTGGTGGTGGGCGACGTGGGCCGGGCGGATTTCCTGTGGGGCATCGGGGCGTCGGTCTCGGAACTGGCGGTGGCGGTGATGGCGCCGGTGCTGGGGGCGATCGCCGACCGTTCGGGCAGCCGGAAACGGTTCCTCGCCGTGTGCGCGGCGACGGTCGTGACCTTCACCGCCGCGCTGTGGTTCGTCGGACCCGGAAGCGTCGTGCTCGGGCTCGGCCTCTACATCCTCGCCAACATCGGGTTCGCCGGCGGGGGCGTGTTCATCGACAGCTTCCTCCCCGGCATCTCCACACGCGCCAACGCCGGACGGATCTCGGGACTCAAGTGGGCCATGGGCTACGGCGGGGGCCTGATCGCCCTGGCCCTGTGCCTGCCCCTCGCGGGAAGCATCCGGGCCAACCCCGGCCCGGAGGACCTCGCCCGGGCCCGCCTCATCCCCCTCATCATCGCCGCCTGGTACGCCGTGGCGGTCATCCCCACCTTCGTCTTCGTGCGGGAACGCAGCACCCCGCGGCCGCTGCCCGCGGGGATCGGCTACGTGCGGGCGGGATTCACCCAACTGGGGAACACCTTCCGCCAGTTGCGACGCTATCGCGACCTGGTGATCCTCCTCGCCGCCTTCCTCGTGTACAACGACGGCGTGGTCACGGTGATCGCCTTCGCCGCGCGCTACGCCAAGGAAACCATCGGATTCGAGCCGTCGGACATCGTGAAGCTGTTCATCGGGATGAACGTGGTGGCCCTGGCCGGGGCGCTGGGGTTCGGATGGCTCGCCGACCGGATCGGCCAGAAACGCACGATCCTGATCTCCCTCGGCCTGTGGGTGGTGGCGACGGTCCTCGCCTATTTCAGCCACTCGAAGCAGAGCTTCTTCGTCGTGGCCGTGCTGGCCGGACTGGGAATGGGATCCTGCCAGTCGGTCACCCGCAGCCTGGTGGCCCTGTTCACCCCGCCGGCGAACGCGGCGGAGTTCTTCGGGTTCCTCGGGATCGCCGGCCGCGCCCTGGCGTTCGCCGGACCGCTCGTGTTCGGCACCCTGTCGAACCTCACCGGCAGCCAACGCCCCGCCATCCTCGCCATCAGCGCGTTCTTCATCGCCGGCGCAGTCATCCTCTCCTTTGTCGACGAGGCCCGCGGCAAGGCCGCGGCCCGGATGGCGGTGGAGACCGGAATCCTTCCCCCGGCACCCGCCCCGCCCGACGCCACGGAGTGACCCCGCCGTCAGGTGATGTGCGCCCCGCGGGTCTCGACGTAAACCGCGTACAGCGAGGTGCTGCCGGTCATGAACAGCCGGTTCTTCTTCCGGCCGCCGAAGCACAGGTTCGAGCAGATCTCCGGCAGCAGGATCATCCCGATCCGCACCCCGTCGGGCGCGAACACATGGACGCCGTCAAAGCCGTCCCCGGCCCAGCCGGCCGACGCCCAGACGTTGCCGTCGACGTCGCACCGGATCCCGTCCGCCCCGCCGGATCCCCCCACCGCCCGGAATCCGACCGTCCGCTTCTCCATCGCCATCCGGGCGAACTCGCGGCCGTTGCGCAGGGAGGTGCCGTCGACCACGTCCCAGGCCTTGAGGTTCCGCGGGCCGCCCGAGTCCGCGACGTAGAGGATCCGGTAATCCGGCGAGAAGCACAGGCCGTTGGGCTTCTCAATCTCGTCGGCAACCTTCCGGATCTCCCCCGTCGCCGGGTCGATCCGGTACACCGCCTCCTTGAGCTCGAGGGGCCCCTTGTTCCCCTCGTAGTTCATCATGCTGCCGTAGCCCGGGTCGGTGAACCAGATGCCCCCGTCGGGATGCACCACCACGTCGTTCGGCGCGTTGAGCGGCTTGCCGTCGAAACGGGCCGCCAAAACGGTCACCGACCCGTCGTGCTCGTAGCGGACCACCCGACGGTTCCCGTGCTCGCAGCTGAGCTGGCGGCCCTGGAAGTCGAAGGTGTTCCCGTTGCTGTTCCCCGCCGGGCTGCGGAACTGCGTCACCCGGCCGTCCTCCTCGATCCAGCGCAGCTGGACGTCGTTCGGGATGTCGCTCCACAGCAGGTAGCGGCCCACCGCGTTCCACGCCGGCCCCTCGGCCCACAGCATCTCCGGGTTGTGGTACAGCCGCTGGATGGGCGTGTTGCCCAGCTTGTAGCGGTTGAACCGGGGATCGAGCGCGAGGATGTCGGGATCGGGATACCGGGTCGGAATCACCCCGGTCCAGTCGCGCCCCTCACCCGCCACACCCCGACGCATCGACAGCGCACCGAGGGCGGCCAGGGGGACGGTCTGGAGGAAGCCGCGGCGGGATCCGATGGAGACGGCGGGGGTGCGATTCATGGCGGGAAACCTTCGGGATTTGCGTCGTACTGGGAACCCCGCCACTTCGCCCCGGGTCCCCCGCCACGCTCAAGCGCAAACTTTCGGCATTGACTGTCCTACCGTCCTATGACAGTTATCCACCTGTCCCATGTTTCTCCGAGTCGACTACAAGTCCGGCATCCCGGTCTACCAGCAGCTGGTGGAGCAGGTGAAGGCGGCGGCGGCGACGGGCCGGATCGGGCCGGGTGAGGCGTTGCCCTCGGTGCGGGTGCTGGCGGAGGAGCTGCGGATCAACCGGAACACGGTCGCCCGGGCCTATCTGGCGCTGGAGTCGGAGGGGGTCATCGAGACCCGGCCCGGGTCCGGGTGCTTCATCCGGCCCGGCGGGACGCCGACGCTGCGCAAGTCCGCCCGCAATGAACGTCTGGCCCGGGGACTCGATGCGCTCGTCTTCCAGGCCCACCACCTCCAGGTCCCCGACGACGAGCTGATCGACCTGCTGCGCGAGCGCCTTGCCGATTTCCACCGCACCCGGGAAGCCCGGGAGCCATCCGTCTCCTGAACAGCCCACCCCATCCCATGAGCACCCCCGCCATCGAGATCCGAGACCTGGTCCACCGCTACGGAAGGCAGGACGCGCTGAACGGGCTCGACCTCACTGTCGAGGCCGGGCAGTGCCACGCGTTGTTCGGTCGCAACGGCGCGGGCAAGACCACCGCGATCAAGATCCTCCTCAACCTCCTGCGCCCCGCGGCCGGGAGGGTCCGGGTCTTCGGACTCGATCCCGCACGCGACGAGGCGGCGATCAAGGCCCGGCTCGCGTACGTGCCCGACGCGGTGGCCTTCTACCCGTGGATGCGGGTTCGGGAGGCGCTCGAGTACCAGGAGGCCTTCCGGTCCCGATGGAACCCCGACCTCGAGCGCTCCCTGCTCGGCCAGTTCCAGCTGGACCCGCAGGCGCCGGTGTCGGGCCTGAGCAAGGGCCAGCGGACCCAGCTGGCCCTGGTGGGTGCGATCGCCGCCGAACCGGAACTGCTGGTCCTCGACGAACCCACCTCCGGCCTGGACCCGCTCGTCCGCCGCGAGTTCATCCGGACGGTCATCGGCGCCTACCAGGATGCCGCCCCCGGGCGGCGGACGGTGCTGGTGTCGACCCATCTGATCCATGAGTTCGAGGGGTTGATCGACCGGTTCACGGTGGTCGACCGGGGACGCGCGGTGCTGAGCGCCGGAGCCGACGCGGCCCGGGGACGTTTCCGTCGTCTGCGCGCGGAGTTCCGGGCGGAGGTTCCCGATGCCGGCCTGTTCCCCGAGGCCCGCCGGGTGCGCCGCGCCGGCCAGACACTGGAACTGGTGTCCGACGCCGAGGAGGACACACTCGCCCGGCGGCTGGAATCGATGGACATCGTCCGCCTCGACCGCGAGTCGCTGACGCTCGAGGAGATCTTCCTGGACACCGTTGCCTGAGGTCCCGCCATGACGCTCCCCCTGCCCCTTCCCGCCCGATTCCATCCCGCCTGGCTGGCCCTCGCCGTCCCCCCGGTCCTGTGGCTGGCCACCCGGGCGGTGGGACTCGATGCCGATGCCGACCCGGGAATCCGCCCGGTGGCCCTCGCCCTGTGGATCGGCGCCGGGCTCGCCCTGCTCCTCTGGCTGGAGCGTGCCGACCGGGGCCCCGGCTCCGCCCGATGGGCCAAGGAGATCCGTCCGCTTCTCCCCGGCATGCTCGTCTCCCTGATCCCGGCCGGCCTCATGCCGATCGGCCCCTCGTGGCTCCCCGGGTCGGTGATCCCGATCGGTGTCGCCCTCGGGGGCCTTCTGATGGCGGCCTCGACCTTCGGCCAGGAGTTCGAGGACGGCACCCTGTCCGCGCTCCTCGCACAACCCGGCGGACGCCGGCGCATCCTGGCGACCAAGTGGCTCGCCCTCTCGCTCGCCCTCCTCTTCGCCGGTGTCGCGTTGGAGCTGGCCTGGTGGGACGAATGGGGTCCGGGTCTGGACCGGACAGAGCGACTCACCGTGCTGCTGCTCGGGCTGATCCTGGTGGCGACCACCCCCGGCTACACGCTCCTCGCCCGCAACGGTCTGGCGGGCATGGCCTTCACCGTGGCCGTGCCCCTCGTCCTGCTCCTGAGCGAAAGGGCGGTCCAGCAGATGATCTTCCGCCTCCGGTACGCGGATGCCGAGTTGCCGGGCTTCCCGGTGCGCTACGAATTCGTACCCTTCACGCACCTCGCCATCCCCCTCTATCTCCTCGCCGGCCTGTTCCTGACCTATCGGGGATTCGTCCGGATGCAGGTGCTTCCGGATCGACCGGGAGCCGGTTCCCAGGCCCTGCATCCCTTCGCCCGGCCCATCGACCGCGTCCTCGCCGGGGTCCTGCCCGGGGGCCCGCTCGGCGTCCTCGTCCGAAAGGAGCTCCAGCTCCAGGTCATCCCCTGGCTGATGGCCGGCATCCAGATCGCGCTGTGGGGATTGTGGATGACGACCGGCCGACGCCCCGAGCACCCCGAAGGTCCGCTGCTGATCGCCGGGATGATCGGGGGGCTGGTCCTGCTGGTGACCGGGGCGACCTGCATCGCCGAGGAGCGCCAACTCGGGACCCTGGCCTGGCAGCTCACGCTCCCGGCCAGCGCCGCCCGGCAGTGGGCGGTGAAGTGCGGCGTGACCCTCGTCCTCGCCCTCGGCGTCGGGGTCCTCCTGCCCCTCCTCCTGCTCACCCTCGGCCTCGGCCAGGCCGGACTCCGGGACGCCGTCGCCTGGGAAAAAACCCCGGCCTTCGTCTACTCCGCGTACGGCCTCGGCGCCCTGCTCCTCGTGGGCTTCGGCATCCATGCGTCGTCCATCTCACGACGTCCGATGGAGGCGACCGGCATCGCCGCCGCCGGCGGGTTCGTCCACTTCCTGATCGGCGTGGGCACGGGGAGCCTGGTGGTCGGGTGGCTGGAACGACGCCTTCTCCGCCTCTCGGTGCAGACGCAGGCGGGCATGGAGATCCCCCTGCCCCCGGCGTGGATCGAGGGCAACGCCAGCGTGATGCCGTGGTTCTCTATCGTCCCCTGGGTCGCCGGACTGGTGCTGTTCGGAACACAGGTGCACTTCGCCGGACGCAACTTCCGTCGCGACCGCGTCCCCGTCGCCGACCTCGCCCGCCAGGGTCTCATCCTCGCAGTCATCACGATCGTCGGCGTGGCCCTGACCGCCGGACTCCTGGGACAACTGGCCCTGTGGGCCCACCAGGCCCAGCAGGCCGCCGGAGGCCGCTGATCGCAGGACCATTCGCCAAACCGCGCCCCTCTGCTGTTGACGCCCGCGGAGGCGCTGAGGCGCGGAGGAATGCGAGCGGCCATGGGCTATGGAGCACCGAGGCAACGACCGGCGGCCTAACGGCCGCCGCTACGAAGAGGACGAACGGCAATCGGCGGCAACGCTCCGGGGCACGCACCGGCGGCCCATCGGCCGCGGCTACGGGGAATCGCAGGCAGCGGGCAGCAGGGCCCCGAGCGAGGGAAGGCATCCATGATCTTCGCCCCTTCGCACCCTTTGTTGTCGTTCTCCCTCCCCTGCTCCGGAGGCTCCCGGCATCTGCGGAAATCGGCGAAATCTGCGGATGAAAACGAGTGTTTCTTAACGCGCCCCTGCCTCGCAGGAGCTCGGCGCTCCGGAAGAAGGCGAAGAGGGGCCGGGGGAGGGAGATCGATTCCGATTCCGACGCCGACCCCGACGGAGACCGGAGCCACGTGGACGCTGCCGCCGATCGGATTCCCGTCCGGTTTCCAAGGCGGCGTGGCCGTCCGGATGTCCCCTTGCCCGGAGATCCGGTCCGACGGCAGGCTCGCGGCATGGCATCGGCCCGTCCCCGCCTCCGCCTCCTCCTCGCCACGGGCGCGCTGGCGGCGTCGCTGACGGCGGCGGCCGACTGGCCGGCGGCCCGGGGCGGCAACGGGCGGACCTCGGCTTCGGACACCGGACCCGACCTCCCGCTCGCCCCCGCGTGGTCGGCGGACACCGGACACCCCGCGCCCGCCTGGGCCTCCGAGGCCCGGGGGAGCCTCTGGCAGAAGATCGGCCAACCCCTGGTCCCGCGCGCCGCCGACGACCTCGCCCCTGTCCCGGTCCTGGCCGGCGGCCTGATACTGGTCGGCACCACCCGCGACGAGGTGCTGGCCCTGGACCGCCTGACCGGTCGCCGCCGCTGGTCCCACCTCTGCGAGGCGCCGGTCCGCTACGCTCCGGCCGTGGCCGGGGACTCCGTGGTGGTGGGTTCGGACGACGGACAGGTCCGCGCATTGGACCTCGCCACCGGCGCGCTCCGATGGACCACCCGCCTTGCCCCCGAGGCCCCGTGGATCTCCGGCAACGGACGACTCATCAGCCCGCATCCGATCCGCACCGGCCTGGTGATCGAGAACGACACCGTCTACGCCACGGCCGGACTGTTCCCCATCGAGGCCACCTTCCTCGCCGCCCTCGGCCTGGCCGACGGCCGGATCCTGTGGCGGCAGGACCTCGGGAATGTCTCCCCGCAGGGATACCTCGCCGTCGCCGGCCCCGATCTCATCGTCCCCGCCGGCCGCGCCGCACCCCGGGTGTACCGCCGGGCCGACGGCGGGTTCCGTCGGGAGCTGCCCTCCTCCCACGGCACCCTCGCGGTGGTGTCGGACGGTGAGACCTTTTCCGGACCGGGCGCCACGGGATCGCTCGCCGTCCAGTCCGCCCCGGCCGCCAAGGCGGTCACCTATCCCGGACGCCACCTCGCCGTCACCTCCCGTCGCAGCTACCTGGTGAACGACCGCGAACTCGTGGTCCTCGATCGGGGCCACCTGCAAACCCACCCGGGGGACATCGCCGGGGCGATGCTCTGGAAGCACGCGGTGTCGAACGCCACGGCCCTCGCGGTCGCCGGGGCCCATGTGTTCCTGGCCGGACCGGACGGCATCGAGGTGCTCGAGGAGCGCACGGGCCGTCGGGCCGCCCTCCTGCCGGTGGCGGAACCGGTTCTCTGCCTCGCTGCCGATGACCGGGTCGTGGTGGCCTCGACATCGACCGGCCGGATCCTCGGATTCACTCCAGGGAACGTTCCTGCCGCCACTCCCCCGGACGATCCCGGCCGCGGGGTTCCCGGAACCGACGTCCCCGGTGGATTTGCCGAGGCCGTGATGCGGCTCGCCTCCCCCCGGGGATGGGCGCTGTGGGCGCCCGACTCCGGCGGTCCGGACGGAGCCGATGGCATGATCGGGGCATCGGAACTCCACTGGATCCTCGCCGCGCCACCGGGGTCGGGCGCCGCCTGGCGCCGTCACCTGGCGGCCTCGGGTCGCCTCGGCACCCGCGCCTCGGTGGTCGAGCGCGGGGTCGACGGGACCCTCCCGGTGGTCGACCACCTGTTCAACCTGGTGGTGGGCGACGGCCTCACCGGGGCCGAGGCCCGTCGGCTCGCCTGTCCCGGTCCGTCCGGGGTGCTGCTCCGTGACGGGATGGTTTCCATCGCGCCCGCCGACCCGACGGCCGGCCGGTGGACCCACCAATACGGTGATGCCGCCAACACCTGTGCCACCACGCAGGCGCTCCGGGGCGTTCCCCGGCTGCAATGGTTCGGCGGCCATGGGCCCGAGCGGATGCCCGACCGGCACACCCGCGGACACGCCCCGCTGGCCGCGGCGGGCCTGCTCGTCTCCGTGGCCGAGAACGCCCTGATCGCCACCGACAGCCGGAACGGCACGGTGCGATGGGAAACCTCCCTGCCCGATTCCATGCGCTACGCCATGCCCTACGACGCCGGCCATGTGGTGCTGTCCGATGACGGCCGCCGGGTCTGGGCGGCGGTGGATGCGGAACTTTGGGAACTGGACGGCCGGGATGGCGCGGTGTCGCGACGGATTCCCTGTCCGCTGCCCGGCAACCACTGGGGCTGGGTCGCCCGGACCGGGGACGCCCTCTTCGGGAGCGCCTGCCGTCCGGAGGCACCGCGCACGGTGAAGCAGTTCGAGCTCGTCGACCTCGACTACCGGTCCGAACGCCCCCTCGTCCTCGCCCGGGCCGTGTTCCGGGTGGATCCCGTCTCCGGCCGTCTCCTGTGGATCGACCGCAGCGCCGGTGCCTGGATCCATGCCACCCTGGCGGCCGCCGACGGACGGGTCTACGGGGTCGAGGCCATCGCCCCCAAGGTCCGGTCCGACACCACCGGACGACTGCCCTGCGCCGACCTGATGGAGGAGGCCCGGGTCGTGTGCCTCGATGGCACCACCGGGCGCCGGCTGTGGGAACGTCCCCTGGACTGGCCCGAGGCCCGGGACATTCTCGGTTTGGCGGTGACGGGCGACCGGCTCCTGCTCTCGTGCGCCCGGAGCGTCGCCAAGCAGGCCGCCTATCATCTGCGCTGCTGGCGCGCCGATGACGGCACGGAGCTGTGGCGGTCCGAGGGGATGAACCCGATCGAGGACCTATACCACGGCCAGCAGGTCAAACGGCCGGTGGTGGCCGGGGACAAGGTCTCGTTCGAGAGCCGCCTGTTCCGGCTCGATGACGGCCGGCCGTGGAGTCCGCCGGGTGCGTCGGAGGACTGGATCCTCCGCCGTCCGGGGCACGCCTGTGGGGGGATGACCGGGACCGCCGACGGCCTGCTGTTCCGCGCCGACAACCCGACCTTCTTCCGGTTCGCCGACGGCACCTTCACCCGGCTGTCGCCGACCCGGCCCGGGTGCTGGCTCAACATCCTGCCCGCCGACGGCGGCGTGCTGATCCCCGAGGCCAGCGCCTCGTGCATCTGCGGCTATCCGCTCCAGACCTCGATGGGGTTCGGATTCGGTCCGAACCCCACCCCCTGACCCGCCTACTCGAGCCGGATCCGGTAGAACCGGTGCGGGTAGTTGAAGGCGTCCGGATCGACCAGGTCGAGGATCGCCGGGCTGCTCCGGTTGGTGAGGATCGGTGCCCAGTCGAGGAGATCTTCCGAGGCGTCGATCACCACGTCGAGGCCGGCCGCCTCGGTGATGCGCAGGCGGAGACCCTCGCCCTCGACCAGCGCCGGGGAGGAGAAGACCGGCTTGGGCGGCTCGATGGCGACCATCACGAGCGACGTGCTGGTGAGGGTCGGCTTGAGGTAGACATCCGGCGTCGGGGACAGGCCCCGATAGACCCCGAACCCGCCGGTCGACGAGGCGAACCGGAGCACCTCGAAGGTGTCGCCCACCTTCGGCTGGAAGCCGGCTCCGAGGACCAGCTCGAGCGTCCCGCCGAGCGCGGCGCGGCCGGTGGTGACCAACCGGTCGTGGTCGACCCCGGGCGTCACGCCGCCGAGCTCCACCTGGACCGTGCCGCCGGTGACATTGGTCCAGCCGCCGGCACCGAGGACGTCGAGGACCCGCGCCGGGCGGACCAGGCCGCCGGAGTTGCGAAGGGTGCCGGTGATGGATCCCTGTCCCGTCACCATCCCGCCGCGGATGTCGAGGACCGACGTGGTCGAGACGCCGCCGCCCGCCAGGCGCAGGGTGCCGCCGGTCTGCACCATGGAACTGGTGAACCGCAGCGTGCCGCTCCGGACATCGACCAGGCCGGAATGCGACACCGGCAACGAGACGGTGAAGGTCGCCCCGCCGGTGGCGTTCACCACCTCGCCCACGCTGGTGAAGGTGGATGCCGGTGAACCGGTGGACGACAGGGTGGCCCCGCCCTGGAACTCCAGCGAACCGCCGGCCTCCACCCGAAGGGCGGCCTGCGTGTCCAACCGGACCTGCCCGGCGCCCGACCAGACCGCATCCCCCTCCACCGACAGGGTCCTGGCGGACAACGTCCGCGACGAGTTGCCGGGCAGGGACAGGGCCGCCCCGGAGGCGATGACCGTCGCGCCCGTGCCGGCCTGGATCCCACCCGACCATGAGGCGGACTCGGTCACGGTGAGGACTCCCGTGCCGGACAGGGTTCCGCCGCTCACCACCAACTGCTTCACCGGGACGGGGGTCGTCCCGAGGTCCACCGACCCGCCGGTGACAGTCAGGACGTCGCCCGGCTGGAGGTCGGGGGTGTTGAAGACCACCGCCGCACCGCTGACCAGGGTCGAGGCGCCGACCTGATACACCCCCGCGACATTCGCGTTGCCGCCGGTCCACTCCACCGCGCCGGCGGTCTCGATCCGGCTGCCCGCGGGCAGGTCATACGCGGCGGCGAAGCGGAGCGTGGTCCCGGCACCCCCGGTGAACGCGCCCTCCGATGTGGCGGCGCCCGGCCCGTGGACGCCGAGGATTCCGCTGGTGACCTGGACCAGGCCGGCGTTCTCGAGCTCGGCGTTCACGCGGAACAGGCCCAGGCTGGTGGAGCGCAGGAGGGTTCCCTCGACCCGGAGCACCGACCGCGGCGTGCCCGAGGTGGACAGCGTGGCATCGCCCCGCACGTCGAGTGTCCCACCGGGTCGCACCGTCAGCCGCGCGGCCCCGTTCATGGTCAGGGTGGCGTTGCCGGTCCAGACGGCCGTCCCCTCCAGATCGAGCGACCGGCCCGACAGGGTGCGCGACGCGTTCTCCTGGAACGTCGTGGCCGCCCCCTGCAGGACCCGCATCACCCCGGCGCCGCCCAGACTGCCACCGGTCCAGGAGAACGAGTCCGAGACCGTCAGGTCGGCCGCCCCGGCGAGGGTGCCGCTGGTGAGGTTCACCCCCCGGAGCGCCAGGGAATTGGTGGTGAAATTGGCCGTGCCACCGTTGACGGTCAGCATCGAGCCCACCGACAGCGCCGGGCCCGAGAAGCTCGCCGTGCCGCCGGAAACGGTCGTGGTTCCCGACACGTCATACGTCCCCCCCAGGGCCGCCGATCCGCTGGTGAACTCCAACTGGCCCGCCCCGGTGACGACGGAGTCCGGTCCGAACGTGTAGTCGCTGGAAAACCGCAACCGGCTGCCCGTGGCCACCTCGAAACGACCCTCCCCCGAGCCCCCCCCGGTGACATACACGAAGCCCGACTGCACCTCGAACTGGCCGGGATTCTCGATGGCGCAACTGATCGAGCACAGGTCGCTGCCCGACGACCGCCGGAACGTGCCCCCGTTCCGCAACACCGACCTCGGGGTCCCGCTGGAGGTGATGTCGGCATTGGACTGCACGTCGAGGACACCCCCCGGCCGGGTCTCGAGCAGGGCATTGCTGTTGAGGGCCAAGGACCCGCCGCCCACCACCTCCATCACGCCGTCGACCCGGAGGGCGCGGCCGCTCAGGGTCTTGCTCGACGTCGCGTCCAGCACCAGCCGGCCGCCGTCGGCGACCACGACATCGCCCGCACCGCTGAGGGTGCCCCCGTTCCAGTTCATCCGGCTCGACACCGTGAGCTGTCCCGTGCCCGCCAGCACGCCCGAGGACAGCGCCAGAAGGCCACCCGACTGGATCTCGCCCGCCCCGTTGAGGGTGAGCGTCCGCGAGGAGTTGTTGATCACCAGGGTCTGCACCGCGTCCCCGGAATGTCCGAGGACCAGTCCGGCAATCGTCGCGTTCACATTCAGCGTCACCGAATACGTGCCGGGCAGCCCGATGATTGCGCGATCTTCGGGACCGGGAACGGAACCCGTGCTCCAGTTGGTGGCCACCCCCCAGTTGCCGCCCGCGGGGTTCGACCAGGAAACGTCGGCGGCCCGTCCGGCCGATGCGACCCCGAAGGCTGCGGCCACAACGGCCGCCCATGGAAACGACATGAACTGTCTCATGCTCCCCAGATAGCTCCCGGGGCATCCGGGTCTCAACCATGAGCCGGGGGTCGGGGAATCGCTGACCCGTGAATTTCGGACCTTTTTCGTGGGTGTGGCAATTTCCGGGAAATCCCGGCCGGAATCTGCGAATCCCCCGCCTTCCGGAGCCGGCGGAATCCTACCGGCTCAACGCCTCTGCTGATAGTCCCGGTCGCCGTGGCGGGTGGCCACGAGTTCCTCCACCCGGCTTCGGAGGTCGGCGTCGGCGGACAACGGTTCGAACACCGTCCCGCCCCCGGCCACCGTCGGGCTGGCAAGGACCCGCTCCCATTCGGACCGGGCGATTCCCCGGGGCGGCGGCTGGACGCTGCCCTGGATCAGCAAACCCAGCCGGTTCCGCCGCTGGGCCGCCCCGGCCAGCTTCCGGTCGCCCTGGACGAGATCGAACTTCTCCCAGCCCACGAAACACTGTCCGGGACCCTCCGACCGGCAACAGGGGGCAAGTTCGGACCCGACCCCGAGGGCTGCGAAGGAGCGCTGGAGCCAGGCATGCATCCGGCGGTAGCTCTCCACCGCCGGCACCCCGTACCAGCCGTGTCCCGGGGGTACCGCCACCGAGTAGGTCCAGTCCCGGAGGTGCAGCACCAGGCCACCGCCGGTGGGACGTCGCAGCAGGGGACGGACCGGGAGCATGGCGGCCAGCGGGGCGCGGTGCTGGAAGTAGCCGAAGGTCGCCGCCGGTGCCGACCAGCCGTACAGGCGCAGGACAGGCCGTGCGAGCCGACCGCACTGCTCCAGCAACGCCTCGTCCCACGCCATGTTGGCCACCGGATCGGTCGGACCCGAATTCAGCAGATACCACGCATCCATCCGGACGGACCCTACGTCGGACCGCCCCACGCGCCAGCCCCGGCTCTGCCCGCATTCGCCGGAGACGGAACGGGGCGGCTGTGTCAGTTCGCGGTCGACAGGACCCGGAAGAATCGGACCCCGTTCGTGCCCAACGCCGGACGGAACAGCAGCGGCAGGCCGGTTCCGTTGAGGGGAGAGCCCTCATTCGACCAGCTTCCCGTCGTGGCGAGGTCGCGGGTCTGAAGGTTGTAGCGAACCCCCGGCTGGCTTCCGACCGTGATGGTGATGCGGCCGTCGGGGTCCTGCCCGATGACCGCCACCGCTGCAGGCGGCGCGTCGTCGTTGCGGAGCGTCACCGAGGTGAACATGCGCGGGAAAGCCGTCCCGCGAGGATCCCACCACGTGAGCGTGAACATCTCGGTGGGTTCAAAGCGGGAGTCCCCGACGACGGGGATGCGGATGACGGTGCCCGGCTGGTCCGGGGTGAACACAAGCCGGCCCTGCAGCGGGATGAAATCCTCCCCGGCAAGGGCCGTGCCGGGGACGGTGGTGAAGCCGATCTCGACCGGAACCTCGACCGGACTGTCGAGGGCGACCGTGACCAGGGCAGGTCCGGTCCCGGGATCGCCCTCCAACCGGTTGTCCGACGTGGTCCGAAGGAGGGCCCGATCGTCGTTCCGGATGGTGATGGTCGCCGAGGGGGCACTGCCCGGCGTGGTGCCGGGGGCGATGCGGTACCGGAACTGCTCGTCCGCCTCCACCACCTCGTCCCTCCGGATCCAGGAGGCCAGGACCCGGTCGCTGCCGGGCGGGAACACCAACTGGATCGCGGGCGACTCCAGGTCCTCCGCCTGCGCGGTGACCAACTCGGATTCCAGCCCGATGGTCAGTTCCTCCGGCGCCGGACCGGAGAGGCGGAACTCGATGGGTTGGCCGTTGTCGGCGGCCTCGATGTCGGCCACGAGGAGGACGGGCGGCGGTGGCACCCGCAGGGCGAGGGTCGCCCGGGTGTCCCCAATGGGAAGTCCTCCGTCTCCGGGGAGCACGGTGAACCCGACCGAGCCGTCCCCGACCCGGGAGGCGCGCACCGTGAAATCCACCTGCATGCGCGGGGTCTCAAACAGGATCTCGAGACCCCGGGGGTCTCCTCCCAACGCCGGGGCCGTGATCTCGATTCCCTCCGTCGTGTCGGGCGTGATCCGGACGGGGCCGGCGATCCAGTCGTCGTCCTGTTCCAGGTGGAGGCGCACGGTGAACTCACGCCCGATCCCCGTCACCGGGGCCAACAGTTCTGCCCGGGCGCGGATGGCCACCGGACGGGGTTCGGGGGCCGGGATCAGGCCGCCACCGGAACCGGCGACAAGCACGCCCGCATGCCCGGCGGACGCAAAGGTTCCCGAGGGGATGCTGCGGACCTCGCGCCTCCACAGGACACGGCGGGCGGCGAGGTCGAAGGCCTCGATCCGCGACGGCCGCCCCTCCTCGTCGACACCCCGGTAGCCGACGCCGTCGGGAACAGGGACGTCGATCCGGCCCACGGCCACCTCCTGAAGTGTCTCCAGGTCGAGGGCCGGGAAGGGATGCCGGAGGAGAAGCCCCCCGGAGACACCCATCCGGATGTCGGTCGACTGCTCCTGCGCATCGAGGTTCCGGACCAGCTCAAGGCCCTCCCCGGTGACGCGGAGCTCGCGCAGTTGCCCGCCGTTGGAGATGTAGACCCGCTCACCGGGGGCGCCCACGATGTGGGTGGGTCGCCCATGGTGCACGAGGTCGTCCGCGTAGGTCCGGGAGAGCCGGGTTTCCGACCGGTAGGCGACCACCTCCTGTCCGCCGTCGGGATTCAGCCCGTAGAAGACGACCAGGTCCGGGCTCCCCGGAACCGTGGCGGCGCTCCACCGCTCCAGGCCCAGTCCGGAGTACGGGATGAAGACGTCCGGTTGGCCGGTGGCGAGATCGATCCGGGTGAGCCCCGGCGTTGCCTGCCAGCCCCAGACATGGGTCCCCTCCTCGTTGACCAGCAGCGATCCGGAATTCGATTCGGACGGGCCGAAGACCTTCAGGTGGGAACGGGGCCGCAGGGTGAGCGGATCGAGCAGGCTCAACCCATGGGCATCGCCGACGATCCATTCCTGGCGGACGGGGGACCACTGGACCAACGGCTGATGGACGTCGAAACCGGGGAACAGGGGGGATCCCGAGGGCGGCTCCACATGGACCAGGACGCGGGCGGCATTGTCCAACCACCGCGGATCATCCACGGGCGTGATGTGCCGGACGACAACCGGGAACAGCCCCGGCCGGTCCACCCTCATCCGGAGGCGGACCTCGGAGGCATCGCCAGGACCGATCTCCTCCTCCACATCGTACAGGGCGATCTGCCCGCAGCAGTCGGGGTCGGCCCGACCCTTGTCCGATCCGATCCATGCCAGGCCCGGGTCCACATCGACGACGATCGAGGGTCGGGACACCGCGGTGTTGCCGATGTTCGACAGCGTGCAGACGGCCACGAACTCGGACCCGGGCTCGACGCGGTCGGGAATGCGGAGGTCGACCGCGAGCTCGCCCGGCGGCAGGACGACGTAGACGTTCACCTGCGTGTTGTTGTCGGCCAACCCGGGATCCGCCGCGGATCCGGTGGCGACGGCACCCACGGTGAGGGTGGCAACCGGCACGGGAAAGCGGTCCGGGGTGACGCGGACCCGGACCTCGGCGCTGCCGCCGGCCGGGATGGGGCCCGTGTTCACGCGCACCCATTCATTCTGGGTCATGGCGGGCGGATCGGCCGTGATCGCGGCGGCGCCCTGCTGCCAGACGCCAAGGTGGGAGAACGCGACCGCATCCGGCCCCCGGTTGGTGACCACCACCCGGAACTCCGAGGGACGGAGGTAATGGGCGGTGGCGACCGGGTGGATCGAGACCGCCAGGTCGGCCTGGCCCACGGGCGCGGCCGCGGACCGGGTGGTGAGGATCCGACCCGTGGCCGTGCGGAAGGCGAAGCCGTGGGGTCCCCACCGGACGACATCGGCCAGCGGCCCGCTTCCAGTGAGTCCCGGGACCACGCACAGGGCCTCGGGCTGCATGAAGGGCCCCGCGTGCCGCACGAGGAGGTTGCCCGTCACGTTGTAGAACCAGGAGGACGGTCCGGGAACCAGGGGTGCGCCCGAGGCCGGGGCAATCACCTGCGCGACCGGGTTGGGCCGGAACAGGAAGCCTTCAAAGCCGGCCCACTCGCCGTCGGTGGTGAAACGGGGGTTCCCCGACGGCACCGACAGGCCGAAGGTGCCGAGGGAGGCCAGGCCGGCGGGGCCGGCCCGGTAGGTGCGGAGCTCCGTGGCACGCGCGAGCCAGAGCTGGTCGCCGTGCGTGGCCAGATGACGTTCCGTGCTGGCGGAGAGCGTGATGGACTGGATGACGTTCGTGCCCTCGAGGACCAGGAGACGGGCGCGGAGCAGGACGGCCAACCGCTCCCGGGGCTCGGCGATGCTGGCGATGCCGACGACCGCGTCGCCCGCGTAGGCCAGGTCGAGATCGGTCCGGCCGAGTGCGAGATCCCAGTGGACCACACGGTTCTCCCCGAGGAGGACATACATCCCGCGGCCATCCGCCGACGGCACAACCCGCCGGGGATCGGCCCCCACCGGCAGGACCGACCCGGGCTCCGCGGTGACCGGATCCAGCACAACCACCCCTTCGGGCCCGGGATCGGGTCCCACCGCGGCCCAGAGTTCGGTGCCATCGGGCCGGACCGCGAGGTGACGGGCGGCGAGGTCGATCACGGCCTCACCCGGGGCGGACGGCGCGGTGACCGAAATGGCGGCCGAGGCGATGCTGTTGGCGGGATCCGGGTCGAACGTGTCGGACGCGACGGAGACGGCGAGGTCGAGCGGCCCGACGCCCGGGACCGGGAACATGCGTTGCAGGGTCAAGGCTTCGCCGGCGGCGAGGTTCTCGTGGTAACTCACGATGTCGGTTCCGACCATGAACCGCACATTCGAGGCCGCATGGGGCCCCCGGTTGGTGATGGTGATCACCGAGGGCACGCCGGGCGGAGATGCCGAGCCGGCCGGCCACGCGAGGGTGGACGGGACATCGAGCGTGATCGCGAGGTCGGCCGTGGGCGGACTCAGCAACGGGGAATCCACCACGAGCAGCCGCCGGTCGTCCCACGAAAGCAGGGCGAGACCGGTGGCGCCCCAGCGCACCATGCGATGGACGACCGGATCGCTCCACGTGGCCGGGATCGCGATGCCTGCGACGAACTGTCCGTCGTCGATCCGGAACGCCTGCAGCACACGGAGTTCATTGGCGAAGACCACCACCCCGCGTTCGGCGTAGGGAAGCACCGCGACGAGGGTTCCCACCCCCCCGTCCGAGCCGATCCCGCCACGGTCCATGAGGGTTTCGGGATCCAGCGAGAGCCCGCCCCCGAAGACGAGGTTGGTCCCGACGATCGCGGGGTGGACCACGTAGGCGACGGGCACCTGGAGCAGGTCGCGGAAGGCGGACGACTCCACGCCCCCGGCCGTCAGGCGGATCCGGTGCACCCGCTTGGCCAGCACGGCAAAGAACTCCCCGGGCTCGCGACCCGGCACGAGGCCCGGCCCGTGGGGCTCGGGTCCGAGCAACAGCTCGTTCGGAAGGCGCTCGCCCGCCCGGATGCCGAGAACACGGTGGGGTTCGGGATTCGGTCCGGGCATGGGTCCCGTCAGGACCGCCAGGTCCTCGGTGCTGCCGGGCGAGAGGGCCAGCACCAAGGCCCGGCGGATGCCGTTGGTGGGGGCGATCCCGACCTCGCCCATGTGCGCCCAGGCGTCCAGGTCGACCCGTTGCACGGTGTTGGAAGTCGAGGCAAGCCAGGCCACGGCACCCGAATCCGAGACCGCCATCCGCCACGCCGGACGAACCAGGTCGAGCGAACGGATGACGCCGCCGGTGGCAGGGTCGAACTCCGACAGGACCGGCACGACGCCGGCCTCGTTCGTGCGGTTCCCCAGGACCAGCAGGGTGGAACGTCCGGGCCAGGAGGCGACATCGAACGCGGGTTCGGCGACCGGCCGTCCCGACACCACCTCCACGGGCCCGCTGGACCCGCGGATCCCGGCGAACTCGGCCTCGATGACCGTCCGGGAGCCGGTGCCGAGGAGCCGGATCCCGCCGTCGAAGCGTCCCTGCACCACGGGCACCTCCGTCGACCCGGGATCGAGGGTCACGTCGCCCAGGGAACTGGCGATGCGGAGCCGCGCCATTCCATCCACGGGCTTGGTCTGTCCGGCGGTGTCCGTGATCTGGAGCGTGAAGGGCGCCGGGACCGAACTGAACTGGTTCGGTTCGAGCACGATGGAAACCTTCTCGATCGCAAGGTCGTTGTCCCGGACGGCCAGCCAGCGGCAGTCCGCGACGAAGCGGTCCGTGCGCGGACACAGGCGAAGCTCGACCCCCGTGTCGGTGGTGGCGTCGTCGGGGATGGCGATGACGAAGCGGAGTTCGTTGGTCCCTGCGGGCAGGATGACCCGGTTGGAGGTGAGCACTCCCGGCAGGCTGGGTCCCAGATCCACCTCGACCGGATGGGACGGCGCATGGGCGAAGGATAGGCGACCGGTGACGGAAGCCCCCTCGTTGACCTCGGAGGGCAGCTCCAGAGTGAATCCACCGCCCTCGTCGTCCATCACCCGGATCCGGCTGGCGACCCCGGGCCAGCCGGGTGTCGAGGCCAGGATCTCGTCGTCCTCCGGCCGGAGGTTCAGGAACCGGTCGTCCTTGATCCAGACCGGGAACGACCCGGTCGTGTCGTTCCGCGGAACGACAACCCGACCCGCCGATCCGAGGCGTCCACCCGCCGTCAGCTCGAACTCGGTGTCATGTCCGGCCGGCTGCGGCAGTTGGAGGAGCCCGCGCTGAGGCAGCGTTCCGGCACCCTCGCGGGCGACCGCCGGCAGGATCAGGATCGCGCCACCGGACTCGTCGTCGTCGTTCCGCAGCGCGACCGACGCAGGCCTCAGCCCCGGCGCTGAAACGGTCAGTCGGACAACCGCCCGCCCGTCGGCCAGGTCGTCGTCGAGGTTGTGGACGTCGAACTCGGCGGTCCCGCTTCCGGCCGGAATCAGGATCTCCGACGGCGCGACGAACTCGCCCGGGGAATCGAACCCGATCGAGACCGTCCGGTCCTCCCCGCCGGGGAGACCGGGCGGGAGATGGATCCGGAAACGTGCGAGCCTCCCGACGGAGGCTTCGGTGCCGTGAAGCGATCCCTCGAGAAACTCGAGGGCAAGTCCGGGCATCGGAGACATCGAAAGCGGACCCGTTTCCCAGAAGGGGTGTCCGGGCACCGCGGCCCGGAGGCTCCAGGCCCGGGCCGCCCCGGGGTCGAACCGCACCACACCCTCCCACAGCCCGTCCTCAAGCGCCGCCGTGTCGGGCTCGATGGGCATGGGAATCCGCGGCCCCACCCACGGGAGGACCAGGCCCGGATTCGTGGTCCCGATGCCGGGCGTCGTCGGCGCCCAGTCGGCCAGGGCATGCTGGTTGAAGCGGCCCACCCGTGAAAGGGAACTGGCGGACCCCGGGGTCCATCCGGGAGCCGATCCCGTCCAGAGCGCTTCCCGGCGCGAATCCATGCTGCGGAGAAGGAGCTGGTCGACCAGTCGGCCAGCCGCATCCCGCAGCTCGATGACATTCGGGCCGGATGGAAGGAACGCCGACGGTTCCGCCAATCGCGGGAAGGCATCGACCGCTCCTGTCCGCGAGCTCCAGACGAGCGTCCCGCCCGGCGGAAGGACGGCCGGTCCCTCGACCCGGCGGACCCGGCCGACGGGGATGTCCGCGCTGCCATTCGAGGCCACCAGCAACCAGCCGGCCACGTCCAGCGCCTCGGAATCGACGTTGGTGAACTCGATCTCCAACAGGTCGGGCGACACCTCGGTGATCACCATCCCGGCAGGCCCATGGGTGAACGCCTGCAGGACGATGTTGGTCCTCAGCCCGGACATCGGGTTGTCCGCGTCGCCGCGGGCCTGGACGGCGACCGAGGTCGACCGGCCACCCGTCGCGTCGGGCGGCGAGGCGTCGCCGGCGACGACCGTCAGGCGGCTTGGCACCTCGGACCAGCCCGGGACCGATGACAGGAGGAGGATGGCAGCGGAGACGAGGCAGGCTCGGAGGCGGGGGCGCATGGAAGGATTGGGGAACGCTGGGAACACCCGGAGGGATTGTCATTCACGAACTGCATGGGGTCGGCGGGTATCGATTCGACGACACCCGTGCAGAAGCCCCGGCTCTGACGGACTGTCCCACTCCGCGCTTGGGTTCCCTTCCACCGGATGCGATTCTCTGCGCCGAGATCCCATGGCACGCCGCGGCTACCTGATCCTCCTCCGGCTTCCGGCTTTTCTGCTGCTGCTCGGGACCGCCCTGCCGGCCGCGGAACCCGCCGCCCCGTTTCCCACCCACTGGTCGCTCCAGCCCGTCCGCCGCGCGGAACCGCCCGCCCCGGGCCATCCGGTCGACGCCTTCATCCGCGCCACCCTCCGGGGGCAGCGCCTCGAGCCGAACCCGCCCGCCGCGCCGCGCGACCTGCTGCGCCGGCTCCACTTCGACCTCACCGGCCTCCCCCCCACGCCCGAGGACGTCGAGGACTACCTCGCCGATCCCCGGCCCGACCGTTACGAACGTCGGGTCGACCGCCTGCTCGCATCCCCCGCCTACGGGGAACGCTGGGCGCGGCACTGGCTGGACGTCGTTCGGTTTACCGAGAGCCAGGGCTTCGAGTACGACCATCCGCGCCCCAACGCGTGGCCCTATCGCGACTACGTCATCCGCAGCCTCAATGCCGACCTGCCCTACGACCGGTTCATGCAGGAGCAGATCGCCGGCGACGTGCTGGAGCCGGTGACGGCCGACGGCATCATCGCCGCCGGCATGCTGGTGGCGGGTGCGTGGGACCAGGCGGGCAGCTCCCAGGCAAACCGCGTCCAGCGGGCCATCACCCGCGAGGAGGAACTGGAGGACCTCGTCGGCACCGTCGCGCAGGCCTTCCTCGGCCTGACCGTCAACTGCGCCCGCTGCCACGACCACAAGTTCGATCCGGTCCCCCTGGCCGACTACCACCGGATGAAGGCCGTGTTCGCCGGGGTTCGCCACGGGGAACGCGAGGCGGAGGATGCCTCGCGGCGCAAGGCCCGCGAGGTCGAGGCGGCCCGATGGGAGACGGCGATCACCGAGGCCCGGGCGACCGTCGGTCGCCTCGACGCCGAGGGCGTCCGCCGGGTGCTGGCCCGCCGCCCGGAATCCGCACCCGACGTCGGCCCGCTGCCCCTTGCCTCGTGGGACTTCAGCACACCCGATGCCCCCTCGACACTCCCCGGGGAACCGCTTGGCGGGGCCACGATCGGGGACGACCAGCTGCGGCTCCCGGGCGACGGGGCCCACTTCCGCTCCGCACCCATCCCGGCGGACCTTCGGGACAAGACCCTGGAGGCGTGGGTCACCCTGTCCGACCTGCAGCAGTCCGGCGGGGCCGCCATCTCGATCGAGAGCGGCGATGGACGGGTGTTCGACGCCATCGTGTTCGGGGAACGGCAGGCCGGCCGATGGATGGCCGGGAGCGAGGGCTTCGTCCGGACCCGCGACCTGGAGGCCCCGCCGGAAGACGCCCCGGCGGGGACCTGGGTCCACCTGGTGGCGACCTATTCGTCAGCGGACGGCATCGCGCTCTATCGCAACGGGAAGCCGCTCGGGAAACCGTACCGCCCGGACCAGCCCCTGCCCGTTTTCCGGGGCGGGGACGCCCGGGTGGTCCTGGGCATGCGTCACACCGGGGGCGCACGCCCCTGGCTGTCGGGGGGCATCCGGCGGGCCGCCCTCCACGACCGGGCCCTGACGCCCGACGAGGTGGCCAGCGCCCACCGGGCCGCCGGCCTGGCGGTGTCCGAGGCCGAACTCCTCGCAGTCCTGACCCCGGCCGAACGGGAGGAGCGGGATGCGGCGCGGGACCGGATGACAACCGCCCGAGAGGGGCTGGAGGCGGCGCGACGCGGTGGGCCGAAGGTCTACGCCGGACGCCGGGAACAACCCGAACCCACCCGGGTCCTGCGCCGGGGCGACGTCCAGTCCCCGGGCGACGTGGTCTCCCCGGCCGCGCCGGAAGCCGTCGGCAGGGCCGCCGGACTGGTCGGCGACCTCGGCCTCGCGCCCGACGCCCCCGAGGCCCGACGGCGCATCGCCTTCGCCGGCTGGCTGGCCGATCCCCGCAATCCCCTCCCGGCCCGGGTCGTGGTCAACCGCGTCTGGCAGCACCATTTCGGCCGCGGGATCGTCGCCACCCCGAACGATTTCGGCGCCAGCGGGTCCGCGCCCACTCATCCGGAACTGCTCGACTGGCTGGCCTCCGAGTTCATCGCCCGCGGCTGGAGCCTCAAGTCCCTGCACCGGCTCCTCGTCACCTCGGCCACCTACCGTCAGGCGGCCGACCACCGTCCCGACGCGGCGGCGGTCGACGCCGACAACCGGCTGCTCTGGAGGCAGGCCCCGCGACGGCTCGACGCCGAGGAGTTGCGCGACGCGCTGCTGGCGGTGAGCGGCGAACTGAATCCGCAGGTCGGCGGCCCCAGTTTCCAGCCCTTCACCACGTCGGACTACGGCGCCACGTTCTACCATCTCGTCGACCGCGATGACCCCGCGCTGAACCGGCGCACCGTCTACCGGATGAACATCAACTCGGGGAAGGATCCCCTCCTCGACGCCTTCGACTGTCCCGACCCGTCGGTCCGCACTCCCGTCCGGGGCTCGACCGTGACGCCGCTCCAGGCGCTGGGCCTGATGAACAGTCCGTTCGTCCAGCGCCAGGCCCGGCGGCTGGCGGAGCGGGCGGAACGGCTGGCCGGCGGCGATCCCGGCCGGGCGGTCGACGTCGCCCATCGGCTGGCCCTCGGACGCCCCGCCACCCCGGAGGAACAGGCCGCGGGCACCGAGGCGGCCCGCGACCGCGGACTGGCCGCCGTGACCTGGGTCCTCCTGAATTCCACCGAGTTCGTCCATGTCCGCTGACCCAACCCCCGGCCCGTCGCGTCCCCTCCTCTCGCGGCGGCATTTCCTGTCGAACTCCGCGACCGGCCTCGGCGGCGTGGCGCTCTCCTGGCTGCTGTGTCGCGACCAGGTGCGGGCCGGCGCCCCCTCCCCCGCGCTCCTCCCCCATTTCACTCCCCGGGCGAAGCGGGTGGTGCAGGTGTTCTGCTCGGGCGGCGTGAGCCACCTGGACACCTTCGACCACAAGCCCGAGCTCGAGCGACTGCATGGACAGTCGATGGAGGGCAAGGGCGAGAACCTCGGGTTCTTCGGCCAGCCCGGGCGCCTGATGAAGAGCGCCTACCCGTTCCGTCAGCACGGCCGTTGCGGGGCCTGGGTGAGCGACCTCCTGCCCCACCTCGCCGGATGCGTGGATGACCTGTGCTTCATCCATTCGATGTCCGCCCGGAGCAACAACCACACCCCGGCGACGTTCCAGATGAACAGCGGGTTCACGCTGAACGGCTTCCCCAGCATGGGTGCGTGGCTGAGCTACGGCCTGGGCACGGAGAACGAGGACCTGCCCGCGTTCGTCGTCCTGCCGGATCCCCGTGGACTGCCCGCGGGCGGATCCATCAACTGGACCGCCGGCTTCCTCCCCGCCAACCACCAGGGGGTTCCGTTCCGGACGCAGTCGACCGAACCCATCCCCGACCTCCACACCCCGGCCGGCCTCCCGCCCGGTGCGCGGAAGGCGGACCTTCGTCTGCTGGCCGATCGCGACCGGGCGTTCGCGGAACGGCATGCCGGCGACGGGGCGTTCGCCGCCCGGCTCCGCTCGTATGAGCTGGCCGCCCGCATGCAGGCCAGCATCCCCGAGGCGACCGGGATCGACGACGAGCCGGAATCCATCCGACGGATGTACGGGATCGACGACCCGTCGAACCGCGGCTTCGCCCGGAACTGCCTCATGGCCCGGCGCCTCCTGGAGCGCGGGGTGCGGTTTGTCCAAGTCCTCAACGGCGGGGCCTTCGGCAGCCCGCGGATCAACTGGGACGGACACGAGAACCTGAAGGAGAACCACGACACCCAGGCGGCCACGATGGACCGTCCCGTCGCCGCCCTGATCCGCGACCTGAAACAGCGGGGCCTCCTGGAAGACACCCTGTTCGTCTGGTCCACCGAGTTCGGGCGCAGCCCGGCCACCCAGGGCATCGACTCCCCCGGACGCGACCATCATCCCTCGGCCTTCACCTGCTTCCTGGCGGGGGCGGGGATCCGGCCGGGACTCCGGTACGGCGAATCCGACGAGATCGGGTACTTCGTCGGCCGCGACAAGGTGACCATCCCCGACTTCCATGCGACCCTCCTGCACCTGCTCGGGATCGACCACGAGCGGCTGACCTTCTACCACAACGGCATCAATCGCCGCCTCACCGACGTCCACGGCGAAGTGATCCGCGGGATCCTGGCCTGAGGTCGCCCTCATCAATGCGAAAGCGGGGACCCTTGACTCGAAATCATACCCCCACATTCTCATGCCATGACCGAGTGGAGCCAGTGCCCCGCGATTGATCGACTCCCGAATGTCTGCGGAGGCGCCTGGACGTTTCGCGGAACCCGGGTACCGGTCGCCGCCCTGTTCCAGAACCTCGAGGACGGCGCGACGGTCTCGGAGTTCCTGCAATGGTTTCCCGGCGTCGAGCGGGCCCAGCTGGATGCCGTCCTCGAGTTCACCGCCTCATCATTGGCGGCGTGAAGGTGCTCTTCGATCAGGGCGTTCCCGTGCCGCTGAGCCGGAACGATGCAGTCGGATGATGGAGACTGACTCCCGCAGAGACCCGGAGACGCAGAGAACGGGATCCGATTCATCCCCGTGATCGACCTACCCATGGGTGGGCCTCTTCAGGAGTTGCCGGTCACCCGCTTTCCAGTCTCTCTCCGCGCCTCGGCGTCTCTGCGGGAGATTCCTGATGCATCGTTCCGGCTGAGAACCCTTCTGGGGTCTGTCGAAGTTCAGACCGCATGGGAATGCCAGCGGAGCGGCACGGTTTCGACGTTCTGGTGACCACCGACCAGAGCTTGCGCTACCAGCAGGAACTGCGTTTCCGACGGATTGCGATCATCGTTCTCCGGACAACCAGTTGGCCGCGAATCCGGCGCGTCGGAGACCTGATCGAATCAACGATCACAGCTGCAGGTGCGGGTGGCTACATCGAGATCGAAGTACCTTGACCCGAACCGGACGAGACCCCGATCGGTTCGGATCGAATGATCCGACTCACTCCCCGTCCGATGCCGGGACCCGGACCCGATACACCGCACCTGCCCCCGCGTCGTCCCCGGTGACCATCCACCCCCCTGAAGCAGGATCCACCGACCCCAGGGGCGCCCACGGCCCGGACAGGTCGTCGGCCCTTTCCACCCGGTAGGCCACCCCCGGCACGGCCCGCCACCCGAGCCCCACCCGGTCGCCCAGGACAACCGGAGTCGACAGCTCGAGCCGCGATGAGGGATCGGCGGGATGGGTCCGCGCTCGGTACTCGCCGATGTTGTCGACCCCGTCGTCGTCCGAATCCTCGTCCCCCGCATGGGCCAGTGTCCCAAAGTTCCACCGCTCCCAGGCGTCGGGGAGCCCGTCGCCATCGGTGTCCCCGTCGGCCGGGGGAGCCAACCGGACATGGAACACATCCTGGGAACCGTTGTGATCCCCGACGACCAGTCCGGTTGCCGACGACTGGAACACCGCCGAACGGCCATCGCCCGACACCACGACTCTGGCACTCGGCTCCCGCAGGCCGGGCTGCACGGGCGCCGACGCCCGCCAGATGAGTCCGGCGACATGATCCCGGACCACCACCTGGCTGCCCTCGGCCGCATCGCCCAACGCCACGTCGGGCGCGGTGGAACGGAACGCGACCACCCGGCCGTCCCGGCTCATGGAGGGCTGATCCGAGCTTCCCCCCGGGACCCCGGCGGCCCTGCCCGAAGAAACCCAGTCGACCGTGTCGTCGGACACCCCCACCAGGTAGACATCGGGAAGTCCGTTGGTGTCGGCCGCCACCAAGGGCTGGGCCGTCGACAAGAGCAGTCGTCGACCGTCCGAGGTGAAGGTCAGCGACAGAACCCCGGCGCTCCCGAGGTCGATCTCCCGGACCAGACCGAGGTCCGGCAACCGCCGCACCCGCAACCGGACAGGCGCTCCAAGGACGCTCTCCACGCAGGCCACGGCAGCGCCATCCGGGGCCAGGACCACCATCGAGACCGCGGTCGCGTCCGGGTCGACCCGAAACACCTGCCCGCCCTCGTCCCGGACGATGACCTCCCCGGTCCGCGACGAGGTGGTGGATCGGAGAAAGGCCGCCCATCGTCCGTCCTCGCTGATCGCCCCCCCGCGGGACACACCCTCGAGGAGAAGAATTCCCTGCGGGGTCGTGGCGTTCGTCGAGATCCGGACGGTGACGCCGCCCTCGGCATCATGCAGGAACACGTTGCTCCCGCTGGTGCCCCCGGAATCCAGATCCGGCGCCTCGCTCTCGAGGAGTGCGCGGCGTCCCAACCCATCCACCCCGACCAGGATCGTCGATCCGCCCGCCGTTCCCGACCCGGACGAGCGCATCGACAACGCCCGCAGCTCGGCCGAGTCCCGGTCGTAGAGAAAGACGTCGGATACGCCGTTGGTATCCCCGGCGACAAGGTCGCCGCGGACGGAACTGAAGAACACCCGCGCCCCGTCCGATGTCAGGACCGGTCCGACGATGGCCCCCGCCACGGGGACCTGTTCCACGGCGGGTCGGGTCACCCACCGGATCTCGCCCTGGTCCATGTCACGCAGGAACAGCTGGGGGATCGGCTCCCCGGGAACCGCCGGTTCGACCAGATCCCGGGCCAGGCTGGTGAACAGGACCCAGCGGCCGTCGTCGCTCAACGCCCGGGCCCCGAGACTGCTGCGCCCGGCGGCCGTCGACGACGGGAGGCTGGAATCCCTCAAGCTCACCAGAGCGGCCGGTCCGACACCGTCCGGTCCGAGAAAGACATCCGGGCTCCGGTTGGAATCCCCTTCGAGCCACTCCCCCGCCGACTCGAACACCCCCCGCGTCCCGTCGGGATTGAGCGCGGCGCCAGGAAAGCCCGTCCACGGCACCGGCGTCCCCCCGTCCCCGGTCGTCAGCACGCGGACATCGCCGGTGGCCACGGTCCATTGATGGAGCAGCGTCCCTTCCACCCCGCCAGTCCACCCGACCGCCCCCAATGCCTGCGGGCTGGAGATCAGCAGCGTTCCGCCGTCGGACGTCACGTCCACCAGACGGGAATTCGTGCAGGGCTCCGCCAGTGCGGGAGGGGTCAGCGCAAGTTCCTCCAGCGACCGCAATCCATGGACCTCATCCCAGGCCATCACCCGCGCCGTTGTCTCACCCGACGGGATGGCATCCACAAAGACCCGCCGCCCGCCATCTGCCAGCCGGATCGCGCCCACGGCCGACGCGGTTCCCGGCGGGACCACGGTGCGGACCTCTTCCGTGGCCAGGTCGTACCAGAGGGCCACGGGATCCGCGTAGAGGACGCCCCCAATCCGGACCTCCACGCCCCCCACGACGGCTGCGACAAACCGCCCGTCAGGGCTCAGGTCATGGCTGCGGACGCGGGGCTTGACGTCGGAACTGAGGATCCGATCGCCCGGGAGCTGGCCCACCGCCAACTGGCGGACACCGCCCCCCACCCGGTCGCGCACGTGCAGGTCGGTTCCGTCGAACTGGTAGTCGGCCACGAGGTTGGTCGACGGGCTCCGGAAGGTGATCCATCGCCCATCGTCGCTGATCCGACCGTCCCAAGTCCCGAAGGTACCCACCGCTCCGTCCTGTCCCATTGCCGCCAGTTCGATCCCGCCGGTCGAGAGATCGCAAAGATGGACCTGGGAGAACCCGTTGGTAACGCCGGGCACCAGGTTGGAGGCGAGGGAGTCAAAGAGCACCCAGCGACCGGCCGTCACGAGGGGCGACGACGACGCCCCGTTGCCGGGCGAACCGTCCGGCGCCGCGGAGAGGAGCGTCGTGGATCCGGTCTCCAGGTCCCGGAGGAACACATCCTCCACCCCGTTGGTGTCGCCCACCACCAGGTTCGAGGCCGAACTGCCGAAGACCACCCGGTTCGAGCCTCCCGCGAACTGGGCGAACGACGACCGCCCGTTGCCGCCGCCGGAACCGTCGGAAGCCACCGAGACCCGCACATTCGATCCGCTGGCCAGACGCCGGAGGTACACGTCGAGGTTCCCCCGGCCCGGCGGCGAGGGGACCAGGTCCCCGGCGGTGGAGCTGAAGACCACGGAACCTCCGTCGGGACTCCACTCCGCCCCCGCCGACAGGCCACTGCCCGCCCGGGGGGCCGGCAGTCCGGTGGCGCGCTGGCTGGCGGCTCGGATCTCATCGGCACACGCCGGGCCGCAAATGCCCAGCGCCAACGTGAGGGGAATCAGGCAGTTCTTCACGATCTCTTCATCCTTGGCAGCAATGGCAATGCCACCGCCGGGAAAGTCGACAGGCTGGAATCCCGCCCCGGTCCACCCCGCCTCGCGGCGGGCGGACCGGAATGGCATGCCGGATGAGACCGCCGCGACGACGGATCATCACGGAACCCGGGGTGTCCGAACGCATCCACAAAGTGCTTCATGTCGTGAGGGATGGAAGGTAGGTTGGTCCAAGAATCCACCCTCCCGCAACCCCGTAGCGCGGTAGCAGGTCCGGTGCCACGCCTCCCATGAACCCTCCCGCCTCCCCCGTCGGCTGTCAGGCCTTCACCCGGGTCGAACTCCTCGCCGTCCTCGCCGTGGGAACCGTCGTCCTTGCGACGGCGCTTCCCGCCGTTTCCAGCACCCGGGTGCGCTCCGGTTCGGCCGCCTGTGCGGCCAACCAGAAGCACCTGGCCGCCGCGATGGCCCTGTACGCGGGCGACAACGCCGACGCACTCGCCCCCACCCAGTCCTGGCGGAACGGGGCCGGAACGGTGGTGAACCTCGTGGGCGGCGGCTACTGGGCCGAGGTCACGCCCACGATCTCGTCGTCGACCCCGCTTCCCGAGGCGATGGAACGGGTCCGGACGGCCCTGACCAACGGCCCGCTCTGGGCGTATGCGTCGGACGAGGCGGTCCATCACTGCCCGTCGGATGCGCGCTTCGAGCTCCGTCCGGGCCGGGGCTGGGCCTTCGACAGCTATTCCAAGGTGAACGGCATGGCGGGCGTGCCGAACTTCAACGTGAATCAACGCCCCTTCCAACGGTTCTCCGACATCCCGGAACCGTCGCGGTCCTTCCTGTTCGTGGAGGAGAGCGACCCCCGCGGGCAGAACCAGGGGACCTGGTTGCTGAACACGAGCAGTCCTTCCTGGGTCGACCCGGTCGCCGTCTGGCACGACACCGGCGCCAATTCGGTCCACGCCGACGGCCACCTTGAGTACCACCGATGGACCGATCCGGCCACGATCACAGCAGCCCGGAGGGGGGATCAGGGACGTCCCGGGTTCAACTGGGCCGGCGGAAACGCCTCCAACCCGGATTTCCGATGGGTCTGGGACCGCTACCGGCACCTGGACTGGAAACCGCTGGCACCCTGAAGCCCGGGGGACCTTGTGCAGCCCCCGCTCTTCCCGACGCCCCATGGAATCGGAAGCGGGGGCGTCGGATGGAGATCAGGTACAGCCCGTTTCCCCCCGCCTGCAACGGCCCCCCGCTCAACCGGCGAGGACCTCGCGGAGGGCGGTCACGGCGGCGTGGTTCTCCGCCGGGGTCCCCACGGAGATCCGCAACCACTCCGGCAGCCCGTACGAAACCATCGGGCGGGTGATGATCCCGCGCCGCTGGAGGGCGCCGAAGACGGCCGCGCCATCCCCCACCCGCACCAGAACGAAGTTCGCGTGCGACGGGATGTAGCGCAGGCCCATCTGGGCCATGGCGTTCTGGAGGTAGTCCCGCCCCTCGACATTGTTCGCCCGGGTGCGGGCGAGGTGGTCGCGGTCGTCGAGCGCCGCCAAGGCGCCGGCCTGGGCCGGCAGGTTCACGTTGAAGGGTTGACGCGCCTTCTCCAGGGCCGACGCCACCTCGGGGCAGGCCAAGCCGTACCCGAGCCGCAGGCCGGCCAGGCCGAACACCTTCGAGAAGGTCCGGGTGAGGATGAGATTCGGCGCCGTGCCGGCACGGAGGAGCGGGACCAGGTCCACGGGATCGCCCAGGAACTCGATGTACGCCTCGTCCATCACCACCAGCACCTCGGGCGGCACCCCGGCGAGCAGGCGCGACACGTCCTCCCGCGAGGTCAGGGTCCCGGTGGGGTTGTTGGGATTGGCCAGGAAGACGGCCCGGGTGGCCGGGGTGATGGCGCGCAGCATCGCCGGGATGTCCGCCCCGAGGTCCGTCCGCGCCGGCACCTCGATCAGCCGGGCGCCAAAGAGCGCCGCCACGATCGGGTAAACCGCAAAGCAGTACTGGGAGACGACCACGTCGGTGCCCGGCGACAGGAACACGTGGCCGATCAGCTCGAGGATCTCGTTCGATCCGTTGCCCAGGACCACCTGGCGCGGGTCGAGGTCGAACAGGGCCGCCAGGCGTCGGCGCAGGTGGAAGGAGCTGCCGTCGGGATAGAGGTGGACCTGACGGATGGCGTTCCCCAAGGCCTCCACCGCGCGGGGGGAAGGACCGAGTGGATTCTCGTTCGACGCCAGCTTGATCACGCCGGCCGGGTCGAGACCCAGCTCGCGGGCAACCTCCTCGATCGGCCGGCCCGGCACATAGACCGGGAGCGAGGCCAGCTGCGGGTTGAACGGGGGACGCGGAACCGTCATGGGACGCGCAACGTGCCGTCGGGTCGCCGGGGCGGCAACCCCCTTTCGGCGATGCGTCCCCGGAGTTTCCGGACAGCTCTCAGCGCGGTCCGTATCCCTCGGCCGGGCGGCCGTCGTCCTGGAGCCGTCCGGTGGCCCACAGCACACCGCGGGTCACCAGTTCCAGGTAACGGGGGTCCTCCACGGTGCCGTTGTTGTGGCCCAGGGTGGTCGAGAAGACCCGGGTCCGTTTCGGCCCGTACTCGTGGGTCCAGGCCACGACCGCGTCGTTGCGACCGGGCCGGTCCCCGGCGTCCTGGCGTCCGCGGATCAGCGGACGCGCCCCGCCCCAGATCAGGATGTTGTTGTAGAGTTCCTCGTTGATGGTCGTCCAGTTGGTCATGCCGCGGGTGATCGGGTGGACGGTGTCGACGACGGTCAGGGCGATCGGCTTCTGCGGGCCGTGGCCGCTCGACTGGAGCCCGAGGTAGTCGAACCACCACGCGTGCGGAGTTCCGTGGCGCGCCGGTTCGTTGGCGTCGCCGATGCGGTAGCTGTGCATCGCACAGTGGAGGTTGACCCCGGGAACGCCGTCACGGTGGGGCTTGAGCACCCCCTCGACCACCGCCGGATCGTTGATGTCGGCCGAGCACTCGTCGTGCAGCACCAGGTCGTAGCCCGCGGCATATTCCGGGTTGCCGTACACCGCCAGCGGGGGACGGGTGCTGGTGTCGGGGGAGTACACGACGTCCACCTGCACGTTCGCCCGCGCCTCGAGGCCGGACTTCAGGATGTCCTTCTGACGGGCATAGTCATGGCAGCAGCCTCCCGTGAGGAGCAGCAGGCGAAGCGGTGCCGGACGGTCGGCGGCCCCGGCGGGGAACGTCGACAGGAACAGGCAGGCGGCGGTGAACAGGCGGAACCGGGTGGTCATGGGCCGATGCTCCCCCGGGCCGGTTCCGACGGCAACCGCCAAAGCCGGGTCGGTGCGGTCAGGCCTTCGTGGTGGCGGCCCGGGCCCGGACGAGGGCGTCGACCAGGCCGTCGATCGTGTGCGGGTCCGCCTCGACGGCGGGCTTCAATCCCAGGGCCCCGAGGGCGCGGGTGGTTTCCGGTCCGATGCTCGCGAGGCGGATGCCCGGGTGGCGCCGGAGCAGGTCCGCGAGGTCGACCCGGGCCTGGAGGTTCTCCACGGTGGAACTGCTGGTGAACGTGATCCAGTCCGCCCCCTCCGCGTTCAACCGTCCGAGGGCGCCCGCGGGATCGGCCGTCTCCGGGACCGTGCGGTAGACGGCCACGTCGTCGACGATGCCGCCGAGGGCCTCGAGCCGGGCCGGGAGCTCGGGATTGGCGGTCTCGGCGCGGGCGAGGAGGATCCGGAGGTTCTCCACCGTCTCATGGGCGTGGATGGCCTTCGCCACGTCCTCGGCCACGAACTTCGACGGCACGACATCCACCCGCAGGTGCAGGTCCCGGAGCCGCGCGGCCGTCACCGGACCCACCGCCGCGATCCGCACGTTGCCCAGGGCCCGGATGTCGTCGAAGGCCTCGAAGAACCATCGGAAGAACCACGTGACCCCGTTGGGACTGGTGAAGACGATCCAGTCGTACTCCCCGATGCCGGTGACCGCCTCGACCAGGGATCCCTTCGCCTCGGGAGCCTCGATGCGGATGGTCGGGATCTCGAGGGTGTCGGCGCCGAGACCGGTCAGGCGTGCCGCCAGTTCCCCGGCCTGTTCGCGCGTGCGGGTGACCACGACGCGCTGTCCGAACAGGGGACGATGCCCAAACCAGTCGAGCGACTCCCGCAGGCCGACCACCCCGCCGATGATCGTGACGGCCGGGGCGGTGATCCCCGCCGCCGCGGCGCGGGAGGCGATGTCTGCCAAGGTGCCGGTGACGGTCTGCTGGCGGGGCGTGGTGCCCCAGCGGACCATCGCCACCGGGGTGGCCGGATCGGCCCCGTGCGCCAGGAGTTCCCCGGTGATCGCGCCGATCCGCTCGGCTCCCATCAGGATCACCCGCGTTCCCCCCAGGGCCGCCACCTGCGCCCAGTCGATCCGCGACTCCGGCCGGGTCGGGTCCTCATGGCCGGTGAAGACGTGAAGGCTCGAGCAATGGTCCCGATGGGTCACCGGGATCCCCGCGTACATCGGGGCGGCCACGACCGAGGAGATGCCGGGCACGACCTCGAACGGGATCCCCTCGGCGGCCAGTTCCCCCGCCTCCTCGCCCCCGCGTCCGAAAAGGTACGGGTCGCCGCCCTTGAGACGGACGACGGTCTGGCCGCGCCGGGCCCGCTCGACCAGGAGACGGTTCAGGTCGCCCTGTGGGACGGCATGCTCCCGGGCCCGCTTCCCGGCGTAGAGGCGCTCCGCCGCGTCCGGCGCCAGGTCCAGGAGCACCGGGTTCACCAGCGCGTCGTACACCACCACGTCCGCCCGCGCGAGGAGCTCCGCGGCACGTCGGGTGAGAAGCCCCGGGTCGCCGGGGCCCGCCCCGACCAGATACACCTTTCCGATCTTCGGCACCGGCGGAAACTGCCCGAGGTCCACCGCCAACCCAAGTGCCAAACGAGGCGAGCCGGTGCTTGTCCCGACCGCGCCGCGCCCTAGAGTCCCCGCCCTGACCATGACGTCCGAACGTCGACCGCTGAAGATGGTGGGCTGCCCCGGTTGCGGGGCGCGGATCTTCATTCCCGGCGAGCTCGAGCCGCTGGCGACCACCCCCTGCTCCAAGTGCGGGGCACCGGTGATGATGCCGATGATGCTCCGCCAGTTCGAGCTGCGGTCGGAGATCGCATCGGGCGGGATGGGAACCGTGTACCGGGCATGGGACACCATGCTGGGCCGGGAGGTGGCGGTGAAGCTGATGCGGCGGGAGCTGGTGGACGACGTGGAGGCGGTGGAGTCGTTCGCCCGCGAGGCCCGGGCCTGCGCCCAGCTCAACCACACCAACATCATCCACGTCTACACCTTCGACGAACACGACGGGTACAAGTACCTGGCCATGGAGCTCGCCGACCACGGCACGCTCGACGGCCGGATCGAGAACGAACACCAGGTCCCCGAGCTGGATGTGCTCGACGTCGGCGTGAAGGTGGCCAGCGCGCTCGACACCGCGTACCGCCACGGTCTCCTGCACCTCGACATCAAGCCCGGGAACATCCTGTTCAACGCCGATGGCGAACCGAAGCTGGTCGACTTCGGGCTGGCCCGGAAGGCCGATGCCGAGAACGACGCCTACGCCCCGATCTTCGGCACGCCGTACTACATCGCCCCGGAACGGGTGCGCCAGGAGGGCGACACGTTCCTCTGCGACATGTACTCGTTGGCCGGCACCCTGTACCACGCGCTCACCGGGCACGTGCCCTTCGAGGCGCCGACCGTGGAGGAGGTGGTGGCCGCACAGGTCCACACCGAGCTGCGTCCGCCGGACCAGCTGGTGCCCGCCATCACCCGTCCGACCAGCGATGCACTCTGCCGGGCCATGGCCAAGGATCCTCGGGCGCGCTTCGGGAGCTACGACGAGTTCATCATGGCCCTCACCGCGGCCCGCAGCCAGCTGCTGATCCGGCAGTTCGCCCCCCAGGCCGCCGCCCCGGAGGCACCCCAGGGGGGGGGAGGCCGGAGCTGGTGGCGCCGCTGACCGGCCCGATCCAGCCCGCACGCCGCACTTCACGGTTGCCCGGGCAGGCCGGCGCCGGGGAACGTCGGCGCCCGATGCACAATCCCATCATCGTGGCCCTCGACGTCCCCGACGCCGACCGGGCCGTGGACCTGGCCCGTCGCGTGGCACCCCATGTCGGTGCGTTCAAGGTGGGGAAGGAACTGTTCGTCAGCACCGGCCCCGGGATCGTCCGCGCCCTGCGCGCGACCGGCGCCGCGGTGTTCCTGGACCTGAAGTTCCACGACATCCCCAACACCGTGGCCAAGGCGGTGGCCGCGGCCACCCGGCTGGACGTCCAGATGCTCACCGTCCATGCCGGGGGCGGGACGGCGATGCTCCGGGCGGCGGTGGAATCCGCCCGGGCCACCGCCGCCCAGATGGGGCGCCCGACTCCCCTCGTGCTCGCCGTGACGGTCCTGACGAGCATGGACGGGCCGGCACTGGCCGACGTGGGGGTGCCGGACGGGGTGGACGCCCAGGTCGAGCGCCTGGCGCGGTTGGCATCCGACAGCGGCGTGCCCGGCCTGGTGTGTTCCCCCCTGGAGCTGCAGCGCCTCCGTCAGGTGCTCCCGCCGGAAATGCAACTGGTCACGCCCGGAATCCGGACCGGCTCGGAGCCACCGGATGACCAGCGCCGGACCCTGGCCCCCCGCGAGGCGCTGGCGGCCGGGGCCTCGTGGCTGGTGGTGGGACGTCCGATCCATGCGGCGCCCGATCCGGCCGCCGCCGCCGCCGCCATCGCCGCCAGCCTTAGGGCCTGACCGGCGCCCGGCGGGCATCCCGCGGTCACATCGGCGCCCGCCCTCCATGCCCCTGGTCGAGTTCGTGCCAGAACTCCACCCGATCCTCCCCCTCTTCCCACGAGAGGTACACCTCCCGCCCCCCATGCAGGGCCGGGAACACCACCAGTCCGCGGTCGAGATCCTTCACCCGGATCTCCCGCTTCCGGAACTCCGCCTGCAGGGCACCCAACCGGGCCAGATGGCGCAGCCAGTCCTCGACCCGCTCGCCGCCCTGATCCCCGAAGTCGTGCAGCAGTTCCCGGAGGCGCTCGTCCATCCGGTCGACCTGCTGCCGGAGGATCCTCAACTCGTCGAGCCACCGCACGATGTCCGGCAGCAGGGCCGTGGCCTCGGCGGCGGTGTAATGGTGGCGGAAACGCGGTTCCATCGGATGGGCAAGTCCCGGAAGGAGGTTTCAGGGGGAATCCCGCGGCGGCCCCAGCTTGGCGCGGATGGCGTCGCTGGGCTCGATCGCGAGCGCCTTCTCCCACGCGGCACGTGCGTCCGACTTCCTTCCGAGCGCCGCCAGGACGTCCCCCAGGTGATCCAGCACGGTGGCGTCGGGGGTGGCTTCCAGGAGTGCGGCCGCCCGTTCCAGGTGCGGCAGGGCCTCGGCCGGACGTTCGAGCCGGAACAGCACCCAGCCGAGGCTGTCGAGGTAGGCCGGGTTGTCCGGCTCCGCCGCCACGGCGCGGCGGATCATGTCGAGGGCGCGGTCGAGTTGCACCCCCTGCTCCGCCCACATGTACCCGAGGTGGTTGAGGGCCTCGTCAAACTCCGGCTCGAGGGCCAGCGAGCGTTCCAGATACACGACGGCCTCGTCGCTGCGCCCGGCCTGTTCGAGGAAGGCACCCACCTGGAACAGGAACAAGTGGTCCACGGGATTCGGCGTGGAGGCTGCGCCGAGGCGCTCCGCATCGGCAAACTGCTCCCGTGCCGCATCCCACTCTCCAGCCCGGGCATGCGCCATGGCGCTCAGGTAGGCGAGACGAAATCCGGGCCGAAGCCGCTCTCGTGCGCGACGCGCCGCATCCACCGCTCCCTGGGAATCATCCAGCGTCAGACAGACGGCGATCAACTCGAGACCGGCCGGCTCGAACTCCGGGTTCAGCAGGACGGCGCGTTCCAAGCGCTCCCGGGCCCGGGCGGGGTCCGACTGCTCCAGGGCGATGACCCCGAGATAGTACAACGGCACCGGGTTGGTGGGATCCTGGCGATGGAGTGCCTCCAGTTCGCTTGCGGCCTCCACGAGCCGTCCCGACTGGAGATAGATCTCCGCCAGGCGCGCCGCGCTGAAGGGGTTGGTCGGGGCGATCTCCCGGGACCTCCGGAACCAGGCCTCGGCCTGGGCCGACCGGCCGGCAGCGGCGTTGCGCTCCGCAATCCGCGCCGCCAGCCGGGAATCGTCCACCTCCACCCCGTCAAGCCCCTCCAGCGTCGTCAGCACCCGCGCGCGCAGGACATCCCCGCGGTCGGGAACCTTCCCCTCCAGCCGCGCCAGGAGGTCGAGGAGATCCACCACGTCACGGACAGCGGTTCGCGGGAGGATCGGGAAGTCGGCGACCACATCCAGAGCCCCGGTCGCGTCGCCGGATTCGTCCAGGAGTCGGGCGAGGGAAACGCGGATTCCCAGGTCGTCCGGCAACGCACGGAGCGCTCGGCGGTACGCGGCAATCGCGTCGCCGGACCGCCCCTCCTGCAGGTGGGCCAGGGCCAGCAGGGAGAATATCTCGGGCGAGGCTCCCGGGAGATCGGCGCCGGTCGAGAGAAGACGGATCGCCTCCGGTCCCTCGCGTCGGGCCAACCGGCGCCGGGCCACCTCCAACCTCAACTCCTCCCGGGCGGGATCGAGCTCAACGGTCCGGGTCCACGCGTCCAGGGCGCCCGCCGGATCCTCCTGCAGTTCGAGCAGGATCCCCATGGCGAAGGCTGCGTGGGCCGAGGCCCTCTTCTCCAGATCCGAATCCCCGAGCACCGCGGCGTCGGAGTCGACAACCCGGGTCCGGGCCGACGGGGTGGAACACCCCGTCGCGCCAAAAAAAAGCCCGCCCAACAGCAGGGCTCCGATCCACGTCGGTGGCCGCATCGGGAGGGATTCTGAAACGGAGATGCGGTCCCGCAAGCGGCGACCGCATCTCGATGAACACCGGCCGGAACCGGACTACTTCTGCCAGGTCCGCTTCTTGTGGCGGTTCTGACGCAGCTTCTTCCGGCGCTTGTGCTTGTTGATCTTGGCCTTACGGCGCTTCTTCAGGGAACCCATAGTCGTTGTTTTTCAGCGAATCCGAACCGCGTTCAATAGACCACCTTGTTGAGGGGATACTCGATGATTCCCTCGGCGCCGGCGGCCTTGAGCTGAGGGATCAACTCGCGGACCACCGCCTCATCGATGACGGTTTCCACGGCGACCCAGCCCGTTTGGCTCAGACTAGAAACCGTAGGGTTACGGAGCGCCGGAAGCGATTGCAAGACCGCTGTCAGGCTTTCTTCGCGGATGTTCAGCTTGAGACCCACCTTGGCCTCGGCCTCGATCGCCCCGCGCAGCAGCAGGGCCATGGTCTCGATCTTCCGACGCTTCCACGGATCCCGCCATGCGTCGTGGTTGGCGATGAGGCGGGGGGAGGAAGTCAGCAGGGTGTCGACAATCCGCAGCTTGTTCGCCCGCAGGGAGGAGCCGGTCTCCGTCACCTCCACAATCGCGTCGACCAGTTCGCGTGCCTTGACCTCCGTGGCGCCCCACGAGAACTCGACCTCGGCCTTGACGCCATGCCGACGCAACCAGCGGCGGGTCAACTGGACCACCTCGGTGGCCACGCGACGTCCCTCCAGGTCGGCCACCGACCGGATCGGACTTTCCTCGGGCACGGCCAGCACCCACCGGGTGGGCTGGCGCGAGATCTTGCTGAAGACGAACTCCCCCACCTCGTGAACCTTGCTGCCATTCTCCTGGATCCAGTCGAGGCCGGTGATGCCGGCGTCGAGATACCCGTGCTCCACGTACCGGCTGATTTCCTGGGCGCGGATGAGGCGGATCGAGAGCTCGGGGTCATCCACGTACGGCTCATAGCTGCGGCTGGACACGGTGACGTTCCATCCAGCCTTGGCGAACTTCTCCAGCGTGGCGTCCTGGAGGGAGCCCTTGGGGAGGCCGAGCATCAGGCGACCCGGCTCGGACCGGGGGGAGGACTTTGGCTTCTTGCTCATCGGGTGCGGACACGGAGGCCGGTGGGACAGGTCGGGATTCCGGATGGATCCCGACCGGCCCGCCGTGGACGCGTTCACCTGCCAGAGAAGCGGCGGGCCGGCCACCTTTTTCTCCGTGCCGAACAGATCCCGATCGGGTTTCGCCTCTGGCCCAGCGGCCGGTGCCCGGACTAACATGGGAGCCGACATGATCCTCTGCGGCATCAGCGACGAGGCGGGCAACTCGCTCGACTCCCAGATCCAGGCCACCCGGGAACTCGGCTGGCACCACATCGAGATGCGCAACGTCGAGGTGGCCGGCCACGCCAAGGCGAACCTCCATGACATTCCGGACGCGGCCTTCGATGTCGTCGTTGGGCGACTCGCGGACGCCGGCATCCGGGTCCATTGCCTCGCCTCGACAATCGGCAATTGGGCCAAGAGCGTGGACGACCCCTTCGACATCACCCTGGCCGAGGTCGGGCGGTCCATCCCGCGGATGCAGCGACTGGGGACCCGGCTTGTCCGGATCATGAGCTACAAGGTCCGGGAGGGCGACGATCAGCGGGAGGACGAGCGGTTCCGCCGCCTTCGCGAGGTCACGCGCCGGTTCCTGGATGCCGGGATCACCCCGGTTCACGAGAACTGCATGAACTACGGCGGCATGAGCTGGCGTCATGCGGTCCGCCTGCTCGAGAGCGTGCCCGGGCTCCGCTGGGTCTTCGACACCGCCAATCCGGTCTTCAACGTCGACCACTCCCTCCCGGAACCGCGTCCGCGTCAGGATCCATGGGAGTTCTGGACCCACGTCCGCGACGCTTCGGTCCATATCCATATCAAGGACGCCCGCTGGAACCCGGCACGGAACGATGCCGACTACACCTTCCCCGGCGAGGGCGACGGGGCGGTTCACCGGATCCTCGCGGATGCCTTCTCGCGCGGCTACGACGCCGGAATCAGCATCGAACCCCACATGGTCGCCGTCTTTCACGACGCCCATTCCGGTGCGCAGGACGACGCACTGCGGGCGAACTACGTCGAATACGGGCGTCGGCTTGAAGCCCTGATCCGCGAGGTCCGGAACAGCGGAGGTCGGTGAGGAGGCGTTGGCCGCCGACGGTGCGGGAGATGCAGTGGAAGGCGGAGGAGCCGTCGGCGGCGGGGCCGCCCGGGGCGGGCTTGATACGGGCCATGCACATGACACGGGGAACTGCGCCAAGGGAGGGCGAAGGTTGCATTTGGAGGAGGCTGTCCTGCACCCGAGAAGGCCATTCGAACGAGGATGTCTGTCCCGGGGGCCCGAAAACGGCTGGTTCCGCGCCGGGCTCCCCGTCATGCTTTCCGGCATGCGAACGCATCTTCCAGCCCTGCTGATGGCGGCGGGGCTCCTGGGGGCGGGTTGCCAGACCGGCGACCTCCCCCCGAACCTCCCCGCCGCATCGGGATATCCGACCGTGGGATACATCGTCGAGAATCCCACCGAGGCTCCCAAGCCGGTGTTCACACCGCCCCCGCCCTACCCGCGGCAGGCCATCGAGCAGCGGTTCAGCGGCGACCTGATTGCGGACTGCCTGGTGGATGAGCGAGGGCGGGTTCGCAACGTGCAGTTCGCCCCCGGAACGAACACGCTGCTTGCCGAGAACACCCGTTCCACCCTTCTGACCTGGTGGTTCGAACCGGCGCGGAAGGATGGACGGGCGGTGGCGACGTGGATCCACGTCCCGATCTCCTACCGTCCGCCGCCCGACGCGGCCGCGCCCTGAGAGCCTGTCCGGAAACTCCGAGGGGTCCTGTTTTCGCGGAAACGGCCCGGGGGCGAGGCGCGAGGAGGGAGTCCCGCGGCCGCGGGATGACCGAGAAACGGGAGGCGAGCCAGCGGGCCGTTTCCGCGAAAACCCTCCGGGCGGCGGCCCTTTTGCCGGTGG